>JAHDDL010000028.1 GCA_020629415.1 Maribacter sp. | reverse complement strand
CTGGTGTGGGCACGCCCATACTGTTCAATTTGGCGGATCAAGATTCCATTCAGTTAAATAATGTTACGGAGATAACCATTAACGGTTTAGGGGAAGGTGATCCCATTAACGCATTAAAGTCTACCAATAATAGAGTGGAACTGGGTGGTGTAAAGAACCTTTATCAAAATATTTATGTAGTGATGGATGCTGGAATTAATTTTTCTCCAAGTCTAGGTATTCCTGTGCATGGTATTATTGGGTATGATTTGTTTAGGGATTTTGTTGTGGATGTCAACTATATCAAAAAGACCATTAAGTTTTATGATCCAGCGCTTTATACATATAAAACGTCTAAGCATACTAGGGTAGTGGATATGTCGGTAATTAGAAGGAAGGCATATTTAGATGCTCATGTGATGATCAATAAAACCGATGAAATTCCTGTCAAGTTATTGTTGGATACGGGTAGTAGTGACGCGGTTTGGTTGTTTGAAGATGAGAGAATTCAACTTCCAAAAAAACACTATCAGGATTTTCTTGGCAAAGGTTTGGCAGGAGATATTTTTGGAAAGAGAACCAAAATAAATCATTTAAAGATTTCTGATTTTATTTTGAGCGATGCCAAGGCGGCATTTCCTGATATGGAAACATTTAATTCTATTTCCGATTTTGGTGGTAGAAATGGCAGTCTTGGTGGGGAGATTATAAAGCGCTTTCATGTGGTGTTTGATTATGCTAATGAAAAGCTCATACTTACCAAGAATTCAAACTTTGGTAAACTATTTCAGTATAATGTAAGTGGTATTGATCTTCAACATGCCGGTATGCGGTATGTTTCAGAAAGAATTACCGATGCTAACGGTATTGTAAATAGTAATGCAAAATCTTATGGAGATGTTCAAATCTTGCTTCAAGGAGCTACAAGGTTGAGTTTGGTGCCAGAGATAATTGTATCGGGAATTCGTCAAGGGAGTCCGGCACATTCAGCAGGGTTACGTGAGGGCGATGTAATTTTAGCAGTAAATGGTAAGCGTATTCATAGATACAAATTACAAGAGATTATGCACATGCTCAATGTAAACAAAGATAATAGGATAAAGGTTTTGGTAGAGCGTTATGACAATGATTTGTTGTTCAGCTTTGAGTTAAAACCCCTTTTCGATGATCAATAAGACAAAAAAAGCCCAACTTTTCAGTTGGGCTTTTAATTTTACAACAGTAATTTTTATTTGGTACCGGTAGAAGCTTTTACTTCCCCTTTGATCTTTAAAACTTTTGTTGGTGTATCTGCGTTAGATATTACCGTAATCGCTTTACGAATAGGTCCAACTCTGTTAGTATCATACTTAACTTGAATTTCACCTGTTTTACCTGGTAAAATTGGATCTTCCGGTTTTTTTGGAATTGTGCATCCACAGCTAGAACTTACTTTACTTACAATAAGCGGAGCAGTACCGGTATTGGTAAATTCAAAAACTCTAACTCCGTCAGAACCTTTTGCTATTTCACCATAATCAACCGTTTCTGACTTAAACTCTATTTTGGCCGCAGTGTCTTGAGCGGTCAAGCTAAATCCTAGTAAGCCTACAAATAATACAAGTACTATTTTTTTCATCATTTTTAATTTTGGGTGGATTTCAAAATTAAATCTTTTCAGATCAACCTCAAAATCCTTTTGTTATACTCTAACGTTACTTATTTTTGTTTCGTATTTAATTTTAGGTAAAATTTAGCTGAAATGACCGTTAGAATGTCAGTTCGGCTTTATTTTTAATAACCACATATTTATTTATTCAAAAACTGTTCCAAATATGGAAATTCCTTCAAAATATAATCCGCAGTCCACAGAATCTCAATGGTATGAGTATTGGATGAAAAACGGATATTTTCATTCGGTTCCCGATGATAGGGAACCTTATAGTATTGTAATACCACCACCAAACGTAACCGGTATTCTTCATATGGGGCATATGCTGAACAATACTATACAAGATGTATTGATCAGAAGAGCTCGTTTATTAGGTAAAAATGCATGCTGGGTACCTGGTACGGATCACGCATCTATTGCTACAGAGGCAAAAGTGGTGGCTAAATTAAAAGAGCAAGGTATCAATAAAAATGACCTTACAAGGGAAGAGTTTTTGAAACATGCTTGGGACTGGACACACCAGTATGGAGGTATCATACTAGAGCAGTTAAAGAAATTGGGCTGTTCTTGTGATTGGGACCGTACCGCGTTCACTATGGATCAAGAAAGATATGATAGTGTTATAAAAGTGTTCATAGACCTTTATAATAAAGGGTTGATTTATCGCGGTTATCGTATGGTAAATTGGGATCCAGAGGCGCAAACAACATTGTCTGATGAAGAAGTGGTGTATGAAGAAAAACAAGGTTTGTTGTACTATTTGTCATATGCCATAGAAGGTTCAGATGAAAAAGTGACCATTGCTACTACAAGACCGGAGACTATTTTGGGTGATACTGCTATATGTATTAACCCTAACGATGAGCGCTTTACTCATTTAAAAGGTAAAAACGTTATTGTGCCTATTTGTAATAGGGTAATACCTATTATAGAAGATGAATACGTTGATATGGAGTTCGGGACCGGTTGTTTAAAGGTGACACCTGCGCATGACATAAATGACAAAGCGCTAGGCGAAAAGCATAACTTGGAGACTATAGATATCTTTAATGATGATGCCACCTTAAATAGTTTTGGTATGCATTACGAGGGTAAAGATCGCTTTGTAGTTAGAAAAGAAATCTCAAAAGAATTGGAGGAAAAGGGTATTTTGGTAAAAACCGAAACCCATATCAATAAAGTAGGTACCTCAGAAAGAACCAAAGCTGTCATAGAACCTAAACTGTCTGATCAGTGGTTTTTAAAAATGGAAGATTTGGCAAAACCCGCTTTAGAAGCAGTGTTGGAAAGTGGAGATGTAAAACTGCATCCAAAGAAATTTGAAAATACATATCGCCATTGGATGGAGAACGTTCGTGATTGGAACATCTCTAGACAATTGTGGTGGGGACAACAGATACCGGCGTTCTATTTTGGTGACGGTCAAGAAGATTTTGTGGTTGCCGCTAATTTAAAGGAGGCCTTAGAACTGGCAAAGGAGAAATCTGGCAATTCAGATTTGCAGGAAAGTGATTTAAGGCAAGATGCCGATGTGCTAGATACTTGGTTTTCATCTTGGTTATGGCCTATGAGTGTATTTGGAGGCATTATGGATCCGGATAATGAAGAGGTTAATTATTACTATCCTACCAACGATTTGGTTACGGGTCCGGATATTCTATTCTTCTGGGTGAATGATAGTTGCCTGGTATGAGTTTAAAGGTAAGAAACCTTTTGAGAATGTTTATTTCACAGGCTTGGTAAGGGATAAGCAGCGCCGCAAGATGTCTAAATCTTTGGGGAACTCGCCAGATGCATTAAAATTAATTGAAGATTATGGAGCGGATGGCGTACGCGTTGGTTTGTTGCTAAGTTCGGCGGCAGGTAACGATTTAATGTTCGATGAAGATCTGTGTCAGCAAGGAAAAAACTTTGCCAATAAAATTTGGAACGGTTTCCGATTGGTTAAAGGTTGGGAAGTTGCAGATATACCACAGCCCGAAGCATCAAAACTTGGTTTAGAGTGGTACGAGTCTAAATTGAACAAGACCTTGGTAGAGATTGAGGATCACTTTAGCAAGTTCCGTATTTCCGATGCTTTAATGTCAATTTATAAATTGGTTTGGGATGATTATAGTTCTTCTTTATTGGAGATTATTAAACCTGCATACCAGCAACCTATTGATAAAATTACTTTTGATAAGGTAATTCAGCTATTTGAGCAGAACTTGAAATTGTTACATCCGTTCATGCCATTTTTGACCGAGGAGGTGTGGCAGCATATTTCAAAAAGAAGCGAGAGCGAAGCATTGGTGATTGCAAAGTGGCCAACAATAGGTAAAATAGATGAACAATTATTGGAAGAGTTCGATTTTGCCGCTGAGGTTATTGCCGGGATTAGAACTATAAGAAAGAACAAGAATATTCCTATGAAAGAAGCATTGGAATTATCTGTTTTAAATACCGAAAAGGTGAGCGATCGTTTTGATGTTGTCATATCAAAACTTACCAATGTTTCTGATATTGCTTATACAGAAGAGCAGTTAGAAGGTGCATTGACATTTAGGGTAAAGAGTAACGAATACTTTGTGCCTATGGAAGGTGCTATAGATATTGAGGCTGAAATTGTGAAGATTAATGAAGAGTTGAAATATACCAAAGGATTCTTACAGTCTGTTCAGAAGAAATTATCTAATGAGCGTTTTGTCAATAATGCCCCTGAAAAGGTAATAGCAATTGAGCGTCAAAAATTAGCTGATGCCGAGGCTAAAATTGAAACTTTAGAAAAGAGTTTAGCAAGTTTAGGCTAATATTTTTTAATATATAACAAAGCCTCATTCCCATTTTTTGGGAGTGAGGCTTTTTCTATTGTTAAAATCATGGACGCACTCAAGTGCTTTTTGTAATTTTAAATAGAACCAAAAAGCTTTGAAAATGAAATCATTAAGAAAAGAGGATATTAAACAAGAAGTGTTCGATCTCTACGATGCCTATGCCCATAATAAACTAGAACGACGAGACTTTGTGCAAAAACTATCAATGTATGCGGTAGGAGGTATTACGGTACCTTCGTTAATGAGTTTTTTAATGCCTAATTACGAAACTACGTTATTGGTCGATAAAAACAACCCTGATCTTGATTCTGGTTTTATTACCTATGATTCGCCAAAAGGCGGTGGTGAGATTAAGGCGTTACTTTCAAAACCAAAATTAGCTGACGAAAAGTTACCGGGTATAGTGGTGGTACATGAAAATAGAGGTTTAAATCCGTATGTTGAGGATACGGCAAGAAGAGCTGCCCTGGCGGGTTTTATCACGATTGCCCCAGACGCTTTGAGTCCGTTAGGTGGTTATCCGGGTAATGATGATGAAGGTAGGGAAATGCAACGTAAAAGAGACAGAAATGAAATGCTTGAGGATTTTATTGCGGCATTCAACTATTTAAAGAATCATGAAGGGTGCACAGGTAAGATAGGGGTTGTAGGTTTTTGTTTTGGTGGATGGATCTCTAATATGATGGCAGTAAAAGTGCCAGAATTGGCAGCTGCGGTTCCATTTTATGGTGGTCAGCCTAAGGAAGGAATAGAAGATATAATCGCTCCTTTATTACTGCAATACGCAGGTTTGGACGAACGGGTAAATGCCGGATGGCCTGAATATGAAAAAAAGCTTAATGAGTTGGGTAAAGAAAATACAGCCTATTTCTATCCAAATGTTAATCATGGTTTTCATAATACGTCTACTCCAAGGTATGACGAACCGGCAGCAGAATTGGCATGGTCGCGAACCATTGATTTTTTTAAGGAAAATTTAATGTAAGTGGTTGGTTTTTAGTACTTGTAGTGCAGTGTGTTGATGGTATGGCGTTGATTTAGAGCTAGTAATCAATTCGTTTGAGTTAAGGGTATAGGGCTAATGCCTTTAACTTTGTCATATAAACAATCTAAAAAACACACATTATGAGAAGTCTATTATGGTTAGTAGCAGTTATTTGTATAATTATATGGTTATTGGGAATGTTAGGAATTGTTCCTGGACTTGCAACCGGTAGTTTAGTACATATTTTATTGGTGATTGCAGTTATTGTAATTCTATACAACATTATATCTGGTAAAAAAGTCCTGTAATTACATTACATTATGTAAATAATATACAGACCCTTGAATTTATTCAAGGGTTTTTTTATGCGTATATAGTATCTTTAATACTATGATACGACCATATATACTAGCAGAAACAAATTGGAATCATTTAAAGGATGAAAATATAGAACTGGCGGTATTACCGTGGGGTGCAACAGAAGCGCATAATTATCATTTGCCATATGGCACAGATAACTACCAAGCTGAAAATATGGTTGAAGCTGCGGGTAAGATTGCATGGGAAAAGGGTAAAAAAGTAATTATTTTGCCCACTATACCTTACGGTGTCAATACAGGGCAAAAGGATATTTATTTGGATATGAATTTAAATCCGTCTACCCAATTGGCAATATTGAAAGACTTGGTAACTGTTTTGGATAGACAGGGAATTAGAAAGCTACTATTGTTCAATGGGCATGGTGGAAATAACTTTAAACCGATTGTTAGGGAACTGGGTTTAATGTTTCCAAAGATGTTCATCAGCTTCTGCTTTTTTCCACCAATGTTAGATAAATCTAAATATTTCAAGGAAAAAGGTGATCATGCAGATGAGATGGAGACTAGCCTCATGCTTTATTTAAGACCAGAACTGGTATTGGCGAAAGAAACATGGGGTAGTGGTAGTGCTAAAAAATTTAAGATCAAAGCTTATAATGAGGGTTGGGCTTGGGCAGAACGCCAATGGTCTAAAGTTAGTAGTGACACAGGTATAGGTAATCCGGAGTATGCTACTGCTGAAAAGGGAGAACGTTATTTTAAAGATGTATGTGAGAAATTGGAGGATCTTATCTGTTCCCTTTGTGATGCGGATTTAGAAGATTTATATCATTGATTTTTAATGGCAATCAATTTAACTAGAATATTGTTTTACGGCCATTCTATAAGAATTAGCACATAAATACAATGATAAATTATTTGCAGATTTAAATGAAATAGACCCAACGTTAATTTAACCTAATAATCTGTAAATTGATAAAGAGTTGTGTCTTAGGAAGAAGTAATAACGTTATCTACCCATTAAACAATCTAAGGTTATTTTTTTAGTTCTTTGTTAACCAAATCAATATAAGATTGCATGGCCTTTTTCTTACTCATGTTTTTAGCTTGAATCAAAGCATTTGCCTTAAAGGCATTGATTAGAGGGGTTTTGCTACCTGGGTTGTCAAAATTTGCATTGGCTATTTTGTAGTAGGCATACAATTTTAGTAAAATGTCCGCAGGTATTGGTTCGGTAAAGCTATTGACCAAAGCAACTTTTTCCTCAAATTCAATACGTAATTTCTTCATGCTCGTTTGGATCGACAAAAGTAGCTATACAAGTTTCCGCGCCTTTAACTTTCTGATTTAACTTGACATTTATCTGGCAATCTAAAGGTAAAAATAAATCTACTCTAGAGCCAAACTTTATGAATCCTGCGTCATCACCTTGCTGAACGCTTTCTCCTTTTTCGGCGTAATTGACAATACGCCTAGCCAGGGCACCTGCAATTTGGCGATATAGAATTTCACCAAATTTAGGAGTTTTGATAACAACGGTAGTTCTTTCGTTTTCTTCACTGGATTTTGGGTGCCAAGCAACTAAGAATTTTCCAGGGTGATATTTGGAAAATGTTATACTACCACTAGCCGGGTATCTGGTAACATGTACGTTCACGGGAGACATGAATATAGAAACCTGTCTTCTTTTTTCCTTAAAAAATTCTTTTTCAAAAACCTCTTCTATAACAACGACTTTGCCATCTACCGGAGATAAAATTTCATCAAAGTTCTTCACCGCTAATCTTTTCGGGTTTCTGAAAAACTGGAGAATTATGATCAATAGCACTAAGCCTAACAATTGAACTGTCAATTTCAACCATGCTATATCAATAAAAAAATGAGCTAGCAATACGCTAATCCCAACTAAACAAAAAGTAAGTAATATAATTTTTTGTCCCTCCCTATGAAACATAACTGAATATATTTAAAGTTAAATATGCAAATGGTGCGGCAAAGACCAAGCTATCTAAACGGTCTAACATGCCTCCGTGACCTGGTAAAATGGCTCCGCTATCCTTAACGCCGGCCGCCCTTTTTAATTTAGATTCAATTAAATCGCCCAAGCTACCTGCAACGACAATTACAGTTGCTAGAATCATCCATTGTATTGGACTGATCAGCGCTTCAAAAGTTGCCATTAAATAAGCTGCAGCCAGTGCAAATATAAAGCCTCCAAGAGTACCTTCAATAGTTTTTTTAGGAGAAACTGAAGGAAAAAGTTTAGTTCTTCCTATGCTTTTGCCCACTAGGTATGCAAATGAGTCATTTACCCAAATTAAAATGAAAATACCCATTATCAACAGTTTGGCGAAAGCATCATTTTTATAAGGTATCATAGTTAAAAAAATACACCCTCCGCCAATATAGAAAAGACCGACAATAAATTTCATTGGAGTATTGAATTTAATAGGCTTTTTCGTGAATAGGTTAATGAGCAAATAAATATCTACAACAATGGTAATTACCATTAATATATTAATGACCTGTTGATCTTTTACCAAATATATAAATGCCCACCATATGGCTAAATAAGCAGCAAAAATATGATATCCTCTTAAGTGAACTAATTTTTTGTACTCATATAAACAAGCCAACCCAAAGGTCATAAATAAAAAGTCAAAGGCATCAGAACTTAAAAAGACTGCTGACAATAATAAGATTATGTACACAGCCCCAGTTAGTGACCTTCTTAGAATTTCTTTCATACTATAAATCTTCCAAAAGTAAAAGATAAAGATTTTTAGTACTACTACCATATGTTAGAAAATCATCTGAGTTTTCTGGGGTAGCTTTAAAGTGTTTTAGTGTAGTTATATTAGCCGGTATTTTTTGACCGTATTTCTTTTTTATGGTCTTTAGTCCTTCGCCTATAGACTCGATCAGCTGACTGGTGGTTGCAAAAACTACTACATTACTAGGTAGTTCGTTTACTTTTTTCTCCAATAATTGATTGGAGCAAACAAGTATACTGCCGTTTTGTGCAATTAAGTGCTCACAAGTAGTAAAGAATACTTCGCTTGATCTTGCTTGGTCTGTAAAAGTAATGGGCTCTTTTGAAAATTTTTGGGCTAGCCTTTCATCTAGAACGAAGAAAGGCTCGCTTTCCCAATTATTTTCAGTTATTATATTTTGAATTGCTTTTGAAACTTCGGCATCAGAATCGCAATAAATAAACTTTCCGCCATTTTGCTTAAAATGAATAGTAAATTTTTCGTCAACAGGAATATTCAAATCTGGCATATGATCTCCGCGCGTTTCTGTAGTTTCTTTCGAAACCTTCTTCTTGCCACCACCAAATAAAATATCTAAAAACCCCATTTACGTTATTGAAATAATTGCTAATCTAAAGTACTGCAATTTTACTTATTCTCTGTAATTTCTTGCTCTTCCGTAGATTTGTTGTCCTCTTCTTCCTTAAGTTTCTTCTCGTTTTCTAAAGCTAAAATATCCTTTTCGAAATTTCGCTTGCCAAAGATTTTTTCTAAATCTTCCTTAAAGATAACCTCTTTCTCTAATAATCTTTCAGCTAAAGTGGTAAGTTTATCTTTATTCTCAGTTAAAACCTTGATAGCACGTTGATACTGCTCTTCAATTATTTTTGAAATTTCTGCATCTATTTTACGCGCAGTGTCTTCACTGTAAGGTTTTGAGAAACCGTAAGAATCTTGACCAGATGAATCATAATAGGTGATATTACCAATTTCATCATTAAGTCCATAAATAGTAACCATTGCTCTAGCCTGCTTGGTTACTTTCTCCAAGTCACTTAAGGCGCCTGTAGAAATTTTATTGAAAATCACTTTTTCAGCAGCTCTACCGCCCATAGTTGCACACATTTCGTCCAACATTTGTTCTGGCCTAACAATTAAGCGCTCTTCCGGTAAATACCATGCAGCACCTAATGATTGTCCTCTTGGTACTATGGTAACTTTTACTAAAGGAGCGGCGTGCTCCAACATCCAACTAGTGGTTGCGTGACCAGCCTCATGATAAGCAATGGTTTCTTTCTCACCAGGAGTAATAATTTTATTTTTCTTTTCTAGACCACCAACGATTCTATCGACCGCATCTAAGAAATCTTGCTTTGTAACCGCTTTTTTCTCATTACGAGCTGCAATTAGCGCAGCTTCGTTACAAACATTTGCAATATCTGCACCAGAGAAACCAGGCGTTTGTCTTGCCAAGAAATCTAAATCTAACGTTTCTGCAGTTTTGATAGGTCTTAAATGAACTTCAAAAATTTCCTTACGCTCACGAATATCTGGAAGATCCACGTAGATTTGTCTGTCAAATCTACCGGCACGCATTAATGCTTTATCCAATACATCTGCACGGTTGGTTGCTGCAAGTACAATTACGTTTGTATTGGTGCCAAAACCATCCATTTCGGTCAATAACTGGTTCAATGTATTTTCACGTTCATCATTAGATCCCGTAAAATTGTTTTTACCTCTTGCTCTACCAATGGCATCGATCTCATCAATAAATATAATGGCAGGAGATTTGTCTTTTGCTTGCTTGAACAAGTCACGTACTCTAGATGCACCAACACCTACGAACATTTCTACGAAATCTGAACCGGATAACGAGAAGAAAGGAACCTTAGCTTCACCAGCAACGGCCTTGGCCAATAGTGTTTTACCAGTACCTGGAGGTCCTACAAGTAATGCACCTTTTGGTATTTTACCACCTAATGAGGTATACTTGTCCGGGTTTCTTAAGAATTCTACGATCTCTTCAACTTCTTCTTTTGCACCTTCTAATCCGGCAACGTCTTTAAATGAAGTTCTTGTATCTGTCTTTTCGTCAAATAATTTTGCTTTAGACTTGCCTATATTAAAAATCTGACCTCCGGCACCGCCGCCGCCGCCGCCAGACATTCTACGCATTAAATAGATCCAAATACCTATAATCAATACAAACGGTAAAAGCGATAACAAGAAATCTAAAATAGCAGTAGATTCCTTACCAAATTCAATGATTGTATCTAAATTGTTTTCTTTTTTGATTTCAGTGATTTCATTCTGAAATATTTGAAGGTCACCATAATCTAAAGTGTACTGAGGTACATTGCCGGATGATGGAAGAAAAGACTTCTCGTTCACATCTTTGTGAACTTCTTTTGCAATAGCATCATCGGTTAAAAAAAC
The DNA here is from genome assembly GCA_020629415.1 of Maribacter sp. Taxonomy (GTDB): domain Bacteria; phylum Bacteroidota; class Bacteroidia; order Flavobacteriales; family Flavobacteriaceae; genus Maribacter; species Maribacter huludaoensis. The sequence continues at coordinate 39,763 of JAHDDL010000028.1, read as the reverse complement.
CTTTGCTTGATTGGTGTTGGTAATGATCAATACTTTTTTGACATCACCATTTCTTAAATACTGCTGTAATTCTGAAGTAGTCGTTTTTTGTGTGCTAGCTAGGTCATCACTATTGAATAATTGAAATCCAATAAGTAATACTGCTACCAATCCATAAATCCACCAAGAACTAAACTTTGGTTTTTTCGGATTTGTTTTGTTTTCTTTTGCCATTTTAATTTTTTATTAATTTACGCTACTTTCTATAGTTGTGAATTTTGCATCTCCCCATAAACCTTCTATATCATAAAATTCTCTTACTTGCTTTTGGAAGATATGAACAACTACATTAACGTAGTCCATAAGTACCCATTCGGCATTGTCTTCGCCTTCTACGTGCCAAGGTTTGTCTTGAATCGCTTTACTTACTGTTTTTTGAATAGAACCTACAATAGCATTTACATGCGTATTCGAAGTACCGTTACAAACTATGAAGTAATCACAAACGGTATTCTCAATTTCTCTTAAATCTAATAGGTTGATGTTGTGACCTTTTACTTCGTCAATTCCCTGAATTATTAATGCAATTAACTCATCTTTGCTAGTTTTATTTTCCTGCATTCAAAAATTTTAGTTTTTACAAAGTTATTATTTTTTTGTTCTTTTAGGACTAGTTTTTAACAATACATTAAAGATTCACAATAAGAACAGTAAATGCAAATAATCAAACTTGATGCCACGCAATCTACGAACACCTATTTAAAAGATTTGTCATTTAATAAAGTATTGGAAGATTTTACTGTAATTAGTACTGCAAACCAAACTTCCGGTAGGGGGCAAATGAGTGCTAAATGGGAGTCTGAGCCTTATAAGAATCTAGCTTTCAGCGTATTGAAAAATGATATCAATGTGCCCTTACAACGTGTTTTTTTAATAAGTGTTTGTGTGTCACTTGCAATAATAGATGCTTTAAACCGGTTGGCAATACCTGATTTAAGTATAAAATGGCCTAACGACATTCTGTCAGGTAATTCTAAAATAGGAGGTATCTTAATAGAAAATATTTTGTCGGGTTCAAAAATTAAGCGCACAATTATAGGATTTGGATTAAATGTTAACCAAGAAGTATTTAGAAATGCACCAAATGCATCTTCTATGAAAAATATTGTGGGCACTGATTTTAATCTAGATTCGGTATTTTATTCAATAATTGAACAGTTGCATTTGTATTTAAACAAACCTATAGATAGTTTAGAGGAAGAATTATATGCTCAGTATCATTCTAAACTGTTCAGAATAGGTAAGGTCAGTACTTTTCTAAAAGAAGATGATTCACGCTTTACCGGCACAATAGAAGAAGTTTCTATTGGCGGTAAATTAGTGGTAAAACATGAAAATGGTAATTTATTGGAATATGGGTTAAAGGAAATACGTTTGTTGTATTAGACTTTGCCCAAATTTGTTGATAGGGTATTGATGAAATTTGTAATCGGTTTTTTGATCATCATGGCCATCATTGCATTGAATTCACCTTTAAAACTTAGAACAACCTCGCTTTTATCGGCATCTATTTCTATAATATCCGCAGTTAAGGTAAATGGTAGTTTTTCACTTGCAGCACCTAAAACAATTTGGTTGAACGGTGTTTGCTCTTTTTTCTCCAATACAATTTCTGGCATTCCTTTTAGTGCGAAAAGAAATCTATTTTCATTTAAAACTTCGAATTTGTCAATATTTTCAGGCATTAACAATCTAAAATTAGGCAGGTCGTTCAAGAAGTTAAAGGTTTCTTCTTTATTTTTTGATATTTCTGCCTTTGGTGTTTCTATAAACATAGTTATTTATTTGTCCATTTTGAAGGATCTTTCCTCCATTGCTTTAATGTAATTAGTTGCTCTTCTTTGACGTAGCCTGTGTCAGATGCCTGTTCAATTAAATAATCATAACTACTTAAAGTATGCAACTTTGTATGTTCTTCTTTAAAGTTAGAATCGGCAGTTTCAAAACCATATGTAAAAATTGCCAACATACCCTTTACTTTGGCATCTACCGCCTTTAGTGCTTTTACAGCGTTAAGGCTACTTTTTCCGGTGCTGATCAAATCTTCTATAACCACTACTGTTTGGTGGGCTTCTAAATGACCTTCTATTTGATTTTGTCGACCATGTGATTTAGGTTCAGGCCTAACGTAAACAAACGGTAAATTAAGTTTGTCGGCAACTAAAGCTCCAATTCCAATTGCGCCTGTAGCTACACCTACAATACAATCTGGCTTGCCGTAAAGTTGCTCTACCTGCTTTGCCATTTCATCACGAACGTAGTTTCTTATAATAGGATAAGAAAGTAAAATTCTATTATCGCAATATATAGGAGATTTCCAGCCCGAGGCCCATGTAAAAGGATTTTCGGGTTTCAATTTTATTGCATTAATTTGCAAGAGAAGCTCTGCTGTTTTTTTTGCAGTGTTTTTGTCTAAAACCATAACGCAAATGTATAAAGTTTTTGTTAATGAATTGCCTTTGATTTTGACAAATAAACTCTCTGACACAACAAATGGAGAGTATTATTCTTTAAATCAAGAATCTATTGAGGAGGCAATTACTTCATTGAGAAAGGAGAAGTTGAGGGAAGCGTTTATTTATCATCCTAATTACGATGAAATTTTAAAAAAATTCACTCAAGTCGTTCCTTTGGTTATTGCCGGTGGGGGTGTCGTTAAAAATAGAGAGGGGAAAGTACTTTTTATTTACCGAAACGATAAATGGGATTTACCTAAGGGCAAATTGGACAAAGGGGAATCTATTGAGGAATGTGCCGTTCGTGAAGTAGAAGAAGAAACCGGTGTAAAAGGTCTTGTTATAGATCGTTACATTAGAACAACATATCATATATTTAAGCGTAATGGCGTTAATAAACTAAAGCAGGTTTATTGGTATGAGATGCGTACTAATTTTGAGGGCAAATTAAAACCTGAAAAAAAGGAGGGTATCTTTAAGGTAAGATGGAAAGGGCCTGATAAAATAGAAAAAGCACTAGAAAATTCTTATGCCAACATCAAAATTTTATTTGGGAAAGATTAACGTCTATTACTTTATTCTATAGACCGGATATTGTAAATGTGCCTTTTCATAAAGGTTACTTTTTTTAAAAAGCCAATCTAATTGCATGTACCAGTTTTGGTTGAAATCTGGTTCATGCATTTTTTTATGATCAAATTCTGCCTTAAGAATAGAATCTGTCTCTAAAAGTTTTAGTGCGGTATCTTCAAAAACATATGGAGAGAAACCTTCTTTTTGTTGAAGAATGGTGTCAAAATAATTCCAATTAAAAAATGAATCTACGGCAGAAGGTTCTAAAGTTTCTAAAATATATCTAAAACCTGGCTGATCTGTTGGTATAATAATATCTCCTACCAAGAAAACTTTATTCTCCTCGGTTTTAGTTACGGTTGTATTGTAATGTGGGTAATGTCCTTCATAAGGTGATGTGTAAGTCTGGTATTCATTTATCCTATAGCTCTCTACTGTTATGGCCGAATCTTTTTTAAGCGTGGAATACGTAATTTTGTTCAGATTTAATTTTTCTATAATATTTTCCCACTGTTTGCCCAATACATACGCTTTAGGAATTTTAACGGAGTCTGTAGCCATATAATAATCTTGGTAGATTACTTCTTTTTCAATCGGAAAATTTCGGTTGTATTTAAGTCTAGTTGATCCTGTAACATCACTAATAATTGTATCTGCCCGATAGCCTTTGAATATATACTTGGAATTTTTGGTAGCGTCAACTGTCCAGGAAATAGGGTAATGTTCTTTTTTGCTGTTCTTTGAAAATGCCGCATTTCTTAAGTTTTTTATTTTACTGCCATCGTTTTCGGCAATGGAAATCATGTTTTTCATTAGTTGATAGGTACCTTCTACACGCATGTGGTATGGTTTTAACATATGTGTCTCTACCATCATGCCTACGGTATTGAATAATGTGGTATAACCTGTAGAATATCTTGGGTGGTCCATAAATTGTTGAAAACCATTTTCAGGTGGACTATTGAATACATTAACATATGGGGTAATATCCCAATTGGCTTTTGATAAAGAATCTTGTAGTTGAGGCATTAATGAGCCATGAACGTATTCACCTAATTCACCGCCCAATTTATTATGTTGCGTAAATAAATGTGTAAGTGTGTATTGGTAATCCGCACCATTGCTTACATGGTTGTCTATAAAAATATCAGGATTTATGAGATGAAAAATTTTTGCAAATGTCTTGGCGTTCTTGGTATCGGTTTTAATGAAATCTCTATTTAAATCGTAGTTTTTTGCATTGCCTCTAAAACCATATTCCAATGGTCCGTTTTGGTTGGCACGAGTAGTACTGTTCCTATTGAGCGCCCCTCCTACATTATATATAGGAATTGTAGCTATTATAGTTTTCTGTGGTGTTTTAATTTCATTGCCGGCCAAATCTCTAAATAACAACATTGTAGCATCAATACCGTCACTTTCACCAGGGTGTATACCATTGTTGATTAACATCATGGTATTGGTCTCGCTAAGTTTTTTGTAATCAAAATCTCCTTTTGGACTATAGGTGACAACATGCAAAGGCTCACCGCTGTCAGTATTGCCAATGGTTTGTATATTGATCGATGAAAATTCTTTGGATAGTTTTATGTAAAAATCTATGACCTCGTTATAGGTTGCAGTCTCTTTTTTGTTTGAAACTTCAAAAGGAGTAAGAAAATCTGTTTTAGTATTCACAACTTTACTTTCACAAGAGAAAATTAATAGTGCTAAAAAGATGAATGATATATTTTTCATAAACAGACAATTACAAAGGCAATTAATACCATGAACTGAATGTAAAAATAATCAATACTTTTATTGCCTTAAGCTACTTGTGTAATTTCTGATATTTTATTTCTATCAATAGGTTTTTGATTGAAGGTAATTAAATGATGGCTTTTACTTTTATAATTTTCCCATTGCTTTTTATCAAAAGGATCAATTGAAGAAGTAACGATATTTATTCTAATTTTATCTTTAATAGGAATTTTAATAAAAGCTTCTAAAAACTCCCATCCATCCATTATAGGCATATTGATATCTAAAAAAATGACTTGTGGAATTTTTTGTCCATTTTCAAAAAACTCCGTCATTGCGTCTAATGCTATTTTGCCGTTATCATATGATTCTATTGAGCTACAGTCAACACTTGATGATATTAATTTTCGTAAACCGAACACGGTAATAGCGTCGTCATCAATTATAGTGATATCATTAATTTTTTTCATTAAAAAAAATTTTAAATTCTGTTCCTTTACCTACTTCGCTGCTAACTTCTACCTTACCGTTCATGGCATCTATTTGATTCTTTGTTAAGTACAGACCTATTCCTCTGGCATCTTTATGGTCATGAAAGGTTTTATACATTCCAAATAACTTTTCTCCATATTTTTCCAGGTCAATGCCTAGACCGTTATCCTTTATGGAAAGAATTGCATAGCCCGCTTTCCTCTCAGCGCTTAGAATGATATGCCCTTGTCTCTCTGGGTGTTTATATTTTATTGCATTAGAAATAAAGTTGGTTAGAATACTGTCTAAATATGCAGGTACCGTTTTAATTTCAAAATCCGTAGGAATAATATTTTCAATTTTACTTTTACTGTTTAAAATAAAAGGAGAAAGGTTTTTGCAAACATCAACTACCTTGTTGTTCAAGTTCATTTTTTGGATGGCAATATTGGTGTTGGTATTAATTGATACCACTTCGTTTAAATTATCTAGTGTCTCCAAAAGATTGTTAGATGCTTTGGTTAGCATTTTAATTATACTCTTTTTTTCGTTTTCATCACTTTCGCTTTCTAAAAAGCTTAGTAACATTGAGAAATTGGCAGAGTGTGAACGAAGGTTGTGTGAAACTATATGAGCGAAATTTAAAAGCTTTTTATTTTGTACAGATGCAATGTTTATAATATTTCTAAGCTCTTTTTCCTTTTCCTTTAAAGGTGTAATGTCCAAACTGATGCCTACTATACCATATGCAATACCCTTGTTGTTTAAAAGTGGAATTTTAGAGCTTAAAAAAGAGGTTTCCTTGCCGCTTAAAGTAGTTCTAACTATTTCTTTTCCAATAACTGGTTTTAAGGTGTTCATAACCTTTAAATCTTCTTCTCTTGACTTTTTGGCAACTTCATATGAATACAGTTGAAAATCATTTTTTCCAATGATGTCTTTTGGGTTGTTGACACCTAAATATTCACATTCTGCTTTGTTGATTAAGACTTTTCTTGATTCGGTATCTTTAATATAAACATTGACCGGTAAATTGTCGATCAAGGTTCTTAATAATTTTTCGTTATCTATAGTCTTGATGTCCGCTTCTACTTGCTCGTGAATATCTTGAAAAGTACCTATGAGACCCACCATTTTACCTTTATTATAAATAGGTTTTCCCCCGGCCATAACCCACTTTTCTTTTCCTGAGCCCGTTATAATTTGAAGTTTTAGATTACTCCAGGCTTTACCATTGTTCTGCGCTTCAAACAGCGCCATGGATATTGCGTTTCTACTATAGCCCTCTTTATAGTAAAATAGGGCTGTTTCAATATTTGGTAGAAAACCCGGTGAAACCTCATGAATAGATTTTGTAGTGGAACACCAGAATAATTTGTTCTCGGCAATATTATATTCCCATCGACCAATTTTGGTGATTTCTGCTTGCTGCTCTAAAAGTAATTCCTTTTTATTGAGTTCTAGCTCATTGTTGACAGCTTCGGTAATATTACTTAATTGAATTATTGCGCCTACTATATTTTCGTTCGTATCATACCATGGTGCATTTGTCCATTCAAACCATTGTTCATGACCTGTACAGTCAATAGATTGATGAATGCCCATGGGTTGCGGATTTCCTTTAAAACAATTATTTAATACCATTTTCCATTTATGGCTTAAATTGGGGAATACAGCAAATAAGCTTTTGGAGTCGCTACACGATTCATTCTTGTCAAAAATGCTAGACCACTTGTCAGATGTCTGAACAATATTGTAATTAGTGTCAATAAACGCCGTTGGTGTTGGCAATTGTCTAATTAGGTACGAAGCATTTGATATTTGGGGAACTTTTATCATACCGATGTAATTTCTTACAAAGGTAGTGGGAATGTCGTATTTGGCTATATTATTGTTGTGAATGTTGTCATTTACGTTGTATAACAATTATTATTCTTTTTAAATGATGAATTTTTACTTTTTGTTGAAATAGAACTTAAAAGTAGTTCCTTGGTTAGGAATACTATCAACGGTAATTTTTCCGTTCATTGCTTCCATTTGATTTTTGGTTATGTACAGCCCAATTCCTCTAGAATCTTTATTCCTATGGAAGGTTTTATAGAGCCCAAAAATTTGATCTCCATATTTTTCCATGTCAATACCTAGTCCGTTATCTTCAACATTTAGTATCGTGTAGTTTTTATCTTCTTCTACGCTAAGTATTATTATCGGTTTCTTTTCCTCACATCTATACTTAATGGAATTTGTAATACAATTGGTCAAAATACTGTTTAGATAGGCGGGTAGGGCTTTTACCTGGGTTGTTTCTGGTATTTCGTTAATGATTTTACCATTGGTTTCTTTTAATAGACCGGCAACATTCTGTTCAACTACAAATAAACTTTCGTTGAGAGACAGTAATTTTTTCTCTTCATTAATACTGGATTTTACGGCTACTATTTCTCTTAGTCCCTTGATGGTTTCAGATAAGTTATCCGAAGCGCTGAATAGCATGTTCATATATTTGTTACGTTGAACCAAACCTGTCTCATCATTTAAAAAATTCAACAACAATGAAAAGTTTGTTGCGTGTGTTTTTAAATTATGTGATACCATATGGGCAAAGTTTAAAAGCTGTTCATTTTTTTCTTTAGCTGCATTAATGGTGTTTTTTAACTTTTTTTCTAACTGGTTTTGCGTGGTAATATTCTGAATAGTACATAAAATACTTGTCCTATTATTCAGCCCGTTTACAAGATTTCCGGTTACCTTAAGGTTTAACGTATGGCCTAATTTATTTATAAAAGTAAAATCTATAGGATCAAAAGATTCTTTTTCCTTTAATTGATTTACAATGTCCGTTTCTTTTTTTAAAAATGTTTTACCTATAAATTCCTTAAAGTTTTTATTTATAAAATATTCTTTTTCAAAACCTGAGAGTTTTGCAAATTGTTCATTTACATTTAAAAAACTTCCGTTTTTAAAATCTATAATGGCAAGGCCAAAAGGCACTTTTTCAAATAAAGGATATTCGCTAAGCTCTGTCTCAAGTATGGTATTTTTGACCTCAATTTTATTTTCTTCGTCTACTTGTTGTATGGTACCAATTATTCTAGTGCAAACACCGTCTTTAAACTTAGGTCTTCCAATAGTATTGACCCAAATTACCGTACCGTCTTTTTGTATTAATTGTGCTTTTACATTCCAAGGTTTGCCTAAGGTGGTTGCCTCATCAACAACTTTTTGTATTACTTTTTTAGATTCATCTTCATAAAAATCTATAGCCGTTTCCAAAGTTGGTTCAAAATTTGCCGGAAGACCATAGATTTTGTTGACTATAGGTGTCCAAAGCAAAGAATTATTTATAGTGTCCAATTCCCAACTACCAATCTTAGCGACTGTAGTTTTATTATTAAGAATTAGTTTGGTTCTATGTAGTTCCAATTCCAGTTCTTGGGTCTTGGTTATGGGGTCAATTTTTATGATTACGCCAATGATATTGCCATAACCATCTTTCCAAGGGTTTAAATGCCAAATAGAATCTTTTGATGCATACTTACATTTATTGGCATTGTGTTTAAACTTAATATCACGAAGGCCGTCTAAACTATATTTTAATCTTGTTTTAAGTTCTTGTGCCAACTCAGGAAACAAGTCAACAAAATATTTACCCTTTATTGGCTCTAGATCGAGTTGAAAATCAGCCTCCCATCTTGGCGATGCACTAATTAACTTAAAATTAGTATCTACAATAACAATAGATGATGGAATTTGTTTGATCCAATCTAAAGAAAACGATGAACTATTTTTTGATCTAATCATTGGTGGAAAGAATTTTCTTACGAATTTATAGGAAAATTGTAGTTTGCCCACCTAAATTGTTGTGTTTTTGCGAAAAGTTGTGGTTGAAAGTGGTTTATCTGTTGTCAGGCCGACGAAATACACTTATTTTCTTACAGAATTGGGTACTAAACCTGTATAGTCACCTCCATTGCGTATAACGTCTCTAACTATAGACGAGCTTATGTATGATTTGCCCGATGAGGTCAATAGAAACACGGTTTCTATCTCAGATAATTTTCTATTGGTATGTGCAATTGCCTTCTCAAATTCAAAATCGCCCGGATTTCGTAATCCTCTTAAAATAAAGTTGGCATCGACTTTCTTACAAAAATCTACAGTGAGTCCTACATATGATTTCACAGTAATTGAAGGAACATCTTTAAAGGCTTCCTCTATAAATTGTATACGCTGTTCTAAGCTGAACATGTACTTTTTATCGGCATTTTTTCCAATGGCAATAATGACCTCGTCAAATAAAGTTATGCCACGCATAATTATATCATGATGTCCTAAAGTTAAAGGGTCAAAAGAACCTGGAAAAATTGCGCGTCTCATATGTGTATTTTACTCGATAATCGAGATTTAAAATAATCCGATGTTTTGGTCAAATTATTTGTTGTTTTTTATCAATACCTCGCAGGCTTTGCCTGCGGGTAATTTAATTCTTAAATATAGTCAAATTATGACAATGCCTCGTTAATGGCGTACTCAAATAACATACTTAATTCAATACCGGCCTGCTTAGCTTGCTGCGGTAAAATACTCTCAGTAGTTAAACCTGGTGTTGTGTTCATTTCCAATAAATATGGTTCGTTACCAATGAATATAAATTCACTTCTAGAAAAGCCTTTCATTTTAAGCACATCATATATTCTTTTAGATGCTTTGGTTACTTTTTCTAATTGTTCAGCATTTATTCTTGCCGGAGTTATTTCTTGAGATTTGCCTTCGTATTTTGCTTGGTAGTCAAAGAAATCATTTTCCGATACTATTTCTGTAATAGGAAATACTGTGGTTTTCCCATTTAATTTTAATACGCCTACAGAAACCTCTGTGCCATCAAGAAAACCTTCAATGATAATTTCATCATCTTCTTTATAGGCTGTTTCAATGGCGCCTTTAAGCTCTTCTGCTTTATAGACTTTGGTAATGCCAAAACTGCTACCAGATTTATTTGCCTTTACAAAGCAGGGTAATTTGACCTTGTCAATGATTTCGGATTCATTTATTTCATCACCTAGATTTAGGTAGTAAGATGGTGCAGCTTTAATTCCATAAGGTTTTAAGACACTCAATAAATCGCGCTTGTTAAAAGTAAGGGCGGCTTGGTAGAAATTACAAGAAGTGTGCTTAATGCCCAATAGTTCAAAATAAGCTTGCATGAGTCCGTCTTCCCCCGGTGAGCCATGTATGGCATTAAAAACACAATCAAAAGTAATAGATGCTCCTTTTAAAGGAATGGAGAAGTCATTCCTGTCTATAGGTGTCTCATTGTCCTTTTCATCAATATAGACCCATTTATCTTTAAAGATATGTATTCTATACAGATTGAATTTATCTTTATTAAGAAAATCATAGACCACATTTCCACTTTTGAGCGATATTTTATATTCGCTAGAATAACCGCCCATGATAATTGCTATATTTTTTTTCATATGTATGGTCTATTAAGAATGTTAAAGCAAAGATGAAGCATTGAAATAAAATAAAAAAGAAAACATTGGGCATTCAACAAATAACAAGAATTTTTTATGATCCCAACAAGTATAAACCAATGCTGCAAAATGGTATGGGGGCATTTACTATATTTGTCGGGTCAAATAATAGGTATGAGGAATTTTTTCAATTTTTTAAAAAGCAAAACCTTCTTTATTCAGTTGGGTCTTGCAGTTTTGGTATTAATTATTACGATTTTTATCGTTTTAAGATATTTAAATAGTACCACCAATCATGGCGAGTTTGTGGAAGTACCGGATTTTTCTAAAAAATCTGTGATGGATATGAGAAAATCAATAGAAGAAGCCGGTTTACGATATGAAGTTTTAGACTCGGCAAACTATAATCCAGATTACCCAAGGTTTTCAATTATTGAACAGAATCCTAGTGCGGGATCAAAAGTTAAGGAGAATAGAAAAATATATTTCACCGTAAATCCCTCAGGATACAAAAAAGTAACCGTTCCAAAGATTATTCAGGTAACCAAACGAAATGCCTCTTCTATGTTGAAAGCTGTAGGTCTTGATGTACAGCGCGTTACCTACGTAGATGAATTGGGCAAGGATATGGTATATCGTATAAAATATAAGGGAAAAGATATAAAGCCTGGTGATAAATTACCTAAAACATCTAAGATAGAGTTGGTTTGTGGTAATGGTAGTATTACTGAAAGAGCAATAATTAAAGCGGAATCTGAAGATTAGATGGAGGAGAATATTGAGCGCCCAGAAAATGAAGATGGCGAACTTTTTGAGCATCATAAAGTAATAGCATCTAAAGGTCAAGTTCCTTTGCGAGTAGATAAATTTTTAATGAATTTCATTGAAAATGCCACACGGAATAAAATACAACAATCTGCCAAAGACGGTCATGTTTGGGTCAATGATAAAATTGTAAAATCTAATTACAAGGTAAAAGCAGGTGATGAGGTAAAGGTGTTGTTTGAACATCCGCCACATGAATTTTTGTTGGTTCCGGAAGATATACCGTTAGATATTGTGTATGAAGATGATGTTTTAATGGTTGTAAACAAGCCCGCCGGCATGGTAGTGCACCCGGGTCATGGTAATTATTCAGGAACGTTGATCAATGCCTTGATTTATCATACAGATAACTTACCATCTAACAGTAATGAAAGACCAGGTTTGGTACACCGTATAGATAAAGATACTTCGGGTCTGTTGGTAGTTGCTAAGACAGAAGCGGCCATGACACATTTGGCAAAACAATTTTTTGATAAAACTTCTGAGCGTGAGTATGTTGCTTTAGTTTGGGGAAATATAGAAGAGGACGAAGGCACCATTGTTGGCAATGTAGGTAGAAATCCTAAAAACCGCTTACAGATGCACGTTTTTCCAGAAGGGGAAGAAGGTAAGGAAGCGGTAACCCATTTTAAGGTATTGGAAAGATTAGGTTACGTTACTTTGGTATCCTGTAAATTAGAGACCGGAAGAACACATCAAATACGGGTGCATATGAAATACATTGGGCACACTTTGTTCAATGATGAACGCTATGGTGGTGAAAAGATATTAAAGGGGACAACCTTTACAAAGTACAAGCAATTTGTTGAAAATACCTTTAAATTACTACCAAGACAAGCTTTGCATGCCAAAACATTAGGCTTTGTTCATCCTGTTACGGGAGAGCAAATGAGTTTTGATTCTGAAGTGCCGGAGGATATGACGAGTGCCATAGAAAAATGGAGAGGTTACAGTAAAAATAGCACAGAATAAGTTTGGCCAATACCACTATTTAAACTCTTTTTTGTCTTTTGTAGGTCTTCCAATTTATCCTGTTTATTTTTGGGAATATTAAAATTGTACTATGAAAATTGTTATTTCTCCGGCCAAGTCCTTAAATTATGAAAGTGATTTGCCAACTATTACATATACTTCTCCAGAATTTATTGATGATGCCGAAAAGCTGAACAAAGTTCTTAAGAAAAAGAAACCGAAAGCACTTGCTGAGCTGATGTCCATTTCAGATAATTTGGCAGAATTGAATTGGCAACGTAATCAAGATTTTACCGTACCCTTTACACCACAAAATGCAAGACCAGCGGTTTATGCTTTTAGCGGAGATGTTTATCAAGGTTTGGATGCATATACGTTGACAGAAGAAAAAATAGAGAAACTACAACAGACTCTAAGAATTTTGTCTGGGCAGTACGGTATCTTAAAACCGTTAGATTTAATGCAACCTTACCGTTTAGAAATGGGTACTTCCTTAAAAATAGGAAGAAAGAAAAACTTGTACGAATATTGGGGAGAGAGACTTACCGATCATTTAAACAATGAGATGGCAGATGGCGAGCTTTTAGTGAACCTAGCTAGTAATGAATATTACAGTGCCTTAAAACCTAAAAAAATAAAGGCAGAAATAATTACTCCCGTATTCAAAGATTGGAAGAACGATAAATTGAAGATTATAAGCTTCTTTGCTAAAAAAGCTAGGGGAGCAATGGTAAGATATATCATAGATACTGATGCCAGAACTTTAGAAGATATAAAAGGGTTCAATTTAGATGATTACCAATTTAGTAAAGAACATACTTTGAAAGAAAATGAACCTGTCTTTATTAGATAAAATATAATCATTGCTTTTTCGTTCTTTAGTATATAAAAGTACGTCTATGAAAAGGGTTATTTTGTTTGCTGTTATATGTCTTGGTGTTCTATTCTCTTGTACAGATAGGGATGATGAAGTTAACTTGGTCAATATTCGCGTTCAAAACAGTACGGAACTTTTTTTTAGCGAAGTACGCATTGTAGAAAATGATACCGTTTATGAGAATATTGAGGCAGGTGAATTTTCAGAATACAAGGAGTTTGAAAGAGCTTATGCGTATACTGCATTATCAATACTTACAGATTCTACTAGCTTAAATTATGTACCTGTAGAAATGTCTATGGATACTTTGCCAATTGGTTTTTATACGTATGAGATTTCTTTAGATGAAGAGAACCAAGTAGACTTGACATTCAAAATTGATAATTAAGTTTATTTCTTTTTATTAATTTTTATTTTTTCTTCTACCGTAGGTCTCTTTTTAATTTTACGGGGTCTTCTAGTCCCGTAAGAGTTATTGGATATTTTTCCTTTTCTAGATTTCTTATCTCCTTTTCCCATATCTCGTTTTCTTTGATTTCTGTTTAAGTTGGTAAATTAGAGAAGATTTGGCTGTAAAATAAGCTCAAGAGAATAAAACACTAATGCAAAAGAAATTTCAACACACGCATCCGTATGAGCCGTTTATTAATGAATCTACTGAAAAATTAATTGTAGGTACGTTGCCGCCCCCACGTTTTACCACGGGAGATTTAAAAGAGGGCGATGTAAATTTTTGTTACGGAAGCTGTGATGGTCAGCTTTGGCCCATTTTAGACAGAATATTCAGTTTACATCTTAAATATGAAACAACCTATGAGGCCATAGAGCAACGTAAATCATTTTTAAAAGCAAGAAAAATTGGTGTTTGTGATATTGTAGCTTCTGCCGAAAGAGAAAAAATAGATGCCTCGGATATTGGTATGCAGAATGTTGAATTACGAAATGTATTGGGCTATCTAGAAAAGTATCCTAAGGTAACAACCTTATTGTTTACAGGAGGCAACAGTAAAAATGGTCCTGAGTTTTTGTTCAGAAAACATTTGCGCGAAAATAATGTTGCACTGCATATTATTTCCAATGACGTGCCACGAATTCATAAGTTTGTGCATCCCATTACCAAAACTACCATTAAGACAGTTTCTTTGATAGCTCCTTCTGGTGCCGCCAATAGGGCTGTGGGTAGTCTTGAAAGTTATAAGAGAATGAAAAGGGAAAACCCTAAGTTCAATACCTTGGATTTTAGGGTTCTTCAATACCAAGTTCACTTTTAGATGTAAAAATATTTTTAAAATTTCTACAAACTAAAAAGAGTCTTGCTTTTAAGACAAGACTCTTTTACGAGAACACTATATGAAAATGAAAAATTTTATTACTTATTTACACTGTAAAGATAGATAGCTTGTACCGTATTTTGAATTATTTGTTGTCAATACAGACAATTTTGTGGTATACTTCTACGAATATGATATTTCACAAAAAGGATGCTCTAAATTATCTAGGAATAGCGATATTTATGTTCGAATTTTAGAAAGTTTGCCGTAATGGTACGGCGTAAAGTTTTTTGATATATGCAACAACAAGAAAGGTTGGCAGAGTTTAAGAAGTCTGTCCAAAATAAATTCAATGTCTATAATAGTCTATTCTTAAACCTACCTTATGAGAATATTGAGAATGTGGGTATGTTAATCCCACTATTGCTCAATCAATCTGAAAAGGGATTGAGCAATGGTCTCAACCCAAAAGAAATACTAGAGAATTTTTTCGAAAATTTTGTAGCCATAAAATCTGAAAAAGAACAGATAGATTTTATGTTCCGCATCATACAGTATGTAGAGCGCCAAGTAGTTCTTTATGATAGTGTAGAAGATGCCGCTTTCCCAAAACTGCATAAACACTCTAGTTCCCTGTCCTTAAAAGATTATTTTCAATTAGTTGAAAAAAATAAATCTTGGGACACCATATGGGACAAATTAAGCACATTTAGCGCGCGTATTGTTCTTACGGCGCACCCAACTCAATTTTATACGCCTGCAGTTTTAGATATTATTACAAACCTAAGAACATTAATTTTAGAAGATAAAATCGATGAGATCGATGTAGGCTTGCAACAATTAGGGTTAACTTCATTGATCAATGCCAAGAAACCTACCCCTTTAGATGAGGCAAAGAATATTATTTACACACTAAGGCATGTATACTATGATGCTATTGGTGATATGTACGCATATATAAAAGGCAGTACTGGTTCTAAACAATTTGAAAATCATGATATTGTAAAATTAGGTTTCTGGCCCGGTGGTGACCGTGACGGTAACCCGTTTGTAACTGCGGATATTACAAGAGACGTCATGAACGAGCTTCGTTTAACCTTAATGAAATGCTATTACAATGATCTAAAAGGGTTGGTGCATAAATTGACTTTTAAAGATGTACAAGGGCCTATAGAAAAATTAAGGTCCAATCTGTATACGGCAATGTTCGATAGTTCCAAGGATATAGGCTATGAAGATTTAATTGTGCCTTTAGAAGAAATCAGATTAATTTTAATTGATAAATATCAAAGCCTTTACTTAAAAGATCTAGAGAAATTTATTGATAAAGTAAAAATCTTTAAAGTACATTTTGCAACTATAGATATTCGTCAAGACCATAGTATGCATACTAAGGTCATGGTAGAGGTTTTGAAAAAGAACGGTTTAATCAAGGAGGAGCTTAGTGAATTATCTGAAGAGAAATTGATCGATATTTTACTGCACGAGAAATTGCAGTTAGTGCCAGATGATTATGAGGAGGATATTGTAAAAGATACCATCAAAAACATACTTCAGTTACAGACTATACAGGATAAGAACGGCGAAGAAGGTTGTAATAGATATATTATTAGTAACTCTGAAGATAAGTTCTCTATTCTATTTGTTTACGCATTGTTTAGATGGTGCGGTTGGGCAGATAAGAAAATTACTTTTGATATTGTACCGTTGTTCGAAACTATGAACGGCATGGATACTGCTCAAGATACTATGAGATTTTTATTCGGTTTACCGGAGTATAAAGCACATTTAGAAAATAGAAATAACAAGCAGACTATTATGCTCGGTTTTTCTGATGGTACCAAAGATGGTGGTTACTTAAAGGCAAACTGGTCTATTTTAAAAACGAAGGAAGAGTTGTCACAGGTATGTGATGAAAATGATATAGCTGCCATTTTCTTTGATGGTAGAGGAGGACCACCGGCAAGGGGTGGTGGTAAAACACATCGTTTTTATGCGGCACAGACCAATAAGGTTGCCAACAACGAAATTCAATTGACCATTCAAGGGCAGACCATAACCAGTACATACGGTACAAAAGAACAGTTTATCTATAATAGTGAGCAACTTTTGACCGCAGGACTGTCAAATACTATCTTAGGAAAAGAAATTGTTATATCTGATGCTGATAGAGAGTTGATTGAAGAGCTGTCAGAATTAAGTTTTAAAAAGTATGATGACCTAAAACACCATGATAAGTTCATGCCATACTTAGAGAACATGAGCACCTTAAAATACTATACCAAAGCAAATATTGGGAGTAGGCCAGGTAAAAGGGGAAATAAGGCAAAACTGGAACTTTCAGATTTAAGAGCTATTTCCTTTGTTGGTTCTTGGAGTCAGCTAAAGCAGAATGTACCAGGATACTACGGTATTGGCACCGCGTTAAAGACATTGGAAGATGATGGTAGATTGGAAGAGGCTAAAAGATTATATAAGGACGTACCGTTCTTTCAGGCATTGATGATGAATAGTATGATGAGTCTTACCAAATGCTATTTTGAATTGACCAGTTATATGAAAGAGAATAAAGAATATGGTGCGTTTTGGGAAATTCTCCATGCTGAATATGAATTATCAAAAGCAATGCTTTTAAAACTTTCAGGTATGGAAATATTGATGAAGAAAGAAGCAATTTCTAGAGAGTCTATCAAAATTCGTGAGAATATTGTATTGCCACTATTGGTAATTCAACAATATGCACTTCAAAGAATTGGCGAGGGTACCCAGTATAAAGAATTGTATGAGAAGATTGTAACAAGATCTCTTTATGGTAATATCAATGCCAGTAGAAATTCGGCATAATAGTCAATAATAGAAAGTAAAAAGGCTCTGCAATAAAACTGCAGAGCCTTTTTTATTTAAAGCTATTAAGATTAATGAACCTTTCGTACTACTTCTATTGAATTGGAAATATCAAAGCAACCATTGAATTCATCAAATGTCCAACCGGGTTCCATACCGGTCAGTCCGTCTTCATATCTTATATAATAGATAAAACAAGTTCCTTCGCCAGCTGCATTAAAGTCTACTGAGTTAAGATCTTCAATAGTAGGAGGTAAGCCTAGTATTCTACCTGTTTCGTCAGTGATTATAAAAGAACTATTGGCACCCGAAGCATTTTCGTTGTTAACGGAAATACCGGTTACGTAATCAGAAGTTTCATCAACTATAAATTCAAAAGGACCACCGGTTAGCGTTCCTGCGTGCGTTTCCGTTCTTACCACCGTTAACGGATTTGATAAGGCAAAGTTTCCGGAAACGTTATTTGCATTCATATCAACTTGTAATCCGCTGATTTCACCTTCATAACGTGCGTACCATATAAGGCAAGTTCCGGCACCCGCTCCGTCAAAATTAACTCCTTCAACAGCTTCTAGTGTTGGAGGTAAACCTAAAATTTTTCCTTGATCATCGGTAATGATCCATGTACTTTGTGAACCTGTAGCGGTAGAGTTGTCCAAAGAAATACCGTAAACATTGTCAACTTCGCCGTCAACACAAAAACTGAACGGACCACCTTCTAGCGTACCGGCATTTACACCTTGTATCCTTTGAACTTCTATTGGGTTGGATAGATCAAAACAACCGGATAAATCTGCTGCATTGCTCCCCATTGTTGCACCTTCCAATCCGTCTTCATATCTCAAATACCATATTAGGCATGTACCCGCACCTGCACCATCAAAGTTAACACCTCTTACGGCATCTAATGTTGGTGGAAGTCCCAAAATATTTAAATCCTCATCCGTAATGACCCATGTGCTATTGGTGCCGGAAGCATCAGATGCATCTAGCATTATGTCTGTAACATAATCTGCTTCGCCATCAATATAAAATTTGTAGGGACCACCGGTCAACTGCCCAGCTTCTGTTCTACTGCGTATTACTTCTATAGAATTGGATAAGTTGAAATTTCCCTGAAGATCATTGGCGTTCATATCAACGGCTAGTCCTGTTAATTCACCTTCATAGCGTAAATACCAAATTAGACAAGTGCCTGCACCTGCGCCATCAAAATCTACTCCTTCAACAGCATCTAATGTTGGAGGCAATCCTAAGATTTTTCCTTGGTCATCTGTAATGACCCAGCTGCTATTGCTTCCTTTTGCATTAGAACTGTCTAAGGTAATACCGTATACATTATCTACTTCGCCATCAATACAAAAGTTAAACGGTCCTCCGGAAATTGTACCCGCATTAGCGGCATCTAACCTTGTTACCTGAATGGAGTTGGATAGGCTAAAGCAACCTTCAAGTTCACCTGCATTCATACCGGCTTCTGCGCCAATTAGACCATCTTCAAAACGAAGATACCAGATCAGGCAAACTCCGCTTCCGGCCATATCAAAATCAACTTCTTTAACAGCATCTATGGTAGGCGGTAACCCAAGAATATTCAGTTCATCGTCGGTAATGACAAAAGTGCTATTAGTACCTATTGCGTTTTCGCTGTTCAAAGAAATATCTGTAACAAAATCTGCATTTCCGTCAACGGTAAATTCATATGGTCCGCCAGAAAGAACACCGGCAGCGGTTTCATTTCGTTGTACCTCAATTGAGTTAGATAAATCAAAAGAGCCTTCAAGGTTGTTAGTGTTCAGGCCCATTTCTAAACCTACAAGTCCTTCTTCATAGCGTAGATACCAAATAAGGCAAGTTCCTGCCCCGGCAGCATCGAAGTCAACACTATATACGGCATCTAAAGTAGGAGGAAGTCCTAAAATATTATTTTGATCATCTGTTATGACCCAACTGCTTAAGCTGCCTGCAGAGGTATCACTGTTCAAGGTAATTCCACTTACCATATCCGGTATTCCATCAACACAAATAGTGAACGGTCCACCGGCAATATCGCCAGATGCAGGGACAATGATATCTGCAACGGCATTGTCGTCATCTGAGCAACTTGCCATAATTAGCAAGAGCGTTAAAATCGATAAAAAGTTAAAATGTTTCATATGTCCTGTTTTTTTTGGTTACAGACAAATGAATGAAATTGATGTAACAGGGTAGTCACAAGAATATCAACAAGTTGTGATAACTTCCGTGATGTTTTTGTGATAATTATATGAATTGCGGTTTAAACTTATTGTAGGATTAGTGTATTGATTGTCAAGTGCTTGGTCGGTAATTTAATAGATAATTTCTCGGTTCGGTATCCCGTATTTAAATTTTTAGAGCGATGTTTTGCTTACATTTCTTCAAGATTATTCAATAATATGTATTGTTACCACACATTTGACGCAAGTTTAATTGAAGCCAGTGATTTGAAAATTTGATTTTTTTAATTTGGCACTTTTTTTATTTGAATAGCGCTAGAAGTCTTTTATAGCCAGACCAACTGCACGTGCTATCGCTAAATTTTAAAGATTCAAAGTCGTTGCTTAGAACATAGGTGTCTATGGTTGTGCAACCTCCAAATTCTATGTTTCTTAATTGAAGTTCAAAACTTATGAACTTATCAATATCCAAAGGAGATAAAACTTTTCTCTTATCCTTAAAGTGGGCAATTAATACATCGTCCTTGTTCAATACGGTTATAATTTGGCGTTCGCCATGAAAACAGCCTATAGAGGTAATTTGAATAGTAAACTGTTCTCCATGTTGTAGCGATTCTACCATAGTCGGAAATCGCTTTAATGAGTTCTTATATTCTTCTGTTGACTTAGAAACGTTTAAAGTAAATGCGGTAATCAAGCTAAAAATCGAAAAAAGTAAAATGTTCAGTTTAAATATCATAATAAACTTAGTTCAATTATTATGCCGATAATTTTGCAGGTTTAAGACATTTGAATTAAAATTTATATGAAGGACTATTAGTAATTTCCAATATGCCGGTATATTACAATTTGGAACTTAGAAGTGCATAAAAGGTTTCTATACCATAGGCAATCTGCCTTATTTGTAAATTCTCATTGGGGCTATGTTGATTGTTATCTGGGTTTACCATAGGAATTATGAATGCAGGAATTTTCAGTTCATTGATAAATGGTGAAATAGGAACCGTACCGCCCATTATACGGATTTGAACGGGTTTTTCTCCAAATTTGTTTTCCATTGTTTTTACAATATTGTTCCCAAACGGATTATTTAGATCCGTACGAAACGCATCTGTAACCGTGCCTTCTTTAATCGTTACTATTTTATCATATTTCAAACGATCATCCATAGTGGGTTCCGTGTCCAATATATGATAGCCTTGATTTTTGATGTGTTCTTTTACCAATTTTTTAAGTCTGTTACCATCAGTTTCTGGAACAAGTCTTAAATCTAATTCTGCTGTTGCAGTAGCGGGTAGAATAGTTCTTGCCTGTTCTCCGATCCATCCAGAACCTAGGCCCCTAATGTTTAGGGAAGGGTATTGAAGAGATTCTTGGTAAAAACTACCTACCTTTTCAGGATTTGCTATTGCTAGGTTTTTATTGATTTCTTCAATATTATCTGGTACACTCTTTAGAATTTCTAATGTTGCATCATCTAAGGTGATTCCGTCATAATAACCTTTAATAAGAACTTTACCATCAGCATCTTTCATAGTTGCTAGAAGTTGTGCTAATTGAAAACCTGGGTTTGGAGCGTAATTTCCATAATGACCACTATGCTGAGGTTTTATAGGTCCGTGAGTTGTTATGGATAATGTTGTAATTCCTCTACAACCATAAACTATAGTTGGTTTTCCAGATACATGAACCGGGCCATCATTTATAACTAAAAAATCAGCTTTCAATAAATCTTTATAGGTACGTACAGCTTGTGGTAACGGAGCGCTGCTTTTTTCTTCTTCGCTATCCAGAATCACCTTTACATTAAAAGGTATGTCTATAGCATCTTTTTTAAGTGCGTCAATAGCATTTAAAAACATAACAATGGGTCCTTTGTCATCTGATGTAGATCTTCCAAAAAGTCGCCAATCATAGTTGATGTCATCATCTAATTCTGAAAAGGATTCGGTCTTCCAACCGTTATCAGATTTAGATTTTAGCACCACTTTGTAAGGATCAGGTTGGTCCCATTTTTTAGCGTCTACAGATTGCCCATCTAAATGCATATAGAACAAAATAGTTGGCTTGTTGTCGTCCATGGGTAGAGCGGCAAAAAATAAGGGTAACCCTTCGGTTTCTAAAATGGTACTATTAAATCCGCGTTCAGTGAATTTTTTTCTCAGCCAAAAAAGGTTAGAATCTATGTCGTCTGCATTTAATGCATCATTAGGTATTGCTACAAATTCCCTTAATTCGCCAATAGCATTCGCTACTTTGGATTTTATTAAAATGGAGTCTTGAGAGTATCCAGAATAAAGGGAAATAAATAATAGAAAGGCAAGTAATTTTTTCATGTTCGTTCTCGTGGATATATTCTTTAAAAGTAAGGAAAATACAGAGAACTAAGCCTCAATTAGATTATGGCAATTGTTAAGGTTTTCTATATTAGAAATAAATATGCTCAAAAGTGTAGGTGGGTAGTTGGTTGGTTTTTATTGGTGTTACCCATACAAAGTGAAGTAGTTATATTCTTTTTGTAGCGTATAGACTAAAAAAAGGTTGCCCTATTGGGCAACCTTTTTCATTATTTCAAAATACTTTGTGTATTCAACACCTATTTAGATAACTGAAATTTAATCTGAAGTTTTTGAGCTGAATATTTTCATTA
This sequence comes from Maribacter sp., assembly GCA_020629415.1. Classification (GTDB taxonomy): domain Bacteria; phylum Bacteroidota; class Bacteroidia; order Flavobacteriales; family Flavobacteriaceae; genus Maribacter; species Maribacter huludaoensis. The sequence goes on along the minus strand of JAHDDL010000028.1, from coordinate 17,370 downwards.
TAATTAATCTAATTAGAAGTATAAAAGGAAAGCCGTGTAAAACGACATCGAACCAATCCATAAATACCATTCCATTTGCGCCACCAAAAATCCATTTTAATTTACCTAAATATGAGGTTCAGGGAAAAATGGGGCTAAACCTAGGGTTAGGCATAAAAGAATAATCAGTTTCCAATTATTTAAAAATTCTTTCAACTTAGCGTATTAATGAAATGAATTCATTTGTTTTATCTGTTCCGTAAGCTGTCAAATGTTTAATAAAAGCGGAACCAATAATTGCACCTTTAGCGGTTTTGGTCGCTTGCTTAAATGTTTCTTCATCTTTAATTCCAAAACCAACAATTTGTGGATTCTTTAAATTCATTTTGGCAATGCGCTCAAAATAATTTTCTTGTTCTTGACCAAAGCCAGATTTTGATCCCGTAACGCTTGCTGAACTAACCATATAGATAAATCCGTCTGAAGCACTGTCGATCTGATCAATACGGTCATTACTTGTCTGTGGTGTAATCAGGAAAACATTTATTAAGCCGTATTTTTTAAATATAGTTTCATAGTCATCTTGATAAACATCTAATGGAAGGTCGGGTAAAATAAGTCCGTCAATCCCAATCTCCTGACATTTTTTACAAAATGCTTCAACACCGTATTGTAATACAGGGTTAAAATATCCCATGATAATTAAAGGAATTGAAACTGTTTTACGAATATCTCTTAGTTGTTCAAAAAGAATTTCGGTGGTCATTCCATTTTTTAAGGCGGCGGTAGAACTTTCCTGAATTGTTGGTCCGTCTGCCAAAGGGTCACTGAACGGTAATCCTATTTCAATCATATCAACACCGTTCTTTTCTAATTCTTCAATAATTTTTACCGTATCGTTCAATGATGGGTAACCTGCCGTAAAATATATAGATAGAAGCTTTTTGTCTTCCTTTAATTTTAATGTTATTCTATTGCTCATAATAAGGTTATGCTAACTTAAAGTAATCAATATATGTGTTCAGGTCTTTATCTCCACGGCCAGAAAGGCTAATGACGACCACATCGTCTTTTTTAAATTTTTTATGTTCAAAAATGGCAAATGCATGTCCTGTTTCTATAGCGGGTATAATACCTTCTAATTTTGACAATTCCAATCCCGCAGCCATGGCTTCATCATCTGTGGCCGAATAAAACTCTGCACGACCAGATTTGTAAAGGTGAGAATGCATAGGACCAACGCCAGGATAATCTAATCCGGCAGAAATAGAGTAAGGTTCGGTAATTTGCCCATCAATAGTTTGCATCAACATAGTTTTACAACCGTGAATGATTCCTACTTTACCTAGAGCGGACGTTGCGGCACTCTCACCAGAATCTACGCCTTTACCGGCAGCTTCAACAGCAATAATGCCAACCTCAGGCTCGTGCAGAAAATGATAATAGGTACCAGCGGCATTACTGCCACCGCCAATACAAGCTACCACGTAATCTGGATTTTCACGACCTTCTTTCTCTTTTAACTGCCATTTTATTTCTTCGGAAATTACGGATTGAAAACGTGTTACCATATCTGGGTATGGGTGCGGACCAATGGCGGAACCAATGATATAATGAGTGTCTACCGGATTGTTGATCCAATCTCTAATGGCTTCGTTGGTAGCATCTTTAAGTGTTCTACTACCAGATTTTGCAGGTCTAACTTCGGCGCCCAACATTTTCATACGGGCAACATTTGGCGCTTGGCGTGCAATATCTATTTCCCCCATATAAACAATACATTCCATACCCATCAGGGCACAAACGGTTGCTGTTGCTACACCGTGTTGTCCGGCACCAGTTTCGGCAATAATTCTTGTTTTGCCCAACTTTTGAGCCATTAGAATCTGACCTATGGTGTTATTTACCTTGTGTGCACCGGTATGGTTAAGGTCTTCTCTTTTTAAATATATTTTGCATCCATGCTTTTCAGAAAGACGTTTGGCAAAATATAGGGGAGATGGTCTACCAACATAGTCTTTTAAAAGCTGATTGAATTCTTTTTGAAAAGAATCTTCATACATCAGTTTTAAATAATTTTGTCGTAGCTCTTCAACGTTTGGGTATAGCATTTCTGGTATGTAGGCACCACCAAATTCACCGTAGTATCCTTTTTCGTCAGCATTATAATTCATAGCGCTTCTTTAAACTTTTGTAATTCTTCAATATTTTTTAATCCTGGTTCTATTTCAAAAGAGCTATTCACATCAATGGCATAGCAATATTTAGATTCAGGCGTTTTCATAAACTCATTGATCTTGTTCAGATTATTTAAACCAATACCACCACTTAAAAAGAAAGGTTTGTTAGATGGGTAGTTTTTTAAAACAGACCAATTAAAGGTGTATCCGTTACCGCCAGGTAGTTTTCCTTTGGTGTCAAAGAGAAAATAGTCGCACACATTTTCATAGGGTTTCAATTCTTCAAAGTTAAATTCGTCTTTTATAGAGAACACTTTTATGATGTCTACTTTATGATTTAATTTTTTTAATTCACTTGCAATTTTAGTACAATATTCAGGACTCTCATGTCCATGTAATTGTAAGCTTTGTAATTGATGTTTGCTGACCATGTCTTTAACATAATCAATCTCTGCATCAACAAATACACCTACTTTATTAATAGTATGCGGAAGTTCTGGTATTTCACCTTTAAAAAATCGAGAAGAAGGTTCCCAGAAAATAAAGCCTAAATAGTCTGGTCGCAGTTGTGCGACTTCGGAAGTATTCAACTTCATTCCGCAAATTTTAAGTTTCATTACTTCTAAAGGTTTTTAATGAATTCAATGGCGCTTTTACCAGGGTCATCCGTTTTCATAAAATTCTCGCCAATTAAAAAACCTTCATATCCATACGGTTTTAGTTCTTTAATGGCATCGATAGAACTAATACCGCTTTCAGAGACTTTGACGAAATCATCTGGTATCAACTTCGATAAGGATTTGCTAGTATCTAAACTAACCTCGAAAGTTTTTAGGTTTCTGTTGTTAACTCCTAACATATCTAAGCTTGGCATTATAGATTTATGAAGTTCTTGTTCATTATGTACCTCTAATAAAACATCTAAGCCTAAGCTTTTAGCTAGTTCAGAATATGTTTTTATTTCTTGTTTTGTTAGAATTGCTGCGATAAGTAAAATAACATCTGCACCATATGCTTTCGCTTCAATTATTTGATATTCGCTAATAATAAACTCTTTTCGCAATAATGGAAGTTGAGCCGATGCACGTGCTAAAATTAAATCTTCGATAGCACCACCAAAATATTTAATATCTGTTAGTACGCTCATTCCGCAAACTCCTGCTTTTTCATAACCCATTGCTACCTGACCAACATTTGCGTTCTGGTTAATACTTTCTTTAGACGGAGACCTACGTTTAAATTCAGCAATAATACCCGTATCACTATTTTTAAGTGCTTGAGCTAAAGAGTTAGTTTTTCGATTAAAAAGTACAGATGCTTCATATTGCGACACCGGAATGATTGATTTTTTCAATTCAACCTCTTTGCGTTTATCGGCTACTATTTTATCTAGAATATTCATGAAATATATGTTCTTTATTACCTCGTCATTTCAAGGTATGAAGTAATATGCTTAATTTTTGCTTAGTTCTTGTATTTTCTTCAATGCCGCTAGTCCGTGTCCTCCTAATAAAGATTCCTTGGCTTTTTCAAAACCTTCAAGAGGTGTTAAGTTCTTTACCGTAGCAATTGCAATACCTGCATTGGCGCACACTACATTGTTTTGCGGTTCTGTACCTTTACCTTGTAGAACATTAAGGAAAATTTGTGCCGAAGAATCTATAGAATCTCCGCCAACAATATCGCTTTGCTTTATTTGCTTTACACCAAAATCAGATGGTTTTAGCATGCTTTCAGTATGATTAGAAATGGTTTTGGTATTTCCTGTAAGGGAAATTTCATCATATCCATCTAATGCATGAAGAACAGTAAAGTTTTTATCGGTTTTCTGATACAGATATCCGTACATGCGAGCTAATTCTAAATTGAAAACACCTACCATTTGGTTTTTGGGAAAAGCAGGATTTACCATAGGACCTAACATATTGAAGAATGTCTTTACCGCTAAATCTTTACGAATAGGTGCTACGTTTTTCATAGCAGGGTGAAACAGCGGGGCGTGTAGTACACAAATACCGGCTTCATCAATACATTTTTCTAAAAAGTCTGATTCATTACTGAATTTTATTCCTAAAAATTCCATTACATTACTACTGCCACACTTAGATGATACACCGTAATTTCCATGTTTGGTAACTTTTACGCCTGCACCTGCGGTTACAAAAGAAGCCAAGGTAGAAATGTTGAAGGTATCTTTACCGTCACCACCCGTACCACAAAGATCAATAGGGTTATAGGCCGATAAGTCTACCGCCAAACACAAATCTAATAGTGCGTCTCTAAACCCTTCAAGTTCTTCAATAGTAATGCTACGCATCATGTAAACGGTTAAAAATGCCGCAATCTGACTAGTGTTGTAATCACCTTTTGCAATATTCACGAGAATACGTTTTGCATCTTCCTTTGACAGTATTTCGTGATTTATAAGTTTATTTAATGTCTCTTTCATAGGCCCCACCTAACCTCCCCAAAGGGGAAGAATAAAGGTCTCCTTATTTAATTTTATTTGTATTAATTTCAGTCATTTGTTTTAGATTCTCCTTTTGTGGGCTAGGGGCGTAGCCAATTCTCTAACATTTTTTTTCCATTTGGTGTAAGAACAGATTCTGGATGAAACTGTACGGCACGTACATCATAGGTTTTATGACGTAAAGACATTACCTGTCCGTTTTCATCTACTGAAGTTGCTTCCAAAACTTCCGGTAAATCAGAATCAACTACCCATGAATGGTATCTGCCTACCTCTATCTCATTTGGAATTCCTTCAAAAATGATATCCTCTTTAATTATTTTAATGCTTGTGGCAATACCGTGATAGACTTTGTCCAGGTTTATTAAGGAACCACCAAATACTTCGGCAATGGCCTGTTGCCCTAGGCAGACGCCAAAAATACTTTTGGTAGGTGCGTATTCTTTGATAATTTGTTTTAGCAGGCCGGCTTCATCAGGAATGCCAGGTCCTGGGGATAGCACAATTTTATTAAAAGTAGCTACCTCTTCTAACTTAAGTTGGTCATTACGTTTTACGATAACTTCACAACCTAATTCCTCTAAATAATGTACTAGGTTATAAGTGAAACTATCGTAATTGTCTATAACTAAAACAGTAGCTCCACCTGACCTTCCCGAAGGGGAGGAATTTTGTTGCTCTTCAATTTTTATATTTTTACTCATAATATCATTTTAAAGCCCCTCTTTTGGAGGGGTTGGGGAGGCTTTATATGTCTTCAGCTATTTCCAGTGCCTTGGTCAAAGCACCTAGTTTATTGTATGTTTCTTGTAATTCATTTTCTGGGTTCGATGCAGCTACCAATCCTGCACCGGCTTGATAATGTAATTGGTGATTCTTGCTCAAAAAAGTTCTAATCATAATGGCATGATTGAAATTGCCTGAAAAATCCATAAAACCGATAGCCCCGCCGTAATATCCTCTACTTGTTTTCTCGTATCTTTCAATAAGTTGCATGGCCATGTGTTTAGGTGCACCACTTAGGGTACCGGCAGGGAAAGTATCGGCTACCACTTTCATGGTAGGGATATCACTTTTTTTCATTCCGGTAACCTTGGAGACCAAGTGAATTACATGAGAGAAAAATTGCACTTCCCTATAATTTTCTACCTGTACCACACTACCGTTTCTACTAAGATCGTTACGCGCAAGATCTACTAACATTACATGCTCACTGTTCTCCTTATCGTCTGTCTTCAATTCTTTTGCAAGTTGTGCATCTTGCTCATCATTACCTGTTCTTTTAAAAGTGCCGGCAATTGGGTGAATTTCAGCTTTACCATCGCTAACGATCAATTGAGCTTCTGGAGAACTACCAAAAATTTTAAAGTCGCCATAATCAAAATAGAACAAATAGGGTGATGGATTTACAGAACGTAATGCTCTATACACATTGAACTCGTCGCCCTTAAAACCTTGTGAAAAACGACGGCTCAGTACCAGCTGAAATACATCGCCACGTTGGCAATGCTTTTTAGCTAATTTTACATGCTCCCTATATTCTGCATCTGCAAGATTTGATTTTCTTTCACCTTCTATTTTAAAATTATAGGTAGCGAAGTTTCTGGTACTTAAAAGTTGCTCTAATTCTGGTATGTTATTCTCGGTATTGTAACAATGCGCAAATAGATAGGCTTCATTTTTATAATGATTGATAGCAATGATATTTTGATAAACCGCATAGTAAATATCTGGAATTTGAACAGAGTCATCTTTTACGGAAATGTCTATATCTTCAAAATAGCGAACAGCGTCATAGGCCATATAGCCAAACAATCCATTGTTAATAAACTTATAGTCATTATCATCCGCTTTAAATGCTTTACTAAAAGAATCTATAATATCTACCACGTTAGTTTGTGGTGTAATTTTTATTTCTTCATTGACACCATCTGGATATTGCTTGGTAATAACTTCGTTTTCTACTTTAATAGAGGCAATAGGATTACAACAGATATATGAGAAACTGTTGTTGTTTGCATGGTAGTCGCTGCTTTCCAAAAGTATACTATTGGGAAAACGGTCTCTTATTTTTAGATAAACACTTACCGGGGTAACCGTGTCGGCAAGAATTTTTTTATGATAGGTCTTAAATTGATAGGTCATAGATACTTTTATAAAATAAAGAAGGCTTGTCGTGATGACAAGCCTTTATATAGTTTTACTACAATGATGCTGTGCTCACGATGTTTTTCGTAAGTTGCTCCACCACCAAGTATTCACGTTTAAATTTTTCATTGAGCTCAAATATAAAAAGGAAATTTAAACTTTCAAACTTTAGATCATCAAAAATAAAAATCCCTTTGAATATATCTCAAAGGGATTTTAAATTGTTGTAATTCGATTGTTTTAAAACGATTATAGTGCTAGGTCTACCACAAGATCAAAATCATCATAGATGGCTTTATCGCCTAGGTTGTCAAAAAAGCTTCCTGAACCATATTTAATATCAAATTTGGTTCTATCTACCTTCATGGTCGCTGAAGCTTTGTTTTCAAACATTGATACAACAAGTGTAACGGGTTTTGTAATTCCTTTAATGGTCAAATCTCCTGTAACCGTATATGAGCTGTCGTTCATTGCCTTAACGGATGTGAAAACCAATTTAGAAGTCGGGTTGTTTTCAACACCAAAGAAATCTGCGGATTGTAAATGACCTTCTAACTTCTCTTTACCTTGCCCGGCCTGTAGGTCAGAGCAAGAAATAGAGGTCATGTCTATAACAAATTCACCTCCTATCAATTTTTTACCTTTCATTTCCAAATGACCGGATTTTAAATTGATGGTACCTTCGTGAGATCCTGTAACCTTATAACCTTTCCAAGTTACTTTACTTTCGCTAACCTTTACCTCTTTTTTTTCAGAGTCGATAGGGGTTGAAGCTGTTGCTGTAAATCCGAAAACGGCAACGAATACTAAACTTAATAATGATTTTTTCATGTGTCTAATTTTAAAATGATTGTGTTTAATTAATATGTGTAATAATTTGCTCTTTAGAGTATCTTACCTTGCGGTGATTTTGTGTTTCGTCCTCTTTAGATCTATAGCCTACAGCTAAAACTACCGCAGCGTTCAAACCTATGTCAGAGAGGCCTAAAATTTCATTGTACTGTTCATTGTCAAAACCTTCCATAGGGCAAGCGTCTATTTGCATATTTGCCGCTACGGTCATTAAATTACCCAATACAATGTATGCTTGATTTGAAGTCCATGCACCTTTCTGAGCGTCCGGTAAGTCCAATAATGTAGATTTCATGGTTTGTGAAAATTCTTTGAGGTCATCTTTGGATAAACCCCTTACTACCATGATGTTTTCTATATAATCATCTATAAAAGTATCGTTAAATGTAGGTTTGTTGGCCAAAACAATAAGATGGGACGCATCCGTTATTTGAGGTTGGTCATAAGATACTTTCCTTAGGCGAGTTCTGATTTCCTCATTTTCAATAACATAAATATGATAAGGCTGAAGACCGTATGAAGAAGCTGTTAACCTTGCGGCTTCTAATAATGTGTTTAAATTCTCATTGCTTAATTTCTTGGTGCTATCGAATTTTTTAGTGGCGTAGCGCCAGTTTAAATTGTCTAATATAGTTTTCATTAAAAATAGTTTAAAATTTATTTAGAAGTTCATTGAGCTGGTGTAACTCTATTTCGTCAAATTCTTTAAGTATTCTCTTCTCGGCTTCAAAAAGTATTCCATCAATTTCATTTAAAATATGTAAACCACCTTCCGTAATTACAATTTCAACCTTACGTCTGTTATTTAAGCAGATGGTTCTTTGAGCAAAACCCTTGAGAATTAGTTTATCGACCAAGCGGGTTGTATTGCTCCTTTTTTTAACCATTCTATCATTAATAGTAGAGAGATTAGCTGGTTTTCCATTCTGTCCCCTTAGAATTCTTAAAACATTAAATTGTTGAATAGATATATCAAAAGGTTTTAGGACAGTTGCTATTTCTTCGTCAATTTTATTTATAACCAATGCCAAATGAATAAGCGTCCGTTTTTCTAACGGCATCTTTTGGTTTGTTTTAATGATTTCTTCTACATTCATGTTGATACAATAATTGTATATACAAATGTATGGTTATTTTTAATGACTAAGAGGTCCTTTAGATTAATTATTTGTTAAATCCTTGAGAGTTATCCAAATAAATAAAAAACAATTATTTTTGTTTCATAAATTTTTATAGACAATGGCAGATTTATCACAACAAGATTGGGAAGAGCAATTAGAGAAAGATTCTAATGCAGTAATACTAGATGTAAGAACAGAGGAAGAAGTAGAGGACGGTATTATACCGAATGCAATTAATATTGATATATATAAAGGTCAAGAATTTGTAGCTGAGCTTGAGAAGCTTGATAAAACAAAAAATTATTATGTGTATTGTAGATCAGGTGCCAGAAGTGGTCAAGCATGTGCAATTATGAACAATTTAGGCTTTGATAAGACATATAACCTTCAAGGAGGATTCATGAATTGGGAAGGGGAAACGGCATAATATAATTTCTTTTGAGAAAATTGACCCGCTTAACGGCGGGTTTTTTATTTTTATAAAATGAAGGAAGATTTGCTTCATTTTATTTGGAAGTATAAAAAGTATCCCTTGAACGGTCTCGTATCTACATCTGGTGAAGTAGTGCATGTGGTATCCGTAGGTATGCATAATCATTTTAGTGGTCCTGATTTTTTTAATGCCCAGATAGAGTTGAGTGGACAATTGTGGGCAGGCAATGTAGAGATTCATTTAAAATCTTCTGATTGGTATGCGCATAATCATCAAGAAGATGAAAATTATAATAATGTAATTTTACATGTGGTATGGGAAGATGATGTAGCCGTTTTTAGAAAAGACGGCACTGAAATTCCTACCTTATCCTTAAAAGAATTTATACCCTTACAAATTTTGCATACCTATCAACAATTGTTTGATAGTAGAAATTATAAGTTCATTAATTGTGAAAATGAATTTAATACAGTCAATGATTTTATAAAGAATAATTGGCTAGATCGTTTATTTATAGAACGGTTAGAGCAGAAATCGATTTTTATCGAAAAACTATTAAAAGAAACCAATAATGATTGGGAACATGTATTGTTCTTAATGCTATTGAAAACCTTTGGGTCTAAAATAAATGGAGAATCTTTTGTTGAATTGGGAAAATCAATTGACTTTTCAATTATAAGAAAATTATACCATAAACCTCTTTTAATGGAAAGCCTGTTGTTAGGTCAGGCAAATTTGTTGAATAATACAAATGATGATGCTTATTTTAATAAGTTGAAAGCCGAATATGCCTTTTTAAAACATAAATTTAGCTTAACCCCAATATTTAAATCGCCAGAATTTTTTCGCCTTAGACCATCAAATTTTCCAACCGTAAGGTTAGCGCAATTGAGTGCTCTTTATGCTGAAAACAATAACCTTTTTCATTTATTGATAGAAAACGAACGGGCTGATTTTGCTAAAATTCTAACAATAACAACCTCTAAATATTGGGAGACCCATTTTAATTTCGGAAAAATTTCAAAAAAGAGTAAAAAGAGAATTTCATCCTCATTTTTAAACTTATTGGTGATTAATACGATTATTCCTTTAAAATTTGCTTACAGTCGTTATAAAGGTGGGCTTGTAAATGAGAGTTTTTTAAAGATGATGTCAGAAATAAAAAAGGAAGAAAATAGTATTATAGCTAACTTTGGTAAGCTGGGCGAAACACTTGATAATGCTAAGGACTCTCAGGCATATTTACAGTTATATTCCAATTATTGTGCAAAGGATAAATGTTTGGATTGTGCTGTGGGAGCTTTATTAATGAATATAAAAGTCTAATTTTATACCCATGAGCGCATTTTACAAATTACTGCATTATTTTCAGAAAAGAGGGTATGAAGTATGTGGTCGAATAGCAGAACGATTGGGTATAAGGGCTAGGGTTGTAAGAACATCGTTTATTTATCTCACCTTTGTCACCGTAGGTTTTGGATTCGCACTTTATTTGTTCCTGGCATTTTGGCTTAGAATAAAAGATTTGATTTATACGAAACGTAATTCAGTTTTTGATCTTTAGGATATGATGAAATTATTTAAGTCTAAAATATATTTAGCATTGACCTTAATGCTAATGGTTTTGGCTTTTGGGGTTTTAGGATATCGCTTGGTGGCAGATTATTCTTGGGTAGATGCTTTCTATATGACCATTATAACGGTAACCACTGTTGGTTTTTCAGAGGTGAGACCTATGGGTCCCGAAGGTAAAATCTTTACAATAATCTTAATAGTCACAAGTGTATTTATAGTTGGTTTCGCTATAACGATAGTTACAGACTATCTACTTTCCAGAAATTCAGTAGAACTGCTAAAAAAGAAGAAAATGAAAAATGCAATCGCAAATTTAAATCAGCATGTTATCGTCTGTGGTTTTGGGCGAAATGGTATGCAAGCTGCTGAAAGGCTAAAAGCGTATAAAAGACCGTTTGTGGTTATAGAGAAAGAAAAAGAGGTGATAGAACGCTATGAGGATGATATTTTGTTTATTGAAGGTGATGCCAATGATGATGATGTATTGCTTGAGGCAGGAATTGAAAAGGCACGTTATTTAATTGCAACATTGCCAGATGATGCCGCTAACCTTTTTGTCGTTTTGTCGGCAAGACAAATGAAAAAGGATCTATTCATTATCAGTAGGGCGTCCTTGGTAAATTCTCAAAAGAAATTATTTTTGGCAGGGGCGAACAAGGTAATCATGCCGGATAAGATCGGAGGCGATCACATGGCGTCCTTGGTTGTTATGCCAGATCTTATCACGTTTATGGACAAGCTTTCTATGGAAGGTGAGCATACAACAAATTTAGAAGAGGTTGCCATAGAGGATTTTGCTGATCAGATTGAATGTAATTCGTTAAGGGATTTGGATTTAAGAAGAAAGACGGGTTGTACTATAATAGGTTACATTTCACCTGATGGCCAGTATACCATCAACCCCGAAGCTGATATGGAATTACAGCCTAAAAGTAAGGTTATTGTACTGGGTAGACCAGAACAAATTAAGAAATTGAACGAAATGTTTAATATAGAATAATCATCTTTCTACCATATATATTTGATTGCATCCATTATTTTTAGGATATTGCTAGACAAACTAACTCAAAAATTAAATACAAACTTATGAAGTATAAACTTCTAACCCTGTTTACCTTTTTATTTCCATTTTTAATTTATTCTCAAGAACAAGGTTTAGATCAGCAAATAGATCAAGCGTTCAAGCCTATTTCAGATTTCTTCTCAGCAGTAATTTTCTTTAATATTTGGCACGATCCGGACATACCTTTTGTATTGGTACTGTTGGTAGGTAGTGCACTATTTTTTACGGTCTATTTTGGTTTTCCTAACATAAGGTTTTTTGGAAAGGCTATTAATACCGTTCGTGGTAAATATGAGGATATTGAAAAGCATGGTGCACAAAATCTTTATGGAGAAGATGGTATTGCACAAGGCCAAGATTTAACAAATGTTGATATTGAGGATCATCTTGTTAGTTTAGAAAATGATATGGCCGTTGATGGCGATATTATAGATACTATTAGAGATGAAAGTTCAGAAGGGGAGGTAAGTCATTTTCAGGCATTGGCTACTGCCGTATCCGGTACGGTAGGTAACGGTAATATTGCAGGTGTAGCCTTGGCTATTGCCTTGGGTGGTCCTGGTGCTACTTTTTGGATGATTGTTTGCGGTCTTTTGGGTATGTCATCAAAATTCGTTGAATGTACTTTAGGGGTTCAATATAGAGATGTTGGTGAAGATGGTACCGTTTATGGTGGGCCAATGTATTATATAAGTAAAGGTCTTAAAGAAAGAGGTTTTGAAACCGTAGGTAAAGTTGCTGCGGTAATTTTTGCAATTTTTTGTATTGGTGGTTCATTTGGGGGTGGTAACGCTGCTCAGTCAAACCAGGCTACAATTGTAATAAAAGAACTTTTTAACTGGCAGAGTACTGCTGCAGGTGCTATTGTAGGTCTGGTACTTGCAATCCTTGTTGGGGTAATTATTATTGGCGGTATTAAGCGTATTGCACAGGTAACGGAAAAAGTGGTGCCGTTTATGGCGGTAATGTATATTGTTGCATGTTTGTATATTATACTTAGCAACATTACACTTGTAGATGATGCAATTTCTTTAATAGTTGCAGAAGCATTTAAGCCAACTGCCATTGGTGTAGGAAGTCTTATTGGAGTTCTGTTGGTAGGATTTAAAAGAGCGGCATTCTCAAATGAAGCCGGTGCAGGTTCGGCATCTATTGCGCACTCTGCGGTAAGAACAAAATATTCTGCATCTGAAGGTTTGGTAGCTTTACTGGAACCTTTTATTGATACCGTTGTTATATGTACAATGACGGCAATAGTAATAATTATTTTCAATTTTGGTGGCGCGTTTACTTATGGTGGTGATGGTTCCGGATCAGTTTTAATTGACGGTGTTGCTTATGAAGGTGCTGGTATTACTGCTGTAGCATTTGCTAAATATATTCCTTATTCTAATGTATTTTTAACTATTGCAGTGGTATTATTTGCTGTGTCAACAATGATATCATGGTCTTATTACGGATTACAATCTTGGAAATATTTATTCGGACGTGGTAGAACGGCTGATATTGTTTATAAATTATTATTCTGTACATTCATCGTTATCGGTGCTGCGGCAAGTATGAAATCTATTTGGGATTTCTCTGATGCAATGATATTTGCAATGGTATTCCCTAATATGGTAGGTCTATTCTTCTTGTTCCCAATTGTTAAAAAACAATTGAATAGATACTTGGGTGCAATTAAGTTAAAGTATGATGCTATAGAAGATTAAGAAACATCATGAATTCATTTAAATCCCACTTTAAGTTCAATAAAGAAGAACGAAGTGGGATTTTCTTTTTCTTATTTTTTCTCATTGCTGTTCAATTAGGTTATTATTTCTATAATAAAAATACGTTAAGTAAAGCTGCTCCTTTACAGTTTGAAAGTGGTTTACAGGCAGAAATTGATTCCTTAAAGATTTTAGCGTCAATAAAAGACTCTGTTCGTATATATCCTTTTAATCCAAATTTTATTACTGACTTTAAAGGCTATACAATTGGTATGTCTGTAGAGGAAATAGATAGATTGTACAAGTTTAGAAAGAAAGATAAATATGTAAACTCGGCAAAAGAATTTCAGGATGTTACAAAAATATCAGATTCATTGCTTAAAGCTCTTGCTCCGTTTTTTAAATTTCCAGAATGGACTCAAGGTAAGAGGAGAAAAACTTTTAATACATCTACATCTAATAATAAAGTAGACGAAATAATTTGGAAAGATCTGAATACAGCAACAGCTGAAGATTTAAAAACGATAAATGGAATAGGGGAGAAGTTGTCCGCTAGAATAATAAAATTTAGAGATCGCTTGGGTGGTTTTTTAATTGATGATCAATTAAATGATGTTTATGGTCTTGAGCCAGAGGTTGTAGAAAGAGCCTTAGAGCGGTTTAAAGTTTTAACGAAGCCAAATATTATAAAAATTAACGTAAATACTGCAACGGTAGAAGAATTGTCTAAATTGATATATCTGCAAAAATACGTTGCTGAGGGCATTGTAAATTATCGTAATCTCAACGGAAGTATCAAATCTTTGAACGAATTAGTAGAAATTGATAAATTTCCGGCAGAGCGTATTAACAGAATTGCATTATATTTGTCATTATAAAAAAAACGCTATGCAAAGTATGTACTTCACAGAAGAACATCAATTATTTAGGGAAAGTCTAAAAGATTTTTTACATAAAGAAGTAGTCCCACATATAGATAAATGGGAAGAAACTGGAACTATAGAAAGGTTTATATGGAAAAAATTTGGGGATATGGGCTATTTTGGCCTGGCAACTCCTGAAGAAGATGGTGGTCTAGGTCTAGATTTATTTTATACTATTATTTTTTTAGAGGAATTACAAAAGATAAATTCCGGTGGATTTGCAGCGGCAATGTGGGCGCACGCTTATTTGGCAATGACTCATTTAAATAAAGAAGCAGATTCTTTTTTAAAGGAAAAGTATTTACGACCAAGTGTAAATGGAGATAAGATTGGTTGTCTTTGTATATCAGAGCCTTTTGGTGGTAGTGATGTAGCTGCTATGAGGACAACTGCGGTTAAGCAAGGTGATCATTATGTACTAAATGGTTCTAAAACGTTTATTACAAATGGTGTTTATGCAGATTACATGATAGTGGCTGCAAAAACCAATCCTGAATTGGGTAATAAAGGAATTAGCATTTTTGCTGTAGATAGAAGTAGTAAAGGAGTTACCGCAAATAAATTGAACAAATTAGGTTGGAGAGCTTCTGATACCGCAGAGTTAGCCTTTGACAATGTTAAGATCCCGGTAGAGAACTTAATGGGCGTTGAAAACATGGGGTTTTCATATATAATGGAGCATTTTGCGCTTGAACGGTTGATAATGGGTGTGAATGCTCATGCAAGGTCAGAGCATGTTTTGGATTATGCATTAAAATATATGTCAGAAAGGGAAGCTTTTGGAAGGTCTATTAATAAGTTTCAGGCACTAAGGCATCGTGTAGTAGATTTACATGCGGATATTGATATGTGCAAAGAATATAATTATTCGGTCGCCTATCGTTTGGATAAAGGTCAATATGTAGTTAAAGAAGCGACAATCTCTAAATTAAAATCTACGAAAGTTGCCGATGAAGTGGCCTATGAATGTTTGCAATTTTTAGGGGGTTATGGTTATATTGAAGATTATCCTATGGCTCGCAATTTTAGGGATAGTAGATTGGGACCGATTGGTGGTGGTACTTCAGAAATATTGCGTGAAATAATTTCCAAAATCATAATCGATAAAAAAGAATACAAGCCTGCTACGGTATAGTTAAGCGGATATTGGTTTAAAAAGTATATAATTGGTTGTCTATTTAAATATAGTTAGTATATTTGCAGCCTTAATCACAAAAGAGAGGAGGTTTAGCCCATGTTAATAATACCAGTAAAAGAAGGAGAAAACATCGATAGAGCTTTAAAGCGTTTTAAACGTAAGTTCGACAAAACAGGTACAATGAGACAGTTACGTAAGCGTCAACAGTTCAATAAGCCGTCAGTTGTTCGTAGAGCACAGATACAAAAAGCAGAATACATTCAAGGTCTAAGAGATCAAGAAGAAGTTTAGTTTTTTAAGATAAATATTAAATCCCGCAATTTGCGGGATTTTTTTTTGCTCAAATTTTGACAGGCTCTAAACTTTAATACCTTTAGGTAATGTATTTAAGCGAATTTATTTCTTATCTCTCGTTAGAGAAAAATTATTCTTTACATACGATTAAAGCGTATGAGAACGATATACTTGAATTTGGCAGATTTTGCTTGTCTAATTATGATGTAGAGGATATTAATACTGTAGAATACAATATTGTTCGTTTCTGGATAGTTGATTTATCGGAAAATAAAATCAATAATAGGTCTATCAATAGAAAAATAGCATCGTTAAAAGCATATTTCAAATTTCTTCAGAAAATAGGGGTGACAGATGTTAATCCTTTAAATAAGCACAAGGCATTGAAGACTGCGAAAAAAGTGGAAATTCCTTTTTCTGAAATTGAGATGAAAAATGTTCTGTCTCAAATAGATTATAAAGAAGATTTTGAAGGTAAAAGAGATGAGCTGTTAATTCATGTGTTGTATGTTACGGGTATGCGTAGGGCAGAGGTTATTACGTTAAAGGTATCAGATGTTGATTTTGAAACAATGACCATTAAGATTTTGGGCAAACGAAATAAAGAAAGGCTAATTCCTATGTTTACGGAGACTAGAGATAAGTTTAAAGAGTATTTAAAAGTTCGCTCACACCTTGATGAGGTGGTAGATGTTGAAACTATGTTCTTAACTAAATCAGGCAATAAAATGTATGAAACACTTGTTTATAGATTAATAAAAAAGTATTTTAGAGAGGTTTCCTCAAAGGTGAAGACTAGTCCGCATATTCTTAGGCACACCTTTGCTACTCATCTTTTAAACAAAGGTGCAGATTTAAATGCGGTAAAAGAGTTGTTGGGTCATTCTAGTTTGGCTTCTACTCAAGTTTATACGCATAATAGTATTGCCGAGTTAAAGAAAGTGCATGCTAAAGCCCATCCGCGGGGGAATAAAAAATAAATGTTTAATCTGGCTAAATCTTATTAGGCCATAAAATTTCTGACTATGAAAGTAAATGCGCAATCGGTAAATTTTAATGCAGACCAAAAGTTGATCAATTTTCTTCAAAATAGACTTGATAAAGTGGAAACCTTTTATTCTAAGGTAATTAGCTCAGATGTTTATATGAAAGTTGAGAATACCAGTGCAAAGGAGAATAAGATAGTGGAAATTAAAATTTCTGTTCCTAAAGATAAATTTGTAGTAAAAAAGCAATGTAAATCTTTTGAAGAGGCTGTAGACTCTGCCTGTAGTTCTCTGGAACGCAGACTAATAAAGCAAAAAGAAAAAATAAGATTACAAGCTTGATAAAAATTTTTTAAAATTTGTTTTGAATAAACAAAAAATACTATACATTTGCAGTCCGTTAGAAATAGCGGGCTTTTTTATGACAGAAAAAGTTGTAAAATAAGCCGATGTAGCTCAGCTGGCTAGAGCAGCTGATTTGTAATCAGCAGGTCGT
>JAHDDL010000002.1 GCA_020629415.1 Maribacter sp. | reverse complement strand
GGTAATAAAACCATAGCACCGCTGGTAAACATTACAAATAACCATGGCGCACATATTCCAGAAAATTCGGATACCGCGTTAAAACCATATAAAGCAATGGATACAACCACCAGACCAACACAAAAAACAATGACCACAAACCACATATTGGTGGGGTACCAATTAAGTTGTGCCGGAATGTCAAAAGCAAAACGTACCGCAGTGGCAGATACGGTAATCATTGCTGCGGATATAACGGAGAAAATAATGACATTGGCCCAATTGTAAAGCTTGGTCATAGAATCCCCTGCAATTTTATTCAGGTAGGTATACAAGCTTAATCTTGTGTCTACGGCGATAGGGGAGGTTATGAACGTCCAGCTTAAGACCGCTAATATATTACCGATCAGAAGCCCTAAAATAATATCCATGGTTTTTGCCCCAAGGGCTACGAAAGTAGCTCCAATAACAAATTCAGTTGCGGCTACATGCTCGGCGGCATATAGACCGGCAAAATGAGTCCAATCGTGTAATTTATGTTTTGCAACGGGTAATTGCTCTTCGTTTAATTTTTTTAATGCGGAATAATCTTGAGTAGTTGGCATTAGCTGAGTTGGTAGTTAAGTTTGTAATACAATTTATGTAGTATACTGTTCCAATACTTCGTATGCTTACATCTGTTTGAACAAGGGGTGCAATGTATTTAAATTATATACAAACTAACACACCTTTTAACAGTTTTGTAGTACAGTTTTGTGACATATAGGAACAAATATTTAATAAAATGCCAAAAACACAGTGCTATTTCTGAAAATCAATAAGTTTTAAACCATTATCAAACTTAATGTTGGTCCAATTTACCTTGATCCAAGGAGCATCCGTTACATCGGCATTCCATGAAGATTTTTTATATTGACGTTTAGTAGGAATAAGCATGTCGTCTACTTTTTCATATTCCAATACCATTAAGTTAGGAGTTTCCATAACTCCAAAATCCGCAACGGTAAATAAGAATTGGTCTACTAGCATTGTATTCTTGTTGATATACAATTGATAGATGTCGGTCGGTTTGGAGTTACCAAAGTCGAACAATACCTTAACAATGTCATAGTTCTTATCATCCACAGTTTTCTCCCCTAAATATTCATATGTTACCCCGGGATCTAATAATTTTTGAAACATGGTAAACCAATAGAAATTAGTAGGTCTATTGAAAGCGACTCTTTTTAGGGCTACAGAATCTTCTATGATATTTCCATTATGCTTTAGCCAATATTCCTGTCCGTTATATCCTTGTTCAATGGGACCATCAAAATTACTTAAGGTTCTCTGGTGTTTTTCATATTTTCCATAAGATAATTCACCGTCAAAAATGTATTTTTCGGTTGTTGTATCGGTTTTGCCATCGGGCGTTTGGTAGGTATAGGTGTAAACTACATCCTTCTTATTTCTTAAAGTTTTGTAATCACCTACTTTTTCAATCATTTTAGAGACAAGTTCATGTCCTTTGTTTTTATATGTAGATGTAACAGTTTCCTCATGCTGTACTTTATCGTTTTTACAAGAGAAAGTTAATATGCTAAGAAAAATTAGGCTTGAAATTTTATAATTCATGATGATAGGTATAGTTTCTTGTAATTTGTTTATGATTATTTAGATGTAACTAGATAAATGTTTTAAGCTTATGGTAGGCTGATAAGTCTATCGGCAACCAGTTTCAAGTTTTGTTCATTTATTTCTGGGGAAGGGGAAAGTGGATACAATTGCGCACCTGGTCTACTAATGAATGCTCCTCTCCAGCCGGCCCATAATGCTCCAGAAATATCCCAACCATGGGCCGCTACCAATAAGCATTCCTCTGGTTTGATGTTCATTTTTCTGGCTGCCCAATTATATGCATCTACATGTGGTTTAAACTTGCCCATATCCTCAATGCTTAAACGTTGATCAAAATACTTGGTGAGTCCTGCATTTTTAAATTGTGTTTCAACACCTTTATTGGATGAATTTGTGAATGAAACTAAAGTATAGCCGGCATCTTTTAAGCGCTGCAATGAGGAAGCAACTTCAGGGTGTGCGGGTAGCGAACGGATAGGATCAACAATTGATTTTTTAGCTTCTTCATGACTAAGTTTAATACCATTGTTGGCAGCAACCATTTGTAAGGCAGCCGCGCCTATAATGGCAAAATCATTGTATTGATTGGCAACCGTGGAAACCAAGGAGTACTGTAACATGGTTGTAAACCATAGCGGTAACAGGTCGTTTCTGCCGTTAAGGGCTTTGGCTACGCTATCTTTCATGGCAGTTAAATCCAACAAAGTTTCGTTGACATCAAAAAAAAGAACTTTGGGTCTATCGGTCTTTGGTTCTTTTTTATTAACAAAGCCTATGGCAGGTATTGTTGCACCTGCCGCTCCTAAAATGGTTGATTTCTTAATAAAGTCTCTTCTGTTGTTTTTCATGATATATATAATTATAAAAACATTCTATGCGGTATGTTTTTAGGTAAAAAAATTATTGCTTTATTTGATTTAGGTACATAGATAGCCCATTTAGATATTCATTGATTACTTCATCATCATCATCATAAAGTTTTCGAATTCCACGAATACCTTCAAAGGCGCTGATTAAATAAATAGCGGCCGCAGCACTTGAAATATCTTTTTTAATGGTGTTTTCAGACTTTCCTCTTTCAATTAATTCTACGAGTGCCCTTTTCCATTCCTCTATAATATTTTTTAGTGCTTTTTGATATACATTTTCATAATCCCCAATTTCATTGATGAGATTATTTGTGGGGCAACCGTGTTTCTTCTCATACATGGAGAAAGATTTAAGGCTGTTTAAAAAAGTATCTTCTAAAATAGCATATGCATTACCGTTTTGGTATAGAGGATATACCATTCTTTTTTGAACTCTACGCTGTAATTTTTGGGTAATTACTTCAATGCCTAATTCTTTTTTATTTGCATAATGGTGATAGAAGGCTCCTTTGGTCATGGTAGTTGCCTTCAT
Source organism: Maribacter sp. (assembly GCA_020629415.1). Lineage (GTDB taxonomy): Bacteria > Bacteroidota > Bacteroidia > Flavobacteriales > Flavobacteriaceae > Maribacter > Maribacter huludaoensis. The sequence continues at coordinate 181,794 of JAHDDL010000002.1, read as the reverse complement.
TATTTTATCAATGCTTGTCGTTTTAAAACCTTCTTCGTAAAACAACTTAAAGGCTTCGTTAAGAATTAGTTGTTTGGAAAGTTCAGATTTTAATGCCTGTTTCATTTTGTAAAGTTGGAATAAAAAATACGGTATAGAATGTTTTTTGAGCTGATTTAACTAATTGTTAACTGTAAATGCTGTTAATAATATAAAATGGGAGGTTGGCTATTCATAGTTTTTCCACCAATCTGTATAATTGTTTACGGTATCTTTTACTATAATTTCTTGTCCAATTTCCGGTGAAATTATATTTAGGTTCAATTCTTTTGCCTTAGCCTTCACTCGTACAATGGGATCTGTCCATTCATGTAAGGCCAATTTAAAACCGGCCCAGTGTATGGGCATTACATTTTTAGCTTTAATATCTACGCCTGCTATAGCTGTTTCTTCAGGCATCATATGTATATCTGACCATTTTTCATTGTACTGGCCGCACTCCATTAAAGCCAGATCAAACGGACCATATGTATCTCCAATTTCTTTAAAATGGCTTGCATACCCACTGTCACCACTAAAAAATATATTATCTGTTGTTGTAGTAATCACCCAAGAGCTCCATAATGTACTTTGACCGTTATTCATTTTTCTGCCAGAAAAATGCTGTGCCGGTGTACATACTAATCTTATATCGTCCAGTGCCGTTTCTTGCCACCAGTCCATTTCTGTAATTTTCTCTTTTGGTATGTTCCAAGCACTCAAATGAACACCAACCCCAAGTGGTGTATAAAAGTGTTTGGTTTTATCCTTGATTTTTAAAACCGATTCATAATCTAAATGATCATAATGATCATGCGAATATATTACGGCATCTATGACAGGCAGTTGATCAATCTCTATGGGAAATTCTTTATTGAAACGGCTGCTGCCCAATAGCGGGTGAGGTGCAGGTACTTTTCCGAACATTGGATCTATCAGGATGTTTTTCCCATTTATCTGTAATAAAAAGGAAGAATGACCAAACCAGATCAATCTGGTATCACCTTTGTAATTTGAAACATTTACCTTATTTAAATGTTGTGGAATAATATCTTTTGTAGGTCTTCCATTAGGTACTTTTGTGGTAAAGAACGTGTATACTAGGCTTAAGGTTTCACTTAAACTCATTTCTTTTGGTACATCATTACTATTTCTGAATTTACCTTCTTTATAGTTACTGGATAATTGATAGGTTTTTTGTTGCTCTTTTGAAACATCTCCGCCAAAGCTTGGGTAATAATTGGTGAATAATAAATAGATAACCACTAAAACTCCTATAATAGATACTATTGCTATCATTATTTTTTTTAAAATTTTCTTGAACATTTACTATTATTTGATGCACTTGGTTTTTGTACCGCTTCGGTCACGTAAAGCGTTTAAAAAGTGAATATACGTATTCGCACTTTGTGATTTAGGGATGCTTTTATTTTAAATATTACTTTCGCTTAATTTTGGTTCAGAATTAAGCAGATACAATACCATATCCGTACACTATTTACCAATTATTGAACACATTTTCCCAATTAGTCCAAAAGCGAACATTGATTATAAAAAAAAAATAGGGTCTAAGCTTAATGCTTAGACCCTAATTAACGGATTATGTATTCTATTTATTTACACCACAGAATAGCATATTAACCCATAACTCTATACCGTTTGAGATGTAGTTTTTGAAAAGTATTTTTTCTTCAGCCAGAAGGAAACCTTTACTAAAAAAATCAATGCAGGTACCTCAACCAAAGGACCAATAACTCCAGCAAATGCTTGACCGGAATTTAGACCGAATACGGCAATAGCAACCGCAATGGCCAATTCAAAATTGTTTCCGGCTGCCGTGAAGGCTACAGAGGCTGTTTTATCATATTCTGCTCCGGTTGCCTTGGTAAAAAAGAAACCTATGATAAACATTAATGTAAAATAGATCAGTAACGGTACTGCAATTATCAGCACATCCATTGGTATTTCTACAATCAGTTCACCTTTTAAAGAGAACATGATAACAATGGTGAATAATAGCGCTATCAACGTCATAGGTGATATGGCGGGAATAAATTTGGTGGTGTACCATTCTTCGCCTTTTAATTTCACCAAAATCAATCTACTTAATATCCCCATTAAAAATGGTAACCCTAAATAAATGGCTACACTTTCTGCAATGGTGCCAATTGATATATCTACTATGGCACCCTCAAAACCGAAGTAGGGAGGAAGCACGGTGATAAATATCCAAGCGTAGAAACTGTATGCAAATACTTGAAATATACTGTTCAATGCTACTAAACCTGCGCCATATTCACTGCTACCATCGGCAAGATCGTTCCAAACCAATACCATGGCAATACAACGAGCCAAACCAATGAGTATAAGACCTACCATATATTCTGGATAATCTGTTAAAAAGGTTATTGCCAAGATGAACATTAATACAGGACCAATGATCCAATTTAGGATTAAGGAGATAGACAGAATTTTAGTGTTTCTAAATACCTTAGGTAGCAACACATAGTTTACTTTCGCCAATGGCGGATACATCATTAATATGAGACCTATGGCAATAGGAATATTGGTTGTGCCACTATTGAAGGTGTTTATGATATCTGGAAAGCTTGGAAAAAAATAACCGATTGCTACGCCTAAAGCCATTGCGGCAAATATCCACCAAGTTAAATTCTTATCTAGAAAACTTAATTTTTTAGATGCCATTTCTATTTATTGATTTGTGAGAATATGTAAAACAATTCTGTTGCAATTTGAATACTTCTTTCAGCGTATTTTTCAACCTGTTGCGGTGTGTTGTCAAAAGCCTTTGGATCTTCAAAAGTAATAGGAACCCTTTTTTCTGCACCAGCAATAAATGGGCAACCGCCATCTGCTTGGGAGCATGTCATCACCGCTGCAAATTTAGACGCAGGATTAAACGGATCTTCATATGATTTTGAAAAACCTATGACCGGATGTTCGTTCTCAGAAAATTTAATGGCATAAACCGGATTGCTGGTTTCTGAAAGTTTTTGAATCTGAAATCCTTGATTCTTTAAAGTCTCCGCAACCATTGGGAATAAAGTGGTAGCCTCTGTTCCGCCAGAATAGCAATTCACATTTTTAATATTGAAATATGTTGCCATCGTCTGTGCCCATACTTGAGATAGATGACTTCTTCTTGAATTGTGGGTGCAGATAAAGTTTATTCTAATAGCTGAATTAGCTGTTGTTTTCTGTTGAATAAAAACTATTAGCGGTTGTAAAACTTCTTTGCGTTCTTCTGTAATTAAATCAGTATTTAAAGAGCTGATGAATTGCGCTATTTCTGGTAGCATAGTTGTTTCTTTAGTGATCATGTTATGGTGTATTATCAATGGTTAACAGCAGTTTCCGTCTGGTGAACAACAAGGTTCATTATTGATTTCAGAAAGATTTAATTTTGGTTTTTCTGCCGGTATGCCACAGTTGTCTTTTGCCAAACAGTCCGTTTGCTTAGATGTTAGTCTAAAATTGGTACCGTCAAAATCTAATCCGAATTTCTCAATGGTATTGCCTTGGTACTCAACTTCTATTTCCAAATCTTTTATTCCCAGTACCTTTTCAGAAAGTTCAATAATGTGTATTAATTTCTCTGGGTGTAATCTGTGGTCATAATCATCTGCATTCCATAGTTGAAAGTTGACCACTTCTTCATTACGGACCGTGCCGCCACAATCAATAAAGTTTTTGGTTATTTTACCTACCTCGGTAACATGGAAATGGTTAGGTACCAATTCGCCATTCGGTAATTGAAAGGCAATAGTGTCAAGTGCTGCTAAGTGCTTTTTAACTTCTGATAGTTTCATAAGGCTATGTTTTAAATTTTCGAATTTATATTAGTACATCGCAATAATGCGATAAAAGGTTTCAAATTTTTTTAACAACAATTATTTTTAGAAATATCTTGATCTAGAAAGTGTGTCATAATATCTTTCATGCTTGCCCAATTTTCTTTATCAATACAATAGCAAACACTAGTACCTTCTACATTGCCTTTAATTAAACCTAAATTTTTAAGTTCTTTTAAATGCTGTGAAATAGTAGGTTGTGCTAAACCTATTTCATTGACCAAATCTCCACAAATACAAGTATCAATTTTAAATAGATGTTGCAAAATGGCTACGCGAGCAGGGTGACCAAATGCTTTAGCGAACAAGGATATTTTGTTCTGCTCATCAGTAAACATTTCAGTTTTAGCTAAACCCATTCTTTAAATAATTGTTTCATTGCAATATTACGATATAATATAGAGCAACTAAGATAATTGATCGTTAAATTTGTGTTATGTGAAGGCTATAAATATAAATTAGACTCTATTTCGTTGGGAAAAATAATTCTTTTTGCTTCTTTCTGAAGGCTTTAGGGGTTTCGCCTACAGCTTTTTTAAATGTTTTTGTAAAGTATGAATTGTCATAAAAATTAAAGAAATGGGCAATTTCTTCGCTACTCATATCGGTATATACTAGATACCTTTTTATTTCTATGATCAACTTTTCATTGATAAGTTCACTTACGCTCTTGCCCATAGCCTTTTTGGAAATGCGGTTAAGGTTTTGGGGCGTCATATATAATTGAGCGGCATAATCTACCACACTTCTATTATTTTTAAACTGTTTGTTTATTAAAGACTCTAAAGCGATCATATGTTGGGTGTCAACAGTTACTTTGTTTTCTTTTGAAGCTCTGTAAAGTCTTGATAGTTTTACGAGAACTTGAGTGAGTTGGGCTTCAAGCATTTCATACTTTAAAAAATCATCATTCACATATTCTGTGTCCATTTCATTTATAAGTCGTTGAAACATCAGTAAATCTTCTTCTGATAATTCAATAAAAGGCTCACTTAAAAATCTATTGAAAACGGGTAAGGATTGTAACCATTGTTGTGCTCCATGTCTTAATATAAAGTCTGCTTGAAAGAGTACGCCAATACCTTCTGTAAACTCACCGTTAATGGCGAATACTTGCCCGGGGCTTCCAAAATAAACCGTGTTTTTTTTGGGTTTGTAACTATTGAAATCAATATTTAGTTCACTATTGCTTTCCACAAAAAATGAGATACCGTAGTTAACGTTTCTAAACGGATTGCCACTTTTTATGTATTCGGGCATATTTTCAGGCTTCAGTAAAATAAATTTCGGCTGTGTGCTACTCTTTTGATTTGCGTAATCAGCATACAGTTCCGGTATTCCAATTTGTGGTATATCTTCCATGAAAAATGGTATTTATTTATTTAATACTACCATTTTATGAGCTAAATAGTGCTTTTTTACGGCATAATGTTCTAATAATACCATAATAGGATATTTAATTACCATTTTTGCGATTAGATGCTACGTTAACTTTGCGCCTCAAAATAGATAATTCTAATATGATGCGTAAATCTGAATTTGGTATGAAGAAAAAATACCTGTGGTATCTACCAAAAAGTCTTTCAATTGTTTTTTTGGTGCTATCAACTATAAGCTGTGGTAACGAGGAAAAACCCAAGGTGAATAAAACCATTAAGGTGGAGGTTATGAACGTTGGTCTCAATACCAATAATTCTCAAAGTAAAGTAGCTTATAATGGTACAATAGAAGCAGATGTAGCTATAAAGTCTAGCTTTCAAGTATCTGGTAATGTAGTACATGTTCCTGTATCTATTGGCGACTTTGTAAAGAAGAACCAATTGATCGCGCAAATTGATGCTACTATTTACTCTAGCCAATATGAACAACAACTTGCCCAAGTGCGTTTGGCAAAAGAAAATTACGAGCGTATCAATAATGTTTTCCAAAAAGGAAGTATTGCAGAGATAAGAATGTTAGAAGCTAGATCACAATATGAGCAGGCACAGGCAGCTGCAAAAATGACCTATGAAAATGTGCGCCATGCAAAACTATATGCCCCAATGGATGGGTATGTTAGCGCTAAGATGATGGATGTTGGTGATTTGGCGCAACCTGGTCAACCGGTAGTGGAGATCGTGAATATTAACGCTGTAAAAGCTGTATTTCCAATACCTGATGGAGAAATCAATTCCATAACAAAAGGTGATTCCGCAAATGTAAATCTCCCAACATTGGACAAATCAGTTATAGGAATTGTGGATGAAGTTTCCATACAATCCAATCAAGGTTCACCTGTGTATACGGCATACGTAAATTCAGATTGGTGGGGTGGCGGTAAACAAAGACTTAAGCAAGAAAGAATACAAGAAGAAATAGCCCAGAACAACCGAATGGATGGTATAGACCAATTAAAAGTGGCTATTACCCAAAGTTGGTATGATTTGTTGAATGCACACGAGCAAATTCAATATGCATTGGAAAACAAGCAATTGGCAGAAGAAAACTTAAAAGTGAACAGAGACAATTATGATAACGGCTTAAGTAACATAACCGATTTATTAGATGCACAGGCCATGGCGCAGAATGCCCAATCTACATTGATAGACGCCTATACAAATTATGAAAATCTTGAAATCATCTATTTGTACAGAACGGATCAATTGGTAGTTCCAACTTTAGAGAGTTTAAAACAATAACCAAAGCTATAGCCTAAACTTTATATTTCAGTAATTTTTAGATTGCCAGCATCACTAAAGAATATCAGGTCCGTATGAAAATGAAACAGATATTTAGAATGTTGACCCTGGCGGTAATGTGGCTGATTGCTATAATGGTATTTGACATAGTGTTGAATATAAAAATTTTTCAAAGTGAAGATTGGCTTGCTTATTTTGAATATACGTTTACCTCAATTTTACCTTTTGTACTGGTTTACTGTTTGTAATTAGCGCAAGCGATGTTTTTTTGTTACGTAAAATGCTTAGGGATTATCCGTTTGCTAAAGTGGTATTCATAAAAGCCATTTTACAATTTGCGGTGATGTATTTTATACACTTTGTAGGTACATATGTAATTTTTGAATTAATGCCACCAAGTTCTAATGACGCGGTCAATGCACATTATGCCTATTTAGGGTCTTCACTAAATATATTCTATATCATATATTTTTTTGTAGTTAGTTTTCATTTCAGTTTATACGCACAGGTTTCTAGAAAATTTGGTTCTACAAATCTTTATGATATTATCATGGGTACATATTTTAAACCGAAAGAAGCTCAGCGTATTTTTATGTTTTTAGACCTTAATCAATCTACTACAATAGCCGAAGAAATTGGGCACCTTAAATATAGTAGACTCATACAAGAATGCTTTAGCAAGTTAACCCATCACATTGAAAATTATGATGCTGAGGTTTACCAATATGTGGGGGATGAGGCGGTGCTTACCTGGCATATTTCTGATGAAAATACCGCTAAAAAATGTTTGGACCTTTATCTTGATTTCAGGGATAGCTTATTAAAATCTGCCGCTGACTTTGAAATGGAGTTTGGGCTTGTGCCCAAATTTAAAACGGGTATAAGTTTTGGTTCTGTAGCAGTTGCCGAGGTTGGTGGTTATAAAAGGGATATAGCTTATCATGGTACGGTTTTAAATACCGGAGCCCGTTTATGTCAACTTTGTAAAGAAATTAAGGAAGATATTCTTTTCTCTTCTGAATTTCATGCTTTATTGAATGCCAACCGTAACCTATTACATTATTAGCGATTACATGCTTACCGGAAGAAGTACCAAAGAAAAAGTATTTCGACTCTTGTAAGCACTATTTATGGTTTTTACGGATTAATAATTGCTTTGTGCAGCAAGACCGTATCCTTCATTTTACATAAACATGTTTTAAAGATAATATTGATATATTATTAGTTACAACAGTTGTGGTTAATTTTAAATTTAGAATTACTTTATGCAAACTTTTGAAAATGAGTAATTTCTATGTAACTTTTATCTAGAATTAAAACACTAAGAAAAATGGCATTAACAAAAGAGACAAAAGGAAAAGGTACGCATACTACAGTAACATTTACGGTTGGAAAAAATGAAGCACCAAGTGAGGCAAATGTTATATTGTTGGGAGATTTCAATGGTTGGCAAACAAACGACAGTTCTTACCAAATGGAGAAAAAGAACGGAACCTATGTGAAAAGCATAGAACTTGAAACCGGTAAAAGCTATGAGTTTAGATATTTGAGCGAAGATAAAGGTTGGTTCAATGATCATGCTGCCGATGCCTATGTACCATCTCCATATGCGGGCATTGATAACAGTGTAGTAGATTTAACTGCATTGCCTGCAAAAAAGAAACCGGTTAAAAAGGTAACGGCAAAGAAAACTGTTGCTAAAAAATCTACTGCCAAGGCCAAGAAAGATGATTTGAAGAAGATTGAAGGCATAGGTCCAAAAATTGCATCCATATTAACAGATAACGGTATTGGCACATTTGCCAAACTTGCAGGAGCATCCGTTAAGACGTTAGAGGGAATTTTAAAGGAAGCCGGACCACGTTATGCTATGCATAAACCAGGTAGTTGGCCTAAACAAGCTAAACTTGCCGCTGCTGGAGACTGGGATAAATTAAAAACATTACAGGATAAATTAGATGGCGGTAAATAATTGCCATAACAATACTTAACAAAAAGCCCTAAGATATTTTCTTAGGGCTTTTTGTTTGATGTGGGTATATCATTTACGTTACTATTTCATTGCAGTTTGGTAATCGATTATGAACTTCTTCATCATGTTTTGTAGTGCCATTTTATCCTTTTTGCTCATTTTACTAATATTGAGCCAAGCAGTGTCAATGTCTTTTGGAGCAAAAGATGAAAATTGTTTTTTAACTACCAAACCTTTCTCTTTGGGGTAAAAAGTGAGTCCTTTTTTTGTAATTTTTATATTATCGGCATCCATTTTAAGAACAGGAAATGTTAACTGCATTGCATGTTGTATTTCATTATAGAAGTAAACATTGCCTTGTGTGGCATTTATTTTTGCATAGTAATTTCTATTACCCTCACTATGTTCTTCTATAAAGGTATTTATAGTTTCCACTTGTGTTTGTAATTCTTGAGCTTTGATGGTTTTCACAAATGTGATGGTAAGAACAATGGCAATGAGTGCTTTTTTATACATGGTTTGTAATGTTTTATGTTGAATTTTATAAACGTTTGTAATACTACTTTGTTGCTTACTATAGGGTTGAGGTTATTTAGAGCAATTATTGTAATGTTCCACAACTGCAACGATATCCTCTTTTCTAACCGTTTTATTTTTTAATTTCTCAACCAGGGTAGGGCAATCCTTAAAATAGTCCATAGCACGACTTTTAAAAGATTTTGAAGGTCTCGCGGTCAATAGTGGCGTGGCAATATCTTCTTTTGCCCTTTGGACATAAAATTCATTTAAATGGTTGAAAGTAAAAGTGCCCGGTCTTGTTGTGGTCATGCTCACAGATCTGCCATATAAGGTAACTGCGCCCGTGGTTACAATGCAGAAAATTTCCTGTTTCTTTTTAGAAACCGGTATGTAATTAAAATAGGCTATTTCTCTTTCAGAGAATACAAATTTTATAAAGTCCACTTCCCCTGCATCAAATACAGATTTATTACCGGTAATTTTATCCCTGACCTTAACTTTTGATTTACCGTTAAAATGTATCAAATCTTTTGATACGACTGGTATTTTTACTTCGCCGGAAAAAGTGTTTCCATTTTTTAAGATTACTTCCCCATTTGTCCATGTATATTGAGAAAATGAAATAGCGTAATACAACAGGAAGGCAAAAGTTATTATGGTTTTGTGAATCACTTAAAATTTATTTGGTTATCTCCCAATCTGGACCTTCGTATTCTCCCCAGGAACAGTCTGCCGGTTCTTTTAATACACCTTTGACCATTTCAATAAGTTTAGAATCCTCATCCTTAAAAATGCCTTCACCACCCATAATTAGAGCCCTGCTTAAATCATCGTACATTTTCTCTTTGTTCTGTATTAAATAATTTAATTGTCCTAATCTTAAATGTAAAAACGGATTGCCTACTGAATCTTTAAATTTCATAGCAAAATTAAAATTGTCAATAGCATCTTCGATCAATCGTTCCGAAAAGCATACTTCCGCAATATGTATAATTACATATCTGCCTGCTCTAGTTCTTTTTTGTTCATCAGTTAAAGATTCATAAATTTTCATGAGCTTGTTAACCCTAGACTCCACATCTAAATCATTATTTGTAGTAATCTGGTCAATGTTGGCTACCTTATCTTTAATTGATGCTGGTATGTCAATGTATTGCTTGATTTTTGCAACGTCCGGTTCTTTTTTAGATTGTAATTGAACATTCTCCTGCTTTTATCACTCTTTTTTAAAAAATCAAATAGCCCCATGAAGTCAAGTACAGTTGTTGTTATTGATAAACTATGTTGTTATTCTTCTTCTTTCAATTTTAACAACACCTCTTTTGCATGTTCATTGTCAGGGTTTAACACAATTGATTTTTTATACATTCTTATACCTTCATCTTTCTTTCCCGCTATCAATAAAACTTCACCATAACTGTCATATGCATTAGCACTTTCAGGAAATAATAGTGTGTTTGTTTTAAATACGTTTAAAGCCTTATCTATTTCTTGGGTTTGTAAAAATGAATATCCCAAAGAATTTAAATCTTGTTCTGAACGATTTTGAACCTTAGTTTCAATTGTTAAGTCAATTGCATTGTTTAATGCCTTTTGTAATACTAGGTTTTGTTGACTTTTGTCTAAAGTTTCAGCATAGGCTTTAATAATGGCATTGATGACTAATGCAGGATTATCATGAAATACCGCATGCCCACTGTTTTCAGCTATTATGTTAGTTATGTTATTGTTTTTCTCGCCTAAATCTACATGCATCTTTTTCCATCTATCGGAATATTCTTTTGGAAATACTGGAGCAGATTTATCAGGGAAAATGTTTGTAACCGGAATATTTTCAGGAAACTGTGTGTTTCGTAATGAACGTATAATTTTGTTGTAATTATAATTCAAGTAATAATCTCCAGTACCTTTGGGTATGGTGTTAATGTCTACGTGCATATCTCTCATTGCCAAGAAATCTTCATTCCAAAAATCAGTAAGCGTTGCATCTATTAAAACAATGGATCTTACTTTTTTAGGATGTTTATTTGCATATAATAAATTATAGAGACCACCGTAAGAATGTGATACCAGAATAATATCATCGTAGTATCCTAATTTTGCGAGTGCGGTTTCTAATTCTTTAATCCCGTTTTCTATTCCGAAATCTGAATCGTTTTTTAGTTTGGGATTGAGTTCGCTTTGACCAAAACCCGATCGGTCATAAGTTATTAACGTAGTACCGGTAACCTGATGTATTCTTTCTAAAATAGGTGCCCAAACAGTACTGTTATCACCACCACCTGCTTCAAATAGAATAGGAGTGCCATTGCCTTTCATAATATTGAAATGCATGTTGTAATCACCAATATCTACCGTTGTAGCCGTAGTTTGGGAATGCATAGTAAAAATTGAACAAAAAAACATCAATAAGATACAATAGCACTGTTTCATTTTTTTTACTTTAATAATTCATAGATATAGGAGCTAATTAAAAATAAATTTCTTTACGTTCTCGTGCCCACTATTTTAGTTGCCTAAGTGTTAGACTTGTAAGATAGTATTCTTTCTGATCACTTGTTTTTAACAGCATTTAAACTTTCAATTATTTTTAATGCAACACCTCTAGATGATAAATAGTTCTGACCAGTAATTAACTTTCCATCAACTTCTACGTGAGCGTTGTTTCTTGGTGAAAAATTAAAAATGGCACCCCTGTCTTCTAAAGTTTTCTGTATTAAAAAAGGAAAATGTTTAAAATAATCCGCATCTTTTTTTTCAAAAGAATCTGGATATCCACTTACCGTTTTCCCTTTAAATAGATATTCCCCATCTTCAGTTTTAAGATGTACTACACCTGCAGTGCCATGACAAACAGATGAAACAATACCATTATGCTTTTCATATATTGCCATGGCAATATGCTGTATTTCTTTATTTTCTGGAACTCCGTACATGGCGGCACCGCCCCCTATATAATGCACTGCTTTATAATTTTTAGGTTCTATCTCATTTGGTTTCTGAGTATTTTTTAGAGCATACATGAAATCTGAATTATATAGATATGATAGGCTTAATGAATCTGATGTGTCTATATATGAAAGTGGAACGGTACCACCTTTTGGACTAACAAAATCTACCGTGTAACCTGCTTTCTTGAACGTGTCATAGGCATTCACTAGTTCAGAGAAGCTATTTCCGGTAGGAATATCTGAATTGCCGTACTTAGCCGCATTAGAAACTATGAATAGAATTTTATCTTCTACAGAACTAATGCCGTTGTTATCTTTTGTAGCGGCCTTGCTAATTATTTTCCAATGACTATCTATTTTTTTTAAAAGAAAAAGGTCTATATACCTTGTTCCATCTTCTGGAAATAGTATTTCTACTTTTGCGGTGGCAATAGTATTTGTATAGTCTATTGATACTACATTTCCTATTCTACCATTAAATTCCCCTTGCTTTTTATTTTTATACCAACTTTGGTATTCATTAATGGGAACGATCCAAAGTTCTTGTTCTTTATTATCTAAAAATAGGTTTGCGTTGGTATAAAATGCTTTTTCTAAAAGTTCAGGTCTATTATATGATGTTCCATTTACATAATCTAAAAGCACATTTTTAATTTTGGTCTCTTCTGTTTGACCATAAATTAAAGAGTTTAAAAGAATAAGACTAAATACTAAAATTGAATTTCTCATAAAATTATTATTTGTTTAGATGACAATTTTAGTTGAAATGTTATTCGTAGACATTAAGCACATATATTATAGAAGTCCTGATGTATACATCAAGAATCTATAACTAAGCTTATTTTCCAACGTATTTTGCTGGTGTAGTGTTAGTTATCTTCTTAAAAGTGGCATAGAAGGTACTGTTTGAATTGTAACCGCATTCCTCAGCTATGGTTTCAATTTTTAAATGAGGTTTTGTTCTTAAAAGTTTTTTTGCCTCTTCGATCCTATATTCGTTTATGAAAAGTGAAAAACTTTTGTTTAGATTGTTATTCAATAATTGCGAAAGCAATTGTGGACGAATGTTAATTTTTTTTGCCAAAAGCGGCATGGTTATATTGGGATTCTTATACAGCTTTTCGTTATCTAGTGTAAATTCAATCTTTTCTAATAGCTGTTCAACTTCGGCATCGTCAATAATGCTATTTGCATATTTCTCTTTCTTTTTAGAAACTACAAACTCTTTTTTTCTTTTATAATAAATAAGTAATCCGGTTAGATAAAAAATAAAGGAGAACGATAAAGCCCCAACAATATATGAAGTATAAGAAGCTGTGTTATAGGCTATCCAAATTACTAAAACTCCAAAGAAAATACTAACAAGCCAAACTTCATCATAGTTTAATCTTTTACTTTCTGACAGTAATTTTTTACAAACCGTATTTAATAAAAATGCCGAGAGGATAATATATATTAACCATTGAATATTGATAATGTAATAAAAGTAATCTACCCAAAGCTCTATATAATATTTGTAAGGGTATAAAATGCCAACGCCCAATATTACTATTATAATCAATAATAGGTGTAAGTTTAAAAAACTGTTTGATGCTTTTGTTTCTGAAACTTTAGATTTAATGTAAAAATATAAGAACGGACCAATTAGAAAACATGCGGAAAGCCCAATTTGTAAGTATGTTTTAGAAAGCTCTGGATTAAAATAGAAAAATAAAGATTTCCAAATTCGAGTACTCAAAGCTAAGAGTAACCCACCTAAGTAATAGCTAGCGTTATTTTTAGCGCTATTAAAAAACAAAAAATAAATACTTAATACAACGCTGTTAAAAGCACCTAATGCACTGAAGAAGAATACTAAGTTGTTATTTAGGTTCAATTGATTGTACTGATTTTTTAACCAACCTTATAATTTACTCGCGCAAGGTTATAAATTTTCATTAATGCAACTAGCTCCTTTATTGATTGCTTTTATTTTTTTCTTTGTTCGTCCTTTAGCTTTTAAATCTATAAATTCTCCTTCATCCGTATCCGGTATCCTTATAATATCAATTTCAGATTCTGCCAAATTTTTCAACTCTGTTTCTGTAAGATTAAAAACAAAGGAATATGCAGTAAAATTTTCAGAACTTGATGTCGTCATTCCGCCTCCAAGGCCAGAAAAGAATCCATTAGAAGATGTAATACTTTCAATCTTTGGTTTGGACTTTTTAACTGTTCTTAATTCAACTTTAGAACTATTTTCAAGTTTTAATAAAACTTCTGTATTCCTGTCAAATATATGTTCTCTTTCACCCCAGTAATTGAAGGTAATATCAAATGTTATGGTATCATTTTTAATTTCAAAATAGACCGTTTTATTATTGAAATTGAACGATGTTATTTTATCGTTCGTAAAAGGATCGCGGTCCGTTTTACATTTTTGAGAATAAGATGTTATTGATGATAAGATGAATAATACTAATGTAATATTTTTGGTCATATTTTGTTTTGCTGTTAGCGTAAAGCAAATAGGTTGAGCATTATAAAAGGAAAAAGAAATTTTTATTCCTGTTAGAAACAAAGCTATAGATTATTTTTTTTATGGTCAAAACTATAAGATTAAAGGGTACATAAATTGGACACGGTTAAATTTAATTTGAAGAAATTCATCTCTAGTACTATTTTATTGGCACCGCCAAAGGGTATAATACCCCTAGGCTTGCCTCGAATTTAAAAGTTTGTTTTTTTTGAATGTTTCCTGGGCTTTCCCTGAGGTGTTTTACTATTATTTTGATGCCTCTTAAACGTTTAAAAGCTCAGTTACTAAGGATTAATCGGTTTTATTGATCATTTTTAGAACTTCGTCAGCTACAAATTCTCCACTATTTGCAAAAGAGGCAGTTATTAATCTGTTCTCATAATCAACAATTTCATAATTTGTCCTCTTCTCGTGATCATATACTTTTAAATTGGCGCCTCTCTTGTATAATTCAGCTTCCATATCATAAGGTAATAGTTTACCATAGTCTGATTGTTTCATTATATTTTTTTTCATTCCATGAAGGAAAACTTGTCATAGTTTTATTCTTAACCAAAAATTCTCCAGATTTTAATTTTACATCGATTAGCGTAGCAGTTCCATGGCCAATAGATCCAATAATTCCACCAAAATCATATATCTCAGAAATTATATGAAGAAGGTTCTTATTTTTATGAGTGTCCCAGAATTGTCCGTATCCACCGGGAATTATAACGGCGATGTATTCTTTCGGATCAATGTCAAGTGGTTTTAAACTATTTTCTGTTTTATCTATGAATAATTCATTTTGTATAATAGACTTGACCAAACTTGTAGTGTCTCCACTATGATAAATGGGAATTTTTCCTCCTTTGGGTGAAACAATGTCTATATCGAGACTATTTTCTGAAAATTTTTTAAAGGGAATAGCTAATTCAATGAGGTAGGTGCCGTTTGGTTCGTTTTTCAATTCACTAACATTGGTTGTAATGAAAAGAATTTTCTTGTTTTCTTTATTCTTACTGCATGAAATTGTTAAAAAAACGAATATTAATATGGTAAGAACCCTGTTTATTATATTTTTTTTCATGTGTATCTCAATAAAATTAAACTAGTGTACTATATAGCTTGTTTTAATTTTTCTGAAATTTATGACTTTGATAAAAGGAAAGAAATAATTACTTCATCAAATTGATTTCTGCAATACTCTTTATTCTATTGCGCTCTAAGAAAGCATCAATTGTTTCAAAGTGTTCTATAACGCGCTGCTCTTTGAATTCAAATACTTTTTGCGATAAGCCTTGTAGAAAATCACGATCGTGAGAAACCAAAATAAGCGTGCCATCATAAGTGGAAAGTGCTTCTTTTAAAACATCCTTGGATTTTAGATCTAAGTGATTGGTGGGCTCATCCAAGATTAAAAGGTTTACTGGTTCTAATAACAATTTTACCATTGCCAAACGTGTTTTTTCTCCACCGGAAAGCATGCTAACTTTTTTATCGATATCATCGCCACTAAACATGAAACGGCCCAAAATATTCTTAATTTGGTTACGTATATCACCAAAGGCAACCTCATCTACGGTCTGGAAGATGGTTAAGTCCGGATTTAGCAATGATGCCTGATTTTGAGCAAAATATCCCACTTTAACATTGTGCCCTAGCTGACAGGTGCCTTCTACAGGAATTTCACCTAATATGGCTTTTATCATGGTAGATTTTCCTTCTCCATTTCGCCCAACGAAAGATACTTTTTCACCTCTGGAAATAGACATGTTCGCATCCTTAAAAACAATATGGTCATCATAAGATTTAGAAACATCTTTTACAGTTACAGGGTAATCACCAGATCTAGGGGCAGGAGGGAAGCGAAGTTTTAAAGATGAATTGTCTATTTCATCTATTTCTATAATCTCTAATTTTTCTAACATGCGCTCGCGCGAAGTTACTTGATTGGTTTTTGAGTAGGTACCTTTAAAGCGTTCAATAAAGGCCATGTTATCTGCAATGAATTTTTGCTGTTCCTGGTAGGCTTTTATTTGGTGTGATCTTCGTTCTTCGCGTAATTGTAAATAGTGGCTGTAATTTGCCTTATAATCGTAAATACGCCCCATGGTCACTTCTATGGTACGGTTGGTAATGTTATCTATAAAAGCCCTATCGTGAGAAATAACCATTACGGCATTGGCTTTGTTCAATAAAAAATCTTCTAACCAAATAACAGATTCTATATCTATATGGTTTGTAGGCTCATCTAAGAGTATCAAATCTGGTTTTTGTAATAGAATTTTAGCTAGTTCTATGCGCATTCGCCACCCACCACTAAACTCGTTCGTTTGTCGTTGAAAATCATCTTGCTTAAAACCGAGTCCTTTTAAGGCTTTTTCAACCTCGGCATCATAATTTACCTCTTCCAAGGCATAATATTTTTCTCCAAGATCGGAAACCTTTTCAATAATGCTCATGTAGGCATCACTTTCATAGTCCGTTCTAGTTTCTAATTCTTTGTTAAGCCTATCCATTTCGTCCCGCATATCAAAAACATGTTTAAATGCTTTTGCAGCTTCCTCAAAAACGGTGCAATTATCTTCGGTCAGCAAATGCTGCGGTAAATAGGCTATAACAGTATCCTTGGGTACTCTTACATTACCACTTGTACCATTTTGTTCACCGGCAATAATTTTCATCATGGTAGATTTACCCGCTCCGTTTTTGCCCATTAAGGCTATTTTATCGGTTGGGTTTATAACAAATGAAACGTCACTGAATAGGGTAGTGCCACTAAATTCTACGGCCAGGTTATCTACTGAAATCATGCTACTAGTTTTAAAAGCAAAACTAGTAATAAGTTATCATGCTTATTACCAAGTACATTAAAAATTTATAGCGCTACTAGCAGTATTTCAGTTTTACGTTGTGGTCTTGTTACTTAACCAATTGTAAACCAAAAGAACTACGGCCAACAAAAGTAGTAGATGTATTAACGCTCCCATTACCTTAAAAACAATAAAGCCTAAAACCCAACTTATGACCAGTGCAGCAACCAAAATATATATTATCTTTTTCATGGCTATTTAGATATGTTCCAGTTCATGATTTCATCATGGATTTCTTGTTCGCTTTTTTGCCTTCTTTTAGCAATATTACTGATTAAAGCCTCTACGACGTCTTGCTCTCCATTACTATCAATATCTTGCGTTTCAGGAAAATTGGAGAAATATTCATCTCGTACCGCTAACCACTGCTTTTCTAAATGTAAATCATATTTTGCCGTGGCTACTCCGCCATTATTTACTGGTTTTGTTGATGTTTCGTTGACATTTTCTTTTAAGAAAACACCTTTGTTTTGTTGTGTTTCATTTTCTAATCCGCCAGTGCTTTTAGTTTTATGAATACTTTTATCTTCTGTTATCATTTGTATATGCTTTTATATTATCAATGTCAGCAAGTTACCCACATCAACAGACATAGATTTGCTCTAATATTATATTAATTGACCTTATAAAAATGATAGCTAATTGCCTAAAACTCTTTTTTAGGGAAAAATTTATAGAGCGTTGGCCTTTCGCTTTACCTTAAGCATTTTGGCCGCAGATGTATAACCGCCTTCGGTTCCGTCTACAAAATGGGAGTGACTTGTTTTTCTGTCAAGTACATAGCAAGACATAACCGATGCGTGTGTAATATGAATGCCGTATATTATCTTATGTTCGCTTTCCAATTGGTTCAGAAAATCTATAAATACATCTATTTTATCCTGATCTGCGGTAAAAATGGTATTGATCATACCGTCTAACATAAAGGAATGTGACAGTTGACCTATTTGCTTTAAGTACTGTTTTCCACTTTTAGACAGGCTAAAGTACGCATGGCCAATATTGGTCTTTATCCAATTTTTAATGATGTAGAGCCAATTTTTACGTGCTAGGCTTATCTTCATCTCTTCCCAAATTTTGTTTAAGCTGGCATCCAGTTTAAGCTTTTCACTTTTTATAGGTTGCCGATCGGTAAAAGTGCCAAAGATGTCATCCATTTTGGTAAGTACTTGCCTATAAACATCTTGCTGGGCTTTTTCTTCGACGGCATCTAGTAATAAACAAACCACTTTAGCTTTGTTTTGCTCCGGGTTCACTTCTTCCCATCTACACTCCATACCTTCTAAATTCAATAAACTTTCATTGAATTCCGTGTTTGATAGCTCCTTGAAATTGGCTTTGATCATTTCTTCAGCTTTATGTAAGCCGTTTCCAAGTATAATGGGAATTGCCAATTTTTGGGTTAGTTGATGCTTGGCAATTTTCAATTGACATTGTTTGGCTAGTAGGTGTTTCACAGGTACATGGCCCACCCGCAAAATCAGTTTGGTTTTTCTTTTAATATGAATACTGTAATTGCGTAATACGTTTATTACTCTGTTCAATAAACTATCCGGTATAAGAAAAGTGGCGCCGTCACCACCAAAAAAATATGGAATTTCTATATTCTGCTTAAATTTACGAACGGTGTTCAAAACCGAAATAATACTGCCTGTAGCTGTTAAGTTAACTTCGTGATGGTTACCATTTATTACCGCACGGGTAGAATTTTGTATATCTACGACGACTACATGCCAGGATTGCGGCACTTCTAAAAAATTAGACTCGTTCGCGAAAAGTTCTGCCAACGGCTTTTTTGATATTTTTAGCTCGTTATAAAATTTTGTGTTTTTCATTGACAGACAACTGGTCGTAATTAATAGTGAAAATACATGTTTATTTCCTCATTTACTGGTAATTGAATGATGATGCTAAGGGTATTTTAAATTATACGGTATTTGTTGATATGCTTTCACTGCGGATTTAGAAGTTGCTTTGTAAATGAGATGTACCGCTATACTATTCTAAGGTTTAATATAGTAAAGTGCCACATTTTAATGAAAGTGAATGATTTGTACAATAAAAGATCATTGCCAATAATGATATCTGTTTACAGCAATAAAGGTTACAAGATAACGTAAGATGTTTTTATACGAATAGGGTGGATGCTGTTTGTATACATTGTGCAGTAGAGGAAAATATAGGTACAGACTATAATGCTAACTTCGTTTTAAGAATATGGTTTTGAATTAAAATGTTAAGTAAGTAAAAGAAAACCGAATTTCTAAAGTTTTTCAGAGAAAGTATTTAGCGATAGTTTTGCACAAGGAAAAAATTGTGACTTTTTATATGAAACTGACTTTTGATTTTTGCAGGTACATCTGTTTTTTTTCAATATTTATTCTAGCATATTCGGTAAATGGACAACTAGTAAACATTGAATCTAAACGTATGCATACAGATTCTATAAGATTTGTATTAAGCAGTGATCTTTTGTTCAATTATACGGATAACAATGGAGAGTACATTCTACAAATTGGGTCTAACCTTACTACTCAGTTAAAGTCTAAGAACCTTAAAAGTATTTACTTTTTTATTGGTAATGTGAATTTGATAAGATCCAAAGATGAAGATTTTCAAAATTCATATTTTTTACATGCTAGATTTAATCAGAAATTGACCGAAGTATTTCGTTTTGAAGCATTTGTGCAAAATCAAAATAATCAGAAACTAACTATATCCGAAAGAAATTTATTGGGTCTAGGGCTACGTCTAAAATTATTATCAAAAAGTGGTTCTCTTGTGTATTTTGGTAATTCATACATATATGAAATTGAGGTTGTTGATGATACAGGTCAGAAGTTCTATAACCATAGAAACAGTAGTTATATCTCATTGAACCAAAATTTTAAGAAGTATAATTTAGATGTCACGGGTACATTGTATTTTCAGCCATTGTACAATAACATAAGCAATCATAGAATTTTAAGCCAGTTTAAAGCACAAATGCCACTGACCAAAAGAGTTTCTTTTTCTGCACTCTATAATTACTCGGTTATCAATTTTAATTCTGAATTGGAAGATAACCGCTCCTCCAATGTAAGTTTCGGGTTCACTTTAAATTTATAATTGATTTTAGATCTAAGTTGTTTTCTGAAATTATAATTGTAGTGTGTTAATATTCCATTTTATTGAAGTAAAAGATGGAAGTTAGTTTACATACCTTGTGGAGCAATAATCAATATTAGCTCTAACAGGTTCTTTTTACTAATGTCAAAATTAAAACTCTTTCTGCGAGGCTTCGCACTTATCGCAATTGTTCTAACAATTTTTCCGTATATACCTCTTAATACATGGGTGGTACGGGTGTTTGATTTTCCCCATCTTCAACTTACGGTTTTAACCGTCAGTGCATTTTTAACCTATTTCTTTAGGTTTGAAATAAAAAATAGAATAGACCAAGCTTTTATCATATCATTATTGATCTGTATTACGGTTCAATTTCAAAAAATTTACACATATACTCCTTTAGCGGCATATGAAATACATGAGGGTAGCAAAAATGCCAAAACAAGTATTTCTATTTACGCAGCTAATGTTTTACAAAAGAATAAGAAAAAAAATCTACTGATTAAAGATGCTGTAGATAAAGAGGCGGATGTATTATTATTTACCGAAACTGATCAATCTTGGATTATAAAATTAAATGAACATTTTAGTAATACTTATAAATTTAAGGTTGAAGTACCTTTAGATAATACCTATGGCATGTTGCTTTACTCAAAATTTGAGTTGTTGAACCCCAAAGTAAAATATATTGTTGAAGATACCATACCTTCCATACATACCAAGTTGGTGTTGCCTTCTAAAGACACTATTCAAGTTTTTGCAATACATCCTGCTCCGCCCACTCCCCAACACAACCCCTCATCAGTGGACCGAGATGCGGAGATGATGAAAATAGCTCTAATGACAAGAGAATCAGAATATCCAGTTATTGTTATGGGCGATTTTAATGATGTTGCCTGGTCCGAAACAACTAAGCTTTTTCAAAGGGTAAGTGGTTTGCTTGATTCAAGAAAAGGTAGAGGTCTGTACAATACTTATAATGCCAAAAGCTATATAATGAGATGGCCTTTGGATCATGTTTTTTCATCTGCGGCATTTAGGGTAAAAGATATTCAGGTGGGTGACGATATAGGTTCTGACCATTTTCCTTTTTTCACAGAGTTCACTTATGAACCTAGATTATCCTCTGAGCAAGAATTGCCAAAAGCTTCTGCACAGGAAATAAAAAATGCAAAAAGCCAGATCAAGGAAGAGAATTCCTAACCCACTATTACTCTTTGCAATTTTTTTACTGATAAATAAATTGTTAATGTGGATATAAATCTATGTTCATCTATAAGCCATTAGGCTACGTTCTGCGACCAGAAAGCTATGTTGCCGTTTATTAATTCTTTTCTTTTAGTTTCTATAATATTCTACAGCTGTAAGTAACTATAGTATTGTAATAAACTTCCGTTATGTTTAGTGGTATAATTTTAAGAGTTAGAATTAACGGGTAATGTATCAACTACTGTGCGCGTTTATGTTTTTATTTGTCATTGAAATAGAATATATAGTTTATGAATGCTCTTGTTTACGTGCTAATTGGTTTTTTAATTGCCTCTTTAGGTAGTATTACACCTAGTTTTTTGAATTTAACGGTGGTAAAGTATAGCTTAAGAAATGGCATTAAAGCCGCGTTGTACATTATTGCAGGTTACGCTACGGTACTATTCTTTCAAGCAAATTTAGGAGCATATTTGGCTAATGTTCTAATGAAGAATTCTGAATACATTACTTTAATTCAACAAATTGGTACAGGTATACTTTTTCTTCTCTCCATTAATTTTTTTAGAGTTCATTTTCAATCCAAAGAAAAAGTACCTGAAAAAGAAATTCCAAAATCCAAATCGTATTTCTATGGTGTAATGATGTCCTTGCTGAATATGATGGCAATACCGTTTTATTTTACATTTATTTCGCTATCCATCGCATTTAAATATTTTGAGTATAGTTTTGTAAATGCACTTTATTTTTCAATTGGTTCTACAATAGGCTCTTTTACCCTGTATTCTCTTTACGCAATCATAGCAAAAAGAATTGAAAATAGATTGGATTTTATTGCCTCTAGAATGGATTTTATTTTAGGATGCTTAACGGGAGTGGTTGCAATAGGTAATTTTATTTATCTGCTAATTAAATAATTTTTCAGTTTTATTACAAATAGGCAGTTTTATCGCAAAGGTTTAGTCGGTACAAAAGTTTAACGACCTCTTGTCTTAATGAATTATAAATCACAGATATACTTATAAATTTGGCATAAAAAAAACGGTCTAACTTAAGTTAAACCGTTTATAATGTGCCTGTTATTCTGTAGCGAGAGGGGGGCACGATCCCCCGACCTCCGGGTTATGAATCCGACGCTCTAACCAACTGAGCTACCTCGCCGTATTATTTTTAAACGGCTGCAAATATAGTGGTAATTTATTTGTTCTTCAACAAAAGTTGATTAAAAAAATAATACTGGTCATTTATTTTTTTATCATTTAGAAATATATATATTGCCCGTATTAAAGTAGCATGAACATGAGCGATAAAATAAAATTTGAAATAGAGTTTGTAATTCAGTCTTCCCCACAGATGTTATATCAATATTTGGCAACACCTTCTGGACTATCGGAGTGGTTTGCGGATAATGTGAACTCTAGAGGGGAAAAGTTTACATTTATATGGGACGGAGCTGAAGAAGAAGCCAAATTACTAAAAAGAAAAACAGACGAATTTGTACGTTTTGCTTGGGATGAAGCAGAAGATGATAGCTTTTTTGAAATGAAGATTATTGTTGATGAAATTACTAAAGATGTATCGTTGTTCATAACAGATTTTGCCGAAGAGGACGAAGTTGACGAATCTAAAATGCTTTGGACCAATCAAGTATCTGATTTAAAACAGGTACTGGGATCATCATAAAAATATGCTTATTTACAGTCTCTTTGAGCCTTAATTTTTTAAGGCTTTTTTTATGTTCAATTTTAATGGATCTCTTCTTGATGATGATACCTCTTTTTTGAATGAGAAGAATAGGGGGGTACAGCTTGGCGATGCGGTTTTTGAGGAGTTACGTGTTCTAAACGGTGATATAATTTTTTTGGAAGACCATTATCTGCGCCTAATGTCGTCCATGAGAATTTTGAGAATGGATATACCTATGAACTTTACTATGGAGTTCATGGAACAAGAAATTTTAAAGTCTATTTCTGAAGGTGAACTAAAGGAAGCAAAACAAATAAAATTTACTGTTTTTAGAAATAGTAGTAACGATTTTTCTAAATCCGATAATAGTATTTCTTACTTCATTACCCATAAAACTTTGGCTGATCCATTTTTTATTTTAAATGATCAAGCCTATGAAGTTGAGCTATATAAAGATTTCTATAAGAATTCTAGTATGCTCTCTAATTTGGATACCAATAATAAGATAGTAAACGTTGTAGGGGCTGTTTATGCCCAAGAAAACGATTATCGAGATTGTTTGCTGCTAAACGAAAGAAAGCAGGTTATAGAGTCCTTAAATGGCAATTTGTTCGTTGTAAAGGGAAATCAAATTAAAACAGCACCGGTTACGGATGGTTGTGTAAACAGTATTTTAAGAAAAAAGCTTATTGACATCGTATCTAAACTCAATGATTTTGAATTTTTAGAAGAAAGTATCTCACCTTTTGAACTTCAAAAAGCAGATGAGTTGTTTATTGTAAATAATATTGAAGGTATTATTTCTGTAACAAAATATAGAAAGAAAGATTTTGTGAACGTAACTGCAAAAAACTTGATCGGTAAATTAAATGCTGCAGCTAGAATGTCCTTGACTAAAAGCGTTTAGTTTAAACTAGGATTTTCCGGTGCATTAGACCACAATAAATAGTCGCCACCTAACTGAATCATATTTTCTTTCCAAATTGCCTTGGCAGCTTTTTGAATAATTCTGCTTTCATGCTCGTTTTCTACAACGATCCATGATTTGGACGTTAGTTCTTCATCTAACTGTAAAGAAGACCAACCAGAGTATCCTAAAAAGAACCTAATATCATTTTCAGAAATAATTTCTTTGTTAATGAGCTCTACCGTGGTTTCAAAATCACCGCCCCAATATATACCATCGGATATTTCTACGCTGTTATCTATTAAGTGGGGTACTTTATGAATAAAATATAGATTGTCCTGTTCTACTGGACCACCATTATATACTTGAAAGGGAATTTCAATTTCGGTTACAAGCTCGTTAATATGGTATTCCAATGGTTTATTTAAAATAAAACCAACAGAACCTTCATTGCTGTGTTCTGCTAACAAAACAACAGACCTGTTAAAAGAAACATCTCCTGTTAAAGATGGTTCTGCTACAAGTAATTTTCCTTTAGTTGGCTTTAATGCTATCATATATTTACTATGATTATATACCTAAAGTAAGACAAATCCTTCTAAATGCAAAAACATAGAAATAAAAAAAGCGCCAATTAAGGCGCTTTTTATAAATTTATCTGTGTAAAATTAGTTTACAGCTTTACCTAAATCAGCACCTGCTTTAAACTTTACTACATTTTTAGCAGCGATTTGGATAGTTTTTCCAGTTGATGGATTTCTACCTTCTCTTGCATTTCTTTTAGATACGGACCAAGAACCGAAACCTACTAAAGAAACTCTATCTCCTTTTTTAAGAGATTTTTCAACATTTCCCAAGAAAGATTCCAATGACTTTTTCGCCGCAGCTTTTGTGATGCCAGCGTCAGCTGCCATTGCATCGATCAATTCTGTTTTGTTCATAATGTGATAATTAATTGTGATTAAATAATTTATACCTACTAACAAATTTATATGGATTTCTGGGCAACGCAAGTAAAACAAGGGGAAATCCCTTGTTTTGTTGATAACTCAGCGCGTTTGTTAATAAAGTAGGTTTTTTTCTACGATTCTCGCAGCCCAACAAACACGGGGTCTCAACCCATTTTTGCGTTTTTTTCCAAATTCAGGCCGTTCAATAGATCTTTTACCATCATCCTTTTCTTGCCTTGTAGTTGAATTTCTTCAAGATTTAGATACCCTCCCTGTACTGCAACTTTCATTTCTTTTTTAGTAAAAATCAGAGATCCCGTTGGTAACTCGTGTTTTCCTTCCTCTATGCTTGCGCTATAAATTTTGGTAATAATAGTTTGGTCACCGTTTGTTAATGTGGTCCATGCTGCCGGGTAAGGGCTTAGGCCCCTTATAAAATTGTAGATGTCTACTGCAGTTTTGTTCCAGTCTATTTCACAGGTTTCCTTAAAAAGCTTGTGGGCATCTTTTAAATCACCTGAATTAGGTTGTTTTGTTGTTTTAAAATTTCCTTCCTGAATTCGTGCTACGGTCTTTAGAACCGTATCTGCACCCAAATGCATTAATTTGTCATGTAAGTCTCCGGCATTATCTGTTTGTTCTATTACGGTTTCATCTTGCATTATAATGGCGCCGGTATCAATCTTTTCATCGATAAAGAAGGTTGTAACGCCTGTTTTTGTTTCTCCATTAATAATTGCCCAATTAATTGGTGCCGCCCCTCTATATTGAGGTAACAATGATGCGTGCAAATTAAAGGTTCCGTATTCTGGCATGGCCCAAACCAGCTTAGGCAGCATTCTAAAAGCAACTACGATCTGTAAATTGGCGTTCAAGGATTTTAAGGTGTTCAAAAACTCCGGGTCTTTTAAATTGGTAGGCTGTAGAACATTCAAGTTCTTTTCAACGGCATACTTTTTAACTGCAGATTCGTTCAATTTGCGTCCTCTTCCTGCCGGTCTGTCCGGTGCTGTGATAACACCAACTATATTGTGTTTCTCTTGAACCAGCTTGTCTAAAATGCCCACGGCAAAATCTGGTGTTCCCATAAATACAATTCTCAATGCTTTCATATTATAATAGTTGGTATTCGTTTGTTGTGTTCAATGATATAATGTTGTCTTCTAAAAGTTCTTGTATTGCCATAATCAACACTTCTTGTGTAACTTTTAATTGCACTTGTAATTCTTTAGAATTTGCAGATTTTTCCTTTAATAGCTGAATGATTTTAATTTTGGCACGAACAATATGGGTGTTACCTGTTTTTTGGCTAATACATACATCGCATATACCGCATTCGTTTTCTTGAACTTCCCCAAAATACGCTAATAACTGGATACTTCTGCATACCGTGTCATTTTCAATAAAGTTAAGCATCTTAGTTACTTTCTCTATTTTCAGTTGGTTCTGTTCTTCAATATTTTTGGCGAACATGTTTATGGTACGATCATCGTCTCTTGGAACTAAAAAAACCATTTCCAAATCACTGGATACACTTTGGTATTCTATAATCTCGTCTTTTGCAAGTTGTTCAAAATTTTTATGTATCAATGCTTCGGAAAGCGAGGTTTTCTTTGAAAGCAGATATGTGTTGATCTGGGTATCGAATTCAAAAAGACCACCGTAGGTGCGGAGTACAACCTTAATAAATTCAGCTAGTTTAAGATTGTTGTCTATGTATCTGTATAGGGTGTCTTTTTCGGTAACGAACTTTATAGTAATTTTTTTAGAGAAATTCTCTGATAGCGATATCACAGAATTTCTATCTAGCAATTGTAATGCGTTGTAGGTCAGTAATGTATTTAGTTTATAAATACTGCAAAATTCATTAAAATTTAAGTGGAATTTGGTCTCTGTAAATTCTCCGTATCCTATTTGAAAGTACGTGTTCAGCTTTTTATAAATCATTTTTACATAGGCCACATCTGGTAATATTTCAATGAACTGTTTTTTTACCAAAATCTTATCGGTTGTATTGGTAAGTAATATTGCTTTTGAAAAATCTCCATTTCTACCGGCTCTTCCTGCTTCTTGAAAGTAGTTTTCCAGACTATCAGGTATTTGGTAGTGTACTATTAGTTCAACATCTGGTTTGTCTATTCCCATACCAAATGCGTTTGTGGCTACCATAATTTGAACTTTGTCTTCTAGCCAAATATTGAGGCGCTCAGTTTTCTTTTTTTGGTCAATGCCACCATGATAAAATGTTGCTTTTAAGTTGTTTTGCACAAGATATCTAGATAGTTCTTCCGCTTTTCTCCTGCTCCTTACATATATTATGGCACTATGTGCTATTTGTTGACAATGTTGTTTTAAACGGCCATTTTTATCTTCGGTAGTAATAACTTCAAAACCTATGTTCTTTCTGAAAAATGTGTCTTTTACAACGAAAGGATAGGTGAGGTGCAAGGATTTAATAATATCATCGCTTACCCGCTTTGTGGCAGTCGCCGTTAATGCTATTACGGGTGGGGCGGGATGCAATTCTCGCAATATGGAACAACCTAGATAGGCGGGTCTAAAATCATGCCCCCATTGCGAAATACAGTGTGCCTCGTCAATTACGAACATAGATACGTTCATTGCCTTTATACGTTCTTGAACCAACTCTTGCTGCAAACGTTCTGGTGATAGGTATAAGAATTTATAATTGCCATAAATACAATTATCCAGTAATTTATCTATCTCGGCAAATTTGAGTCCACCTTTTAGACCTATGGCTTTAATGCCAAGCTTCTGAAGGTTGTTGACTTGATTTTCTATTAATGCGATCAAAGGGGAGATAACTATGCAAATACCTTCTGTCATTAATGCCGGTACTTGAAAGCACAACGATTTTCCTCCACCTGTAGGCAATAATCCTAAAACATCTTGCCCATTGGATATGGCATTGATGATTTCTTCTTGAGAGCCCCTAAAGCTATCAAAACCCCAATATTTAGATAAGATTTCTTTTGGTGTTTTATTCACCCGCTTTATTTATAAAATCCACTACAAATTGCATTCGATTTTTAATAGTGCCAAAAGGAACTTCAATTGGGGTGTAACCCAAATCAACGTAGGTTTTTTCAAGCTTTTCGTGAATACCGCAAGCTTGATCAAAGTTTTCCATTCGTTCATTGTCCTGAACGTATATTTCTTTCCAAGGCGGCAGTATTAAAACCTCGTCATATCTGTGTTCTAAACATAGGTCCGTATAATGTTGCTCAGAAGGCTGACCAAAATAGTTCATATAGGCAATTACATCGGGCAACCCACGATCATAGAATATATGATCTTTTTTTATTTGGCTCCCATTGATAAAATGTTGTAAACGGGCATTGATCAGTTCATCATTGAAACTTTTGGAATCTTCCACGAAATCTATAGGGTTCACTAATTTATCATCTACACCAACATCACTTAAGGCGTCTAAGGTCATGGTCCTTATTACTTCATGAAAACAATGATATCCGTTTTCTTCAAGTGAAGCTATTAATACCGTTTTACCCGTTCCCGGTCCTCCTGTTACAACAATTCTCTTGCTTTTCAAACTCTTTATTTATAAAAGCAAAAGTACAATAATCGGCAGTATTAAAAAACTGGTACATTACACTTATCTTTGCATAAAATACTAGTGATGGACGAAAATAACCCAGAAGAATTTTATAAAAAATTACACGAACAATTATCGGAAACATCCAAATGGCCTTCGGACTATCTGTACAAGTTTATTGTGGAGACGGCATCTGATAAGATCGATAAAATAAATACTATTTTTGATAATACGGGAGCGGTCATCAATTTAAAGAAATCTAAAAACGGTAAATATACCAGTGTTTCTATAACAGTTAATTTGAAGAGTCCGGATGCTGTCATTGAAAAATATAAAGAAGTGGGTAAATTAGAGGGTGTAATATCCCTGTAAAATAGCATTTCATCTATAATTTTCTTAATTTGGCATCGTTATAAGAATACTTCTCAAACACATTAAGCTAAAATTTTCAATTTGCAATTAGTAGAAAACCTAGAATATAATACAGAGCGTGAGCATTTGATTATACCAGAGTATGGGCGTCATTTTCAAAAAATGGTGAACCATGCCATATCAATTGAAGATCGTGAAGAAAGAAATAAAGTAGCTCAGGCAATTATCAGCGTCATGGGAAATATACAGCCCCATTTGCGAGATGTGCCCGACTTTCAGCATAAACTGTGGGATCAGTTGTTCATCATGTCCGATTTTAAGTTGGATGTGGATTCCCCTTTTCCTATTACTTCAAAAGAGGTATTGCGAAAAAGACCCGATCCTTTAGAATATCCTCAAAATTTTCCGAAGTATCGTTTTTACGGTAACAACATTAAACGTATGATCGATGTTGCCGTAGAGTGGGAGAAAGGTGATAAGCGTTCTGGTCTAGAATATGCAATTGCCAATCATATGAAAAAATGTTACTTGAATTGGAATAAAGATGTAGTTGACGATAAAGCTATTTTTAAACATTTGTTCGAATTAAGTGACGGTCGCATAGATTTAGCCTCAGAAGGTGAAAGTTTAACGGATAGCGGACAGTTCCTTAAGAACAGAGTTGCAAAAACGCCTCGTTCAAATAATTCAGGAAAGAAAAATCAAAGAAATAATAACCGCGGTAAAAAACGCTATTAAATTTCCACTTCTCTAGATGGGGACATTCAAAATTGAAGGAGGGCACCAGTTATCTGGTGAAATTACACCTCAAGGAGCAAAGAATGAAGCACTTCAAATACTTTGCGCAGTACTACTTACAGACGAAAAAGTAACTATCAGCAACATTCCGGATATTGTTGATGTAAATAAGCTCATAGCTCTTTTGGAAGACCTAGGGGTAAAAATTCAAAAGAAGGGTAAAGGCTCTTATACTTTTAAGGCAGATGATATTAACCTGGACTATTTACAATCTGATCAATTTAAACAGGATGGTAGGGGCTTAAGGGGTTCCATCATGTTGGTAGGTCCATTATTGGCCCGTTTTGGTAAAGGATATATTCCCAAACCAGGTGGTGATAAAATTGGCCGTAGAAGATTAGATACCCATTTTGAAGGTTTTATAAAACTAGGTGCCAAATTCCGTTACAATCGTGAAGAATATTTCTACGGGGTAGAAGCGGATAAGCTGAAAGGAACTTACATGTTGTTAGATGAGGCTTCAGTTACCGGAACCGCAAATATTGTTATGGCAGCGGTACTGGCAGAAGGTCAAACAACAATATACAACGCGGCATGTGAACCATATTTACAACAGCTTTGCAAAATGTTAAATAGAATGGGCGCCAAAATATCTGGAGTCGGTTCTAATCTTTTGGTTATTGACGGTGTAGATAAACTAGGTGGTACAGATCATCGTATGTTACCGGATATGATTGAAATTGGTAGTTGGATCGGTTTGGCGGCTATGACCAAAAGTGAACTAACTATCAAAGATGTTAGTTGGGACGATTTAGGTCAGATACCAACCGTTTTCGGTAAGTTAGGTATTACCTTGGAAAGAAAAGGTGATGACATATATATACCTTCCCATACCGACGGATACGAAATACAAAATTACATTGACGGTTCTATTTTGACCATTGCGGATGCGCCTTGGCCAGGGTTAACACCTGACCTTTTAAGTATTATTTTGGTTGTTGCAACCCAATCTCGAGGTGAAGTTTTAATACATCAAAAAATGTTTGAGAGCCGCTTGTTTTTCGTAGATAAATTATTGGACATGGGAGCAAAGGTTATTCTTTGCGATCCGCATAGGGCTACAGTAATTGGTCATGATTTTCAGTCTACTTTAAAAGCGACTACAATGACATCACCAGATATTAGAGCGGGTGTTTCCTTATTGATTGCAGCTTTATCGGCAAAAGGGACCTCTACCATTCATAATATTGAACAGATAGATCGTGGTTATGAGAATATTGATGAAAGATTAAGGGCTATAGGAGCTAAAATTACAAGAGTGTAGTTTCTATATAGCAAGTAAGTATAAATATAAAACTCCATAATATGGTTCTTAACCAATTATGGAGTTTTAACTTTTTAATAGACTGCTCTATTGCTTTTTTTTAGATATGTTATCATGTAATGGCACAAAAATTAAGAAAGTTGAAATCCAAGCTAATAATACCATTATCAAGTATAAAAGACTAAGGTAACTTAGGTCTAGGTAAATCTGTATTGAGCTAACAACCAATTGGGTAGTCATTAATGGTATTACAACAATTGCTATCCGTTTGGTATAGATCGTATGCCATTTATGTAAATCTTCATGTTTGTAATAAGAAAAACTTGGATATATAATCAGCTGTACTATCCATATCAATACCAATAGACCGCTATCACAAATTAAACGTATGGTTTCTAGCATTTACTTTTTAATTAAGTTGCCATCTTACGATTTAGCGGATTTTCCATCTCCGCTTTACACGTTAGGTCTGTATGGCACCATGGGCAACCGCCAAATTTGGTCGTTTTAAAATTATTCTTGGCGTTTTGTAATTCTTGATTGGTATTTATTACAAACAAACCTTATTTGGCAGCAGTCTTTTTTATTAATTTATCTTATAATGCAAGGATTCTGGCTTCTGTGCTAATTTTTTATTCTCCATCCAATGGTGGAGGTCCGTCTATCATAGGTTCATAAACCTCGTCTCCTTTGCGGGTTTTAAACTCTTCTTTTACCTTGGTCACTAATTTAGGGTTTTGAAATAAATCTAGCATGGTCATACCCATTGCTTTAGAGGCATGGATCATTCCCTTATGGCCAATTGACATTCCTCCACAGGCTACTACTGCCCATGAATGCCAAGGTGTACCCGTGGGTGCAACTGAAACACTTAGATTAATATTTGGTACGTTCCAACTAACATCTCCTACATCTGTAGATCCCCCACCGGGGTTTTCTAGCGTTTCCCTTAACGGATGCACAGTACCGTCAAAACCAACTTCTGGTTTGCCGGTAGCTTTTTGAATCGCTTTTCCAAAAACAGTTTCTTCCTCTGTGTAAGTTATTGGACCTAATAATTCTAAATTGTTCTGCATTATTTCTCCACCAGAGCGGTTTACCAATGTTTCATAAATACCAGAAACCAAAGAAATTTTATAATCCACGTTTGCCATAATAGCAGCGCCTTCTGCCATAGCCTTTACACGCTCATATGTAGGCAACATTTTTGATCTTTTAGGGTCTCTTACTCTTACCCATAGCTTGGCATAATCTGGTACAACGTTTACCACTTGGCCACCGTCCTGTATATGATAATGAATTCTGGAACTTGGTAAAATATGCTCTCTGTAGTAGTTGATACCTGTAGTGTACAGTTCTAAAGCATCTGATGCGCTACGGCCGTTCCATGGGTCCATGGAGGCATGTGCGGCTTGCCCATAAAATTCAACCACAAAATCAATGAGAGACAGACCGCTTTGTACGTCTGCTTCTATTCCTGCGCCAGGGTGCCAGCTTATATTAACATCGACATCATCCCACAATCCGGCTTTTACCATCCATACTTTTGCAAAATACTTTTCTTCGGCAGGCGTACCCAAAAATTTTACTGTACCCTTAATCTTCCCTGTATCCATTAACTCTTTAATTGCAATTGCAGATCCTAAACTTGCCGTACCGAACATATTGTGTCCGCAACCATGACCTGCGGCTCCTTCTTTGAAAGGTTCTTTAATTGGCGATGCTTTTTGGGATATTCCCGGTAGGGCATCAAACTCACCTAAGATACTGATAACGGGACTTCCTGATCCATATGTTGCCGTGAATGCAGTAGGTATATCGGCTACACCTCGTGTAACGGTCATTCCGTTTTTTTCTGCGTAATCGGCTAAAATTCTTGAAGATTCATTTTCATCAAATGCAGTTTCGGCAAGTGCCCAAATAGAATCGCTGATTTTTATAAGTTCTTCTTTATGCTTTTCTACAGAAGAGATTATAAGATTTTTGTCCTTACTCATTTTTTGGGAAAAGACCGATGCACTAATGCAAATGCATAGCACCATTAAAATTGTTTTTTTCATCATAGTAGTTTTGGTTATTCTAACTTCAATTCTGACCATTGGTACAAAACCTATTAAAGCCTTAGTAAATATACCAAATAAAATGTCGTAATTGATCAAGTTCTAAGAGCTCCCAATATGTGTATATGGCAGTTTCTGATCTTTTCATTTCTATTTTGTCAATTTAAATATTTATCTAACCTATAGTCATTAATTATATAATTTACAGTCATAAAATTCGTTATTAATCAAACTCTTGGTTTTTAAAAAAATATCGAATTATGAATCGTAATGCTTTTAAATTGTTTTTGTTCACGGTATTATTTTCGGTTATCGCGTGTAGCTCTACCAACAGAATGACCATGGGTATTACGCAGCCTGCTCAAATTTCTATACCAAATGATCTTGTTAACGTAGGAATCGTTAATAGAAGTAGTGCTTCTGAAAACAATAAGATATTGGATGATATTGACAAGATTTTGTCTTTAGAAGGACTTGATTTAGATAAAGAAGGCGCTAAAAATGCTGTTTCTGGACTTAAATATGAATTGGAAAGGGGCAACAGATTTACTACTGTTAAAGTTATTGAGAATCAAAAAGATATAGAAAAAGGGTTAAGTGTTTTTCCTGCTGAGATTTCTTAGGATGTCGTGGATCGTATTTGTAATGAAAATGGTGTTGACATATTATTTTCTTTAGAATATTATGATACCGATTCTTCTGCGAACTATGAACTGACGACGGTTACAATACCAAACAATTTAGGAATTGAAGCTAATGTTCCTGGTCATAGAATTGAGCTTAATACAGCTATTAAAAATGGATGGAGAATATACGATCCTGCCAATAGAAGGGTTTTAGACAAGTATGTATCTAACAACAATCTTTTTTCAGTGGGCGAAGGTGTTAATCCTATAAAGGCATTTGAAGCTGTAGTAGGTAGAAAAGAGGCAGTATTAAGTTCTAGTACTAAGTTAGGTGCCAATTACGCATTGAATACTAGACCCGAAAAAATAAGGATTGCTAGAAATTATTTTATTAGGGGTAGTGAAAATTTAGAAATTGCAGATAGACGTGCAAAAGCTGGTGATTGGGAGGGCGCCGCGGAATTGTGGAATGCAGATTTAACCAATACCAAAAATAAAATTGCCGGTAGGGCATATTACAATATGGCTATTAGCAACGAAATTAACGGTGAATTAAATAAGGCCACAGAATATGCTTCTAAAGCATATACAGATTATGAAAATAAGGATGCATTACGTTATATCAACATTCTAAAACGAAGAGTAGTTGATCAACAAGAATTAAACAGACAGTTAGCAAAGTAGTTTAGCTAACTGCTGCCTTATATGTTTCTAAACATCTCTCTCTGGCCATTTTATGGTCTACCATTTTTTCCACATACCTATCCGTGCCATATTCCGGTATCCATTCCTTAATGTATTTTTTACTTTTATCAAACTTGTCTACTTGGGTCATAGGATTAAATATTCTAAAATATGGGGCGGCATCAACACCGCTACCTGCGGCCCATTGCCAGTTTCCAACATTGGAGCTTAATTCATAATCCAATAATTTCTCGGCAAAATAAGTTTCTCCCCAGCGCCAATCAATGAGTAGATGCTTGCAAAGAAAGCTTGCTACCAACATACGAACCCTATTGTGCATGTATCCTGTTTCATTTAACTGGCGCATACCTGCATCTACCAAGAGATAACCGGTTTCCCCATTTTTCCATTTTTCAAATTCTTCCACATTATTTCTCCACTCTATGCGGTCGTATTTTGACCGGAAAGCATTGTCTACGGTATGGGGAAAGTGAAAAAGAATACTCATAAAAAATTCTCGCCATATCAATTCGCTCCAAAATACCTTATTATCTTCGGCGATAGCCTTTTTCATCATTTTACGAACAGACACGGTACCAAATCTTAAATGAGGGCCTAAACGAGATGTTCCGTTCTCTTTTGCAGGAAAATTTCTCGTGTCTTCATAATTATCAATTAGGGTAGGAGTAACATCATAATCAGGAACTTCTATTTTTGACTTTTCAAAGCCAATATCACTTAGTGATAGATTTGGTAAGCGCGAATTTTTTATCAGGTTAGATAAATATTGATTGGTATAATGAATCTTTAAATCCTCATCCTCATTAAACTGTTCCTGCCATTTATTTTTATATGGAGTGTAAACTACATAAGGTTCCCCATCTCCCTTTACAATTTCAGACTTTTCAAAAATTACTTGATCTTTAAATGTTTTAAAGGAAATATCTTTTTTGGATAAAAAAGAAGCTATTGATTCATCGCGCTCTTTTGCATAAGGTTCGTAATCTCTATTCGTATAAATGGACTTTACGTTATACTCCTCTGTTATTTTTTTAATTACATCTAAAGGTTCGCCATAAAACATTGCCAATGAGCTTTCGTTCTGTTCTTGTAGCTGATTTCGCATATGCTGTAATGTCTCATATATGAACGTAAGCCTTGCATCGTCTTTTGGTAATTTGGAAAGAATTTTTTTGTCAAAAATGAAAATAGGCAATACGGGATGATCTCCTTTCAAAGCTTCAAGAAAACCAACATTATCGTCCAATCTTAAATCCCTTCTAAACCAAAAAATAGATACTTTTTTTGACATTTAATTAATGTTTAAAGTTGATAATCCCCCATCCACGCCAATTACCTGCCCTGTCATCCAAGTGCTTTTATCGCCTAGAAGGAAAATAGCTGCATTTGCAATATCTTCTGCATTACCTACTCTTTTTAAGGGGTGGCGCTCATTCATCATCTCTCGTTTTTTATCATTGTTCAAAAGTCTTTTAGCCAAAGGCGTGTCTACCAAAGAAGGTGCTACGACATTGATTCTAAGCTTAGGTGCATATTCCGCCGCCAATGATTTAGCAAAACCCTCAATTGCTCCTTTAGCTGCTGAAACACTTGTATGAAAGGGCATACCGGTACCTACTGCAATAGTACTGAAAAATACCATACTTGCGCCGTCGTTCATTTTTGAAATGATTTCTTTAACCACTCTTACCATAGAAAAGAAATTTAATTCCATATCTGTTTGTATGGTATCTAAAGACATCATTTTAAATGGTTTAAGATTTATGCTTCCAGGGCAATACACAAATCCGTCTAATTTTTCCGGTAAGACCGATATATCCAAAACGTCCGTAGTAACATCAAATGGTATATGCGTAATATTTTTGTGCTGTAGGTCTTCTACCGTACGTGATGCTACAAATAATTTATGGGTTTCTTGTAATTCTTTAACTATTGATAGTCCAATACCATGAGAACCACCGATCAATAATATATTTTTCATTTAAAATGATTTTAGTTGTAGTTGATTTGGAATGGAGTCTACCACACCAAATAATTCTTTTAATTTTTGCTCTCGGAATTTAAAAATTTCCGTCAATTGTTTTTTTACAATTAATGGATGCGCTATTTGTCCCAATATTCCGAAGGGGATTTTGTAATCTATAATATCTTCCATTTCAACACCTTCCTCAATTTCTTTTATAAAGTGTTTATGGTGCCACAATGCGTAAGGACCAAACCTTTGTTCATCTACAAAATAATTTCCATGATCTACATGTGTAATTTCCGTTACCCATTTAGTAGTATACCCTGGAAATGGTGATACTTTATACTGAATAATTTGACCAGGAAACATTTCTCTATCCGCACCATCAAGTATATTAAAACCCATGTGTTCCGGGGTTATTACTTTTAAATTTGCTGGGTCCGATAAAAATTTCCAAGCAACTTCTTTGGTAATCGGCAATGCTTGTTTAGAATGTAATTGATATAACTTCATAAATGCGATGTTGAAAGTTTTGACAAATTTATGTCTAACTTAATTCAAAAATAGTTAAACAAATTTAATAATGCTTTTTTAAAAGTTTAAAAATTAACTTTATCGATTAAATTGTATTCAGGTCTTTTAAATACAGTTCATTAATATTATTCTAGTTTACTTTGTAACTATGAAATTCTTTGTTCAACAATTGATTGTAATTCTTGTTTTCTTGTCTACAGCTTCATTAGCTGCACAAGAGAACCTGCAAACAGTAGGGGAACTGCCCAATGAGGTATTTGAAACATCTGGATTATTATATTTTAACTGTAATTTAATTACGCACAATGATTCCGGTAACGAAGCCATACTTTTTGAATTGGATACATTAACATTATCCGTTCAAAGAAGAGTTGTTGTCAATAATGTGACCAATGTTGATTGGGAAGCATTATCGCAAGATGAAGATTTTATCTATATAGGTGATTTTGGTAATAATGTGGGTTCAAGAACCAATTTAGCTGTTCATATAATCTCAAAACAAGATTATTTAAGTTCAAATACCGTATCTGCCACCACGATAAACTTTTCTTACGAAGATCAACAAGATTTTGAAAACAATGGAAATAGTGATTGGGATGCAGAAGCATTTTTTATTGTTGACGATAAGGTAGTTGTTTTGACAAAGCAATGGCAATCATTAGGATCGGTTGCTTATGAGTTTTCAAAATTTCCTGGAACTTATATGGCACGTAGAATAGGTGATATTGATGATGTTGGTTTAGTGACCGATGCTACTTTCAATGCTGAGACCAATAGATTGGTAGTACTTGGGTATTCATCTATATTGAGCCCATTCATAGGTATTGTAGAAAATTTAGACTTTAATGATGTCTTTGAAGGATACAAACAACAAGATTTAGGTTTGAATTTTATTCAAGCGGAAGGGCTGACACAGAGCGAAACAGGTAATTATTTTTTTTCTTCGGAGTATTATACCAGGCAAACCCCAACTATTGAATCACCTTCACGATTGTTTTCTTTTCAGATACCGGTCACAGGGCCAGAAGAACCGGTAAATCCTGAAAGTCCCGAAAATTCTGAAGAAGAAGAAAATACAGATGAACCGGATGATTCTTTATTACCTGAAAATATGGGTCAAGATGGTGAACTGATCATATATAGGGATAATTCTTCTAGCCAATATTATTACTCCATTGCCACGGATAAAACAGTTTATGGGCAAGCAATCTACGATTTGTCGGGTAAAGAGGTTTGGCAAAATACCGGCGAAATAGATAAGAGTGGAATAATATCTCATCAATTAGAAACTTCAATTTATTATTTAGCCATGTTTTTGGAAGATGGTGTAGTGACCACTTCTTTTGTTGTTTATTAGTATTTAAGAAATTGTTAACAGTTCTAACTCTCCTTTATAATTAGTTTTGCCATATAACTAATTAGTAAAAAAATCATGAACAAAGTAGTACTCTTTTTATTGGCAATTGTTGCTTCCTTAACTGTTGAGGCACAAATAAATACACCTGCTCCTAGTCCAGCGGCAAAAATTATGCAGACTGTAGGTTTGACAGAGGTAAGTATTGACTATTCTAGACCTTCTATGAGAGGTAGAAAGATTTTTGGCGACCTAGTGCCTTTTGATAAATTATGGAGAACAGGAGCTAATGGATATACTTTGGTAACTTTTGACTCTGATGTAACAATAGGAGGAAAAGAGGTAAAAGCAGGTACATATTCTATATTCACTAAGCCAGGAGCTTCTAATTGGGAAGTATTTGTGTATACTGATACCGTTGGTGGTGGTACACCTAGTAACTGGGAAGATAACAAGGTCGTTGCACAGTTAACTGTGCCGGTCTACAAAATGGAAATGCCGGTTGAAACTTTTACGATTACTATTGACGATGTAAAAAGTAATGGTGCAAATATTGGTATCATTTGGGAAGATACTTATGTAGCTATTCCTTTTACAGTTGATACGGACACTACTGTAATGAGCAGTATCGATAAAGCTTTAAACGGTCCATCGGCTGGTGATTATTACGCTGCTGCCGTGTACTATTCAAGTGAGGGTAAAGACATCAACAAAGCTAAAGAATGGATGAATAAAGCTATGTCCATGACAGAAAAGCCGGCATTTTGGCAGCTAAGACAACAGTCTTTGATTTTAGCAAAAGCGGGCGATAAAAAAGGTGCTATTGAAGTAGCTAAAAAATCATTGGCGGGTGCTACTGCGGCCGGTAACAATGATTATATAAAAATGAACAATGATTCTATAAAAGAATGGAGTTCTAAATAAATTACAATTTGTAAAATTAAAAAGTCCGTGTTGAAGAACACGGACTTTTTTTTATACTATAATCTTTGCATTTTTTATTCAAAGACTTTTACACCGTCATCAATTGCTAAATGGTAATATTCCGCATCAATATTCGTTTGATTCTTATACTGTTCTAGCATAGATTTTATATTAAAATCTAAATTTTCTGTTTTCATGAGGTTAATGGTGCAACCACCAAATCCGCCTCCCATCATTCTAGAACCTAAGACCCCTTCTAGGTTTTCACCAATTTTTACCAAGGCATCCAGTTCAGCGGTAGTAATCTCATATTGTTTAGACATTGCCCAATGCCCTTCTTTTAGTACATCACCAACAGCATAAGCATTACCTTCCGTTAGTACGTGCATCATTTTGAGAACCCTGTTATTTTCTTCAATTACATATTTGGCTCGTTGCGCATCTATGCTGCTAACGTCATTTTTAACGGTAACTAAATCTTGTAAGGTTACATCTCTTAAAGATGTTATTTCCGGTCTGTTCTTTTGAACTTCTTTTACAATGTTTTCGCAAGAAACGCGCCTTTTGTTATATTCAGAATCAACGGCCAAATTATGCTTAATATTAGAATTCACCAGTACCCAACTGTAGCCATTTAAATTAATAGGAATATAACTATGGCTTAAATCTTTACAATCTAAGAAGAAGGCATTTCCTTTTTTGCCGAAGAGCACGGCATATTGATCCATTAATCCGCAATTAAGGCCAATTTTATGTTCTGCCTCTTGTGCTATTAAAGCAATATCCTCTCTTGAAATCTCTTTGTCCGATACTTTGGTAATTGCGTAAATAAATCCGCAACAGAGTGCAGCAGAGGAGGAGAGGCCGGATCCAATAGGTATATCTCCACCAAAAACACAATCCATTCCTTTTAATGGGTATTTTTTTGCAATAAGTATTTCTATAATTGCTTTAAAATAGTTTCCCCAAAAAGATGTGAACTTTTCATGTTCGCCACTTAATTGAAAAACTATTTTTTCTGGTTGGGTTAAAAAAGTTTCAATTTGAATATTATCATTGTTATTGCCCGATACAGCAAAATAAATCCCTTTTTCAATAGATGCCGGTAATACCAACCCTTGGTTGTAATCTGTATGTTCACCAATTAAATTAATACGTCCGGGAGCTTTTATAAGTATGGGCTGGCTGTTGTAATTTTCCGTAAAATAGGATTTAATTTCTTTATGTATCATTAATAGTTTTGTGTTATTCTTAGTGGGTTGTCAATGGTTTTTTTAACATACGGTCAAAAGCTTCAAATATAAATGATATGAAAATGACCAAGGCTGCACCAAAAAAGTTAAGCCATAGGTATCCTAACTTCTCTTGACCAGAAGGGTAGATGTGAATTAAGTAATAATAAATAATACAAATGATTACCTGCGTAACCACAGCTGCGAAAAAAACAGCATTTCCCTTTATGAACTTAAAGAAAAAAGCAATTAGGAATATACCCAGTACATTGCCGTAGAAGATACTGCCTATAATATTTACTAACTGTATTAGATTATCAAATAGATTGGCCACACAAGCAATTAATATGGCAATAATCCCCCAAATCAACGTAAATACCTTGGACGCCTTAACATAATGTTCTTCGGACAGGTTTTCTGTTTTTCTATTTCTTTTATATAAATCCAATGCTGTTATAGTACCCAGTGCATTAAGCTCAGATGCTGTCGATGACATTGCCGCAGATAATATTACCGCCAACAATAACCCGACAAGCCCTGTGGGTAAGTTGTGAAGTATGAAGTGTATGAAAACGTAATCTTTGTCATTGGTCTCAACAGTATCGTTAGCCTGTTTGATCAAAGATTTAGCGGCAATACGGTTGGTGCTGTCCTTTTTATTTATTCGTATAATCTGTTTTTTTGCTTCTTCTACAGCTGTAAATTCTTTTATCTCCAAAGCCGCCGAGAATTTATTTTGAGCAATTCTTTTCTCCGCTTCCAGTGAAATTTGTCCTTCTTGTAACAATTTGTAGTCATCTGCATAATTGGACTCCATTACGGCTTGTGTAGCAGAGGGGTTAAAGTTTAGTGGTGACGGATTGTACTGATAAAACACGAATACCATAACACCTACCAAGAGTATAAAAAATTGCATGGGAATTTTAAGTACTGCGTTGAAAATAAGCCCCAATTGACTTTCTCTTATAGATTTACCTGATAGATAGCGTTGTACCTGACTCTGGTCAGTACCAAAATATGCCAAGAACAAGAATAGGCCACCAGTAATTCCGCTCCAAAAGGTATATCGGCTAGAGGTGTCCAGGTCAAAGTTCAATATTTCTAGCTTGTTACTGGCGCCTGCAATTTTCATTGATTTACTAAAGGTAATGTCCGAAGGTAGATAGCCTAGTATAAAAAAGAATGTAATGAACATACCGGTCATAATAATGAACATCTGCTGTTTTTGGGTTACGCTAACAGCCTTTGTACCACCTGAAACAGTATATATAATCACCAAGGTGCCAATTATTATGTTTAAGGTTCGTAAATCCCAACCCAGCACAGCGGATAGTATAATGGAGGGTGCAAAAATTGTGATACCCGCAGCCAATCCTCTTTGTATCAGAAATAAAATAGCGGCTAATGAACGAGTTTTAAGGTCAAACCTGCCTTCTAAAAATTCATAGGCGGTATATACCTTCATTTTATGGTATAACGGAATAAACACCATACAAATGATAATCATGGCCAATGGAAGTCCAAAGTAGAACTGCACAAAACCCATACCGTCATGAAATGCCTGGCCGGGAGTGGATAAAAAGGTAATTGCACTGGCCTGCGTAGCCATAACCGATAAGCCGATCGTCCACCATTTAGAATCATTACCGCCACGAACGTAATCATCTACGTTTTTACTTCCTTTGGTTTTCCAAACTCCATAGGCTACTATAAAGAGAAGTGTACCGGCAAGAATAATCCAATCTAATCCTTCCATGTTAATTAAATGAAGTCATTACGTAATAGAAGACTAGAACATATATGAGATTAAGCAATAAAACTATGCTATACTCTTTTTTCCAAGTTCTATTTTCATCCCGATTTTTACTCATCCTTTAATTTTGGCTTTCGTTTCAACTTTATCTTTTCCTACGGATAACATATTGGAGAATAGCTTATATGCTCCTGGAACACCTGCTGGCAATTCCCTAAAAAAGCTGAGTCCGGTATAAATATAGTTTCCCTTTCCATACGGGGCAATTAAAAGACTACCTTTTGTGGATTCTTCTCCTTCATCCTGCATTTCTAAAATAGGGGTGAATTCTTCGCTCCATTTATTGGGAAAATACAAACCGCGTTCCTGAACCCAGCCGTTAAAATCACTCTCCTTAATTTCATTTGGAAATTGTACGAGTGAATTATCCCTTGAAATAATTTTTACATCAGAGTTTTCAT
Organism: Maribacter sp.; assembly: GCA_020629415.1. Lineage (GTDB taxonomy): Bacteria > Bacteroidota > Bacteroidia > Flavobacteriales > Flavobacteriaceae > Maribacter > Maribacter huludaoensis. The sequence continues at coordinate 138,931 of JAHDDL010000002.1, read as the reverse complement.
CGGTAACACGGTCCCTGGATATTTCTAACTCATATGGCGCTATATTTTCAAATTGAGCGCCCCATCTACTTGCCGTATTATATTGTACGACTACATTACCACCGTTTTTTACATAATCTAGGATAAATTTTTGCTTAAATTTAAGTTCCTCAACTACGTTATAGGCGCGTATACCTAAAACGATTGCATCGTACTTTTGTAAAGATTCTCTTGTAATTGTCGCAGGGTCTATTAATTGAACGTTATAACCTATTTGCTCTAAACTAGTAGGTACGGCATCCCCTGCACCCATAATGTAGCCAATATTTTCTCCTGCTTTTTCTATATTTAATCGTACTACCTTAGCTTCTGCAGGTAACAATACGGTTTGTGTTGGCACGTGATCGTACGCTATCGTTATAAGTTCTTTGCTTATCTCTTTCCCGTTCAATTTAATGATAGGGGAGATGTAACTTTCATTTTCTGTAGCAGGCGGACTTAGAATAAAGTTAACCGTTTGTTCGTCACCTTTTTTAGCGATAGAGAACGTTTGCGATGTTTGGTCTACTTGCCAACCTGTACCATATTTTAATTCTACGGTTCCTGAAACATTGTCCTTATGAGCTTTAATGGTAACTGGTATTCTCTTTTGAGATTCATTTGCAAATATTAAGACTTTGTCTGCAAAACTTGCAGTTGCTTCTGGGATGACTTCAAACGGCTGATAAATCTCACCTTTATCGGGTTTTGCATACTTATATACAACAGGTTTTGAAACAGGAAATGCTACTCCGTTTATAATCAAATTAAATATTGCGTTGAACGCCCTGGGGGTTTCTGGTTTCCCTATTAAATTAGTATTCTCTACGGTATAGGTGCCCAATGTTCCTTTTTCCATTAACCAATAAGGACTCGTAAAATTTGTGGAGTCCGGAACGAAAAAATCAATTTCTTTAGAGAACATTTCATTATTGTTCAAAGCTATACTTTCAATGTTGGTGCTCTGCTTGTTTATTAGAACGGATTTTAGCTCAACGTTAATGTTACTTCTATTAAGTGCCTGTATTTCTACGGTAACTTGCTCTCCAGGATTGGTGTAGCCCGTTTTGGTATAAGCCTCTAAGTGAAATCCTGATATCGCGGAAATAATGTCTGTTAATTCGGCAATTTTCAATTCCTTCCAATGCTCGTTTGAAATATTCTGTAGTAATTGATAGGCTTTAAGTAAATTGGGCAAGTGTACCGTAGGATCCTTAAAATTGAAGTTTTCTTCTATAGCATATAGGATATCCCCAATTTCTTTACCGCCTTCAATTCTAGACCATGTTGTATCAATACCATCAAAAAGATTGGTTTTGTCTTTTGGCAAATCGCCCTTTAATAATTCTATATATTCATCTTCAGAGCCTCTTGAGCTTAACCTTCCAAATCCTTGGCACAAATGTTGGCTGCTGGCCAATGAGGAAATTTCATTATTAGACTTACCTAGAATAGGATAGTAGGTGCCTACATCCATATGAAGCAGATTCGTTTTGTCCGCCGCTTTAAATTTTTCTTGGCTACCGTAGAACCACCAAGAAGTATTAAAGAATAATCTTTTTGGTTGCCAGGTACTTGTTGAAGATAATTGCTGGGCATATGCATTTGGATTATTGGCAAGATCAAAGGCTTCATAACTCAGCATGGCAGACGAAGTATGATGCCCATGTGTGGTACCAGGGGTTCTGTGGTCAAATCTATTAATGATGACGTCTGGTTTAAACTTGCGTATGGTCCTTACGACATCGCCAAGAATGGCTTCCTTGTCCCAAATTTTAAGAGTTTCAATAGGCTGTTTGGAATACCCGAAGTCATTTGCACGACTAAAAAACTGCTCGCCACCATCAACACTTCTTGCCGCCAATAATTCTTGGGTTCTTAATACTCCTAACAGTTCACGTAATTCAGGTCCAATTAAATTTTGGCCCCCATCACCTCTGGTTAAAGAAAGGTAAGCGGTTCTAGCCTTTACATTATTAGCTAAATATGCAATTAAACGGGTGTTTTCATCATCTGGGTGAGCTGCAATATAAAGTGCCGTGCCCAAGAAATTTAATTTTTCAATAGAATGGTAAATGTCAGTTGTAGAACTATTTTTATTGCTTTGGGCTTGGAGGGTGTTAAGTATAAAAAGACTACAGGTTAAAAAACCTAATATATATCGCATTTCAAGTTGGTTTTTGGTAGTAGTTTCAAATATAACAAGATTACCAGCTATGCAAACTTGTTTTTACAACTTCTTTAACAAAATCATATGATCTGCTCTTCCTCTTCTTCCATATTCAAAAATTCTCCCTGTTGATAGGTAGAAATAAGAATTACACCTTTTTGAAGTACAAGGTTATTAGGGTATGTTAAAATTTCACCATTGCTTCTTCTTAGGTGTAAGTGAAATGCTCTAATGTCCTCTATAACAAATTGATCTAAATCTGTATTGTTGGGGTCAAGTAATTCTTTATCTAAAATACGAATAGTGTTACCTATTTTAAATGGAAATGAAAAGAATAAAATAACACCCGCGGTTATATTGCTTAAAATTGACCATTGCGCAAAAAGTGCCACACCAATTACAGCAAATACAGACGATAACATAACACCCAGGTCTTGATAATTTACACTCCAGACCAATGTTAATGCTACTATTGCTATAATGGTTAGTGCAATGTTTATGAACTTAATGATCAAATTGGTTCGAACAGGGTTAAAATCACTGATTTTACTGACTTTTTTAACCGCGGTCGTAAACAGGAATTTTAAGACCAAGATAACCAATAGGATAATGAGACTATATATCAGCTCATTGTAATGTTCATTAATAAACTCTTTCATATGCTATAACCCTAAACTATCACGCAAAGATAAATCCTTATTCGATTTCTGCTGCCAATAGGGTGTTGTAATCCTGTTAATTCTTGTTGCTTTTGAAGTTAATTTCTTTTTGTTATTTCCAAATCCGTCATAAAAAGTATCCGTCCAACTTTCTATTAAGTACGGAAACTCGTTTTGAAAATTGATTTTTAAAGTACGTTCTAATTTTGGATAAGTGATTTCATAGGTGCTTATGCCGTTAACCGTTGATAACGAGGTAAATGCTTTGTACGCCCTAAATTCTTTATGGGTAAGTCGTATAAATTCTAAAGAGGGTATTATTGAAATTTCCCCAATTGGTAGATCAGAAGGGTTGATCCTGACTTTGTTCCATATCTCGTTTTCAAGTGTCGCTTTATCTAAATGATACTGTTGGTCACCTTCAGATTCAAAATAAGAATGACTCATAATTTCAAAATCATCTTTATTGTTCAACTGTGCGTAAACATGACCACACCATTCTTGAGATGAAAAAGATAATTTAAGAGCATGTTGATTATCATGTACTGGATAAAAACTGCTTGTCATTATAGAGTAGGGGTAAATGCCTGTGATATAGTTTTTAGTAGAATTAAGTTTTAAAACAGGAATATTACTTTTGTTGTTATTATCAGCTTTTACCTGTGCATCTGGCAAAAAAGGTTCGGTAACATAGATCATCACAGCTGTACCTTCTCTCATTTCACCATATCTAGCTTGTTCTAGTTTATATGAGGTGATTTCTGCGGTACCATTATACCAATAATCTTTAAATTCTTGGGAAAGCTGTTTTTTTGGGATTATTGCCGCAGTGTCCATGTTGGCCATTGCCAAAACGTTACTATTGGTATCGGGTTTATCCTTGCAGCTGGTTACTAATAGAACTAGTGATAAAATGCTGTAAAATGCCGTATTTAATCTTAATAGTTTCATACTTCAATGGGTTTTAAAATTGTTCTGTCACCAATTGGGCCAATGTTGTATAGACCAGCTGTGTGGGTAAGCCAACAACGTTGGTATAGGAGCCCTTAATTTCTTCTATACCAATAAGCCCGATCCATTCTTGAATGCCGTATGCACCAGCTTTATCATATGGTCTATATTCTTTTATATAATGACGAATTTCTTCTTCTGATAAACTTTTGAACTTAACTTCAGTAATTGAATGTTGTACAATTTGTCGTTCAGTTGTGGTGAAACATACAGATGAAATTACTTGATGCCAATCTCCCGATAGCTTTTTGAGCATTTCTTCAGCTTCTGCGCTATCTTCTGCTTTTGCCAAAGATTCGTTATTATGCCAAACTACCGTATCTGAGGTAATTAAAATATCTTTTGATTGTAATTCGGGTAAAAATACATCTGCCTTTAATTTTGCCAGGTAATCTGATATTTCTGCTCCTTTTAATTCAGCTGGATAGATTTCATCCACAGATTTAATCCTAACCTCAAAATCTAGCTCCATTTCCTTAAAGAATTGATGTCTTCTTGGAGAGCCAGATGCTAATATTAAATGGTAATCCTCTAATCTGTTCTTCAACATTTGTTAATCGTTTGCGGCACTAAAGTGGCTGGTCCAATCTCCACGAACCTTTAAAACTTGTTCAATAACGTCCCTTACACAGCCATTGCCTCCATTAATGTGAGAGATGTACTGGCTTACACTTTTTACTTCGGCTACTGCGTTTTGTGGACATGTAGCTAAAGCTACTGCTTTCATTGGCGGAATATCTGGTATGTCGTCGCCCATATACAATATGTTCTCTGGTTCAATATGATTAATACCTATATATTCTTCTAAGGCATCCATCTTGTAATGTGCACCCATGTATATATCCGTAACGCCAAGGGCTTTTAACCTAATACGAACACCTTCATTAGTTCCTCCTGTTATAATGCATACATTATATCCTTTTTTTAGGGCAACTTTTAAGGCATAACCGTCCTTAACGTTCATTTTGCGTAACAATTCTCCTTCGCTGGTAACTAAAAGACTTCCGTCTGTAAAAACCCCATCAACATCAAAAATAAATGTGGTGATGTCTTTTAAATACTCTTTATAACTCTTTTCCATGTTTTTCTTTTATTGCGTTGCTTAAAAGGGTATACAATTCCCTTTGGTGTTTGTCTTTTATAATTTGTAAATGATGGTGTAATGTTTTTTGGTCTCCGCGTTTAGCAGGTCCCGTTTGTGCTTGTAAAGGCGTTAGCGTTTGTAATTTTGCAGCTGTTTCATTTATTAATGGCTTTAATAAGGAGAAATCAATATTATGTTCTGCACAAATGTCAGACCCAATGGTATACATATAATTGGTGAAATTATTAACGAATACCGCCGCTACATGTAATGTTTTTCGTTGTTCAGAATCTATTTCAACGACATTGTTACTAAGGAAATTACCTAGTTTTGTTAATGTCTCTAGATCTTTTTTATCGGTTGCTTCTATGCATATAGGAATATCATCAAATGAAATAATTTTACCTTTTGTAAAAGTTTGTAAAGGGTAAAATATACCTATTTTTTTTACAGAATTTAAAGCTGTAAGTGGGGTTGCACCAGAGGTATGTACCAAGAGTGTGTCTATATTCTTAAAGTATTCCGCAACACTACCAATAGCATCATCAGATATGGCAAGTATATATACATCTGCGTTAATTTCATGTGTAAATTCTGTACTTATGAGCGCTTTGTTCCGTACAAATGCTAAATGTTCTCTATTTCTGCCAATTACCTGTTTTACGGTTACATTTGCAGACTTTTGGAATGCATAAAATAGATTCTGGGCTACATTGCCGGTACCAACTATCACTACTGATATCATGTTAACAAAAGTACGAAGTTTATAGAAGTCTTGTTGTGTTAAAATTAACAGTTTCAATGAAGTTTAAAAGGTGTAAAAGGTATTCGTAAATGATGAAAAGACCTTATTTTTGCATCTTGAAAATCAACTCCTTTCTTCCATGACGGAAATGTTCAAAAAAATATTCTTTTCTACACGTTTAATGTCCATCTTATTTATCGTATTCGCCACTGCAATGGCCTTCGGTACCTTTATTGAAAGCTGGTACAGTACGGAAACAGCACGAATTTGGATTTATAACGCCTGGTGGTTTGAAGTAATCATGGTATTTTTTGTAATTAATTTTTTAGGGAATATTTCTAGGTATCGTCTATTAAGGTTGGAAAAATGGCCGGTATTGGTCCTGCATTTATCTTGGGTATTGATTATTGTAGGAGCATTCGTTACACGTTACATCAGTTTTGAAGGGATGATGCCCATTCGTGAAGGTAAGACTGAAAACGTATTTTATTCCGATAAAACGTATTTGACCGTTTATGTAGATGGCGAAATAGATGGTGAAGCTAGAAGAAAGATTTTAGAAGATGATTTGATCGTTACTCCCGAAGCTATAAAATCTAACCTTCCTTGGAAAACCGATTTCAATGGTGAAAACTTTGAAATATCTTATGTTGAATTTATTAAGGGTGCAAAACAAGGACTTTTGCCAGATGCCAATGGGACAAAATTTTTAAAAATCGTTGAAGCTGGTGATGGCGAGCGTCATGATCATTATCTGGAAGATGGTAAGGTGGCTAGTATACATAACGTGCTTTTTGCATTGAACAATAAAACAGACGGAGCCATCAATATAATGACTAAAGATTCCGTTTACCAAATCTATGCACCTTTTGATGGTAACTTTATGCGTATGGCGGATCAATTTCAGGGACTTTTGGTGAAAGATAGTTTGCAACCTTTACAACTTCGTTCTCTTTACAATACTGCCGGTATGCAGTTTGTAATTCCAGATTCTGTAACACAAGGCTCTTATGGTATTGTGGAAATACCGGATGCGGAGAAAACGAAAATAGATCAAGATGCCATTGTTTTTGATGTTACCGCCAATGGTGAAACAAAGCAGATAAAGTTATTAGGTAACAAAGGACCTTCTGATTTTAGTGAAAAAGTAAACGTTGGCGGCCTCAATTTTTCTATTCGTTATGGCTCAAAAGTTCATGAATTGCCTTTTGGTATTAAATTGAACGATTTTATTGCCGAAAAATATCCTGGAACGGAGAAAGGGTATTCATCATACATGAGTAAGGTAACTGTTGAAGATGAGCGTCCTTTTGATTATGACATTTTTATGAACCATGTTTTGGACCATCAGGGATATCGCTTTTTTCAATCGAGCTTTGATCCAGATGAAAAAGGGACAACGTTGTCCGTAAATCATGATTTTTGGGGAACCTGGATCACCTATATTGGTTATTTTCTTTTGTATATTGGTTTAATGGGCATAATGTTTTTTGGAAAAACACGCTTTAAAGATTTGGCGGATTCTTTGGATAAACTAAAAGTAAAGAAGAAAAAAATGTTTGGGGTTATAGCCGTTTTAATGGCATTCTCATTTTCGTCTTTTGCGCAAGACCAGCATTCACCAGAAGAAGGTCATCAAGAAGCACCTTCTAAAGCACAGATAGATTCTTTGCTAGAAGTTAGCATGGTCAGTAAGGAGCATGCAGATAAGTTTGGCAAGTTAGTGATACAGGATGAAGGTGGGCGTATGAAGCCAATTAATACATTTTCATCTGAACTTCTTCGTAAACTGAGCCTAAAAGATTCTTATTTAGGATATACCTCTGATCAAATATTGTTATCAATGATGATGAATCCGGCGGTTTGGTACAATACCGAATTTATTGCCTTGGATAAGAAATCACAAAATGATAGTATTAGAAAAATTATAGGTATACCTTCTGGTCAGCAATACGTTAAGGCAACTGATTTCTTTGATAAAAAAGGACAGTACAAATTAGAACCTTTTTTAAGAGAAGCTACAGCTACCAATAATCCGAATAAATTTCAACAAGATTTTAAAGATGCCAATATTCGTTTGAGTTTACTGAATCAGGCTTTAGGACAGGACATTGTTAAGATATTTCCGCTATTGGATGATGAAAATAACAAATGGATATCAGCAGTAGAATATAGAGGAGGTCAGTACGAAATAAGAGATTCGCTATATTCTAATTTTGTAAAAAATGCGATGCCTTATTATTTAATGACACTAGGGAAGGCGCAACAAAGCGGAGACTATACCGCTGCAGATAAGTTGTTGGCTGCTTTTCATCAAAATCAAATTAATCATGGTAGTGAAGTTTTACCATCGCAACAGAAAGTTGATCTTGAAGTGATCTATAATAAATTGAACATTTTCAATAGGTTGTATCGTTTTTATGCGCTTGTTGGTTTGTTGATGTTCTTCACGTTAATATTCCAAATTTTCAAAGATCGTTCTGTATGGCGGGTGGCAATATATTTCTTTAAAGGAACAATTATGCTGCTATTTTTATGGCATACTGCAGGTCTTGTCATGCGTTGGTATATTTCTGGTCACGCACCTTGGAGTAACGCCTATGAAAGTATTCTATATGTAGCTTGGGCAACTATGGGTATTGGTTGGGCCTTAGGGCGTAAAAGTGATATGACATTTGCGGCGTCTGCATTTGTTACTTCTATGCTATTGTGGATAGCGCATCAAAGTTGGATAGATCCATCTATTGCCAACCTACAGCCGGTTCTGGACAGTTATTGGTTAATGATCCACGTTGCCGTTATTGTAGGTAGTTATGGACCATTGACCGTAGGCATGATCCTAGGTTTGGTTTCATTGATTTTGATGATACTGACGACCAATAAAAATAAAGCTAGAATGACAATCAATATTAAGGAATTGACCATAATTAACGAATTGGCATTGACTACAGGGCTGGTTATGCTAACCATTGGTAACTTTCTAGGTGGTCAATGGGCCAATGAAAGTTGGGGGCGTTATTGGGGTTGGGATCCAAAAGAAACTTGGGCCTTAATTTCAATTATGATATATGCTTTTGTAATACATACCAGATTGGTGCCAGGTCTAAGGGGTAAATGGACTTTTAATTTTATGAGTGTGGTTGCCTTTGGTAGTATTATGATGACTTATTTTGGAGTTAACTTTTATTTAGTGGGACTTCATAGTTACGCTAGTGGTGCACAGGTTATTACGCCAACATTCATATATTATTTAGTTGCAGGAGTTTTAGTGCTGGGCGGAATAAGCTTTTGGAGATATAAAGTTCATTATAGTAAATAGAAATTTTAAATATATAAAAGCCTCATGAAAATCTCCATGAGGCTTTTTTGTTTTTAGTTTCGCTCTTATTTTATTGGCATCGCCAAAGGGTATAATAGCCAGAGGCTTGTATCGAATTTAAAAGTTTGTCTTTTTTGAATGCCTCATGGGCTTACCTTAAAGTGTTTTACTAATTGCTATTTAACAAATCCATTAATTCTTCTGCTGCTACCTTTCCTTTTTCTTTTAAAAAATCCCTAGGGGTATTATCGCCTAATTCAAAAACTATGACCGGCATGTTATGGTTAACAAAAAAGTAATTTCTAGATACCATCGTTGGTTTTATTTCTGTTGATGGTTTTACATTGGTATGCTTTTGCGGTAATCTTTTGGTAATATTGTTGATCCAGTCAAATACAATTTTACCTTTGTCTCCTGTTATTGTTGTGTCTATAGGATAGTAGATATCATCCCAAGTGGAATGAAAATCTGCACCGAACACAAATTCGTATCCCTCAGATTCCTTTTTTATAAGAAAGTCCCTAACACTTTTTGTTTCAGGTTGATTAAAATCTTGCCAATCTCTGTTCAAATCAATTCCGCCCATGTTGTGTCTCCAATGCCCATTATCCACACCATCAGGATTCATTAAGGGAACAACAAATAGTTCATAGTTTTCTCTAAACTTTTTGGCTTTTGGTGAATCTCCGCTCAGCGTTTCAATAAATGATTTCATGGCAAGAAATCCGGTAACCTCTGGCGGGTGTTGTCTAGAAATGACCATAACGGCTTTTTTATGCACTCCAGTACCTACTTGCATTAAATTCATTGCTCGTTGTTCTTTGCTTTTGCCAATTTCGTAGGTTGAAATAAAATCTTTGGTAACTAAGGAATCGATCCATTTTTTTACCCTTGTAGAACCATATAGTTCTTGGGCAGTGATGAATGTAGGTACTGTGCTGATATTTATTTTAATTTCTATCATCTCCGGTACAGCTTTAATTCCAAAATTACCCGTTCCTTTGTTTATTCCTGTAAAATTTGCGCTGTCCAAGGGAATAAAATTTATACCGTCAGTACTGATTTTAGGGTAGTATCTACTTCTGGAATCTTGATAAGTCATTTTTAGGGTAATTGTCTTTGGGGTATTGGACCATACCTTAAAAGCGTACCAAGGACTTACATTAACAGGTGTATTTTCAGCGGTAATTAAAGCGGTATAGTGATTGTTGCCGTTATAAGTAATACCGTTTAATCTACCACTTTCAAAATCATTACTAAAGAATACAGTTTCATTTTCAAAACTCCAAATACCCTTCCATTGTTTTTGCACAGGTTTGGATAAGGTAGATACAATGGCACTTTTACCTTGACCTTGATAACCTTGAACCGTGGGTTTTTGGTTTTTGCATGCGACTATGGTTATAGCTAGTAAGGCTATATAAAACATCTTTTTCATGATTCAATGATTTTTTGGTTCAATGCTGTGTAGTTTGTCTTATAAATCTATTAACTAATAATGAAAGAATGCTGCCTTCAAGAACAAATTTCATGAAGTATTCCATATTTCTTAATTCATGTAAACATTTTTTAAAATATTCGCGAGAATGAATTCTTTTTACAATCGTACTTAATATAATATTCATAAGCTATATTAGAAGGCATCCATAAAATTCTATTGCGGCTGTTTACATTCTAATTCCTTACCTTTATTTTCTTTAATTATTAGCAAATGAATTCGAATAAAAAAGGCTTAAACACCATTTGTACCCACGTAGGTGAATTGGAAGATAAACAACATAAAGGAGCTGTGTCTCCATTATATATGAGTACGTCTTACGCTTATGAAGATGTTGATGTAAAACGTTACCCAAGATATTTTAATACGCCTAACCAGGAGGGACTTTGTAAAAAAGTGGCAGCTTTAGAGCATGCAGAATCTGCTCTTATTTTTGGTAGTGGCATGGCGGCTGTAAGTACTGCTTTATTAGCATTTTTAAATGCAGGGGACCATGTGGTCTTGCAACAGACTTTATATGGTGGAACATATAATTTGGTGAACGAAGAGTTTTCAAAATATGGTATACACTATTCCTTTACGGAAGGTTGGCATGCAGATGCTTTTGAAGCTCAAATTAAAGAGAATACAAAGGTAATTTATATAGAAACGCCCTCTAACCCGTTATTGACAATTACAGATTTAGAAGCTGTTGCTGCTATAGCTAAAAAGCATGGTATTATTACTTTAATAGATAATACATTCGCAAGTCCGGTAAATCAAAACCCTATAGATTTTGGTATTGATGTGGTCATACATAGCGCTACAAAATATATGGGTGGTCATTCGGATATTTGTGCAGGTGCAGTTGCATCTACCGCTGAAAATATAGAGCGTATTTTTCACTTGGCTAAAAATTTTGGCGGTAGTCTTAGTGACTATACGGTTTGGTTATTAGAGAGAAGTATGAAAACCATGGGTATTCGTGTTAGGGCCCAAAATGAGAATGCCTTGGAAATGGCCTACTTTCTTGATGAGTTAACAGATATTGAGAAAGTTTATTATCCAGGTTTACCTACACATCCTGAATATGATTTGGCTAAAAAACAAATGAAAGGATTTGGAGGAATGTTGTCTTTTGAATTGAAAGAAAATTTAGATTCTTCAAAGTTTCAAAAGGTCTTGAATTTGATAAAACCATCTATGAGCCTTGCTGGTGTTGAGAGTACTGTTATATCGCCTACCCAGACATCGCACGCGTTAATGAGCGCAGAGGTAAGGGCCGAACAAGGTATTGCTGACGGATTAATTCGTTTTTCCGTAGGAATTGAAGAAGCAGAAGATTTAAAAGAGGATATTTTACAGGCTATTGCCCAAATAAAATAAGGTAAATATATAGAATTAGAATAGTATGAAGTTGGATATTTTAGTATTTGGAGCGCACCCAGATGATGCCGAACTTGGGGCAGGAGGTACCATTGCAAAAGAAATTGCTCTAGGTAAAAAAGTAGGTATCGTAGATTTGACCCGTGGTGAATTAGGTACAAGGGGTTCTGCAGAAATACGTGATAGAGAATCTGCCGCTGCCGCAAAGATTTTAGGAGTTGCGGTTCGAGAAAATTTAAGATTTAGGGATGGTTTTTTCATTAATAATGAAGCACATCAACTAGAAATCATAAAAATGATACGTAAATACCAGCCTAATATCGTATTGTGCAATGCTATTGACGATCGCCATATAGACCACGGTAAAGGAAGTAAGTTGGTTAGCGATGCCTGCTTTTTAAGTGGATTAAGAAGAATTGAAACTAAAGTAGGAGATGAGAAGCAGCAAGAATGGAGACCTAAACTAGTTTATCATTATATTCAATGGAAGAATATTAGTCCAGATTTTGTGGTAGATATCAGTACGTATATAGATACTAAAACAGATGCAATTTTAGCCTATAGTTCTCAGTTTCATGATCCAAATAGCAATGAACCCGAAACGCCTATTAGCAGTAAGACATTTATAGAAAGTGTGCATTACAGGGCCAAAGATTTAGGCAGGTTGGTTGGTGTTGATTATGCTGAAGGATTTACCGTAGAAAGAATGGTTGCGGTAGATTCGTTAGACCACCTTATTTAAGCAGATTCTTTATACTGTTTTTGAATTCGTGGAATGGTAAAGTAAAAACTAGAACCTTTGCCTATGGCACTATGTACCCATATTTTTCCATTATTTTTTTCGACCATTTCTTTGCATAATGAAAGCCCTAGACCGGTTCCTTTTTCATTATTGGTACCGTAAGTAGTATGGTTAGAATCTTTTTCAAATAATTTGCTAATGATATCTTCGCTCATGCCCATACCATTATCTTTAACATATATCTCGCAAGTTTTAATTTTTTGAATGGCACCAATAACTATTTGACCATTATTTGGAGTAAATTTTAGAGCATTACTTAAAAGATTTCTAATGATAATGTCTATTTGATTTGGGTCTGACCAAATTTGGCAATTAGGCTCGATCCTATTTACAAGAGAAATAGACTTAGATTCTGCTATTTCAGATAACAATGCAATATTTTCTTCAACGATACTATCCAAATTAGTAACAGAATGTTTGGTTATTGATCCGTTCATTTGTGTTTGTCCCCATGACAGTAAATTGTTGAGGGTAAATGATATAGTGTCTATATCTACTTTCAGTTTAGGTACAAAATTCAGAAATTCTTCTTTGGTCATTTCACCTTCCTTAAATAATTTTAGAAGTCCTTGAAATGCACCTATAGGTCCTCTTAAATCATGTCCTATTATAGAAAATAATTTGTTTTTGGTTTGATTTAGCTCGTTCAGGTAAGCTTGTTTTTCTTCTAGGGCCGTTTTTTTATGTCTTAACTGCTGATTCAGTTTTTTCTGCGCTTGTTCGTTTCTGTGAATTAGGAAAGTAATGATTGCAAAGATGAACAATATTACGATAAATACATAAATGTAAATTTTTTGTTTGGCCAATGCTTTTTCATTATCAAGAATCAATTGTTTTTTTTGTTGATCGTAGGCAACTCGGGTTTTAAGCATGCTCAGTGCTTTTTCGTTGCTGATCGCAGAAAGAGATTCATAAGTTGCTTGGTAAATTTCATGATACCAAAGAGACTTTTCAAAGTCTTTTTTGTTCTTGAATATCTTTGATAGTTTTTGTGCACTACTTTTAATACCTAATCTTAAGCCTATTTTTTTTGAAAGGTTAAAGGCATTCAATGCATGTATTTCTGCTATACTATCTTTTTCAAGATTTAGATATGCTTCGGTCATACCATTTAATAAGTCTATTTTACCTCTGTCGTCCTCAATTTCCTCGTGTAATAGTTCACTTTGTTTATACCAGTAAAGTGCCCATGTATTCTTATTTTTTTTAAGGTAGATTTTACCTTTAATTTCATAACAATAGGCTAACCATTCCAATATTTTTTCCTTTTCAAAAGTGGCAATACTTATATTGATATTGTACATGGCATAATCTAGCTCATTCATATCCGCATATGTAGAAGCTATATTACTAAGTGTTTCCGCTAGAAAAATCGGATTACCTATTTCTTCATGAATACTTTTAGATTTCTGTAGAAAAACCATGGCTTGCTCATAGTCTTTTTGTTCCAGATATAGATGTGCAATATTGTCGTTGACAATAGAGATTATATTTTTGTAATCATATTTCTCAGCAATTTCAATAGTAGCCAAATACCATTTCAGCGCTTTTGAGTATTCACCTTTGTACCCATATTCCTTGGCTAAATCGTTTAAAATTCCCGCCTTTAACAAATGATCATCATACTTGTCTGCAAGTTTGTAGGCTTTGGAGAAATATTCAATGGCCTGGTCTATTCTTCCTTTATCAGAATAAAATCCGCCTAAAGCATGATAAGAATTTATTTCGCCGTTTATGTAAGATGCATTTTTGCTAAGTTCAAGACTTTTTTCACTAAGAATTTTTAAACTGTCTAAATAGTGAAAACGATACCTATTGGCCAACTCAAGTAGACTATTGATGTAAACCGTGTCTTTAGAATTAAAATTAGCAGAAAGTTTTATTTGCTCTATTTCATTTATGAGTGTGTCACGATTAGAATCTTGGGCTTTAATAGAATAAAGTATGCCATTAAAAAAAAAGCATAAGACTATACAACCTCTAAAAAGGCCCATTAGTTTATGCAGTTTTATTAATCCTAAATTCATAGATATCACTGTAATGTGAATCTAAAATTAGTTTAGAGCGGTAGGAATTAGGAATAAATGTTGTGAAACGCGATTTATTGTGTGTTTTGACGTCGTATTTGTGTATTTTGTCGATGATTTTGAAAATTTTGGAAGAAATAGTAACCAATTAAATAATTCTGTTGTCTACAATTTTCAATAAAATTATTATAATTAAAATTCACTGTTAGGCGATAGCTAAGGGAAGTTCTACAATAAATTGGCTGCCTTTGTTCGGTTCACTTTTTACCGCTATTTCACCGTTATTCTTAATTACCATTGCTTTAACGAGTCTTAAGCCTAACCCTGTACCTTTTTCTTTATTTGTACCATAATTAGAAAAATTTTCAGAAGAACTAAATAGCTTTTGAACATCTTCCTCTGTCATGCCTACACCGGTATCGGAAACTTCAATGACCAGGTTCCTATTTTTTATCTTGGTAGAAATGGTAATCATGCCATTGTTTGGGGTAAACTTAATGGCATTGTTGATCAGGTTTCTGAAAATGATATTAAATTGTTGCAAATCTGCAAAAACACTGTGGTTAGTAGCAACTTGGTTATTTATACGTATGGATTTCTTGTTAATTTCATTTCTATATAATTGTAAAATTATATCTAATTCTCCTTTGACCTGTATACTTTTAATATTTACCGTACTGCCTTGCATTTGCGTTTTTCCCCAGTGCAGAAGATTATCCATAGTAAATTGCACTTGCTCTAAATCCTCTTTTAGCTGTGGCGCAAATTTTTCAAAATAAGTTTTACCTTCTGGATCTTCCAGGTATAATGCTAAAATTTCATTTAATGAAATTATGGGACCTCTTAGGTCATGACCAACAATTGAAAATAAACGGTCTTGATTTGCGTTAATTTGGGTAAGTTTTTTCTGGTTTTCGTTTAGAATTTCTGCTTGGTTCGCCAGTTTTTTGTTTAATTTTTTTTCTCGTTGATTAGCGCTAAAAATAAGAAACACAATAATCATCAATGTAATTAAACCTGCAAGAGACCATTTAACATATTTGCGCTGTTCGTTTAACGCCAATTCATTTTCTGCTTTTAAACGTTGCGTTTCTTTATCAAAATTCAATTTTGCGTTGAGCATCATTAAATTTTGTCTATTTTTTTTCTTATAATTATCATTAGAGATTTTTTCGGTTAGCTCTAAATATTTTAATGATTCTGTTATTAAATTTTGCTTTTTCTTAATTTCATACATGGTTCTATAAGCTTTTTCCAAACCTGCATCATAATCCGATGATTTATAGAGATCAAGACTTTTTAAGACAAATTCTTCAGATTTAACAAGATTGTTTAAACCTAGGTAGGACCTTGCCAATCCATATTTAATATCGGCTTTAGTTTTGACATCGCTAATTGTACTATGCATGTCCAAAGACTTTTGATAATTCTTTATGGCCTTCTCATAATCGTTTAATTTAAGATAGTAAAGACCTTGGGTGGCGTAGGTCCATGCCAGCCACGTATTGTTATTATGGGTCTCATACATTTTAAAGGTCTCGTCTAGATTACTTTTTGCTACTCTTAAATTTCCTAGTTCTATGTTTAAAAATGCCATGTTGCTCAACATCATGGCTTCTTTTGTTGGGTCATTTAATTTTTTAACAACCTCAAATGCTGCAGCATAGTATTTTAACGCTTCGTCAGAATCTTCTAATCGACTAAAAATTGTTCCTAAATTCATGTTTAGTCGGAACAAATTAAATTCGTCATTAGTCCTTTCCGCAATGGCCAGGGCGTGTAAAAATTGAGTATATGTAGATGGGTAATCGTTTTTGAAAAAATAGGCTTGCCCAAGGGTATTATAAATTTTCATTTCTATTTTGGGATAATCCTTTAGATGAGGATTGTTTACCGTTTTCAAACAAAATTCAATTGCCTTATCTGTTTTTCCTGTATAAAGGTATAAAGTGGCAAAATTTGACAAAGCTTCCAGTTCGCCATAAACGTAATTATTTTTTTTACTCAATTCAAGTGCTCGTTTTGAGTTTATTTTCATCGAATCTTGCGCTATTAACCGTTGGTAATAGGAGAGTTTGTTTAAGTTATCGATATACTCAAAGTCATTTTCAGAAAAATCTGGACATTTTTCTAATTCTAAATTTTTTTCATGATAAAGTTGAACACTGTCTTTTTGTGCTAATGCGGTAAAAATATTTAAACAAACTAAAGCTAAGAGAAGAAAAGTAAGCTTATAATTTGATTTAGAATACATTATGATTTAGGTGTGATATAGGTGAGTTGTTATATTTAAAACTTAAAGTTAAAAGAAATAAATTAAACCATTCTTAAAATTAAATATTTCTTCAAATTTCAATTAAATATTTGTTAGAACTATATAAAAAAATTATCTTTGCACTCGCTTACAAATGGTGGTTGTAGCTCAGCTGGTTAGAGCATCGGTTTGTGGTACCGAGGGTCGCCGGTTCGAACCCGGTCTTCCACCCTAAAGCAGATAGAAAGTCTTGGATTCATTCCAAGACTTTTTTGTTTTATAGGTATTGGTTTTCAGTTTTTTATGTAAAAAAAATAAGTCTTCCACAAAGTGGCAGACTTATTAAATTTAAATAGGTAGATGCTTAATCTACCTTTAATTTTTGCTCTCTATTGGCTATTTCCCAAGCAGTGTGAAATACTAACCTAGTTCTGTTCTGCAATAGATCATAATTGATTTTGTCTGGTGTATCACTTGGTTTATGATAATCAGCATGCGTTCCATTAAAATAAAATATGATCGGAATGTTATTTTTAGCAAAATTATAATGGTCACTTCTATAGTAAAAACGATTAGGGTCGTTTTCGTCATTATACGTATAGTCTAGCTCTATATTCATGAATTTCTTATTCACTTCTTCAGATAGGTTGTGTAATTCAATACTAAGTTTATCAGAACCTATTAAGTAAATATAATTTCTATCTCCCTCACGTTTTGGGTCAATTCTACCGATCATGTCAATATTTAAATTTGCTACGGTTTGCTCTAAAGGAACAATTGGATCAACATCAGTGTAATATTGAGATCCTAATAATCCTTTTTCTTCCCCGGTAACATGTAAGAATACAATTGATCTTTTAGGACCCACACCTGCATTTGATGCTTTTTTAAAAGCTTCTGCAATTTCCAATAGGGCAACGGTACCTGATCCGTCATCATCTGCACCATTATTGATTTCCCCGTCTCCGGTAATACCAATATGATCTAAGTGAGATGAAATAATCAAATACTCATTTGGTTTTTCAGAACCTTTGATCATTGCTACCACATTTTCAGACTTAATTACATCATTAGAACTTTCAAAACTTAAATCAATCTTTTTTGATACTACCTTAGATTCACTATCAGATTCTATACTTGCATGCAAACTCTTGGCAAGCTCTTGATCAATAAATAGGCTGTAGAATTCAGGGGCATTGTTATCAACTACTTCCATTCTGCCACTGTTGTTCTGTTTCATTGATTCAAATCTGCGTTTAAATCTGTTGAAATTGTCCGTATCATAATACAGAACACCTATTGCGCCCTTATCAACCGCTATTTGAATTCTTTTTGTTAACGATTCTGACATATTGCTCCATAAAGAGGTTTCTGTATTGCCGGATATTACGTAATTTCCATCGGACTTCTTTGGCTCACCAGATTTTAATAAAACTATTTTTCCGGTTACATCAATATCATTATAACTAGAATAAGAATCATCTTCAATACCATAACCAACATAAATAATTTCATTTACAGAAGTGTTTGCGGCCGCAAAGGTCAGAACATGCTCCCCAATTGAAAAATCGGTTCCGTTTACACTTAACTTTCCTTTTGGTAGCTTACTTATTTCCAATGGTACATCTTGAAAATAATTTCCGTCAGTTTTAGCTGCAGGAATACCCAATTTCTCATATTCAGCTTTTAAATAGGCAATAGCCTTTTTTTGACCTGGTTGTCCAGTTTCTCTGCCTTCAAATTCATCGGATGCATAGATATATAGATGCTCCTTTAATTCTGTCTCTGTAATAGATTCTGCAAACGTAATTTCCGATGCTGTCGTAGATGCCTCTGTGGAGACATCATTAACTGTTTTTTGAGAGGAATTGCAAGAAATCGCCGTAGCGACCAATAAGAATAGTGTTTTTTTCATTTTGTCGAAATCAAATTTTTTCAAAAATAATCAAATCTTTAGTGGTTTCAATCCGCATTATCAACAATGGGAATAGCACTAAATTGAAATTTTAATTTTTTATAGCTTGGGCGATTGCCGCTTCAACTAATGGCTCCATGACCATATAGCCTTCGGCAGTTGGGTGTACTTCGTCTGCTGCATATTTCTTTGGTAGGCCGTTACGCTCATCAACCATGGCAGAGAAGTAATCTAAATAGATATGTCCATGTGTATTCGCGTATTTTTTTATCATCGCATTAAGCTTTATAATTTTTTCTGCAGGTTCTAAACCCGGTTTCCAAGGGTAATCATAGGCGGGTAGGGTAGAAGAAAGAATTACCTTAATGTCATTTGCATGGGCCATCTCTGTCATACCTTTAATATTGTCCATAATCATTTTTAAGCTAGATGGTCCTGTATTACCTGCTATATCATTGGTACCTGCCAATATTGTTACCACTTTTGGTTTAAGGTCAATGACATCTTGTCTAAATCTTATTAACATCTGTGGCGTAGTTTGACCACTGATACCCCGATTTATATAGGGTTTACCCTTAAAAAACTCCGGACGCGTTTTTAACCAGCCTATTGTAATGGAATTGCCCATAAACACCACACGGTTTTCGTTTTCCGTGGCTTGTTCTATTTTGTCATTAGCAACTTTAAAATGTTTTAAATCTGCCCAATCTTGTGCATTTACAGAGGTTAATCCTAAAATAGATAATATATAGGTATACATTATTGTTTTTATTCTATGCATCTTTACTATGATTGTTGAATTAGTTCTTTTTCTTCAGCCTTTAATGGGATGTTATTTATAATACTTGCCTTATTTGGTCTTTGTGCTGCCAAATAGGCCAATAAGCACACAGAAATAACCAAAGGAAGGGCATTGGCAGTATTGTAATATGCAAACAATCCTATAAAGGCAGGAATTTCAATAAGCGCATATTTGATATGTAAAGCAGATTGATACTTTTTTAGCTTTTCTTCTAAACGACTTTCTGATTTAATATTGGAAGTCATTTTTTTAAAGATCCATTGACTACCAAAATAGCCTAACATTGCAAATACCGGAACTATATATAAAAATACACCTTGACCCGCTGTACTTGTATTAAATGATTTGATCTGTAAAAATACCCAAAGGGTAAAAATGCTTAAGCCTATTAATAGGAATAGATGCATTATTGTAAGACTTTTGATAAAACTTTTTATTTCCATATTTTAATTTAAAATCCTAAGATAATATAAAATTGACCTATGATGAATTTGACGGGTTATTACTTGTAATTATTTAACCTAGGCCATCTATTAGAATTTTTATCTTTGCGCAGTATGAAAAAGATACTAACTATTTCTCTTCTGCTATTTTTAGCTGTCAAAGCTTACGGTCAAATTGAGAAAGATAAGGTTCTCCACTTTTTAGGTGGCAATCTTTACGGACTTGTAGGGGCGGGAATTGCGAACGAAGTTTCAGATGGCAATAGAACATGGACCTTTGTTGGTTCGGTTGGTGGCAGTTTGCTAATTGGTTTGGCCAAAGAGGCTATTGATGAAAATCAATACGGTGGGTGGAGCAATGAAGATTTGTTAGCTACCGTACTGGGTGGTGTAACTGTTGGTGCTACAATTGACATTTTCAAAAAAAGAAAAAAACGTAAAAGGGAACAATTATTTAAAGATGCTACAAAGACGGTAGATTACCGTCATCAAATGAAATTCCCAATAAAAACAACTGAGATCAACTCGCTATATGTATTGGGAATGTCCAGTACGGTTTTAGAAAGGTAGTTTTTCTAATACTTTGCACTTTTTCCTGTAGCAATAGTACGCTTTATAAAATCGCGGATGTCATCATTTGCGGTTTTTAAATCTTCTCTTCGTAGGTACATCATATGACCTGAACGATATCCTTTAAAACTAAATCTATCATTCATGCGGCCACTTGGGTCTACTTGCCACATGGTATATTTTGCATTGAAGTATGTGGTAGCTCCATCATAATAGCCAGATTGTACCAAAACATTTAAATATGGGTTTTGCGCCATTGCTTGTCTTAAATTATCTCTGGTATTGTCATCGTCATTGTTCCAAGGGTGTACCGGACCGAAAATATTATATTTTACATCGGTCTTAAAATTTAACTCTTCCTGTAAGTAATAGTTAATGGCAGGGGTAAAGCTATGTAGCCAAGATGTTAATTCAGAATTATAGTCCGGCTTTGTACCGGCTAGTTGTTTATCTATTCCTAAATATCTTGAATCTAAACGCCCTACGGTATGCCCGCTTTTATCTTTTAGAAGATTTTTCCAAAAGAAAGAAGTAGGTACGGAAAGGTTGTGGTCAAGAATGTCTTTTTTGTTCAATCCTGAGTAATAAGCCATTTTATCTGCTACGGCTTCTTTTTCAGAAGCCTCTAAAAATCCTCCTTTAGCCAAAGCCGGTATTAGCTTATCAATTGTATATGCTTCAGACTCCGGTAGAATTTCTAAAAGATCCTTACTCTGTAAGGCAGGTGGTAAAACTTTGTGATGCCATGCCGCTGCTGTATAATAAGGTAGGTTTATTGCTTCGGCAACGGGTCCGGAATTGCGTATCACTTTATAATCGGCCGGTGAAACCATTATGACACCGTTTAAATACATCCATTGTTGATTTTGTAGAGCCAAAGAAAGACCCATTACACGTGTGCCCCCATAACTTTCCCCGATTATATATTTTGGCGAGCGCCATCTGTTGTTTCTGGTTACAAAGGTGTTCAGCCATTCTGCCAAATATTTAATATCGGCATTTATGCCAAAGAATTTGTCGCGGTCAACTTCTTTTCCGCTTGCAGGAATAGTTCTGCTATAACCTGTGTTTACAGGATTTACATAAACGATATCCGCAATATCTAAAACTGAATGCGGATTATCATTTACACCATAAGGTTGAACAGGATATCCTTCATTATCAATTTTTAAAACCTTTGGTCCGGTATACGCCAAATGCATCCATACCGAACCTGATCCTGGACCACCGTTAAATGAAATCAATAGCGGTCTAGCAGCACGATCCTTGATGTTGTTTCTAGTATAATAGGTATAATGCAAAGAGGCTATGGGTTTTGCATTTTCATCCCATACAGGTTGGGTCCCGGTCTGTGCGGTGTACGAAAAACTAGCACCATTAATGGTAGCGTTGTGTTCTGTTGTAATAACGGTGTCTACAGATAATTCCCTAGACTGGCCAAAGGTAAATGCAGTGACCAAACAAATGGTAAATTGTACTATTATTTTCATGGTTTGATAAGGTTCTGTTGTAAAACGAAAATAAGCATAATTGTGCTATTTTATTTCTTGTTCGGACCGATTGAATTTGAATTGTCAAATTTGTAATTATGATGGTTTTAAAAATGGAATGTTTAAAATTTTTTGGCTGGTATTCATAATGTTAATACAACCTAAATAATTATGGAATTACCTGATAATTATTTACTTTTCTAATTCATACAACTAATACTCATGAAACAACTTACAAGACGATCATTTAATGGTTTGGCTACTAAAGGGCTGTTAGGATCCGCTTTACTAGCAAACATGCCGTTGGCAAATGCCTTTACAAATAATAAAAGCAGTAAAAAGTTGGGTGTAGCCTTGGTTGGTTTAGGGAGCTACAGTACTTATCAATTAGCACCTTCTTTATTGGATACGGAGCATTGTTATTTGGCAGGAATTGTAACCGGTACCAAAGAAAAGGAATCAGTTTGGCAAGAGAAATACAATATACCCAAAGAGAATATTTATAATTATGAGAATTTTGATACCATTGCGGATAATGACAGTATAGATGTTGTTTATGTAGTACTACCCAACAGTATGCATGCGGAATTTTGTATTCGTGCGGCAAAGGCAGGTAAACATGTTATCTGTGAAAAACCAATGGCCGTAAGTGTTGCGGAATGTGATGCAATTATGAATGCCTGCAATGAGCATAAGGTTAAGCTTTCTGTTGGTTATAGAATGCAAAGTGACCCTTATACCCATGAAGTCAAAAAATACGTTAGGGAAAAAACTTTTGGCGATGTTTTGTTTGTTTCATCTGATGCAGGATATGTCTCTAACGGTAATCCAGATCAATGGCGACTAAATAAAAAATTATCTGGTGGCGGAGCGCTAATGAACATGGGTGTGTACGCTATACAAACCAGTATTTATGGTACAGGTCAAAACCCTATTTCAGTTTCTGCACAAGAATTTAGTACTAGACCAGATTATTTTAAGGATACCGATGAAACCATTACCGCTCAGTTTAAATTTGAGAATGGTGCTGTTGCACATATGATGACGTCGCATAATGCAAATGGTAATAGATTAAAATGTCATTGTAGTAAAGGTTGGTTTGAGTTAGATCCAGCCCATAGTTACGGGCCAATAAGTGGTAGAACTTCTAATGGAGATGTCTTAAAGTTTCCACATAAAAGACAACAGGCTTTACAGATGGATGATTTTGCAAAGCATATTTTGTTGGACAGTAAAAACGTGGCTCCTGGTGAAATGGGAAAAAGAGATATGATAATTGTAGAGGCTATTTACAAATCTATTAGCGAAGGTGGTCAGGAACAGATATTGTCATTAGGTGATTTAGGTATTGTGTTGTAATTGTATGATTTACAATTGATTGCAAATTAACTTAAATTTAATTTCAAGTTTTGATCACTTCAACTTCAAGTTAAGTTTACATGTTAACATTATCATAAGGTTTAGTTCATTTATTGCTAATTTTTAGAATACCTTATTACAAGGTTATCTCTATAGTTTTGGCATTCATAACCTAAAAACTATATTGATAATGAAACAAACGAAAAATTTACTATTTAAAGCCCTTTTCCTTTCTTGCTTAGGATTAGCTGTTATGAGCTGTGATGGAGAAGACGGTGTAGATGGTACAAATGGTATTGACGGTGTAGACGGTGCTGATGGCGCAGACGGAGCCGATGGCGCCGATGGTGCTGACGGACAAGATTTGACTCTGGAAGAATCTATTCCATTAACTAGTTCCGTAACTCCAAACGAACTATTCGAACTTAAAGGTGTTTTTGCAGGTTCTGCCGACCTTAATATGATCATGTCTTCTGCAGATATCTTAGAATCTGATTCTACTTTTGTTTATGGTTCTTATATGGATGGAGCTGCACTTTACCCTACAGAAGATGGTAACTATGCTTTGATCAATAATTTAGAAGCAGATTACTCTATTGCAAGAATTATGTTGAATTCTAATTTAGAGCCTTTACAAGGAGATTATATCGTAAATTCTACAGCTACTGCTTTTACGGCAATGTGTTCTGGATCTTCAGTTACTGTTGAAGAGCACGGGTTTGGTCCTTTATACCTTTCTGGTGGAGAATGGGGCGGTAACGCTAAAGGTGTTTTTAAAGTAAACCCGTTTAGAGCAAAAGAAGATAGGGTAGAAGTAGAAAGATTACCTGCAATGGGTGAGTGGTCAACAGAAAATGCTGTTGTTATTGGAAAAGATGCCTATTCTTCTCAAACAGTAGTTTTTATGGGTGATGACCACAGTGATAATACATACCCACAAGCTCATTTTGGAATGTACGTTGGTCAAAGAGGTGATCTTTATGGAGGTAAACTTTATGTACTTAGAGGTACAAACCCAGTAGAATCTGCTCCTGGAGAAGGCGGTCAATTATTTGAAATGGGTATGGCTCAAGACATTGAATACGATGTAGAATGGGTAGAAGTTACCGAAAGAACAATAGATGAATTGAACCAAGAAGCTATTGACTTGGGTGCTATAGGATTTCAAAGAATTGAAGATATCGATTGGAGAAGAGGTTCTGCCGACGCTCAAAGAGAAGTATATTTTAATGCTACCGGTAGAATTCGTGGAGATAATCCGGATCTTAACTTAAGAGGAACAGGTTTTGGTCGTGTTTACAAACTGGTTTTAGATCCTGAAGATCCAACGGCTCCTGCTAAATTAACTGTTGTAGTTGATGGTGACTTAGAAGGTGGAAAAGGTGATGGAATGCATTCTCCAGATAACATTTTGGTAACTGAAAACTATGCTTACATCCAAGAAGATCCAAACGGATATTCTGACTTAAACGCTGATATTACTGGGTTTGCGAAGTTGTGGCAATTAGACCTAAATACGGGCAACTTTGTTGAAGTTATGGAGTGTAACCAAACATATGCTGCTAGTGTTGGTATTGGTAATACCGATAGTATGTGGGAAATAACCGGCTTGATCGATGTTACCGATATCATAGGTGCATCTGAACCAACCTTTATTGGTGGAGCTCAAGTACATGGTTGGAATTTTAGTACCACTCCTGATACAGCTGTAAGGGCAGACGGACTTAAATTTGTTGACCCTACTGCAATTAGTGAAGGCAGTGCTCGCTTAGAAGGTTCAGTTTTATTCAAATTGACTGGCTTACCTAGATAAGTGATGTAATTGTACCAAGTTTAAAGGTTCCCTTCACTGGGAACCTTTTTCTATTCATATTAATTTCAAAGTGAAACATGAGCGCATTTTATTATAAATGGATTTTGATAGTATTTGTTTGTTTTTTTCTGTCTTGCAAGAATGAGGAAACAAAACCTTTGTTGGCTATAAATGCTAATGATCAATCTATGTTCAACAATGCTATAAGGGAACATTATTTTTTGGCATTGGATAGTACTTCTTATTACATGCAGCAAATAGATACCGCACAATCGCTCTCAAAGAACAAAGAACTGTTTTTAAAAAGTAGGGAATGGTATAAAAGGGTAGAGCCTATGCTTATCGCATATGATTATGAGAATTACATCTCAATGAATGCGCCTAATTTGCTTAAGGTAGAAATAGACGACCATACCGATATTAAAAAACAAAAACCAAAGAGTTTTCAAGTATTGGAAGAGCTTCTTTATAGTGAAGAAGGATATTCCAATGAAGATTTGAATATCGTATTGGAGTATTTAAAGATTAGAATTCCGTTTGTACGAAAAAATCATATTCTTATCACCCAAAGAGATAGGCATCATTTAAAAATGATAAGAGATGCCATTGTAAATGTGGCTACTAAAGGTATTACAGGTTTTGATTCTCCAATGTTGGCAAACTCTTTGAACGATGCTGTTTATAATTATGAAACGCTACAAACAGTTTTGGATATTTATAAAAAGGCTTTCAAGGATAATACGTTATATGCACAATGGGAAAAAGAAATTTCTTCCACCATTGATGATTTACAAAGTGCCAATTTTGATGAATTTGATCGATACTCATTTATAAAATTACATACCAATAAGCAATTGGAGCTAGTTGATAAGACTGCTAATGATTGGGGAATTGAATTAAGCCAATCAAGAGCTTTAGACCCTAAGGTGACCAATCTTTTTGACAAGAACTTTTTTAATATGAAGATGTTTTCCACGCAAAGAGCACCAGATATTACTGAAGAAAGAATTGAGTTAGGAAGACAGTTGTTCAATGATACAGATTTATCCGGCTCCGGTACTATAAGCTGTGCCACTTGCCATATTGCGGAAAAAGCATTTACCGACGGTCATAAAATTGCTAAAGGTATAAACGGCCAAGATTTGCAACGTAATTCACCAACATTAACTTATGCCGTTTACCAACGTTCTTTGTTTTATGATGGTAGGGCAGATGGTCTTGAGGATCAAATTGTTGGAGTCACCAATAATGAAAATGAGTTTCACATCGATTTGGAAAAATTAGAAGAGAAAATTCAAGATAAATCAGTGTATAAAGTTCAATTTGATTCGCTTTACGATGGCAAAATTACCGATATGAACGTGCGTAATGCCATTGCAACATATATAAGAAGTTTAGCTCCGTTCGATTCTAAATTCGATCGGAACATGAACAATCTAGAAGAAACAATGACCAATGAGGAAATTAATGGCTTTAATCTTTTTATGGGTAAAGCTGCGTGTGCCACTTGTCATTTTCCACCGGCATTTAACGGTACAGTGCCTCCTAAATATATGGAAAGCGAATTTGAAAATTTGGGCGTGCCCAAAAACGCAAGTTTTGAAAACCCTGTTTTAGATGATGATTGGGGGCAGTATTATCCTTATGAAGTAGAGGAGAAGAAGCATTTTTTTAAAACTTCAACAGTGCGTAATGCAGAATTAACCGGACCTTACATGCACAACGGAGTGTATGAAACTTTAGAGGAAGTAGTGGAGTTTTATAATGTTGGTGGTGGTCAGGGCATGGGTTTAGATGTACCTTACCAAACATTACCTCCAGATTCTTTACATCTAACGACTACAGAATCTAAGGCAATTATTGCGTTTATGAAAACACTGACCGATAAAAGATTTGACAAAGAAGCCTTAAACTAGAATTTTTCAAAAACACCTAAACCAAAAAGGGCAAAATCATATTTAACTGGATCCAAAGGGTCCAGTTTTCTTAAGCTTTTATCTAGTTCGGCTAACGCTTTTGCATCGTTTTGTTTTCGTTTTAATAATCCTAATTTTCTAGCTACATTACCTGAATGTACATCTAATGGGCAAGATAATTTTGAAGCAGGTATTCCTTTCCATATGCCAAAATCTACATTGGTAGTTGCATCTCTAACCATCCAACGTAAAAACATATTTATCCTTTTGGCGGCAGAACCTTTTAAAGGATCAGATACGTGCTTTGTTGTGCGTTGCTCATATGGTAATTCAAAAAATGTTTTCTTGAATTTTGAAATTGTGGGCTGTAGACTGTCATTAGATTGATGCATGGTAAATACACCTTCAAGACCTTGGTGGAACGTGTAAATATTTTTTAAGCTTTTTATAAAATATTTTAAATCATTTTCATTGAACGTTCTATGAACAAATCCTGATAAATTATCTAAATCATCATCGGTATGGTTAAGCACAAAGTCATACGGACTTTGTCCCATTTTTTCCATTAACTTATGAGAATTATTGATGATGCTCTTTCTGTTGCCCCAAGCAATGGTTGCCGTTAGAAAAGCACTGATTTCAATATCTTCTTTTTGTGTGAAAAGATGTGGAATTTGTATAGGATCGGTTTCTAAGAATTCAGGTTTGTTATATTCAAAAACCTTTTCGTCAAGAAATATTTTTAGCTCACTTTTTGTCATTCAATAGAAATATCTAACAATTGCATAATTAGCACAGGAACCACTAAAACCATATTGTAAATGGCGTGTAGCGCGATGGACCATAACAAACCAAATTTTACCCGTATGTAGCCTAAAAGAAATCCTACACTAATTTGTGGTGCAACCAACAATGGAGAAAAAAGTAAAACCTGAGTGCTCATTTCAAAATTACTGATATGCATAAGGCCGAACGCAATTGTAAACAAATAGAAAATTAATTTAAAATATTTTGAATCTTTAAAAAAGACAAGCGGACCTCTAAATAACAATTCTTCAAAGAAAGGAGCTACAATTACTGCTAAAAAGAAAATAAGTGCCACTGAGTAATTTCCGAATAAATCATCCATGGCATGTTTGCCCATCTCAAGCTTTAGAATACTTTCTAAAACTCCTGCTACCATTAATAATACAATACTTGCCGTTAATGCGATAATTAAAAGGTTGAAGAGAATTCTCAATTTTTCTGATAGAGAACTTTCAATATCTTGTGTATAGACAGGTTTTATTATAAATGAAAGTAGCTCTTGAAGCATACGGATCTTGGTTATGCTATTATTATTTCCTTGTCTACAATTTTACCATCTACCATGGTTAATTTACGATCTGCCGTTTCTGCCAATTCAGCATTGTGGGTAACGATTACAAAGGTCTGTCCAAACTTTTCACGTAGCTCAAAAAATAGTTTGTGCAGGTTATCAGCGCTTTCTGAATCTAAATTACCGCTAGGTTCATCGGCAAAAATTATGGAGGGGTTGTTGATCAAGGCACGGGCAACCGCTACACGTTGTTGTTCTCCGCCAGATAGTTCTGATGGTTTGTGGTCGTAACGATGGGATAATCCTAAAAAATCTAAAAGTTCTTTGGCTCTATCTTCAGCTTCAGATTTTGGCGTCTTTTTAATAAATGCAGGTAGGCATACATTTTCAATGGCCGTAAATTCTGGCAATAATTGGTGAAATTGAAAAATGAATCCTATATGTTCATTTCTAAATTTTGCTAAATCTTTATCATTTAGTTCTGTAGTTTCAATACCATTTATCAGTAACGTACTGTCTTTTCTATTTGATTGAACGTCTAAAGTTCCTAAAATTTGTAATAAGGTAGTTTTACCGGCACCGGAAGCACCAACTATAGATACTATTTCTCCTTTTTGAATATGAAGGTCAACTCCTTTTAGTACTTCTAATTCTCCGTAGTACTTATGAATGTTAGAAGCTTTTATCATGGGTAAGTTTATGTTTAAGGTTGTAAATTGATCAAATTCAAATTTAATGAAAAACGATCATGCTAAATATAGTTATTCATTTTAAGTATTAATTATTATCCGGTTTAAGCGTAATTGAAAATGGCTATTCTAAAATATGCACTATTTTATGATATTTTTACGTTTGATGATGAAAGAAAATATTAAATTTGTTCAACCTAAAATGAATTAGGTTAAACACAAATAGAAATTTATGTCCCCTTATAAGAATTTAGAAGAATACAATCTTGAAATTACCGATGAAGTTAAAAGTAGATATTCATCTATAATAGATGAAATTGGTGAAGATGTATCTAGGGAAGGTTTGGTTAAGACACCGGAACGTGCAGCTAAAGCTATGTTGTTTTTAACACAGGGGTATCAGCAAGATGCCGTTGAAATTTTACAAGGGGCAATGTTTAAAGAAGATTATGATGACATGGTCATTATAAAGGATATTGAGCTATATTCTTTGTGTGAACATCACATGTTGCCATTTTTTGGTAAGGCCCATATTGCTTATATCCCTAATGGACAAATAGTTGGGTTGAGTAAGATACCTCGTGTAGTTGATGTTTTTGCTAGAAGATTACAGGTACAGGAGAGACTTACGCATGACATATTGGAATGTATTAACAATACACTGAAACCAAAGGGAGTGGCCGTAGTAATTGAAGCTTCGCACATGTGCATGATGATGCGTGGTGTGCAAAAACAGAACTCTGTTACCACAACATCTGGCTTTAGAGGTCAATTTGAAAAGATTGAAACCAGAAATGAATTTTTAAAATTGATTAGCTCAGATCTTTCATAATCTGAAAAATTGCGTATAATCAATTTTTAAATTTGGCATCTTTGTTGCATTATTTAGTTAGAATAACTAATTTTTCAATATGTCAATTTTAAAAGATAAAAAATACAAGCAACTTTTTATGGGTTTGCTTTTTGATGGTATAGGTATGCTTTCTTTTGCTATACCGTTCGTGGGCGAATTTTCTGATATAGTTTGGGCTCCGCTCTCTGCTTGGTTAATGACCCGCATGTATAAAGGCAAAGTAGGTCAGGCAGCTGGGATATTCACTTTTGTAGAAGAGATTATACCAGGTTTTGATGTAATACCATCGTTTACCTTAATGTGGTTATATACCTATGTTTTTAAGGGTTCAAAAAAAGGTCAAACAATAGAGGTTTAGAACATTATTTAAATTTGTAAAATCACTTAACTTTATCTCAAATACCATGAGTTGTGAAGAGAAGAAGTTTTGTTGCAAAATCCAGTTTAAGTAGTATAGCTACTTTGTTAGGAGTAGATATTGTCTTTAAACAAGTAATGCCCGATGGTTATACTCCAATAGCTTTACAAGATACAGACCCATTTAAATTATTCAATAAAGATAAGGGTATGATGGTTTTGAACGATAAGCCTTGGAATATTGAAGCACAAGCCCATCTCTTAGATGATAAGGTAACTCCCAATAAGTCTATTTTTATTAGAAATAATGGACTTGTTCCTGAAAAAATCGATGTAGAAAACTGGACTCTTACCATTGACGGGGAGTCTGTAGAAAAGCCAAAAACTTATTCACTTGCAGAGTTAAAGTCAAAATTTAAACATCATACTTATCAATTGACCTTAGAGTGTGGCGGTAATGGTAGAAGCGAATTTGATCCACCTGCAAAAGGAAATCAATGGACAGTGGGTGCGGTCTACTGTGCTAATTGGACTGGTGTAAGGTTAAAAGATGTGTTAGAAGATGTAGGTATTAACGATGATGCTGTCTATTTTGGTTATCACGCTGCAGATGTGCATCTTAGTAGAGATCCTGGTAAAGAACCTATATCTAGGGGAGCACCCATTGCAAAAGCTTTACAAGATGAAACATTGTTGGCCTTTAAAATGAACGGAGCCGATATTCCTTTAGTACATGGTTATCCCTTACGGGTCATTG
Organism: Maribacter sp.; assembly: GCA_020629415.1. Classification (GTDB taxonomy): domain Bacteria; phylum Bacteroidota; class Bacteroidia; order Flavobacteriales; family Flavobacteriaceae; genus Maribacter; species Maribacter huludaoensis. The sequence continues at coordinate 107,697 of JAHDDL010000002.1, read as the reverse complement.
CAGGAGGATGGCCTGCCTCGGTTTCTGGAAAATGGTTACAACGTATTAGTATTAGAAATATAGTTCATGACGGTACCAAAATGACCGGAACGGCATATAGAGTGCCTTGTAAACCCGTTGCTCCTGGTGAAAAAGTCGCGGATGAAGATATGTGTATCATTGAATCTATGCCGGTAAAATCTTTAATTACATACCCTAAATCTGGTGCTATTTTATCAAAAAGTAAAAAGTTAAGTATTAGGGGTCATGCCTGGGCAGGTGAATTAGAGGTTGCCAAAATGGAATATTCCATAGATTTTGGTGCTACTTGGAACTCTTGTTCTTTACAAAGACCGGTAAACCGTTTAGCGTGGCAGCATTTTTCAGCAGATATTTCATTTCCGCAGGAGGGATATTATGAAGTTTGGGCAAAAGCCACTGATACAAACGGGGTAGGGCAGCCTATGTTACTACCCGGATGGAACCCGAAAGGGTATTTAAATAACGCTTGTCATAGAATAGCCGTAAAAATCACCTAGATGAAAAAGCAAAATCTTGATACGCTAAAACGCGATTTTAAAGATTTATATAGAAAGACTATACTTGCCAGTGTTGTAATTGCTATTGGAGGTATTGCTTTACTATACTTTATAGTTGACCCAAATTTATCTGCTTTTAAAGCTAACGAACCTAAAACGGAAATTGTAGAGATACCTGCTGAAAACGATTTTAATAAAATAGAAAATGGTATTCATGTAGCAACTGGTTTTATAGAGGCGCCAGGTATGACAGAAACAATACAGAATTGTACCAATTGCCATTCATCTAAGTTGGTCATGCAGAATAGAATGAATGAAGAACGATGGAAATCTACTATTGAATGGATGCAAGAAACCCAGAACCTGTGGGATTTAGGAGAAAATGAAGCTGTTATCATCAACTATTTAATTACCAACTATCCACCAAAAAAAGTGGGTAGGAGGGCGGTACTTGCGGATGTTGAATGGTATCAACTAGAAGAATAAATAGAAAAAGCCTTTGAATTTAATTCAAAGGCTTTTTAATTACGTTAAGTGGTAGCGTATACTTATTCTACTACTACGTCAAAAGTCTGAGTAATATCAGTTTCTCCACCTGCATCTGCCAAAGTACCATCGTTTGGTTTTGTGGGTTCATGACGTAATGTAATAGTTACAGTTCCTGTTCCTGCATCACCAGTTAACAATTCAAATTCAAGACCAATAGGATTTCCATCTCCATCTTCATCAGAATATGTTACCTCTGTAATAGCTCCTGATAGTCCAAAGAAAAATTGGTGTTCGTCAGCTTCTTCAGCTACTTCTTCGGTAATATCTTCAGCAGGAGTTTCAGTTTCGTTCAATAATTCAATACTACCTGCGTAGGTTGTGTTTGCCGTTAAATTATCTGCCGTTATAACAGGTTTATTTGGTCCATCACCATCTAAATCTTGAGATTGAAGTGTAGCAGTACCGTCAGCACTAGTTAAAGTAACAGTCATTGTAGTGATAATTTCTTCTTCGTTTACTACTTCTGGTGTATCATCGTCACTAGAACATGATGTCATTACTGTTGCCATTAAACTTAATGCTAAAATGGTTTTTACTGTTTTGTTTCTTTTCATAATTGTACTTGTTTTCAATTGTTAATATTTATTCTTAATAGTTAAAAATTAGGCGCAGACGTATATTTCTGCCCATGTCGTCTGCAAAATATCGTTGCCTATTTAGGTAGTCACGATAATTGGTATTCAATAGGTTGCTTGCATTTAGACCCACAGTAAAATCGTTTTTATTTTTTAATGAAAAAGATGCTTCTGTATTTAGAGCTAAAAGGTGATAAGCATCTGGTGGTGTATTTATGTCCAGAATCACATTTTCTTGCTGTTCTGGAGAAAATACTTCAATGTTATCAGGATATCTTGTTTGTTCAAAAACATACTGACTTTCTAAACTAACTAGAAAGTTGTTCCATTTAGGATTTGTATATGTAATACTGTTAGAGAAATTTACGGCAGGCATATTTATAAGCGGAGTATCTGTATCTGTATCCGTTCCTCTTACCCAAGCAAACTTATGGTCCGTTCTTATATGTGAAGACCAATTTTTGTATAAAGATGCATCAAGTCCTAATAAAACAGCGTTAGTCTGGCGATAAGACCATACAGGGAAAGCTCCTCTAAGCGTAAATTCTACACCCGTAGGTTCCACAAGTATAAAGTCTTTTATACTGTTTAGAAACGGAGCAATAGTATAGCCCCAGGTATTGGTGTTTCTTTCTAAAGATGCTGAGAATTTAGATGATGTTTCGCTTTTAATTCTTAAATCGCCTAATTCTATACGTGCCGCAGAATGATGTAAACCATCACTGAACAATTCTGAAGGATTGGGCGCTCTTTGTGAGTAAGCGTAATTAAAACGTAAATGATCTTTGTTGTTTAATTTGTAATGCAACCCTGCTGTGCCAGAGAAATTATGGTAGTCAAAAACAGGATTAACAAGTAATTGCGTGCCCAAGTCCTCAAGAATTATATCCGAAAAATCGGTATCGTAGCCACGTTCTTCCCATCTTGATGTCCTATAGAATTTTTTAGCATCTATTCTACTATAGTCATAACGAGCTCCGGCATCTATGTTCCAATCACTGTTAAGTTCATAGCTACCTATAGCATAAAGGCCAAAGTCGTATTTGTCATAATCAGGAATTAGCCTTCTGACACCGGTATCAGGGTTGGCAAAATTGGTTTGAAATCTACCTAATGCCCCTACTTTAAAATCAAAGCCTTCTTTGGCATCAAATTTTAAATTGGTCAATAAGGAATGTGTGGTCAATTTTAAATCTAACGATGCTTTGTCTGCATCATCACCTACACGAACATCATATTCTAATCTTCTATTTTGTTGAAAATCATATTGTGAGGTCCATTTTCCAAATCCTTCAAATCTTTTATAGTAACTAAGTTTACCCAAATGATGGGTTACTTCTTGGTAGGGTTGGTCAATATCATAGGTAAAATCGTTGATTACGCTAGGTACATCACTATTAATGGCAGTAATTAAATCATCTACATTACCAATATGTGAGGCCCTTAAAATTCCAATTTCTGAATTAAAAAAGGAATAGTAACCTTCCCATCCTCTTTCAAAATCGGTTTTTCCAGCATTAAGGGATAGACCACTTTCTTTTATACCAGTGTTTGAAAGTATATAATCTGGAGCTTCTAAATCCCCTAATTTTTTATAAGAACCTTGTGCCTTAATATACAGACCGGATTTATAAGATTTGGTCAATGTAGATGTAATATTTCCGCCACGACCATTTGAAGCAAGATTTAGTTGTGTTTTACCAAACAAAGAATCTGTTCTAACAACAGGTAGTGCTTCTAAAACAATTACCCCGCCAATGGCATCACCACCGTATTCTATAGCGGCCGCGCCCTTGATTACACTTATGTTTTGATTTGCATTGACATCTACGTTAGGGGCATGTTCCTCACCCCATTCCATGTCCTGCATACGAACGTTATTATTCAGAATTAAGATTCTACTGCCTTTTAAGCCTTGTATTACCGGTTTTACAATATTACCACCTGTATTTAACGTAGATACTCCGGCTATTTTTTTAAGTGCATCGCCTAAACTGTTACCGCTATTACGCTCTATATCTTTTACGGATAAAACATTTTCTTGTGCAGAATTGGTGGTCTTTTGTATATCACCTATAACCTTAACTTCCTTTAATTCTTCTAAGTGATGTTCTAATCTTATTTCAGAAAACGTGTCACCATTGATTGTTACCGTAATAAATTTGGTGGTACATTCTGGGTGGGAAATCTCTAATTCTATAACTCCATCACATAGATTTTTAAAGGTAAATTTTCCATTTTCTTTAGAAACTGTAGAAAGATTTTTACCGGTTATATTGATAGTTGCTCCACTTAACGTACTGTTGTCATGGAAATCTACTATTTCTCCTAATAGAATTGAATTGCAATCTTGAGCGTAAGCTATTGTATAACAAAAGATTGCAAAAATATATAAATATGATTTCATTATATGATTTTAGCGCGAATAGGTACCGATGCAGAAATTGACATCGATTATTTTTTTTCTGGGAGTGAGTTAATTCTGAATAGGGGGAGGCCTGCCAAACGTTGCATACCTGAAATAGGAAGAAGGAACTTTACTAACAAAAGGCGATATTTTTTTACCTGTATATATTATCAACGGTAAAAGAATAAATATCAATGTAGCAACAAACGTAAAATCTGAATTTAGATTTTGTACTGCAAAATCACAAATGCTACAATTCTCAATTGTATCTACAGCATTATCTTGATGAGTGTAAACATGAAAAGAAGTCACCTTAATAAGCATAAGGCAAAACAAAATAAATACAGAGAAGTATGTAAATATTGATTTCTTCACAAAGCTAAATTACTAAAAGAAGTAGAACTGAATGTTAAAGAAAACCTAACACGGTTATTTAAAAGAGAAATCCTAGTCCTAATCTTTTAAGCATTTTTTTTTCAAAGGCCCAAAAGAATTTGAATTGTCCAAATAACCAGCCATATATTACCAATAATATCTGATAAAACGGAAAAATCAGTAAAATACGTAAAATCCAATAGATTGCAGAACCCCACCATGTATCTGCAAAATTAGCTTGTTGTAAGCCAATTAAATTTAAAAAAGGTTTTGCAACATATACAGAAGAAGATCCTGTAATGGCAAAAACTATGAAAATAATGATTAATTGAAAATTGCTGGTAACGCCCCAGCGTTCTTTTAATTTTTGCATGACATCTATTGAATGCCGCAAATATACTTTTTAAATGCGGGGTACAAAAGGACCTAAACGTTGATTGTACTTTCTTTGAAAATAGATGAAATAATTATACAATTTATAATTTACTTCATATCCATAATCTATATGACGAGCGTAATCTATTTGTAGTTCATATAAATTGGGATTAAACCTAGTGGGTTGTAATACTCTATTATTCCATTCTAAAACCATGATATAATTTCTATTCTCAAGAAAACTTTGAGAATAATAGCCCTCAGGTTTTGCAACGGAGTTTAACCAAACATTAAAACCAGGTTCTATTATAATTATTTCGTATTCTGTTTTGTCGCTTGAAATGGTAATAGTGTCTCCTTCAACTTGTTTAAAGGCCTGCTCTTCATCACTAGATATAGATAAAGATTCTTTTGAAGAACCGCAACAAACCATAAATGATGCAAGCACAGCAAGTAAAAACAAATTCTGAAATAGTAAATAGTTCTTTTTCATAAGTTATAAGATACAAAAAAACCCACTTGCACCTGCAAGCGGGTTATTTAGATAGAATTTTATAAAATTATTTACCGAACAAGCCTCCTAAAAGACCTCCTATACCGCCACTACTTTTATTACCCCCCATTACCATACCGGCAACATCATCTAATATGCTACCATCACCATCAGCATCTAATAAAGAGGTAATTAAACTTTGGTTTTCCTGTGGCTGTCCACCTAGCATACTTCCTAATAACGCATTCATTCCCGTACTGTCATTTACGTTACTTTGTGCAGTTTGCTTACCTATCATTCCCATAACTATAGGAGCGGCTATCTTTAAAATTTGGGCAACCGAACCAGAATCTATACCGGATTTTGAGCTTAGGGCACTTTCTACCTGAGGTTGTTTGTCACCAAACACATGTCCTAAAATACCGGCGCCGTCTGCCATTACACTATCGTCAACTCCACCGCCAAAAAGGCCTCCTAGATTGTCTAGAATACTACCGTTGTGATTGCTAGATAAGGCACTCATTAAACCTTGTGCACCTTCTGGTGTAGAAACATTTTTCTTCATAGCACCAAGTATTAACGGCATAGCCATACTTAGTACATTTGCGGTTTTATCTGCTGGTTGATTTGTCTGACCTGCAACTCCACTAATTAATTGTTGCCCCATTGGGCTATTTAATAAATCTAATAATCCTGCCATTGTAATGGTTTATTTTATGTTTATGTTGTAAAATACAAAAAAGCGAACACAATTTTGATTATCTGTAACCTTAATTTAATAATGAAATTATCTGTTCCGCTAGTTCTAGTCCTATTCTTTCTTGAGCTTCTAAGGTTGCAGCACCAATATGTGGAGAAAGAGAAATGCTTGAATGCATCAATATTTTAATTTCTGGTTTTGGTTCGGATTCGTATACATCTAAACCTGCAAAAGCTACCGTGCCGTTTTCTAAAGCATCAATAAGGGCAACTTCATCCAAAACTCCACCTCTTGCAGCATTAACGATGCCTACACCTTTTTTCATTTTTGCAAATTCCGATTGGCCTAAAACATAATCATCTTGTCCGGGAATATGTAGGGTTATGTAATCGGCCTGCTTAAGTAAATCTTCTTTTGTTGAATTTTTTAAATTAAAAACTACCTTTTGTCCATCAAAAAACGAAAGTTCAACGTCGGTTTGTTCTACCTCTGGGTCACAATACATGACGCTCATACCTGCGCCAATGGCAAGTTTTGCAGTTGCTTGACCTATATTGCCAAAACCGAAAATACCTAGGGTTTTTCCTCTTAGTTCGGTGCCTTTTGAATATGATTTCTTAAGTCCTTTAAAGTTGCTGTCTCCTTCTAAAGGCATATTTCTATTGGCGTCATATAAAAAACGGGCGCCACCAAAAAGATGACCGAACACTAATTCCGCTACAGATTCTGATGAAGCGGCAGGTGTATTGATTACATGTATGCCTTTTTCTTTTGCATAGTCAACATCAATGTTATCCATGCCAACACCACCGCGGCCAATTAGTTTAAGGGTAGGGCAGGCATCGATCAATTCTTTTCTGACCTTTGTGGCACTTCTTACTAATAAGGCATCGATCTTATTTTCATTAATATAATTTACCAACTGCTCTTGAGCAACGGTCGTTGTCAAAATTTCAAATCCTGATTTCTCAAGTACGGCAATACCGTTTTGAGAAATACCATCATTTGCTAATATCTTCATATAATTTGCTCGTTAATCGAGATTTTATTGTTCTAAGGTTTTCAGTACGGTATGAGCGTACCTAAAATTTTACGCTGAGTTTTTTAAGCAATACACTCATCGCATAGTTAAGCGCATATTTCCTTGTTCTAATTATGGAAAGAAATGTTCAGGACAAGTGATTATCCTTTTCGCTCCATTTCACTCATAACATCTACCAAAACACCAACACTTTCTAAAGATAGCGCATTGTACATACTGGCTCTGTAACCACCCACTGAGCGGTGACCGTTTAAACCATTTATACCGGCTTCTTTTAGCATATTGTCAAAGGTTGTTTTTAATGCTTCGTCAGTAATGTTGAAGGTTGCATTCATTAATGAACGGTCTTCAGTATTTGCATAGCCTTCAAAAACTGGATTTAAATCAATCTCAGAATACAACAATCTTGCTTTCTTTTCATTCACTTCTTCTATTGCAGCTATACCACCAAGATTTTTAAGCCATTCTAAGGTTAGCATTGAGGTGTATACCGCAAAAACAGAAGGTGTGTTGAACATACTATCTTTAGATATATGTACTTGATAGTCTAGCATAGATGGGATTTTTCTAGAAACTTGACCTAGAATCTCTTCTTTTACGATAACTAGCGTTGTTCCTGCTGGTCCCATATTTTTTTGTGCACCGGCATAGATTAAATCGAACTGAGAAAAATCCAATGTTCTGGAAAAAATATCAGAACTCATATCACATACCAAAGGACAGTCTGTCTTAGGGAATTTTTTGAATTGGGTACCGTATATTGTATTGTTTGAAGTAATATGTAAATAATCTAAACCAGTTGGTACGGAATATCCTTTTGGAATGTACTTAAAGTTTTCGTCTTTAGACGAGCCCACTTCCACTACTTCTCCAAACAATTTTGCTTCTTTGATAGCTTTATCGCTCCAAGTACCTGTATTTAGATATCCGGCTTTTTGTTCCAATAAGTTATATGCTACCATTAAAAACTCAAGACTTGCTCCGCCTTGTAAAAATAGTGCTTTGTATCCTTTATCCTTTAAATCTAAAAGTTCTAATGCCAACGATCTTGCATTCTCCATTACGGCCACAAAATCTTTACTTCTATGTGAAATCTCTACAAGTGAAAGTCCGGAACCATTGAAGTCCATAACGGATTCAGAAGCTTTTAATAATACTTCTTTTGGTAAAATACATGGTCCGGCACTAAAATTATGTTTTTTCATTTGTCTGTAAATTAAGGATGCAAATGTCAGAATTTTTTAAAGATTTTTCGATACGGAACGGTATTTAATTCTAAGATGTTCTCAACAAGAAATCAACTGTGTCTATACCATCGGCATAATCGTTCAAGGAAGGTTTTTGGGTGTTGCCAAATGAAATCTCACCATCTATAAAGCCAGAAGATACAATACATTGAATTTTGTCCTCATGTTTCTTTAAAGCTGTTTTTAATTCTATAGCATTTTCATAATACTCGTAAAATAAAGATGCGATAGGGGAACCAAAACTTTCTTCCTCTTTTAAAATAAGAAAACCGTTATCTAAAATTTTAAACTCGCTCATTAAATACACCGCCTTATTGTAGTCATAATTATTAGCGTATTTATGATGGTTGATAATATCATTGTAGGGGAACATGGCCTTGTAAAAAGTATCTATATCGTAGTTTTTTGGGATATAGATTTTCGATACACTTCTGCAGCCTAAACCAAAATATCTAAATATATCTTCGCCCAAAGCTGTTAGTTCTTTAGAACTTTCCTTTCCGTTTAAAACAGCTATAGAGTTTCTGTTTTTTCGTATAATATTTGGTTTTTTGCTAAAATAGTATTCAAAATATCTTGCAGTATTGTTACTGCCCGTTGCTATAACTGCATCGTAATTTGTTAGCTTTTCTTTGGTGAAGGTTACTTTGTCCTTAAAAGATGGTTCAATAGCAATTAAATAATCAATTATTAATGGAATTAGCTTTTGATCGTTGCTCGATAATTTTACAAGCGCTTTGTTACCCGTAATTAACACGCACAGCAGGTCATGAAATCCAACCAAAGGAATGTTTCCTGCCATTATCAAAGCAATAGTCTTTTCTTTATTAATTGTTAAATCATAATTGTTCAACCATCTTTCTATGTTTTGCTTGGTAAGTATATTGCCCCATTCGTTATAAGCATGTACACAATTTTCTTCTGAAAACCATCCATTATAATGTTGCGCTTTTTCAGCCTCGGATTTAAAACGCGCTATCCATTCGTCATTTAAATGCTCAGAAATGGTGTTTGTTGTGACTAAATGGCAAAATGTTCTTAGAAAATTTCCAAGTTTAACAAAAGCTTCTATAGTAGGGTTGCTATGGGTCATTATATTTGTATACTAGTTGAGGAGGAATTACCTTTGTGCAAAAATAAGCATGCCCGTTCTTTTTTGGGCATTTTAACGTAGAAGAAATTATGGCAATTATAATAACAGACGAATGTATTAATTGTGGAGCTTGTGAACCTGAATGTCCTAACACCGCAATATATGAAGGAGCAGATGAATGGAGATACGCTGATGGTACTTCTTTAGAAGGCAATGTTGTTTTACCAAATGGTAAAGAAGTTGATGCCAATGACGTTCAAGAACCTATTAGTGATGAAGTGTATTATATAGCACCCGATAAATGTACGGAATGCATGGGATTCCATGAAGAGCCACAGTGTGCAGCAGTATGTCCTGTAGATTGTTGTGTGCCAGATGATGATCATGTAGAAACTGAAGAAGCACTTTTGGCAAAGCAACGTTTCATGCACCCAGAATAAAAAATATTATAAGTTTTAAGGGATATTACCTTAAGATTAAGGATTATCTTATTGCATAACAGAAATGTGGTAATGGTTTTTACAGGCTTAAAAATCACTTAACATACTTATAAATGAAAAAAGCTACCTAAATAAATAGGTAGCTTTTTTTAATAAAACTAAATCAAAACTAAAATTTATAATTCAACGATAGGTTGAACATTGTACCTAATTGGCTAAAGTGATAACCATCATAAGTCATTTGAGAATAACGTTGGTTAAAGGTTATTAAATTAGATTGGTTTTGAGTTTGTGCAGCATCGGCTAATATGGCATCACCTGCAGCATTTTGTGAAACAAAACTCCATTCAGGCAGAACATTCAGCAAATTGTTGATGTTAAGTGCAATAGTCAATTTGTCAGAAGCGCTATAATTAACTCCTAAATCTGTAACAATTTTAGGGTCAAACTCAGTACCTAAATTAAAGTTGCCGTTTGCATCTGTACTTAAACCTTGTTGAAAAAAGCTTGTTTTACCAAATAAGGTGTTGTTCAATGAAAAACCGAATTTGTTGATTTCATAATTAGCACCTAAGATCCATTTTGTTCTTGGTCTCGATGTAAAAAATAAAGCTTCTTGCGTTTGGTTTACTACAGATTGGCCTGAATTTGCAACTAAAGCAATATCCTTTACCGGTCCGTCTAATTCATTTTGAATTGTATAGTTACCTGATAAGTTTAAATCTAAGCTTCCTTCACCAATATTAATTCCTTTGTAAGCTAGAACAACATCTACACCAGAGGTTTTAGTGTCTATAGCGTTAGAAAAGAAGCTAACATCACTTAAATTGTTATTTGCCAAAAGAACATCTAAAGGATTTGTTGGGTCCCCACTTCCGCCTATTTCATTACCCAATACAATTCTATCTTTTACTTTAATGTTGTAATAATCAAAAGTATAGCTGAATTTGTTAGCAATTTTCCCTCCAAAACCAACAGTAAAGTTAGTAGAAGTCTCAGCATCTAATTGTGGTATACCCAAAAGTTTTGCTTGGGTAGAAACGTTGTTGATTAGACCACCGACTTGAATACCTTGACCCGGCACAAAACTATACTGTGCTTTTTGAGTGTAAATTTGGTGAAGGGTAGGAGCTCTAAAACCAGAGGAAATAGAACCTCTTAAAGTGAACGCATCACTAAACTTATAACGCGAACTAAATTTGTAGATGAAAGTATTACCAAAATCAGAATAATTTTCTGTTCTTATAGTACCGCTTAGTAAAAACGCATCAGATACATCATAATCTAAACTTAAATATCCACCAATGTTGTAGCGATTGAATTTTCCTGAGTTTTGAGGGGAAGCACCTGCAAATGAATCTGCACCACCACCATCGTAAGATGCCAATTCACCTTCTATAATTTCAAAAGTTTCGGTTCTAAACTCGGCACCAACACCAATACTTACTTTGTCCGAAAGTAATCTTGAAATATCAATGTTACCTACGTTATGAGAAAACCTAGTTCCTCCCGGATCAAATGACTGTTGGCTATTTTCTCTATATAATTCTGAACCTTCAGTTATTTCGCCGTCATCTACAGAGCCATTACCATTGGCATCTATAAATACAGAAGGAGAATATACAACGTTTCTATTGTGGGTATTGTTTACCTTGTACGTTTGTAAGTTGCCACCAGTAGTAAAACTTGCATCAATATTCCAATCGTTTATCACCGATTTGAAACCAATAGTTGCATTATAATCACTTAATAAACCTTCAAATGTTGGTAAGTATCCATCGTATCCACCAGCTGTATTTGGATTGTCACCGGGAAAGAAATCAGCCAGGTAAGGAAAATCATCAACTGTTCTCCAATACGGTGTTCTATAGTTTGCAAAACTATTTACTGCTTTATAAACATAGGCGGCATTACCATATAAAGAGGTGTTCGCACTTAGGTCATATCCTAAATTTACAGAAAACTTTGCAGCCGCAGTTTCGGGCGAACCGTTAATGTTCCCTGCATCGGGGCGTCTAGATAGGAATTCTTGTACATCTGCAATATCAGCGCCAAAATCACCAGCTTCACCGGCTGCATCTACCGTACCTGGTCTATTCGCTTGATTAACTTTAGATAAATCTACAGTGTAGTTTACAAAACCTTTGTCATCACCAATTGTGGAACCATTATTAATTGCAACACCGAACATTTCTCCATCACCTTCAGATGTTATTCCTGTTCTCAATGTAGCAGAACCATCATTTGGTGAATCTTTAAGTATAATGTTCATTACGCCCGCAATAGCATCTGATCCATATTGTGCAGAGGCACCGTCACGTAAGATTTCAACTCTTTTAATTGCATCTGTTGGTATAGCTGAAATATCTGCACCGGTTTCACCACGGCCCGGAGATGTCTGCGTATACAATAATGCACTTAAGTTCTTACGTTTACCGTTAATCAAAATCAATGTTCTTGACGGTCCCATGTTTCTAATTTCGTAAGGATCTAATAACGATGTTGCGTCATTTACGGGAGTTTGTACCGTATTAAATGATGGTATTCTGTATTGTAGGGCCTTGTCAAAAGTTGCCTGACCTGTAGAGGTCAATTCTTTTACGCCTACTACATCTACAGGTAAAGGTGTGTCTGTATTACTTCTTGGTGCGGTACGAGAACCTACTACAATAAATTCGTCTAACTGCATACCTTCGGACAATTGCACGTTTATTGTGTTTTTTCCGGCCGTTGATATTTCTTGAGTAGCGAAACCAATATAGCTAAATACTAGTTTTGCATTGTTAGATATGTTAATGGTGTAATTACCATCAAAATCAGAGGTTGTACCGTTGGTAGTACCTTTTTCAACAATGTTAACTCCTGCCAAAGGCATTCCGGAATCATCTGTCACTTTACCTGAAATACTGTTTTGAACTTTTTTGTTCAAAGTTGTAGCGGTAATACCATTTGTAGCAGAATTAACTTTTAGGACTTTGGCCCTTTCTGCTTTTTTATGGTAAACAACATAATATTTGTTGCCCAGATATTCAAAATCAAAACTAGTCTTGCGTTCTAGTTTATTAATAATTTTATCCAAAGCAGGGAATTTATATTCCTCAGGATTTAAACTGGTACTTGATACCAAAGTTGGGTTGTAGGTGAAAAAGACTTCATGTTTTTCACTGATCTCATTAAGAAATTCGCTCAGGGTAACGTTTTCTTTGAGGTCATTAGCTGCCGTTGCGCTGGTGATGCTTGAAAAAAGCATTACCGCAAGCAGTAATCTCATAAGTTTGTTCGTTCTCATAAATAAAAGTTTAGTTAATTAATAGGGTTTTCTTGTACGCGTAAAATATTATCATTGTTTATAATTCTGGTTCCTGTAGCTTTCTCTATAGCCGCTATACATATTTGTAAGTTTTGATTTGGTATTCCCCCGGAAATGGGTAATTCTTTTAAGTAATCCAATTCATAACTTACTTCAACTCCGTATGTGGTCTCTAGGTTGTACATAACTTCTTTAAGTGGAATTTCATTAAAAGTGTATGTTCCACCTCGCCATAATGCATAGGGAGTTTCAATGTCCACTTTTTTATGTGTTAATTTTTTGCTCTCATTAGAGAAAGAAACTATTTCTCCAGGAATCATTTTAGTAACATCTCCATTGGCAAGTTCTAAGTGAATAGAGCCTTCGTCAAGAACCACGTTTGTTTTTTGTTTTCTTGTATTTACATGAAATTGTGTACCAAGAACTTCAACTTTAAGGTCTTCTGTAATTACCCAAAATTTAGCTTTGGTACTAGGTATAGGTTTTACTTTAAAATAAGCTTCACCTATTAAATTTATAAGTCTAGGGTTTTCATTGTCGTACCATATTTTACTATTACCGTTAAGAACTACAGATGTTCCGTCAGGTAATTTTAGGTCAATAATCTCACCAAAATTGGTCTTATGTATAGTTGTTGTATTATAATTTAAATAAGTATAGGTGGTAAAACCTATTAAAACGAGTAATACAGCAGCTGCCGCTGTAATTATAGAATTGTTTAAGGTTCGTGTTTTCTTAAAATTAGATTTTTTAGAAACGTTTAATCCTACCTTGGGTAAAACATTGGCAAGTGCTTCATTAACCTTTTGGTTGCTTGGGTATTCTTGGTTGAAACTTATACCTATTATTATAGATTTTGCATTTTCTACGGTTTCTAAATGTTCGGTATTGTTCTGGATCCAATTATTCCAATATGCTATATCATTTTTATTAGTGCCTTTGGCCCAGTTTTCAAATGAAGCATCGGATAAGAAATAGTGAAGATCGTATTTGTTCTTTTCGTTCATGTAGTAAGGTGTTCCATTAATAAGAGATGGATCTCTTAAAAATATACCCTACTATTTTCAACTTTTTTTTAAAATATTTTTAATTTGTTGATTTTCAGATGATTTTCTAAGTTTTGTTAAGGCTTTTTGTAATACGTTCAAAACACTTTGGTAGTTCATATCCATTACTTCTGCAATGTCCGAACTTTTCATTTCGCTGTAATATTTTAAGTATAATACTTCTTTTTCTCTTGGTGATAATTTGTTAATGAGGTTGGCTAGGGTAGAAGTACAAAGAAATTGTATTTCTTGGTGTATGGAAATTTCTTCTGCAGAAAATGTAAAATTCGCTTTAAATAATTGCGCTTCTGAGATGGGAACGTTGTTTTGGTTTTTTTGTAATTGTTTTATTAACCTTCTTTTAAAAGATACAAATAAGTACGCTTTTAAATTATTGATCGAATTTTGCTTATCTCGATCTTCAAATAATTGAATAAAGAAATTTTGTAAACAATCCTCTGTCAATTCTTGATCATTGCTCAGTTTTAAACCATAAACGTGTAATTGTGGATAGTACTTTTTAAAAAGTAGACTAAAGCCATTGGCTTCGCCCTTTTTAAAAAAATACCATATCGTTTCATCAGAATGAAGTTCCATAAATTCTTACATGTTCTGGTACCAAAGTAAGAATAATTTCTTAAAATGTGTTAAAAGTATTTATTTTAACTATCCTTTGACTAATTATTTTGGTTATTGCTTAAATAATTATTAGGAAGATCGTTATAAATGTTAGGTCAAATTTTGAATGCATAATCTTCTGGTAAAAACTATATTTGCACCCTTGAAATATTTTAAATTATGAAAGCAGGTATTGTAGGATTGCCAAATGTTGGTAAATCAACACTTTTTAATTGTTTGTCAAATGCCAAGGCGCAAAGTGCAAATTTTCCATTTTGTACCATTGAACCTAATATAGGTGTTGTAAACGTGCCCGATTCCCGTTTGCAAAAATTAGAAGAATTGGTTAATCCTGAAAGGGTTTTGCCTGCTACCGTAGAGATCGTGGATATTGCCGGTTTGGTAAAGGGCGCTAGTAAAGGTGAAGGTTTGGGCAACCAATTTTTGGGGAACATTCGCGAAACCGATGCCATATTGCATGTATTGCGTTGTTTTGATAATGATAATATAGTTCATGTAGATGGCAGTGTAGACCCAATAAGGGATAAAGAAACCATTGATATGGAGCTCCAATTGAAAGATTTGGAGACTGTTGAGAAAAAGTTGGAGAAAGTAAAACGGGCCGCTAGAACAGGAAATAAGGATGCACAGAAAGAAGAAGCTGTTTTATTGGCGATAAAAACTGGATTAGAGGCCGGTACTTCAGTTAGGGCCATAGAAATAGAAGAAGAGTCTAGGGCCGAATTTGTAAAACCTCTTCAGTTCATTACGGATAAACCGGTTATGTATGTGTGTAATGTAGATGAAGAAGCTGCCGTATCGGGTAACGCATATGTTGAAAAAGTGAAAGAAACTGTAGCGGCCGAAAATGCAGAGGTTATATTTTTGGCAGTAGGTACAGAAGCGGATATTACGGAGTTGGAGACTTATGATGAACGCCAAATGTTTTTAGAGGATTTAGGTTTGGAAGAGCCAGGTTCTGCAAAATTGATACGTGGAGCCTACAGGTTATTGGATTTAGAGACTTACTTTACGGCTGGTGTAAAAGAAGTTCGTGCATGGACAATTCCTGTTGGTGCAACTGCTCCACAAGCAGCCGGTGTTATACATACCGATTTTGAAAAAGGTTTCATTAGGGCAGAAGTTATTGCTTATGATGATTACGTGTCATTTGGTAGTGAGGCTAAAGTTAAGGAAGCTGGTAAAATGAGGGTTGAAGGTAAAGAGTACATCGTTAAAGATGGCGATGTAATGCATTTCCGTTTTAACGTTTAATGTTCATATATAGTCAACCGGTCACGTAGCAGTTTTAATTCTTGCTCTAATCGGTTGACTTTTTTTATCATATGGTTTAAAGTGTCTATTCCTTCCATATTAATTCCTAGCTCTTCTCGTAATCTATAAACACGTTCAATTTCTACAATAGAATGTGGTTCAACATAGATTTTATTTTCTATTTGCTGTACTTCTATCATTTCAAATTCTAGAAGGTCCTCTATGAATTCCATTGGAGTTTGTGTTTGCTGACAGTATACTTCTATTTGTATGTAGTTATCTGGATTCATATTATCGTAATTCTGAAAGTTGTTTAAATAATTCCTTTTCTTTTTCTGACAGTTTTGTTGGCATGATCACCTTGTAGGTAATATATAAGTCGCCATGTTTACCTTTTTTCTTGTAAACAGGCATACCTTTTCCTTTTAACTTCACCTTGGTGTCGTTTTGGGTTTCTGGTTTTACTTTTAGTTTTACTTTTCCTGATAAAGTTTCTACTTCAATGGAGCCACCTAATATTGCATCATACAATGAAATAGATTCATTTTTATATAAATCGTCCTTAACTCTTTGAAAGGTAGTATCGTTGTTAATTTCAAAAGTTAAATAAAGATCTCCTTTAGGTCCGCCGTTTACACCTTCGCCGCCATAACCTGAAATTTTAATGGTTTGCCCATCTTCTACGCCTGCCGGTATGGTAATTCTAATTTTTTTATTGCCCAGGTCTAAAGTTTGTTTTTGGTCTTCAAGTATATCTATAAGATTTAATTTTAGGGTAGCATTTAAGTCTTGCCCTTTAAATCGTGTAGACCTTTGTCGACCACCACCAGTAAAACTTCCGCTGGCGCCGCCAAACATAGATTCAAAGAAATCGGAAAAATCTTCATGTGTTCCTGTAGAGCTAGAATAGGTTCTTCGATTTCCGCTGGTAGAACTTCGCTGATTTCTTTTAGCTTCTTCAAAAGCATCGGCATGTTCCCAATCTTTACCATATTGGTCATATTTCTTTCTTTTCTCGGGATCGCTCAAAACCTCATTTGCTTCGTTTATGCGTTGAAACTTTTCTTGCGCGGTTTTATCGTTCGGATTTAAATCCGGATGAAGCTTACGAGCTAATTTTCGATAAGCCTTTTTAATATCGGCTTGTGTTGCTTTCTTGTCAATTTCAAGAATTTTGTAATAATCAATGAATTCCATGGCTGTTTAAATTCTACAATAAATATATTAAAAGAACTATTTTTTGACAATGACTTTGGTCAGTTATCCCTAACTCGTTTAAATAAATTTTTAACGAAATATTTTATGGAACATGATCGGAATAGTAACGGCTATCAACAAAGAGAACTGGTTAATTGTTAATTACTTTAACAGTTAGCTATTTTATCTTTTGTTGAGTGGTGCTATCTTTAACGCAACTTTCATAATTTTTATTAAATGTCTAAAGACACTACTCAATATACCGAAGACAATATACGCTCGCTTGATTGGAAAGAACATATTCGATTACGGCCTGGTATGTATATTGGTAAGTTAGGGGATGGGTCTTCTGCCGATGATGGAATCTATATTCTTTTAAAAGAGGTCATAGATAACTGTATAGATGAATTTGTAATGGGCGCCGGTAAGACCATTGAGATTTCTATTAAGGATAAGGTGGTTAAGGTTAGGGACTATGGTCGTGGTATACCGCTAGGCAAAGTTGTAGATGTGGTCTCCAAAATGAATACCGGTGGAAAGTACGACAGTCGCGCCTTTAAGAAATCTGTTGGTTTAAATGGAGTAGGTACCAAAGCGGTAAATGCCCTATCCAGTTTTTTTGAAGTTCAGTCATCTAGGGATAATCAGTTAAAAACTGCTCAGTTCAGTTCTGGTAACTTAGAAAAAGAAATTGGTCCTGAAGAGACCGGTAAGAGAAAAGGAACCAAGGTTACTTTTATTCCTGATGATACCATTTTTAAAAATTACAAATATAGAAATGAGTATGTTGAGCGCATGCTTAAGAACTATGTGTACTTAAATCCAGGCCTTACCATTGTTTTTAACGGTGAAAAATTTCATTCTGAAAACGGATTAAAGGATCTGCTAGATGACAATAACAATGTGGAGGATATGCTTTATCCTGTTATTCATTTAAAAGGGGAGGATATTGAAATTGCTATTACACATAGTAAAACACAATATAGCGAAGAATACCATTCTTTTGTAAATGGTCAACATACTACCCATGGAGGTACCCACCAGGCCGCTTTTAGAGAGGCTATCGTTAAAACCATCCGTGATTTTTATGGAAAATCATATGATGCATCAGATATTCGTAAATCTATTATATCCGCAATCTCCATTAAGGTAATGGAGCCGGTTTTTGAAAGTCAGACAAAAACGAAATTGGGCTCTACTGATATGGGAGGAGATTTTCCAACGGTTAGAACCTATATTAACGATTTTGTAGGTAAGTATTTAGATAACTACCTACATAAAAATGCCGATACGGCCGAAAAGCTTCAGCGTAAGATTATGATGGCCGAGAAAGAGCGTAAAGAGCTTTCCGGTATTAGAAAACTGGCTCGTGACCGAGCTAAAAAGGCTAGTCTGCATAATAAAAAACTCCGTGATTGCAGGGTGCATTTAGGTGATATAAAACATGATCGTAGATTAGAGACCTCTTTGTTCATTACCGAGGGTGATTCTGCATCTGGCTCTATAACAAAATCTAGAGATGTAAACACGCAGGCGGTTTTTAGTCTTAAGGGGAAGCCGTTGAACTCTTACGGGATGTCCAAGAAAATCGTTTATGAAAATGAGGAGTTCAATCTCTTGCAGGCGGCATTGAATATAGAGGAGTCTATTGAAGATTTGCGATATAACAATATTATTATTGCTACTGATGCCGATGTGGATGGAATGCATATTAGATTACTGTTAATTACATTTTTCTTGCAGTTTTTTCCTGAGCTGATAAAAGAGAATCATTTGTATATTCTGCAAACGCCATTATTTAGGGTTAGAAATAAAAAGGAAACTATTTATTGTTACAGTGATGAGGAGCGCCAAATGGCTATAAACAAATTATCTGGCAAACCCGAGATTACACGATTTAAAGGTTTGGGTGAAATTTCTCCAGATGAGTTCAGGCATTTCATTGGCGATGATATTAGGTTAGAGCCGATAATGTTAGATAAAGCTATGTCAATTGAAGAATTGCTGAGTTTTTATATGGGCAAGAATACGCCTGATAGGCAAAAATTTATTATCAACAATCTTAAAGTTGAAGTTGATTTAATTGAAGATAAAGTAGTATAAACTAGATTAATACGATTGCTTCTGAATGGAAGAAAATGACGATTTGAACGAAGAAATAAACGATAGCCTTTCTGAAGAGAATAATGAACAAACTGATTCATCTGAAGCGCTTACCAGGGTTTCTGGTATGTATAAAGATTGGTTCTTGGATTACGCTTCTTATGTAATTTTAGAACGAGCGGTCCCTGCTATTGAAGACGGATTTAAACCTGTGCAACGCCGTATCATGCATTCTTTGAAAGAGCTAGATGATGGTCGTTACAATAAGGTTGCCAATGTTGTTGGTCATACCATGCAATACCATCCACATGGTGATGCAAGTATTGCGGATGCCATGGTACAAATTGGACAAAAAGACCTGTTGATCGATACTCAAGGTAACTGGGGAAATATTTTAACAGGGGATAGGGCGGCCGCTTCAAGATATATTGAGGCAAGACTGTCTAAATTTGCATTAGAAGTTATTTTTAGCCCTAAAATTACGGAATGGCAAGCTTCTTATGATGGTAGAAAGAAAGAGCCTGTAAACTTACCTGTAAAATTTCCTTTACTATTGGCCCAAGGGGCAGAAGGTATTGCCGTTGGTTTATCTACAAAGGTTCTTTCACATAACTTCGTTGAGCTTATTGATGCTTCAATAAAACATTTAAAAGGACAGCGTTTTAAAATATTTCCAGATTTCCCCACGGCCGGTATTATAGATGTTACCAACTACAACGATGGATTAAGGGGAGGTAAGATAAGGGTGCGTGCCAAGGTTTCTCAATTAGATAAAAACACCTTGGTAATCAGTGAGATACCTTATGGAACCAATACTGGTAGTTTAATTGATTCAATCTTAAAAGCCAATGAAAAAGGCAAGATAAAAATTAAAAAAATTGAGGATAATACAGCTGCTAATGTAGAGATTCTTATTCATCTTCCTTCCGGAATATCTCCTGACAGAACTATTGATGCTCTTTATGCATTTACATCCTGTGAATCTTCCATTTCACCTCTTGGGTGTATTATTGAAGATAATAAGCCTTTATTTATCGGGGTAACGGAAATGCTTAAAAGATCAACGGATTCTACGGTAGATTTGTTAAAGCAAGAACTAGAAATTCAATTAAGGGAGCTTGAAGAGCAGTGGCATTTTGCATCTCTTGAGCGAATATTCATAGAAAATCGTATCTATCGTGATATTGAGGAGGAAGAGACGTGGGAAGGTGTTATTGCTGCTATAGATAAAGGCTTGGCGCCATTTACAAAACACCTAAAACGAGCGGTAACCGAAGAGGATATTACAAGGCTAACCGAAATTCGTATCAAAAGAATATCAAAATTCGATTTGGATAAGGCGCAACAGCATCTAGAGAGTTTGCAGGAGCGAATTGCGGAGGTCAAGCATCATTTGGCCAATCTTATTGAATTTGCTATTGATTACTTTAAGAATTTGAAAGAAACTTATGGTAAGGATAGAGGTCGGTTAACTGAGATTCGGGTTTTTGACGATATTGAAGCTACTAAGGTAGCTATTAGGAACACTAAGCTTTATGTAAATAGGGAAGAGGGCTTTGTGGGTACTTCCTTGAAAAAAGATGAGTATGTAACCGACTGTAGTGATATTGATGATATTATTATGATAACCAACTCAGGTAAAATGATGGTGTCAAAAGTAGATTCCAAAATTTTTGTGGGCAAGGGGATTATTCATGTAGCGGTATTTAAGAAAAAAGATAAGCGTACAACCTATAATATGGTGTACAAGGATGGTAAAGGCGGTCCAACCTATATAAAGCGTTTTAATGTAACCAGCATAACAAGGGATAGGGAGTATGATCTAACGACTGGTAAGGCCGGGTCTCAGGTCTTGTATTTCTCCGCCAACCCAAATGGTGAAGCCGAGGTAATTACGGTTTTACTGCGCCAAGTTGGTAGTATTAAAAAATTGAAATGGGATATCGATTTTTCTGATGTACTCATAAAGGGTAGGGCTTCTAAAGGAAATATTGTAACGAAGTATTCTGTTAAGCGTATAGAGTTGAAAGAAAAAGGCGTATCTACCCTTAAGCCTAGAAAAATTTGGTTCGATGATGTGGTGCGAAGATTGAATGTTGATGGTAGAGGGGAGCTTTTGGGTGAATTTAAAGGTGATGATCTAATACTGGTAATCAATCAAAAAGGTGTTGCCAAAACATTTTTGCCTGTACTTACCTCTCATTTTGACGATGATATGATCGTGTTAGAGAAATGGATTCCTGAAAAACCTATTTCAGCTATTTATTGGGAAGGGGAAAAGGAACGTTATTATATTAAAAGGTTTTTGATCGAAAATGAAAATAAGGAAGAAATGTTTATTTCTGAACATCCAAAATCATATTTAGAGCTTGTTTCTACAGATTGGAAACCTAGGGTTGAAATTGAATTTCCTAAGCCCAGAGGTAAAGAGGCGAAAGAGAATGAAACGGTTGATGTAGAAGGTTTTATATCAATTAAGGGAATTAAAGCATTAGGTAACCAGTTTATTGTAGAAAAAGTTAAGAATATAAATCTTCTTGATCCTGTACCTTATGAACCTGAGGAGCCCGAAGAAGTGGAAAATATTGAAGTGGTTGACGAAGAGGCTTTAGGTTCTGTCGAAGAATCAGAAACTAAAAAAGGTGAAGATGGTACTGCTACCGATGAACCAACTTTATTTGATTAGTCCTTGTTATGAAAAAGTTTTTTGAAGAGTTCAAGAATTTTGCCATTAAAGGCAATATGATAGATTTGGCCGTTGGTATCATAATAGGTACGGCTTTTAATAAAGTGGTAAGTACAATTGTTTCTGCTATTATTATGCCACCGTTGTCCTTGTTGACTGATGATGTTAATCTTTCAAATAAAAAATGGGTTCTTAGGGAAGCTGCAGAATCAGTGGAGGAAGTTGCCATTGTTTATGGTGAACTCATTGAGTCTTTGATAGATTTCGGTATTATAGCGTTTACCATATTTGTTATGGTGAAGTTTATAAATAGGTTTAAGGCAAAATCTGACGATCCCGCCAATAAAGAGGTTGAAACGCCTAAGAATATCGTATTGCTATCTAGCATGGAAAAATTACTACAGGAACAAAATGCTCTACTTAAAAATAAAAAGTAAATAAACTGTTTAATAATTGAGAAGTCTTATGCTTGGATAGAATGTTAAGATTAGACAAATTCTAAGAATAATTTCTTTTATAACTACCTTTACAAAAATTTTTGATTAATGGATTTCACTAACCCCCTGGTGTATGGCGCACCGGCCTTTATTGCATTTATTTTATTAGAATTAACCTATAGCAAAACCCATGGAGATGATGATCTTTATGATTGGAAAGATTTTGCGGCAAGTAGTGTTATGGGAATTGGATCTGCCATTATCGGTCCATTGTTAAAAGTAATCTTATTAGTTGTTCTTTTTGAATATGCCTATGAATTATTCAACCCAATGGTAGATGGTGTTAGAACAAATATAATGGGGTATGAGTCCTTTGGTTATGCTTGGTATGTTTGGTTGCTCTGTCAATTAGCGGATGATTTTACGTACTATTGGTTTCATAGGGCAAATCATGAAATACGAATTTTATGGGCCGCGCACATAGTACATCACTCTTCAGATAATTTTAATCTTGGTACCGCTATAAGAAATGGGTGGTTCACCTTATTGTATAAACCTTTTTTCTATGTCTGGATGCCTATTATTGGTTTTCCGGTAGAAATGGTGGTTGTTTGTCTGGCTATAGAATCTTTCTGGCAGTTTCAATTACATTCCCAATATGTACCTAAAATGGGATTCATAGAAAAAATATTCAATACACATACCATGCATCAGGTACATCATGCGCAGAACGTGGAGTATTTGGATAAAAACCACGGTGGATTCTTAAATTTTTTCGACAAAATTTTTGGGACCTGGAAAGAATATGATGAAAATATTGATGTCAAATTTGGGGTAATTCACGCTCCAAATTCCAATAATCCTTTAGTGATCCTAACTCATGAGTTTAAGGATATTTGGGCAGATACTAAAAAGTCTAAAAAACTAAGTCATAAGTTGATGTACATATTTGGACCTCCAGGATGGAGCCATGACGGCAGTACAATGACGGTAAAGCAGCAGCAACGCTTGTACAAAGAACAGAAGGAGGCTAATCCTGATGTTGCTTTTGATAGGCCTAATTAAACGGTTTAGACCACTGTAGCAGGCTTAGAAACTAATTTGCTGTATAATATCTTAAAATAAATAATCCCGATTGAGCACTGGCTTAATCGGGATTTTATTTTTTTCAGAATTATCTAAATAGTTAATCTACAATCTCATTATTAGGTCTCTTGTTCTTTTTCATACGTAAATCAAAGAATTCAACCATTAATGAGAATGCTATTGAGAAATATAGATAACCTTTAGGTATAGTGCCAACCTCGTTACCAAATACCACTAAGTGACATAAATGAGCTGATTCTGCAATTAGCATGAATCCAATTAATATCAAGAAAGACAATCCTAGTATTTGTATAGAAGGGTGTCTGTTAACAAATTCGCCTACAGGATTGGCAAATAGCATCATGATCACTACAGAGATGACAACTGCTACTACCATTAGAACAAGAGCATCGTTTGGGTTGGGTGAAATACCATTGGTCATACCTATGGCGGTAAGGATAGAGTCAAAAGAAAATACAATGTTTATCACGGTTATTTGAAGTATTGCATTGGTCAAAGAAGTTGATCTTGCTTTTTTTACCTCGCGTTCGTCATGACCCTTGTCTTCAACCTTCTCATGTATTTCCTTGGTGCTTTTGTAAAGCAAGAATAGCCCTCCTAAAAAGAGTATAATTCCCTGGCCACTTATTCCACCGGTAATCCAGTCGCTATCAAATACCCAAAAAGGTTTTTTCATTGAAGTCAATAACGTAATACCGAATAACAAAACAATACGCATTACCATTGCTAGGATCAGACCAATATTCGTTGCTTTTTTTCGTTGTGCAGGGTCTAGTTTGCCTGCGGCTATAGATATGAATATGATATTATCAATTCCTAAGACTATTTCAAGAAAGGTCAATGTTAACAATGCAATCCAGGCATCTGGATTAGTAAAAATTTCAAACATGGTTAGTTGGTTTTAATTGCGGTTCCTGTTTTAACTATTAATTTTTTATTTGGATCTTTTACAGCGCTTTTGTATTGAAAGGTGTATGAGGAATCTGTGGTGCTGATAATTTTATAATGTATGGCCGTTTTGCTATTTATATCTTGTAAAACAAATTCACAGTCGTTAAACCAGCGTACAGTGGCACTGTCTACTTTATTTTCATAGTAATCAACGCTGTAATTATTTGTTCTTGTAAATTTACCTTCTTTTAAGGTTCCGTCTATTTCATAGTTAAATTTAAAAGTACCTGTTTTATACTCTTCGCAATCACGCTCGGGTTCATAACATGAACCTAAAATTAAACCTATTGCCAGGGTCATAACAATTTTTTTCATCATGCCGCAAAATAATGAAAATAGGGGTTATGTAGATGTAAAAAGTTAATATAGTTCTGAGTTGTAGTGTATTTTAAAGCTCGGTATATGTCTTAAAAGTGCCATCGCTATAAAACATTATAATGCGTTCTAATTTTTTACCTATGGTTTTATCGATTTTATCATTACTGCCTTTGGTGCTCTTTTGGGAATCTGAAGTTTTGGTTTTTGGATAATTGCCTTTATCGTACAGTAGCCATTGTAGATCAACTTCAGGAAAGGCATCGTTCACCTTCATAATGAATTCTAAACTAGGTTTGTTTCTTCCGTTTAAAATATGGGAAATGCTTGATCGTTGCACAGCTATCAAATCTGCAAATGCGGCAGAAGAAAGTTCGTTATGCGTCAAAATTGTCTTTAATCTTGAAATGAAAGAAACAGTATCTAGCATGTTTACAAAATTAATATTTTATACAAACCTAAATAGTTAAAAGAGATCTATAATACTGTTAAAAACATAGAATTGCTGCAAGTTATAGTTTGTTTTAATGTATTTAATAATCTGATTTATAATTAGTTAATTGAATTTAGTAGCGGGCGTTTAGTAATGTGAATTTCTTATAGTAATTATATAGTCTTGTGATATAATTAAATGTTTACAATTGTAAACATGTGCTGTAGTATTTTTGTGATTCTTTTAATTGGATAAAATGAAAGATTTGGATTATAATAAAATAATGGTGCCTAATATATCTGGACGCTATGTGACATATGATCATATAAATGATTTTTTAAACTCGCTTCCGGATACTTTTAAAGTTGATGTTGTAGGTGAGTCTGTGCGAAAAGAACCTATTACATGCGTCACCTTTGGTAACGGACCTAACAAAATTTTGATGTGGTCTCAAATGCATGGGAATGAATCTACGACTACAAAAGCCGTGATTGATTTATTTAGTTTGCTTAGTAATGATGCGAGTGATGTTTCGCATATTTCAAGGTCTTGTACATTAAAGATCATTCCTATCTTAAATCCGGACGGAGCTCGAGATTATACCAGGTTCAATGCAAATGAAGTAGATCTGAACAGGGATGCTCAAAATTTGTCGCAACCAGAGAGCTTGGTTTTAAAAAAGGTTTTTGATGATTTTAAGCCTAATTATTGTTTTAACTTACATGACCAGCGTACCATATTCAATGTTGGTGAAACCAACAAACCTGCAACAGTTTCATTTTTAGCTCCGGCGTTTGATCAAGAGCGTAACAATTCACCTTCTCGTATGCTAAGCATGCAGTTAATAGCTGCAATGAACGAAGAAATGCAGAAAGAGATTCCTGGTCAAGTTGGAAGGTATGATGATGGTTTTAATGCAAACTGTGTTGGCGATGCTTTTCAAATGAGAGAAACACCTACTGTTTTGTTTGAATCTGGGCACTATCCAGATGACTATAATAGAAATAAGACCAGAGCTTTAATCTTTAAATCAATTTTAAAAGCTATACATGTAATTTCTAAAAATAGTATAAATGATTATACTGTAACGCAATATTTGTCTATCCCAGAAAACGGAAAGCAGTTTGTAGATATTTTGGTTATTAATCCAGATTACAAGGAAAACAAGATCACCAAAACCAAGATTGTACCCATACATTATAAAGAAGTCTTACAAAATGGTGAAATACTATTTGAACCTCAAGTGCATGTATTTGATAAGGTTCCTAATGAAATTTTTGGTCATAAGACATTGAATTGCAATGATGAAAATGATATTTTGTACTTAAAACAGAATAGCTTAATGCATCTGCTTTAGTGATATTTATTATCTTATTTCTTTGAAATAGTAATATTGTTTACATTTTCATTAAAAAAAATCAAGTTTCAATGAATTTAATGTGATTATTTTTTATTTTTGGCAAAAATTTTACAACTATGGGCAAAGTCAAATTAGACGAAATAGACCACCAAATTCTGGATATGTTGATTGACAATACCAGAACTCCTTTTACCGATATTGCAAAAAAACTTCTTATTTCTGCCGGTACCGTACATGTTAGAGTTAAGAAAATGGAAGAAGCCGGAATCATAAAAGGTTCTTCCCTTACTTTAGATTATGTGAAACTTGGATATGCATTCATAGCATATGTAGGTATTTTTCTTGAAAAAACGCATCAAACTAAATTTGTACTTGAGCGTTTAAATCAGATACCTAATGTTACCATTGCACATATTACAACTGGTAAATTCAATATCTTCTGTAAAATTAGAGCAAAGGATACAACCCATGCCAAAAATATTATTTTTAAAATTGATGATATAGATGGTATTAGTAGAACAGAAACGATGATTTCATTAGAGGAAAGCTTTAATGATAAGAAACGTTTGATGCATACCATATTTAATGAGCTATAAATAAAAGTATACTCAATAACTTATGAAGCCCGGTTATATGATAATTGGGCTTTTTTCATTTTCAATTTTAATTACTCAAAATGACAGTTAAAGATTTACAACAAGATGAATTCCAATTTTTCTATGGTACTTATTTAAAGACCTTAGATGTTAATGAAGATTTGAAGTCAGTTTTGTTGAAGGGACGAAAAAGTATAAAAGATTTGGTTCACGGTCTTACCGAGGATCAATTTTTGTATAGTTATGGTGAAGGAAAGTGGACCGTTGCCGAAGTATTGGTGCATTTAATTGATACGGAACGTGTATTTCAATATCGCGCTTTTAGAATTTCAAGAAATGATAAAACTGCTTTACCAGGTTTTGATCATAATATTTTTGTACTTGAGAGCAACGCAAACGAACGTACCAAGGAAAATATATTAAAGGAATATCTTACTGTACGTGATGCTTCCATAAGTTTGTTTGATAATATGTTGAATGAAAATTTAAAAAGAATGGGTACGGCAAGTGGTATACCTTGGTCCGTTGCTGCTTTAGGCTTTGTAATAAGTGGGCACCAAAGGCATCATGAAAATATACTGCACGAGCGTTATTTTAATTAATCGAACTCTTCTTCGGTTTCCGTTTCAAAATTAAGATTAAGTGTTCTTGTCATTTCTTCGGACTGCATTACCTCTTCAGGAGTTTTAGGTTCAAGCTCTTTTTCTATGTTTTCTTCAAAGTTTGCTATGAAGTTAGAAAGACTTTTACTGATTTTGACCAAGTACAGTGTGTCTGCTGTTTTTAATTCAACAGCTTCAACATAATCTCCATTTATATTTTTAAAAGTGATAATGTCTTCGTCCCCATAGCCATGTGGGTATGTCTCTATTAATAATGATGCTAACTTGTGGTCCAATTTACGGTAATCGATAAGGCGTCGTGTCATAACTGTTTTATTTATAGAAGGTTGTGTTTATCTATAACTAAACTAGTCATTTATGCTACATATCGTTTTATAGAGTTGTGAAAACACTATTTTAGGTAGGTGAAGTTTTTAAACTTTGTAGTAAGCAAATGCATCGGTAAATAATTCAATGGGAATTTCAACGTCAACAACAGGTTCTCCAATGTTTTTCAATAACACAAAATTCACTTTTCCATGAGAATTTTTCTTGTCGTATTTCATCAATTTTAAAATATTCTCAATGTCAGTATCTATAAATTCTACTTTATCATATTTATTTAAGAAAGTAGATTTTATGTCCTCTAAAGATTGCTCGGATAAACCTAAAAGTTTGTGAGATAGGTAACCTTCTAAAATCATACCAACGGCAATTGCTTCGCCATGTAATAACATTTCTTTGGATGCATTCTCCAAAAAGTAGGATTCTATGGCATGCCCAAGTGTATGGCCGTAATTCAAAATTTTTCGTATGTTTTGTTCCGTAGGGTCTTTAAGTACGACTTCATTTTTTATTTGAATAGAGGTAAGAATATGACTTTTCATATGCTCTAGGCTTTGGACCTCTTTTAAAGCTTCCCAATAGGTTTTGTCCTTTATAAGACCATGCTTGAGCATTTCCGCAAAACCACTAATAATTTGTCTTTTTTCTAATGTATCAAGAAAATCTGGCACTACAAGTACCATTGCAGGTTGGTTTATAACACCAACTTGATTTTTTAAAGCACCTAAATCTATGCCGGTTTTACCACCTACAGAAGCATCTACCATAGATAGTAGGGTAGTAGGTACATTAATGAAATCTATACCCCTTTTAAAGGTTGAGGCTATAAACCCTCCCATATCCGTAAGAACTCCGCCTCCTAAGTTTATTAAAACACTTTTTCTGTCTGCTCCTAATTCAGATAAAGCTTCCCAAACACCTACGCAGGTTTCAATATTCTTATTGATCTCGCCAGATTCTATTTCAATAATCTCAAATTGATATTCACCGTTTATCTCTGCCATAAAATTTGGCAAACAAAGTTCGTGTGTGTTCTCATCAACTAGAATAAAAACTATAGAATATTTCTTATTGGCTAAATGAGTATTTAAAGCTTTAAAGGCTTCTTCGTTAAAATGTACTGCGTAAGAATCTGAGATTATGGAATCCATTGAAAATATGGCTTTTTTTATTTGCATTTCTAGTACAAAATAAAGGTTATTTTTAGTCTTAAGATTATAAATTCTGTTATTATATTTGATCGTTATTGAAATAATAAAGAATGGACCAAATTTTTGAAAATACTGCAACTGCATTTGCCTTAAAAACCGATTCGGAATTAGAAAGAGCTTACTTTCTTTTTAAAATGATTTCCAATGAGCCATTGGTGAAAATGGGATCGGTTATTACCAATTTTGCCTTTAAGGCACATTTGCCGGTAGAAAGTTTGATCAGGGCAACCGTTTTTGATCATTTTTGTGGTGGGGTAAACGAACGTGACTGTTTGCCTGTTGTGGATCGTATGTGGGAAAAAGGTGTATGTTCCGTACTTGATTATTCTGTGGAAGGAAAAGAAGAAGAAGACCCTTTTGATGTTGCTACAGATATTATTTTAACCATTTTGGATTTTGTAAAAGAGAAAGAGGCAATTCCATATGCTGTTTTTAAACCCACGGGGTTTGGTCGTTTTGCACTGTATCAAAAAATTAGCGAAAAGAAAGCACTTACCAAATCAGAGGAAGAAGAATGGCAGCGTGTAGTCAATAGGTTTGATAGGGTATGTAAAAAAGCTCACGATCTTGAAGTATCCTTGCTGATAGACGGGGAAGAAAGTTGGATGCAAGATGCCGCCGATGATTTGGCAGAGCAAATGATGCGTAAGTATAATAAGAAAAAAAGAATTGTTTTTAATACGTTGCAGACCTACAGATGGGATCGTTTGCCATATTTGAAGGCGTTACATGAACGTGCCGTTTCTGATGGTTTTCTGGTAGGAATGAAGGTTGTAAGAGGTGCTTACATGGAGAAAGAAAATGACCGTGCTAAAGAAATGGGTTATGTTTCCCCTATTTGTAAGAGCAAAGAAGAGACCGATGCTAATTTCAATGCAACCATAGCGTATATGATAGACAACCTTGATGTGCTTTCCATTTTTGCAGGTACTCATAATGAGGAGAGTTGCTATAAGTTAATGGAATTAATGGAGGAGAGAGGTATCGAAAAAAATAATACACATATCTGGTTTGGCCAATTGTATGGTATGAGCGATCATATTTCTTACAATTTAGCTGCCAATGGGTATAATGTTGCCAAATACTTGCCATTTGGACCAGTACGGGACGTTATGCCATATCTGATCAGGAGAGCTGACGAAAATACTTCAGTTGCCGGGCAGACTAGTAGAGAATTGTCCCTGTTAAAAAAAGAAAGAAAGCGTAGAAAAATGTAATCAATGAATTACTCTATTTCTACTTTTTGCAAAATAGCTTTTTCCCTACAATTTCTTACTGTAAATATATAATCATGTTCCTTGTAGTCAGACTCAACAACGTAAGTCTTACAGGGAACTGATTTTGTGTCACTTTTACTGAAATCTACATCACCTTCGGTTAAAATGTACGTAACCGCGACAGAATCTAATTGATATTGTTGGAGTTGTTTTTTGGCTTCATCACTGTAATGCATAGATTTGGAGCGAATATCTTTAAGCGTTCTGCAGTCTGGTAGATAGCAGAAATAAACTCCTGTTTCTTGAGATTTCTTTTTTAGAAAAAAGGTTAGAAAAACGATACCTATTGAAAGGCCTACCAGGAAAAAACCTAACCTCTTAACAAAATCCATATTCATAGCTCATGCATTTAAAGTCGCGAAATTATGCCTTTTAAAATGGAATGGAAAAAGAATGGCTTAAGTAATCTAAAAAATCAAGAAATTTATGTCGCTATATTGCAAATCGAACCATTCTCCTACAGACTTATTTGTTAGAATACCATGGTACATATACAGACCGTTACGTAAACCTTTGTCAAAACGAAGGGAATTCTCTAGCCCACCGTCTTCTCCAATTTTTAGTAAATAAGGTGTAAATATGTTGCTTATACTGACCGATGCCGTTTTTGGATATCTAGAAGGAATATTGGGTACGCCGTAGTGAATAACATCGTATTTTTTTCTAGTGGGTTTATTGTGGTCTGTAATTTCGCTAGTTTCAAAACATCCGCCAGTATCAATACTTACATCAATAATTACGGCACCTTTTTTCATGTGCTCTACCATTGTACTGGTTACTACAACTGGAGATCTATCCTTGCCACGTGTTGCGCCAATAGCTACATCACAGCGTTTTAAGGCTTTTAAAAGGTTTTTTGGTTGAATAGTAGAGGTGTAGACCGTTTGTTTTAGGTTGGTCTGTATATTTCTTAATTTGGTGATAGAGTTATCAAAAACCTTAACGTTCGCACCAATACCAATAGCTGAACGTGCAGCAAATTCACCAACTGTTCCCGCTCCAATGATCACGACTTCTACAGGTGGCACACCGCTTATGTTGCCGAACATTAGCCCATTACCATTATTATTTGCAGCCATTAATTCTGCGGCGATCAATACTGATGATATCCCTGCAATTTCACTAAGCGATCGCACTGCTGGATATTTTCCTTCCTCATCCCTAATGTATTCAAAGGCAATGGCAGTAATCCGTTTTTTGGCCAACTCTTCAAAATACTCTTTATATTGGGTTTTTATTTGAAGAGCGGATATTATTGTTGTTTGCGGATTAACGTACTCAATTTCCGTTAACGTTGGGGGTTCTACTTTTAAGATCAACGGACAGGCAAAAACCTTTTTGGTATCTCTGGTAATCTCCCCGCCTGCGGTTATATAATCTGCATCAGAAAAATGGGCGCCTTCACCTGCGCCAGATTCTATAAGCACCCTATGGCCATTAGCGGTAATAGCGTTAACGGCATCTGGAGTAAGACAAATTCTTTTTTCTTGATATTGGTTTTCTTTTGGTATACCAATGAACAATTCACCTTTTTGACGTAAAACTTCTAAGGTTTCTTCTTGCGGAATTAATTGATGCTTACTAAAAGGGGAGGTGGGTTGATTCATAACTTAATAATGAGTTGTTCAAATCATTGACTTGAAACTCAAATGTACAATTTTTAAAGAAATGAATGATTTGTCCTATTTAAAGATATTTAATGGTTACGATTTTAAATGTAACCAGCTTTCTATGCGATGTTGAACGGTTTTAAAAATGTTCTCTAAATTTCCTGTAGAGAGACTAGAATTTATATCGTCAGATATAGATTGCTGTTCATTAAGTACACCATCTTTACTTTTATCGTTGGTATAACCTTTAGCTTTTAATTCTTCAAGTTCTGCCTCCATAGCTTCTAGATCTATGCCATGTACGTGCTTATCATATAGTTTAACTCGAATAATATATACGAAAGGAATGGTTATCATGCAAATAGGTATTAACCACCATATGTTATCAGTATCTACGACATCATCAGAATCATATAAAACTTCAAATAATTGAAAAGCATACATTGCAATTGGTATGATAATTATGTGATACCACCAGTCTCGAGAAGTTAGAAACCAAAAAATCATTAAATAAAGAGGAACTACTTTAGTCGTTAAAAACCATACGTAGGTTTTGGCATCTGAAAAACCGTTACCTCCCAATGTAAAACCAAAAAAAGTTAAATCTCCATTAGAACTATAGGGTAAATATTCGTAACCTTTATATAAGAAAGGAGAAATTGCTATAAAAAAGACTAGAAGAGTTTCTAAAAAAATCTTCTTTTTAGCTTTCTTCTTTTTAACTTTCTTTATCATTTGCTTTATAGTATTACTATATGCTAACGACGTAATGTGTTAAATATTATATATAAAAAAAGAGCAATAAAATTGCTCTTTAAAAAATTTGAAAAATTATTTTTAAATTATATTCTCTTAGTTATTTTTTTCTTTTCAATATTTAATTCCTGATTATCAATATCTACAATAGGTGCAGTCATTGCTAAAAGGAATACGCCTAAAGCGATTGAAGCCAAGAATGTTCTTTTGTTTTTCATTTTCAAGGGGTTTTTGGTTATACTAAATATTTAGTTCTCCTACAAACGTAAGAAAAAATATACAACTAATTTGTTTTTAAACGTTAAAATTGCCGTTTTTATCGGATTAATTGTACATTTCATCGAAATGCTTGTTTTTCATCGAAAAAATACAATAAATCTTTAGCGTCTACGATATTTAGGATTTTACCATTGAAATCAATAAATACAAGGGTTAATTACTTTATTTATAAAGTGTTAGCTTTCTTGTTGTTTCATCAATTACTTCAATCGTAATTTTTTGATACGTTGTAGGAAGTAGGTTCGAAATTTTTTCTGGCCATTCCATAAATATCCAGTTGCCAGAATCTAAGTAATCATCTAACCCCATATCAAGTGCTTCATTTTCATCATCTAATCTATAGAAATCAAAATGATAGCCTAATACATCTCCAGATTCTAACGCATATTCATTGACCAGGCCAAATGTTGGGCTGCTAGCATTGTCATTACTGCCTAATTCTTTGATCAGTGTTTTTACTAAGGTGGTTTTTCCTGCGCCCATAGGTGCGTAGAAAGCAAGTGTCTTGCTTTTGGTGTGTTTAATTATTTGCTTGGCAATATTCTTTAATTCACCTTTATGATAAATGAATTCCATTTCCGTATTATTTAGGTTCCAAAACTACAAAAGGTATGATCATTTCTTCTAATGAAACTCCACCGTGCTGATATGTATTTCTATAATAACTGACATAATGGTTGTAGTTGTTTGGGTAGGCAAAAAACAAATCGTTTTTTGCGAAAATAAAAGAACTACTCATGTTAATACTTGGAAGATGAATTGATTTAGGGTCTTTGGCCGCCAATACATCATTTTTTTCATACGTAAGACTTCTTCCTGTTTTATAACGTAGGTTTAAACTTGTATCTCTGTCACCCACAACTTTAGAGGGCGACTTTACATTGATTGTGCCGTGGTCTGTCGTAATAATCAATTTCATGCCCAATGTCTGTGCTTGTTGTATAATTTCTAGCATAGGTGAATTCTTGAACCAGCTAGTTGTAAGTGATCGATAAGATTTATCGGTCGATGCCAGTTCTTTGATTACTTCCATCTCCGTTTTTGAATGAGAAAGCATATCAACAAAATTATAAACGATAACTGTAAGGTCGTTATCCTTTTGTCCTTTAAAGTTTTGGCTTAGATGTTTTCCTTGTTTAAGACTACTTATTTTATGATACTCCCATTTTAAATATAACCCTAATCTTTTTAATTGTGCATCTAAAAACTTGTCTTCAAACAGGTTTTTGCCTCCTTCATCGGTATCGTTTTTCCACCATTCCGGATATTTCTTTTCCATATCCAATGGCGTCAATCCAGAAAAAATAGCATTACGTGCGTATTGGGTTGCAGTTGGTAAAATACTGTAATAGGAGTCTTCTTTCTTCTTTTTATAGAATGAATTTACTGAATCTTCAAAAGCATACCATTGGTCATAACGTAAATTATCTACTACAATTAGTAAGGTCTTTTGGTCTTTCAGCTCTGGTGCTATCCAATTCTTGAATAAGGTGTGAGACATTACGGGAGCATCATTGTCGGTAAACCAATCTTTATAGTTGCGATCCACGAATTTTCCGAATTGCTGATTGGCTTCCGTTTTTTGGGATTCTAGGATTTCGAACATTCCACTATCTTCAATCTGTTCTAGCTGTAATTCCCAATAAATTAGTTTTTTGTACAAATCGGCCCATTCTTGATAAGTGCTGACCATAGAAAGGTCCATTGCAATTTTTCTAAATTCTTGCTGATAATTGCTAGTGGTTTTTTCGGAAATTAGTCTTGAATGATCCAAATTCTTTTTTAACGAAAGTAATATCTGATTCGGATTCACCGGTTTTATAAGATAATCTGCAATCTTAGAGCCTATGGCTTCTTCCATTATAGATTCTTCTTCGCTTTTTGTAATCATGACCACCGGTAAAGAATTATCAATAACTTTTATTTCAGAAAGAGTTTCCAAGCCAGATATTCCCGGCATATTTTCATCCAAAAAAACTATATCAACTCTGGTTTCGGCTAATTCTTGTAACGCCTCTTGTCCACTTTGGCAAGTAATTACACTATAATTTTTAGATTCTAAAAAGATGATATGTGGCTTAAGTAGATCAATTTCATCATCTACCCACAATATTTTTATTTTGTTCATTGAATTATTATTTGACGATAATCAAATTCTATGCTAATGCTTTTGTATAACTTTGAAATGTTTAATTCAGAAAAGACAACGTTATCTTGAAGACATCAAACAAATTGAAAATTTTTAATGACCCAATTTACGGATTTATCCGAATTCCCAACGCGCTCATTTTTGACCTCATTGCAGATCCTTACTTTCAAAGGCTTCGTAGGATCTCACAAATGGGCTTATCCTATTTAGTATATCCTGGGGCACACCATACCAGATTTCATCATGCTTTAGGCTGTATGTATTTAATGCAGAAATCTATTCAAGTGCTTCGTTTTAAAGGTGTTGAGATAACAGAAGCTGATGAGGAAGGGCTTTTATGTGCTATTCTATTACATGATATTGGCCACGGTCCTTTTTCTCATGCCATGGAACATAGTATTGTGGAAGGAGTAAGCCATGAGTTTATTTCACTTCAATTTATGCATGAACTAAACGGCCGATTTAACGGAAGTTTAACGGAGGCCATTTCAATATTTACCGGGAATCACGAAAAAAAATTCTTAAATCAGTTGGTGTCCAGTCAGCTAGATATGGACAGGTTGGATTATTTAAAACGAGATAGCTTCTATACCGGTGTTGCAGAAGGAAATACCAATGCAGAGCGATTGATTACCATGCTAAATGTTGTAGAAGGTGATTTGGTCATAGAGGAGAAGGGTATTTACTCCGTTGAGAAGTTTCTAATGGCACGCCGCTTTATGTATTGGCAAGTATATCTGCATAAAACTGCCGTTGTTGCTGAAAGATTGCTTATTAGTATTCTAAAGAGGGCTCGTTTTTTAATAGAAAGGGGTGATTCCTTAAATTCTAGTGAGGCGCTACATTTTTTTCTTACCAACCATATTGATATCAACAATTTTAATAATGAAACCTTGGCAAAATTTGCAAGGCTTGATGATATAGATATTCTCGCGGCATTAAAAGAATGGCAGTATTCAGATGATTTTGTTTTGGCCTCTTTATGCGAAATGATTATAAATCGAAAACTGCTTCATATTAAGGTGAAAAAAGAACCTACTGCGGAAAGCAAGTTTTTAATGCAATTAAATAAAGTAAAAAATCAGTATAACCTTACAGATGAAGAAGCATCTTACTTTGTGTTTAAAGGAGAGCTTAAAAATAAAGCTTACGATAGGCAACACCAGACTATCAACATTTTAAGGAAAAACGGAAAGATAACCGATGTTGCCAAATTATCCGATCACCTTAATTTAAATGCACTTTCAAAAACGGTGACCAAATATTATATGTGTTATCCTAAAGAAGGGGTTTAACAATTTTTCTTACTTTTACGCTCATGAAATTTACAGCAGGCCAGATTGCAGGAATCTTAGAAGGAGAGGTGCATGGAAATCCAGATATAGCCGTTCATAAACTTGCTAAAATCGAGGAAGGCGAAAAAGGTTCGTTAACTTTTCTAGCGAATCCGAAGTATACTTCTTTTATCTACAAGACCAAAGCATCGGTAACCATAGTAAATAAGAGTTTTGTTCCAGAACAGGATCTAAATACTACACTGATTAAAGTAGAAGATGCTTACAAATCTTTTTCCAAGCTATTGGAATATTATAATCAAGTTAAAAATAATAAAGTAGGTATTGAAGAGCCGGTCTTTAAATCAGATACCGCTACCTATGGTGCCAATGTGTATATTGGTGCTTTTGCTTATTTGGGCAACAATGTTGCTATAGGCGATAACGTAAAGATTTATCCTAATGTTTACATAGGTGATAATGTTAAGATAGCGGATAATGTTACCATTTTTGCAGGTGCCAAGATATATTCAGAAACGATTATTGGTAATAATTGTGTAGTTAATAGTGGAGTGGTCTTGGGTGCGGACGGATTTGGTTTTGCCCCTAACGAAAATGGAGAATTCGCTAAAGTACCACAAACCGGTAATGTAATTTTAGAAGACAATGTAGATGTTGGTGCTGGTACTACTATAGATAGGGCAACTTTGGGCTCTACCATCTTAAGAAAAGGGGTAAAGCTAGACAACCAGATACAAATTGCCCATAATGTTGAAATTGGTGAGCATACCGTAATTGCTGCTCAAACCGGTATTGCCGGTTCAACAAAAATCGGCAAACATTGTATGATCGGAGGGCAAGTGGGCATTGTAGGACATATTGTTATTGGCGATAATGTAAAAATACAGGCACAGTCGGGTATCGGTAGAAATGTTAAGAATAATGAAGTGCTACAAGGTTCTCCCGCATTAAATTATGGTGATTATAACAAATCATACGTTCATTTTAAGAATTTACCAAAAATAATAAGTAGAATCGACACCTTAGAAAAGAAAGATTGACGATGAGCACAACAACTATTAAACAAAGAACAATAGGTAAAGAAGTAACGCTTACAGGGGTAGGTTTACATACTGGAAGTGACGTTACAATAAAATTCGTTCCGGCAGATAAAAACCATGGCTATGCCTTTAAAAGAGTTGATCTTGAGGGTACACCGGTGATTCCTGCCGATGCCGCTTTGGTAAACAATACCCAGAGAGGAACAAATCTGGAAAAAAACGGCGTAAAAATTCAAACTTCAGAGCATGTTTTGGCCGCTTTGGTAGGATTGGAAATAGATAATGTTTTAATTGAGTTAAATGCCGCGGAGCCACCTATTATGGATGGTTCTTCCAAGTTTTTTGTAGAAGCTTTGGAAGAAGCCGGTATTGTTGAACAAGACGCTTATAGAGAGGAATATGTGGTAAAGGAAGTCATTTCTTATAGAGATGAAAAAACCGGAAGTGAAATAACCATAATACCATCTGAAACCTACCAAGTTACCACAATGGTAGATTTTGGCACCAAAGTATTGGGTACCCAAAACGCTACCCTTGAAAAACTCTCAGATTTTAAGTCGGAAATTGCGGATGCCCGTACCTTTAGTTTTTTACATGAGTTAGAGGCTTTATTGGAAAACGGACTTATAAAAGGTGGCGATCTTAACAATGCCATTGTTTATGTGGATAAGGAGATTTCCGATGAAACCATGAAAAAGCTAGAGAAGGCCTTCAATAAAAAGAAGCTTTCTGTTAAGGCAAACGGTATTCTTGATAATTTAACCTTACATCAACCAAACGAAGCTGCACGTCATAAATTATTAGATGTAATTGGTGATTTAGCTTTGGCCGGTACAAGAATTAGAGGTAAAGTAATAGCGAACAAACCGGGTCATTATGTAAATACCCAATTTGCTAAGAAAATTGCGCAAATCATTAAATTGGAAAAGCGTAACAACGTACCTAAGTATGACCTAAGTTTGCCGCCATTGATGGATATCCATAAAATTATGGATATGTTGCCACACAGACCTCCTTTTTTATTGATAGATAGAATTTTGGAGCTTTCAGATTCGCATGTGGTAGGTATGAAGAATGTTACCATGAACGAGCCGTTTTTTGTTGGTCACTTTCCTGGTGCTCCGGTTATGCCAGGGGTTTTGCAAGTAGAGGCAATGGCACAAACAGGTGGTATCTTAGTTTTGAGTACCGTTCCGGACCCAGAAAATTATTTAACACTTTTCATGAAAATTGATAAGGTGAAATTTAAAAGGCAAGTATTACCTGGAGATACTTTAATTTTCCATTGTAGCTTAATTACTCCTATTAGAAGGGGAATCTGTCATATGCAAGCTTATGCCTATGCCAATGATAAATTGGTAAGTGAAGCTGAAATGATGGCTCAAATTGTAAAAAGAACATAGAATGAATCAACCTTTAGCCTATATACATCCGGGAGCTAAGATTGCCAAAAATGTGGTAGTAGAACCTTTTACAACTATTCATAACAATGTTGTAATTGGTGATGGCACTTGGATCGGGTCTAATGTGACGATAATGGAAGGCGCTCGCATTGGTAAGAATTGTAATATTTTTCCTGGTGCGGTTATATCTGCATCTCCACAAGATTTAAAGTATGATGGTGAGGATACCACCGTAGTAATAGGTGATAATACTACCATTAGAGAATGTGCCACTATTCATAAAGGGACTTCTGATCGCATGAAAACCGTTATCGGTAAAAATTGTTTGATTATGGCGTATTGCCATGTTGCTCATGATTGTTTGGTGGGCGATAATTGTATTTTTTCAAATAATTCAACTTTAGCAGGTCATGTTACCATTGGCGACAATGTTATTCTTGCAGGTTTGGTCGCGGTACATCAGTTTGTATCTGTTGGTCAACACGCTTTTGTAACAGGTGGGTCTTTGGTGAGAAAAGATGTTCCGCCATACGTTAAGGCAGCAAGAGAACCTTTATCGTATGTGGGTATCAATTCTGTTGGATTAAGACGTAGAGGATTTATTTCTGATAAGATCAGGGAAATACAGAATATTTACCGAATCCTTTATCAGAAAAACTATAATAACACCCAAGCAGTTCAGATTATTGAAGCAGAGATGGAAGCAACACCTGAACGTGATGAGATATTACAGTTTATTCGCGACTCTCAGCGTGGTATCATGAAAGGATATTTCAGCAATAATTAAACAATTTCTTTAAACTTAAGTTAACTACATTAATATAAATTTAGAATGGCATCTACATCAGATATACGAAAAGGACTATGCATAAGATATAACAACGATATCTATAAAATAATTGAATTTCTACACGTGAAACCAGGTAAAGGACCTGCTTTTGTGCGTACTAAATTAAAAAGTGTTTCTACGGGTAAGGTATTGGACAATACATTTTCTGCAGGGCATAAAATAGAAGATGTTCGTGTAGAAACACGTTCTTATCAGTACTTATATCCAGAAGGTGAAACATATCACTTTATGAATACGGATGATTACAATCAAATTACACTTCAAGAAAGTTCTTTAGATGCTCCGGGTCTATTAAAAGAAGGAGAAATTGTAAAGATCATGTTCAATACAGAAGATAGCATGCCTTTATCCGTTGATATGCCGGCAAGTGTTATTTTAGAAGTTACGTATACTGAACCTGGTGTTAAAGGTAATACGGCTACCAATGCTACAAAACCTGCAAAAGTTGAAACGGGTGCAGAAGTAAATGTTCCGTTATTTATCAATGAAGGTGACAAGGTAAAAATAGATACTGCTACAGGTTCTTACATGGAGCGTGTAAAGGAATAATTGCCATTGGTGAATTCTTTATTTAAAGCTAAAAAAGTCATTTGAAATTTCCTACTACTTTTTCGTTAAAACAGATCGCAGAGATAATCTCTAGTGAGTATGTTGGGCATGATGATTTTCCTGTATTGGGCATGAACGAGATTCATGTTGTGGAACCAGGGGATATCGTGTTTGTAGATCATCCAAAGTATTATGATAAAGCATTGGAGTCCAAGGCTACCATAATATTGATCAATAAGCAAGTAGATTGTCCTGAAGGAAAAGCTTTATTGATTTCAGATGACCCGTTTAGGGATTTCAATAAGCTTACCACGTTCTTTCAGCCATTTGTACCAAGCAGTCAATCAATTGCCGTAACTGCAAAAATTGGAAAGGATACTGTTATACAGCCCAATGCTTTTATTGGTAACAATGTTGTAATTGGGGAGAATTGCATAATTCACTCAAACGTTTCAATTTATGATAATTGCTTAATAGGTAATAATGTTACCATTCATGCAGGAAGTGTTTTAGGTGCAGATGCTTTTTACTACAAAAAACGCCCAGAAGGATTTGATAAATTAATATCAGGAGGTAGGGTAGTGTTGAAAGATAATGTAGATATTGGAGCACTTTGTACTATAGATAGAGGCGTTACAGGCGATACTACTATAGGCTATGGTACTAAATTGGATAATCAAGTGCATGTGGGGCATGATACTATTATTGGGCAGAAATGCTTGATTGCCTCTCAAACCGGTATTGCCGGATGTGTAATTATTGAAGATGAAGTAACATTATGGGGTCAAGTTGGTACAAATAGCGGAATAACTATTGGTGCCAAAGCAGTAATAATGGGACAAACAGGAGTAACAAAATCTGTAAAAGGAGGTAAGAGTTATTTTGGTACACCTATAGAAGAATCTCGTGAAAAGCTGAAGCAATTGGCACATATCAAGAAAATTCCAGAAATAATTAAAAAAATGGATAAGAAATAAGGTTATTAATGCTATAAAATTCATTAACAACTTTTATTTTTGTCTAACAAAAAAATAAAACTACAGTAGTATGAGCGTATTAGTAAATAAGGATTCAAAAATAATCGTACAAGGTTTCACCGGTAGTGAAGGTACTTTCCATGCTGGTCAAATGATTGAGTATGGTACTAATATCGTGGGTGGTGTTACTCCGGGAAAAGGAGGACAAGAGCATTTAGGTAAACCGGTATTTAATACGGTTGCTGAATCTGTTGAAAAAGTAGGTGCGGATACTACTATTATATTTGTTCCGCCAGCATTTGCCGCAGATGCAATTATGGAAGCTGCCGAAGCTGGTATTAAAGTTATTATTACAATTACGGAAGGTATTCCTGTTGCCGATATGGTAAAGGTAGCCAACTATATTAAAAATAAAGATTGTCGTTTAATAGGACCTAACTGCCCAGGTGTGATTACACCAGGTGAGGCAAAAGTTGGTATTATGCCAGGTTTTGTATTTAAGGAAGGTAATGTAGGTATCGTTTCCAAATCAGGAACTTTAACTTACGAAGCTGCTGACCAAGTAGTTCGCCAAGGTTTAGGAATTACGACTGCTATTGGTATTGGTGGTGATCCAATTATTGGAACTACAACTAAAGAAGCGGTTGAGTTATTGATCAATGATCCTGCTACTGAGTGTGTGGTAATGATCGGTGAGATCGGCGGACAATTAGAGGCTGATGCTGCACAGTGGTATAAAGCTAGTGGAAGTAAAAAACCAGTTGTTGGATTTATTGCTGGTGAAACTGCTCCGGCCGGTAGAACAATGGGTCATGCTGGTGCTATTGTTGGTGGTAGCGATGATACTGCCCAGGCCAAGAAAAGAATTATGAGAGAATGTGGAATTCACGTTGTAGATTCTCCAGCTGAAATTGGCTTAAAAGTTAAAGAAGTAATAGGATAAGAATCCCTCTTTATAGTATAAAATCCCGTTTATAGCGGGATTTTTTTTAGCCTATAAATGAAACAAAAGGTATATTTGATAAACATCGGTTTAAAACAACGAACTTATGAAATTATTAGAAGATAAAAACGTAATTATAACAGGGGCAAGCAGAGGAATTGGTATGGGAATAGCCCAAGTTTTTGCGGATCATGGAGCAAATGTTGCATTTACATATAGTTCTAGTGAGGCACCTGCATTAGCGTTAGAAAAAGAATTAACAGAGAAAGGCGTTAAGGCAAAAGCATATAAAAGTAATGCTGCAAGTTTTCAAGAAGCTGAAAAGCTGGTTGCCAAAGTACTGGAAGATTTTGATGGAAGAATTGATGTGCTGATCAATAACGCTGGTATTACTAAAGATAATCTTTTGATGCGAATGTCAGAAGCGGATTTTGATGCGGTGATAGATATCAACTTGAAATCTGTTTTTAATATGACCAAGGCCGTACAAAGAACTTTGTTAAAACAACGTAAAGGTTCTATCATTAATATGAGCAGTGTGGTTGGTGTAAAAGGGAATGCTGGTCAAACCAATTACGCCGCGTCAAAAGCAGGTATGATCGGTTTTACTAAATCCGTAGCATTGGAATTAGGCTCTAGAAATATTAGATGTAACGCTATCGCACCAGGATTCATTGAAACTGAAATGACCGAAAAATTGGATGAAAAAACGGTTCAGGGATGGAGAAACGGTATTCCGTTGAAGCGTGGTGGAACTACGGAGGATATAGCCAATGCTTGTTTATATTTTGCTTCAGATTTATCTAGTTATGTAACTGGGCAAGTATTGAATGTTGATGGGGGTATGCTAACCTAAAATGTTATTTTTACCCTTTAGAGCAGCAAATTAAAGTATTTTATTGGCTGCGCCAAAAGGTATAATACCCCGAGGCTTATCTCGAATTTAAAAGTTTGTTTCCTTTGAATGCCTCATGGGCTTACCCTGAGGTGTTTTACTAAGTTCAATTTGATAATATACATGGAGAGTAAAACGGTATTGTATATCATTCTTGCTGCAATAGTAGCGCTCGGTATCGCTGTTTTTCAGTATATATATAAACAAAAGGCTAAAAGTAAAATTTATTTACTTTTAGCCTTTTTGCGTTTTGTTGGTATTTTTGGTTTGTTATTACTTTTGGTCAACCCTAAGTTTCTACGAAAATCATATACACTTGAAAAGCCTAATTTGGTTATTCTAGCCGATAATTCCACTTCTATTACTGAGAGTGCAAGTGATTTAGAACTTTTTGTTTCAGAATTAAAAAACGCTGAACAGGTTACTGACATATTTGATATTGCGTCTTATAAGTTTGGAGCAACATTAGATGTTTTTGATAGTCTTTCTTTTGCGGATAAGAATACCAATATTAATAAATCACTTACTTCCTTAAAAGAAATTTATGCACGAGAACAGACTGTAATTATCTTGTTATCAGACGGTAACCAAACCATTGGTGAAGATTATAGTTATCTTAAAACAGATCAAAACAATACTATTTATGCAGTTGTCCTTGGTGATACTACAAAGTATAAAGATATTTCTGTAGGACCTATTCTGACCAATAAATATGCATTTCTAAAAAATAAATTTCCATTGGAAACTTATGTTTCCTATCAAGGAAATACAGCAATTTCCGCAAACTTATCGGTAAAAATGAACGATAAGATAGTGTATACGCAAAATTTGAATTTAGATTCAGAGTCTAACTTTAAGACTATTGCCTTAGATGTTGATGCCAATACCGTAGGTATTAAAAATTTAGTTGTAGAAGTAACCAAACTGCCAAATGAACGTAATGTTCAAAATAATAAGAGAAGTACAAGTATTGAAGTTATTGATGAGAAAACTAAAATTGCATTAATATCAGATATTTTGCATCCAGATCTGGGTGCGCTGAAAAAGGCTATAGAAAGTAATAAACAGCGAGAAGTACAAATTTTAAAATCTAACACTGCAAACAGCATTTTTGATGATATTGACTTATTTGTGCTCTACCAACCAACTTCACAGTTTAAAAAGACTATAGATTTTGTCAAAAATAAAAATGCAAATTCCTTTATAGTTACAGGGCTACAAACCGA
Source organism: Maribacter sp. (assembly GCA_020629415.1). Lineage (GTDB taxonomy): Bacteria > Bacteroidota > Bacteroidia > Flavobacteriales > Flavobacteriaceae > Maribacter > Maribacter huludaoensis. The sequence continues at coordinate 63,042 of JAHDDL010000002.1, read as the reverse complement.
TTATTCTTTCCTGAATGATGCTGATTTAGGTTTTGAAATAGAGAGTGGCTATCCTGAGCAAGAGGTTTTTGGTGTTTTGAATAATGGGTTTCCTAAGTATGATATTTCTAAGTTTGATCTTACGGATTTTCCTCCTTTAGCTAGTGATGCTGGTCCCGTTACTTTTAATATAACTCAAGAAACGCTATTAGGGACACGAATAAAAGGGTTGGATATACAACAACCGTTGCTGACCGTCACAGAAAAAAACAATAGTAAACAGGCTATTTTATTAGGTGAAAATCTTTGGAAATGGAGAATGCAGACCTTCAGAAATACTAACGATTTTAATAATTTTGATGAATTTATTGGCAACTTGGTGCGTTACCTAACAAGCGCTAAGAGTAAATCTAGATTAAATGTTGACTACCAAAAAGTTTACGATGGTAACGGTAATGCAGTTATTACCGCTACGTATTTTGATGAAGCATTTTTGTTTGATGAAAATGCGAAAGTCAGCATCCGTATAACTAATACTTCAACTGATCAGGTGAAGAATATTCCTATGGTCTTAAAAAATGAATATTTTGAAGCCGATCTTTCTAACTTAATAGCCGGGTCATATGCGTTTGTGGTTTCTGTAAAAAATGACTCTAAATCAGAATCTGGAAATTTTGTTATTTCAGAATTTGATATGGAAAATCAGTTTGTATCAAGTGATAATGAAAAAATGGAAAAACTTGTGCAAAATAACGGAGGTAAATTATTTTATCCTTCTCAGATAAATGAAGTATTGAAGGTTTTGAGTGAAAACAACGCATATGTTCCTACAGAGAAAAGCACTGAAAATATCGTATCTTTGATAGACTTTAAACTGCTATTAGGGCTTATTATATTAGCCTTTGCTGCAGAATGGTTTATCAGAAAATATAACGGATTAATTTAAATAGACACTAATGGATAAGTTACCTAAGATTGCGTTGCCCGCAATATTTATTTTTATTGTAATTGTAATTGCAATTTCAAAATCAACTGTAACAATAGACTCTGGTCAAGCGGGAGTATTGTACAAAACATTTGGCGATGGTGTAGTAACGGATGAACCTCCAATGGGAGAAGGGTTTCATATAGTAGCACCATGGAATAAAGTTTTTATTTATGAAGTAAGGCAACAAGAAGTTTTTGAGAAAATGAATGTGCTTTCTAGTAATGGTCTAGATATAAAATTAGATGCTTCGGCTTGGTTTCAGCCTAAGTTTAATGAATTAGGGAAATTACATCAAGAAAAGGGTGAAGATTACGTACAACGTGTTCTTTTGCCAACTATACGTTCAGCCGCCCGTTCTGTTGTTGGTCGTTATACACCAGAGCAGTTATATTCTAGTAAAAGAGACGCAATTCAAGCTGAAATATTTGAAGAGACCAAAAAGATTGTGGAAGACGAGTACATTCAATTAAACGAAATATTGGTACGTGATGTAACTTTGCCACCAACAATTAAAGAGGCTATTGAACGAAAGTTGCGCCAAGAACAGGAATCTTTGGAGTATGAGTTTCGTTTGGTAACGGCCAAGAAAGAAGCGGAAAAAGTAACTATTGAAGCCCAAGGTAAAGCAGATGCCAACAGAATTTTAAGTGCTTCCTTAACTGATAAAATACTTCAGGACAAAGGTATAGATGCTACTCTAAAGTTGTCCGAATCACCTAATTCTAAAGTAATTGTCGTGGGTGGTGGAGAATCTGGTCTACCTTTAATTTTAGGTAACAACTAATACACATGTAACATTATTTTTGTTTCATTTTAAACTTTTGTTTTGTGAAATGAAAAATACCTTTTACTTTTACATCAGAATGAAAAACAGAACTACACATCATCATTTCCATATTCACGCTCAGGCGAGGTAGGAATGTATTGTAGTAGAACAACATATTTAAAAACCCGTTTGAGCAATCAAACGGGTTTTGTATTTAAATCTCTTTTGGTTGCCAAGCATTAAATTAAAACAATGACTAAAATTAGAATTGCTATTCAGAAATCGGGAAGACTTAATGAAGAATCCCTTCAAATTTTAAAAGACTGCGGAATTTCAATTGATAACGGCAAAGATCAATTAAAAGCATCTTCAAGAAATTTTCCAATGGAGGTTTTTTATCTAAGAAATGGTGACATCCCGCAGTACTTAAGAGATGGTGTAGTAGATATTGCTATTATAGGAGAAAATGTATTGATTGAAAAAGGAGAAGATATTTCCATTGCAGAAAAATTGGGCTTCTCTAAATGTAAAGTTTCCTTGGCCGTACCAAAATCAGTTAAATATAATTCGGTAAAGGATTTTGAGGGTAAACGTATTGCTACTTCCTACCCAAATACAGTACTTAACTATTTGAAAGATAAAGGGGTTAGTGCAGACCTCCACATTATTAACGGTTCTGTTGAAATAGCGCCCAATATTGGACTTGCAGATGCCATTTGTGATATTGTATCTAGCGGTAGTACTTTATTCAAGAATAACTTGAAAGAAGTAGAAGTAATGCTTACCAGTGAGGCGGTGTTAGCGGTTTCTCCCAAAATATCAAAAGAGCGAAGAGAATTGCTTGAGAAACTACAATTCAGAATTCAATCGGTTTTGCGCGCAAGAGCTTCAAAGTATGTCTTGTTGAATGCGCCAAATGATAAATTAGAAGGTATTTTGAAATTGTTACCGGGCATGAGGAGTCCTACAGTTTTACCTTTAGCGGATGCGGGATGGAGTTCTGTGCATACCGTAATCAATAAAGATACTTTTTGGGAAGTAATAGATGAATTAAAAAAAGCCGGTGCAGAAGGTATCTTGGTTTGCCCAATTGAAAAGATGGTATTGTAAAATAGTATTAAGTACTAAGTATTAAGTAGTATTATTTGGAATTGATATTAGATGGAAATGTTCATTGTTCTATTTACATTTCGTAAACCAAAAACGAACAACCATCAACGAACAATTAAATAAATAATGAATAAAATATATAATCCACAGAGAGTAGATTGGAACAACGTTTTAAAACGACCTACGCAAACCGTTGCTGATATTGAAGGTTTGGTGAATGGTATTTTTGAAGAAGTACGATCAAATGGTGACGATACCATTAAAAAGTATACCGAACAATTTGATAAGGTGGTCTTGGAAAATATGCTTGTGACAAAGACCGAAATTGAAGATGCTCAAAAATCGGTCTCGGATGATTTGAAAGAAGCTATAAAGCTTGCAAAAGCTAATATAGAGGTATTTCATAAGGCTCAGAAAACCGAGCGTATTGAAGTGGAAACTGCTGCGGGAGTTTCTTGCTGGCAAGAGAAAAGACCTATACAGAAGGTAGGATTGTATATACCTGGAGGTACGGCACCTTTATTTTCTACTATTTTAATGCTGGCCGTGCCTGCAGCTATAGCTGGCTGTAAAGAAATAGTATTGTGCTCCCCACCGGATAAGGATGGTAAACTAAACCCGGCTATTCTTTATACGGCAAATTTATGCGGTGTTACCAAAATAGTGAAAGTAGGTGGTATACAGGCTATTGCGGGAATGACCTTTGGTACAGCCACTATTCCGCAGGTATATAAAATATTTGGACCGGGTAACCAGTATGTAACCGTCGCCAAACAAATTGCTACCAAATATGGTGTAGCCATAGATATGCCGGCAGGTCCTTCAGAATTATTGGTGGTTGCAGATGATTCTGCAAACGCCGCCTTTGTTGCTTCAGATTTACTGAGTCAGGCTGAACATGGCGTAGATAGTCAGGTAATTTTGGTATCGACTTCAAAAATTATGATTGATGCTGTTGAGAAGGAAGTAGCGCTACAATTAGAAGAATTGCCACGTAAGGAAATCGCAAAGCAGGCAATTGCAAATAGTAAATTAATATATGTTGATAATGATCAAGATGCTATTGATTTAATAAATGAATACGGACCGGAACATTACATTGTTTGTGTAGAAAATGAAGATTTCTACATTGACAACACCCAAAACGCAGGTTCAGTGTTCATAGGAAATTATACGCCTGAAAGTGCCGGTGATTATGCATCGGGTACCAATCATACCTTACCTACCAATGGTTATGCCAAGCAATATAGCGGTGTAAACTTAGATAGTTTTATGAAGAGTATGACCTTTCAAAAGATAAATGAAAAAGGAATCCAAACCATAGGCAAAGCAATTGAGCTAATGGCTGAAGCAGAAGGCTTGCAGGCTCACAAGAATGCTGTGACCTTAAGATTAAACAGTTTAAAATAATGTCATTTTGGCTATGCTGAATGACCAATTCAATGTTGAACTAATGAGTTTCAATTTAAACAATATTACAAGGGAAAATGTTAAGGGTTTAAGTCCGTATTCTTCTGCACGTGACGAATATGTGTCCGATGGTTCTACCATGGTTTTCTTAGATGCTAATGAAAATCCGTTTGAAAACGGAGTTAATAGATATCCTGATCCACAACAACGTGGTCTAAAGGCTATTTTAGCTGAACAGAAAGGAATCAAGGAAGAAAACATACTTTTAGGTAATGGTAGTGATGAAGTTTTGGATCTGTTGTTCAGAGCCTTCTGTGAGCCTAAACAGGATAATATTATCACCTTGCCGCCAACATACGGCATGTATAAGGTACTTTCGGGTATTAATTTAGTCGAAAATAGAGAAGTATTACTGACTACTGAATTTCAGCCGAATATTGTAAAAATTAAAAAGGCAATTGATGAGCATACCAAATTGTTGTTTTTCTGTTCTCCAAATAATCCTACGGGGAATAGTTTCTCTACTTCAATCATTGAAGAGCTTTTACATTCTTTTAATGGGCTAGTGGTTATCGATGAAGCGTATATCGACTTTTCATCCGAAGAAAGCTGGACATTTAAATTAGCAGATTATCCTAATTTAATTGTTACTCAGACCTTATCAAAAGCTTATGGTATGGCAGGTATTCGTCTGGGTATATGTTTGGCATCCCCAGAGATTATCGCGGTAATCAATAAAATTAAACCGCCATATAATGTTAATCAGCTTACCCAAGACAAGGCTATTGAAAGGGTATCTGACCAAAAAGCCGTGCAAACAGAAGTTGCTTCCATTCTTGAAGAGCGTGAAAAACTGATGGAAACATTGAAAACCATATCTTTTGTTTCTACCATTTATCCTACCGATGCTAATTTTATCCTGGCTAAAGTTGATGATGCTACACTACGTTATAATCAATTATTAGAAAAAGGTATCGTTGTACGTAACCGAACTACGCAACCCTTATGTGAAAATACGCTTAGATTTACCGTGGGTACATCAGAAGAAAATAATATTGTAATTACCGCTTTAAGAGCACTATCGAACTAATATGAAAAAAAGAGTACTATTTATAGACCGTGACGGTACAATTATAAAAGAAACTGTAGATGAGCAGATCGATGCATTTGAGAAAATGATTTTCTATCCTAAGGCATTTACATATTTAGGTAAAATAGCGAAAGAATTGGATTATGAATTGGTCATGATTACCAATCAAGACGGCTTAGGTACAGATGTATTTCCAGAGGATACCTTTTGGCCGGTTCATAATTTCATTCTTAAGTCTTTCGAGAATGAAGGCGTTGTTTTTGATAAGGTTTTTCTTGACCGTACTTTTCCCCATGAAAATGCCGACACTAGAAAACCTGGCACCGGATTATTGACCGAATATTTTTCCGAGGATTATGATCTGGAGAATTCCTTTGTGATCGGTGACCGATTAACGGATATGGAATTGGCTAAAAACTTAGGTTCTAAAGGGATTTTCATTAACGATAATACGAATCTTGGCACTGGTGAAATCACAGTAAAACGTGACGAATTAGATAGCCATATTGCTATTGAAAGTAATGATTGGGAAAAGATATATGAGTTTTTAAAGCTGAATGATAGAACGGCTGAAATTCATAGAAAGACCAATGAAACCGATATTGCCATACAATTGAACTTAGACGGTACCGGTAAAAGTGATATTAAAACCGGATTGGCATTTTTTGACCATATGCTAGACCAATTGGCTCGTCATGGGCAAATGGATTTAACCATTAAGGTTGATGGCGATTTAGAAGTTGATGAACACCATACTATTGAAGATACCGGTATTGCCTTAGGTGAAGTTTTTCATAATGCCTTAGGGAATAAATTAGGCATAGAACGTTACGGATTCTGTTTACCAATGGACGATTGTTTGGCGCAATCCGCTATTGATTTTGGTGGCAGAAATTGGCTAGTATGGGATGCAGACTTTAAGCGTGAAATGGTAGGGGACATGCCAACTGAAATGTTTCACCATTTCTTTAAGTCGTTCACAGACGGAGCAAAAGCCAACTTGAACATTAAAGCCGAAGGTACCAACGAACATCATAAAATAGAAGCTATATTCAAAGCTTTTGCAAAAAGCATCAAAATGGCGGTAAAAAGAGATGTAGAAAAGATGGTGTTACCAAGTACTAAAGGAGTATTATAAGTTACGAGGTGTGAAGTTAAAAGTACAAAGTAATGCAAGATTTAAAAAATCGAACCAAACAATTTGCAATTGATTGTTGGGTGTTCTGTAAACATGTTCCAAGATCAAGGGAGTTAGATGCTTGGGTAAGGCAATTAATTAGGTGCTCTAGTTCTGTTGGTGCAAATTATAGAGCTTCGCAAAGAGCAAAATCTACCGCTGATTTTATAAATAAACTCAAGATTGTTGAAGAGGAAATTGATGAATCTGCATATTGGTTAGAATTGTTTTTAGAAGTTAATTCTGAAAGAAAAGAAGAAATAGACAAATTGCACAGTGAGGCTAAAGAACTTTTAGCAATAATCGTTGCCTCGATAAAAACGTCAAGAGCAAATAGAATGTAAAGAAATGAAAAATACAATAAACACCTTGTACTTTGTACTTTTAACCTTGTATCTGAGCTTATGAAAATTGTTATCATAAATTACGGCGCCGGAAATATACAGAGCATAAAATTTGCCATCAAAAGGTTAGGTTTTGATGCTGTTTTAAGTAGCGATGCCGAGGAAATAAAAAATGCCGATAAAGTAATTTTTCCGGGAGTAGGTGAGGCAAGCAGTGCTATGAAAATGCTTTTGAATAGTGGTCTGGATAGCATAATACCAACCTTAAAACAGCCTGTTTTAGGTATTTGTTTAGGCATGCAATTAATGTGTAATTCATCTGAAGAGGGGAATACCAAAGGTTTGGGCATTTTTGATGTTAATGTCATAAAATTTGATACTAGCGTAAAGGTTCCCCAAATTGGTTGGAATCAAATATCGAACTTAAAATCAGATTTGTTTGGCTCCATTGCCGAGGATGAGCATATTTACTTGGTTCATAGCTTTTATGCCCCATTGTGTAGCGAAACTATAGCTGAATGTTCATACGGACTCAACTATAGCGCAGCATTACAAAAAGAAAATTTTTACGGTACGCAGTTTCACCCAGAGAAATCTAGTGATGTTGGTGAGAAAATTTTAGAGAACTTTTTAAAAATGTAATGAAGCCGAATTACTTTATTTCCAAAGATAAAAGTCTATTAAACGTAGAAGCCATACAGGAGTTTATCGCAAATTCTTATTGGGGAAATAATAGGACTATTGATGATGTAAAGACCACTATTGAACATTCGTACTGTTTTGGTATTTATACCACTGAGAATGAACAAATTGGTTTTGCCAGGGTAGTAACCGACTACATTTATTTTGGATATTTTATGGATGTCATTATCCTTGATAAATTCCAAGGTAAGGGTTACGGTAAAAAATTGGTAGCCTTTATGTTAGAAGACCCAATCATAAAAAACCTAAAAACACTTGCATTAAAAACCAAGGATGCCCATAAAATGTATGAGCGTTACGGATTTAATAAAATAGGAGATTCAGCATTGTGGATGTCTGTTGATTAACAAATTTTAGAATAGTTAGTGAGAAGTACAGAGTACAAAGTATTAAGTAAAAAGTACTGGGTATTAAATAGATGAATAATTATAGAGAACTACATATTTGGAAAAAAGGGATGCAGCTTGTTGAGGAAATTTATTTCTTATCAAAGAAATTACCGGATGATGAAAAATTTGGTTTGACTTCTCAGATTAAAAGATGTAGTGTTTCTATACCATCAAATATTGCAGAGGGAGCAGGTAGAAATTCGAATAAAGAATTCGCACGATTTCTTAGTATTGCAAATGGCTCAACCACAGAACTTGAAACACAATTAATACTAACTGTAAACTTGAAATTTTTACTAGAAACAGATATAAATAATGCTTTGGTGTTATGCCAAGAAATTAAGAACATGAATTATGCTTTACAAAAAAGCTTAAAATAATGATAGTTAACATAAGTAAGATGTATGTAATTTAGTAATGACTTATTCCTAAGGACTTAATACTTTGTACTTTTTACTTAATACTTAATACAACTATAAAAATGAGAATAATACCAGCCATAGATATCATAGACGGTAAGTGTGTACGCCTTTCTAAAGGGGATTATGATACCAAAAAGATATACAATGAAAACCCGTTAGAAGTTGCGAAAGAGTTTGAAGCACATGGAATAAGACACTTGCATTTAGTGGATTTAGATGGTGCAAAATCTAAGCATATTGTGAACCATAAAGTACTGGAGCAAATTGCAACCAAAACCGGACTACAGATTGATTTTGGTGGCGGATTAAAAACGGATGAAGATTTACGTATCGCTTTTGAAAGTGGTGCCAAGCAAATTACTGGTGGTAGTATTGCAGTTAAGGATGCTGAAACATTTATGGGTTGGATAGAAAAGCATGGTTCCGATAAAATAATATTGGGAGCCGATGCCATGGATGAAAAAGTAGCTGTTTCGGGCTGGTTAGAAGAATCTAAAGAAGAGTTGATTCCTTTTATACAATCGTACCAAGAAAAGGGAATTCAATACGTAATTTGTACGGATATTAGTAAAGATGGTATGTTAGAAGGTCCGTCTTTTAATTTATACTCAAAAATTATCAGTTCAACGGAATCTGGAATAAAACTGATTGCAAGCGGAGGAATATCTACTTTTGATGAGTTGCCTAAATTAGCCGAAATGGGTTGTGAAGGGACAATTATTGGTAAGGCTATTTACGAGAACAGAATTAGTTTAAAACAGTTGGAATCTTATATTTTAAGCAATGGATAAGGAATTTCAAATTATTGAAGAGCTAAAGCAAAATGCCTTGTATCGTATAGATGAAAGTACACGTATGATCAAGAAAAGTCTTGCTGTTATTTCTGAAGAAGAAGTATGGCAAAAACCGAACGCTTCTTTAAATAGCATTGCAAATTTAATTCTTCATTTGTGCGGTAATATATCGCAATATGCTATATCGTCTTTAGGAGAAAATGAAGATAAGAGAAATCGTGATGCAGAGTTTACTGCTACTGGTGGTTACACCAAAGAAGAATTGCTAAATAAGTTGGATGATGTGCTAGACTCGGCAAAAAGAATCATTTTTGATGCTTCAACAGCTCAATTGGTTCAAAAACGTTCAGTACAGGGATTTTCTTTTTCTGGAATAGGTATTATTCTCCACGTGGTAGAACACTACTCATATCATACTGGACAAATAGCCTTTTGGGTAAAACAGCTGAAGAATAAGGACCTTGGCTTTTATGACGGTGTAGATTTGAATATAAAAAATAAGTAACGAGATAAAAGTACAGAGTACAAAGTACGAAGTACTGAGGTTACAGTAATTGACAACTTGATGTTAACAAAGAATACTTAGTACTTAATACTAAGTACTTAATACTTTTAAAAAAAATGCTTGCAAAAAGAATAATTCCCTGTTTGGATATAAAAGACGGTAGAACGGTTAAAGGCGTGAATTTTGTTGATTTACGTGATGCCGGTGACCCTGTTGAACTTGCTGAAATTTATAGTAAAGAAGGGGCAGATGAATTGGTCTTTTTAGACATTTCAGCAACGGAACAAAAACGCAAAACATTGGCTGATTTGGTATTTAGAGTTGCTGAAAAAGTGAATATTCCATTTACCGTAGGTGGCGGAATTTCCTCTGTAGCAGATGTAGATATTCTATTGCAAAATGGTGCCGATAAAGTGTCTATAAACTCATCGGCAGTTAAGAATCCGCAGTTGATTAATGATTTGGTGGCCAAATTTGGTTCACAATGCATTGTGGTGGCTATAGATGCCAAACAGATAGATGGAGAATGGATTGTGCATTTAGTGGGTGGCAAAGTTCCTACCGAGCGTAAGTTGTTTGAATGGGCCAAGGAAGTTGAAGAGCGCGGTGCTGGTGAAATTCTATTTACATCAATGGATAATGATGGTACCAAAGATGGATTTGCAAATGAAGCTTTGGCTAGACTGTCGACAGAATTGAATATACCCATTATCGCTTCTGGTGGTGCAGGTAATATGCAGCATTTTTCAGATACTTTTATAGAAGGAAAAGCAGATGCAGCTTTGGCGGCAAGTGTTTTTCATTTTAAGGAAATAGGGATTCAGGAATTGAAACTTGAATTACAGGGGAACGGAATTCCAGTAAGGGTTTAGTTTCAATAAGTAGTCGCTAAGTGGTTAGTTGGCAGTTACAGTTTTCAGTAACAGGTGACAGTGACCGACATTAGATAGAATGTCACCCTGGGCGCAGTCGAAGGCTTTGGAACACGAATTTTCACTTCGGCTACGCTCAGTGACCTAGACAGAACTAAAGGCTTAGAAAAGAATTAAAATAAAATTAGAATACAATACAATACAATACAATACATATGGAGTTTAAAACACCGGATTGGAATAAAACAAATGACGGATTAATACCTGCAATCATACAAGATGCACGTACTAAAAACGTATTAATGTTGGGCTACATGAATGCTGAAGCGCTAAGTAAAACCACCGAAACGGGTAAGGTTACTTTCTTTAGTAGATCTAAAAACCGATTGTGGACCAAAGGTGAGGAAAGTGGCAATTTTCTAAATTTGGTATCCATTAAAAATGATTGTGATCAAGATTCATTATTAATTTCGGTAAATCCTATAGGTCCTACATGCCACACAGGTACCGATACTTGTTGGAAAGAAAGCAATGATTCAAACTTTGGGTTCTTTTCTGAATTGGAATCAACTATTGAACAAAGACGCACGAATGCCGATGGAGAAAAATCATATGTAGCTTCCTTATTTGCAAAAGGCATTAATAAAGTAGCCCAGAAAGTGGGAGAGGAGGCCGTTGAAACTGTAATTGAGGCTATGGATAATAATGATGAGCTTTTCTTGTACGAAAGTGCCGACTTATTGTTTCATTATCTAATGCTCTTACAAGCAAAAGGTTTTACACTTAAAGATATTGAGGCTGAATTGATGAAACGTAAAAAATAATCTTTACAACCCATATATTTTTACCGTATATGCGCTTAAAAATGTGTTTGCTTTTATTGTAGGATGGGTTGTATTCAACTTGGTTTCTAATTCTTGTTGTAGCTTTTCAAATAAATTTTCTGTTCCAAAAGTATTGGCCATTGTTGTGTAGTCGTTTTTAGAGGACAACAACACATGTGCTAAATCGGCTACTGTGATATCAAAGCGAATTGACTGTTTATACTGGCTATTTAAATGTACGTTCGTGGTATGTAGTCCAGAAAAGTTGATTTCATGATCATAGTCAGAAGTCACACCTGTTTCTGTACCTACGCCAAGCAGTTTTAATATATCTGTCAAAAGAATTTCAAAATCATAAGCTATGATGAGGGAATTAGCTTTTGATACCCTTATGCATTCATCTAATAGTTCTTGAGATTTTGCATAAAATAATGACCCTGCAAACGTAATGATATCAAACCTTTCACTGTCAAAGTTCAGGGTTTTGGTTTGCATTAACTCATAGCTAACGCCAGTGTGTTTAATGGACTTTTTGATCATCTCTTTACTTGGGTCAACACCAATTACGTTATTGCAAAATTTGGATAGGGCTATGGCAGATTGCCCGGTACCGCAACCAATGTCTAATCCAAAATTACTTTTAGGGGTAGTAGGAAGGTACATTTTTAAAATATCTTCATGTAAAGAAGGTCTATAAGCTGCGTAATGCAGGGCTGTTATTTGGTCATACTCTTTACTCATATTCAAAAGTTCTTTCCATGATTACGAAATCTATTCCCCCTTTCACATAGGTTTTATTGGTTTTGTGCATTTGGAATTTGGTGTAAAAGGTGCTTTTGTTCTGTCTGGCATTACACCAAATTTTTGTCAATTTTTTAGTATTGGCAATGTGCATTATTTCTTCCAATAATATGCTTCCATAGCCTTTACCTTGGTAGTCTTCTAAGGTAGCAAATTTTCGAAATTGACCTTCATCGCCATCAATAAATAAAGAAAGAACCGATATAAGTTTGTGTTCTATAAATAGTCCGTAATGCAGACCTTCATGGTCTTTTGGAAGCTTTACGTAGTCCAATGGTTGATTTGGCCACATAACCAAATGTCTTATAGGTAGTGTGTCTGCGGCAGAAATCTCAATTATTTTTGTGGTCATTGACATGGTGCAAGCTTGACCTCAAATATAACTAGGTTCTGGATTATTCAAGTACTAAACGATCTTGAACTTTTTCAATTGACACCCATTTAAAAGTTATTGGTGACCATTCACTTATTGGATTTGCCTTGTATGAAGCTTTGTTCTTTACGAAAACCTGATTGTTTTCAGTGAACACGTGTTGCGTGTCTATACCTTTTTTAGCGTAACGCTTTTTTGATTTTCTTCTGTTGATCATTGCACGTTTTTCTTATAACGGTTACGTCCCATATTAAATATGCCAACTTTAATGCCTATACCGGCTGAAAAGCCGTTAATTCTAGAAATTCTGGTGGGTGGTAATTCTATTTTGCTAGAAAAACGATATTTCACACCTGCTTCTAGTTGTAAGTATCTAGAGATATTAAAAAGAGCATTTATTCCCGGTTCGGCAACAAATACTTCATCAAAATCATCTTCGGTAAGTTCCTCTTCAAAATTATCGTCGTGTCTATATGTTGCGTCCACGTAACCTACGGCACCGGCTCCAAGCAACAACGGAAAACTTAAATTAATTCTTTTCTTACTGAACAATATGGGTTCTAAATGTAACCCGCCATAAACAGCAATTAAATCTTCATATCTAGAGAGTGTATTGTTAAAGATATCTTGTTCGGAATATAAAAAATTGGCAGCAAATCCAACTTCGAACTGTTGATTGGCAACATAGGCAATTTTTAATCCCCCCAAATAGGCCCTTTCATTTTCAACTTCTCCTAAGCCCATATGAATACCAACATAGACGCCATGTACTACATTGTTGCGATCGTTAAATTCAAGGTAATCATCAGTTTCCTCTTGTCCGTAGCTACACATGGCGGACAGGAATAAAAACAATAGAAGGCTAAATTGAAGTGGTTTCATTACTGTTCGATTTTTGATTGATTATCTAATAGACAACCTAAGCAACAAATAGTTGCACCAAAAACCACTATTTTTTAGATAAAACCCAAAATTCTACATTTTGTTGTGTAAACATACCTCTAATTACTTTTAAACGAGCTTATTAGAGGTGTCATTGGCTCCCCATGAGTCAAGACTAAGTAAAATAGTTTTAAGGGATTTTCCACGTTCGGTCAAACCATATTCTACTTTTGGAGGAACAACAGGATACACTATACGTTCTACCAAGCCATCTTTTTCCAATTCGCGTACGGTTTGTGTGAACATTTTATTGGATATTCCCGGTACTTTTTTCTGTAATACTCCCGATCGTAATGCGCCATCCAATAAATGAAAAAGTACAATAGGTTTCCATTTGGTACCAATTAGATTCATCGTATGGTCTAACGGGCAATATTTTTTAGTGTTCATTTAAAATTTAATTATTTGAAAATCAATATTTTACTCTTTTTGGTAACTATGGCACTTTTGGGTAAGTTATTGTCCATAAGGCAAATATAGATTTATTTTGCAGTAAAATTAGAACTATGGATAAGAATAAAGAATACCCAAAATCATTTTCGCATATTGGCATTACAGTACCGGACTTACAGAAAGCGGTAGAATTTTACTCAGAAGTAATGGGTTGGTACGTAATTATGAAACCATCAAAAATTAAAAAAGAAAAAGAAACAGCGATCGGATTAATGTGTATTGATGTTTTTGGTAATGATTGGGAAGAGTTTGAAATTGCACATATGTCTACCTCAGATGGTATAGGTGTAGAATTGTTCTCTTTTCCTCATGGGGTTAAAGAAGCACCGGAATTTAATCCTTTCAATACAGGATTATTTCATTTTTGTATTCAAGACCCAAATATAGAAGATTTGGTCGCTAAAATTGTGGCACATGGAGGCAAACAGCGTATGCCTATACGTTCATACTACCCAAATGACAAACCCTATAAAATGTGTTATGTTGAAGACCCTTTTGGGATTGTTTTTGAAGTATACACGCACAGTTATGAACTAACTTATTCTTCTGGTGCGTATTCAGAATAGATTGGATTATGATACAAAAGCGATTAGCTTATACAAGATAACTAATCGCTTTTTCTAATTCCATTAAATTTCTTTTATTAGAACAACCCCTTTTTTACCTGAAATAGAAATGTGTCCTTGTCCTTTTTTACCATATTTTGCCTTTATTTCACGTAACTTTTTGCCCTTGTCCAACATTTTGGAATCTACGTCATGAAATGATTTTGGCAATCTTACCAAACCTTCTTCTAAAGTTGCAGAGAAGACATGTGGAAAGTTAATAACATTGATGTGTATTTCAGATGATTCTTGCTCCAAGCTTATTTTAGACGTTGCAGAAAGGATATTCTTTACCCATAAATCTGAAATTTTTAAGTTCAAATCAATATCCTTTTTAAGGCGATGTAAGCGTAGTTTACTAAATTTAAGATTGCCGTAAAGAGTACCTATCTCCCGTATATCAACTTCATCTTTATTAGAGTAAAATTCAAGGGACTCTACTTGGTGTATTTCTATGTTGCTACCGCTACTATTAAGTCTCATGGTATTCGCATGGTCCATATCCAAACCGCCATTGGTAATATCTATATTGGCATAATTGATATTTTTTGCCCTAAGCTTTCCATATTTGATACTTACATCCGCTTTATTCAAATTATCGCTTATCCACATATCTCCATGCTGTACATCTGCCATTAATATACCTATCCAATCCTCAATAAAAACATCGCCAAATTTATTGATGACCTCTAGTTCAACTTTTTGGGGCACGTAAACCTTATAATCAATTTGCACATTGCTTCGGTCAAAATCGAACGGATTGGCTTTTTCAAAAAGGTTAGAGAAAAATCCGGAGTTCTTATCCGCTATTTCATAGTTAACGGATATAAATTTATCACTATGTCTTATTACAGGTTTTATTCTATTCAAGAGCTCTTGGGCGTTTTCCCTTTTCTTATCGGTCACCGTAATATTGACGGTGATGGAGACTTCATTCTTGACCCATCCGTAGATATTGATATCACCGTATTTATTTTCCAAATGAAGCTCTCCTGCGTTGGTAAAAGGGTAGGTTTTAGAGATATCGTTAGATACCTTTTCTTGTGCCAAGGCTGTAAAACCAAGCAGCATCGCCAAGGCGAAAAGCTTAAGCTTCTTACAAAGTATATCCATAATCGTCTTCTTTAATTTTAGATTCGTTTAGCTGCTGCAATAGATTTTCAATGAGTTCTATGCGCTTTCTATAATTGGAAACAATGGCTGCCAAAACCTGTTCATTATCTAGATTGTTCTGCATTTCAAGTTTTAGTTGCTCATATTCGGCATCAAGCTCTACCATAAATGACAGAAACTCTTCTTTATCTGCCGCTGTTAATTGATTGTTGTTTTGCACTAATTGTACTTGGTAGGTTACCAAACCTTTGTAATGCATATCTATATCCTGTAGTTCCTTAGAGACATAATGGGTTGGTGTATTGGGGTTGCCAAAGAAGGTAAGCCCAACAATTCCGGTAATTCCCAGCAGAATTACTATACTGGCAGCAATACGTACCATGGGCGATTTCCAGAGCGGTACCACCTTTGGTGGATTTTCGTTCAATTGCGCTGCAATATTTGCCCACATTTTTGCACGGTCTGCCTTGTGATCATCAAAGACCGCTTTATTATCCCGTATATGTTTTTCAAATTGATCCATTACAATCCGTTTATAATTTCTACTAATTTCTTTTTTGCTCTGTGATACTGTGATTTAGAGGTAGATGTGGTTATGCCCAAAACATCACTAATCTCATTGTGATCATATCCTTCCAATAGGTATAGGTTTATTATTTGCTTATACCCTAATGGAAGTTTTTCAATACCAGATTTCACTTTTAAAATATCCATGGCATTCACTTTTTCAATTTCCACTTCATCGGTTAGGTGGTATTCATGCTCATCCATAGAGGTAAGCGGTAGCCGCTTTACCTTTAAATGGTTAATACTCTTATTTATGACAATACGTTTTAACCAAGCACCAAAAGAAGACTCATATTTAAACCTATCCAGGTTTTTGAAAGCATCTACAAAACTATCTTGCACAATATCTTCGGCATCTTCCTTAATTCCCAAAAACCGCATACTAACGTTGTACATGGCATCAACATAGAGCTCGTACAGTTGATACTGCGAGGTTCTATCGCCAGTCTTGCTGCGCTCAACAAGGGATCGATGCGTAAAACGAATTTCGGTTTCCAATGAATTTAGGTGGTTATTTGTACTCTAAAATTGGTTTCTATGATAAAGACAACCAATTTTTTAGATAGTTGCATTTTGCTACAATTTATTTGAAACTAATAGACTTGTAAGTTAGTACGATCCAAAGGGGCGAATGTTACCATTTCGATAAAACTTTCTTAAGCATGCAACCTTTTACAAATTATGTTGTCAATTAGTAATGTTCATCAATCAATTAAACAAATAGCATGATTAAAAAACAAAATCAACAAGTATGCATAAGGCAGCTAAAACGTATGGCAGCGCTTATGTTACTATTTGCGGGCATTCAATTACATGCCCAAGAAAATTATACCATTAGTGGTAAAATTACCGACATTGACAACGGAGAAACTCTTTTTGGGGCATCTGTCTTTTTAGAGGGTACCAGTATTGGGGTGGTTACCAATGAATACGGATTTTATTCGTTGACCGCACCAGAAGGACCTTATCGTTTACTCATTACCTATATGGGATATGGTGATGTTAAGCAAGATGTAAACCTGAACAGAAACCAAAACTTCAATTTTGAAATTTCTGAAGTTTCTACCAAGTTAGATGAAGTAGAGGTAACGGCAGAGGAATCTGAAATTGCCGTATTACGGAAACCGGAAATGAGCGTCCTCAAAATGAACATTGAAACGGTTAAGCAAATGCCCGTGGTTCTGGGTGAAGTGGATATTTTAAAATCGTTACAAATGCTACCGGGAGTAACCAATAACGGTGAAGGTACCGGCGGTTTTCACGTACGTGGCGGTGCGGGCGACCAAAACCTGGTTCTGTTGGATGAGGCTATCATTTATAATACCTCTCACATGTTCGGTTTTTTCTCGGTCTTCAATGCAGATGCCATTAAAGATGTAAAACTGTACAAAGGTGGTATACCGGCAAGGTATGGTGGGCGTGTTTCGTCGGTGTTAGATGTTAGGCAGAAAGACGGTAACAGTAAACGGTTTGCTGCAACGGGCGGCATTGGTATCATATCTAGCCGTTTGGCACTAGAAGCACCTTTGTTTAAAGAGAAAGGTTCTTTTTTAATTGCTGGTCGTCGTTCTTATGCCGATCTGTTATTAAAAGCTGCGGGGGAAGATAATAGCGTAAGTTTTTATGATCTAAACTTAAAAACGAATTATAAGATCAATACGAACAACCGACTTTTTCTTTCTGGTTATTTTGGGCGCGATGCTTTTGAGCTGGGAGAAAATTTTAGTAGTTCTTATGGGAATTCAACAGCAAACCTGCGTTGGAACCACATTTTTAACGATAAACTTTTTTCTAACCTGTCCGCTATTTATAGTAAGTATGACTACGAGCTAGGTATTACCTCTGCGGAGTTCGATTGGGTGTCGTCCATTACCAATTACAATCTAAAATATGACTTAAAGTATTACTTCAGTGATGCATTTAAGCTAGATTTTGGAGCAAGCGGCATACACTATGAGTTTGATCCGGGGGAAATTATTCCAACGACCGAAACGTCATCTGTCAATCCTTTGGTATTGGATAAGAAAAGGGCGTTGGAAACTGGAGTGTATTTAAATGCGGAACATAAATTAACGGAGAAGCTGACTGCAAAATACGGTTTGCGCTACAGTGCATTTTCTAGACTTGGGGGGCAGCCCATGACGGAATATGCCAATAATCAACCGGTAGTCTATAATGAGGACCTTGGTATTTATGAACGTGGTGAGGCCATTGGTGAAACGGTATACGAAAAGGGAGACGCCATTAAGACCTTTGGCAATTTGGAGCCTAGGGCGTCATTGGCATATACCATAAATGACAATTCTTCTTTAAAGGCTGGCTTTTCTAGGGTGGCACAATACATACATCTATTATCCAACACTTCTTCAGCTACGCCATTAGATGTTTGGACACCAAGCGGTCAATACATAGACCCGCAATTATCCAATCAATATGCCTTGGGCTATTTCCGTAATTTTAAGAACAAGGCGTATTCCATGGAGGCTGAAATCTATTATAAGAATACCGATAATAGAATCGATTACATAGATGGTTCTGATCTTATTGGACAGAATACCATTGAAACCGAAATATTAAAAGGGGAGTCCAGGGCATACGGACTTGAGCTTTTATTCCGTAAGAACGAAGGTAAATTTACGGGGTGGATTTCCTATACGCTATCCAAGTCAGAGCAGCGAACTCCCGGTGGTAATGCCGGTGGTTTGGGTATTAATGATGGTAATTGGTACAACACTCCTTATGATAGAACGCATGATGTCTCTATATCCGGGGCCTATCGATTAAACGATAAATGGAGTTTTGGCACCAATTTGGTCTTTCAAACGGGTAGGCCTGTTACGTATCCTAATGGTCAATATGAGTATGAGGGCGTTTCCATTGCTAGTTATTCCGATAGAAATTCCGATCGCTTACCTGCGTATCATCGTTTAGATCTGTCAGTCAATTATAAGCCCAACAGAAAGCCAAATGCCAAATTAAAAGGGGAGTGGGTACTAGGTATTTATAATGCCTATAATCGCAAGAATGCTGCTTCGGTATCCTTTGGGCAGAATATTGAAACGGGGGCAAATGAGGCTACCAGAACCGCTATTTTCGGAATTGTACCATCCATTACCTATAACTTTAAATTTTAATACGATGAAAAATTATATAAAACCAATAATAGCCCTGTTCACCGTTATTCTTACGGGTTGTACAGATGTTATAGATGTTGACGTACAAACAGATACCTTACGTTTGGTGGTGGAAGCTTCCTTAGACTGGGAAAAAGGAACTACGGGTAATGATCAAGTGATTACGTTACGTACGTCCACACCTTTTTTTGACACTCAAAGTACCAATGTTACGGGTGCAGAAGTTACTGTGACCAATAACGCTACGGGAGAAGTTTTTAGATTTACGGATCAGAATGATGGCACCTATACCACAAGTACCTTTCAGCCTCAATTGTTTGCCACCTATACTTTGGAAATTGTATATAATGGAGAACGATATGTTGCCGAAGATACTATGAATCCTGTTCCCAACATTACCGATATCTACCAAGATACGGAAGATGGTTTTGATGATGAAGCTATTGAACTGCATATTGTATTTACAGATTTTGAGGACGAAGGCGATAATTACCTTTTTAAGTTTGAACGACCACAGGACCTGTTACCTACTTTGGAAACGGGCGATGAT
This sequence comes from Maribacter sp., assembly GCA_020629415.1. Taxonomy (GTDB): domain Bacteria; phylum Bacteroidota; class Bacteroidia; order Flavobacteriales; family Flavobacteriaceae; genus Maribacter; species Maribacter huludaoensis. The sequence goes on along the minus strand of JAHDDL010000002.1, from coordinate 43,132 downwards.
GAGTTTATAAACGGGAACGAAGTGGACTGGTGGTATGAAATCGATGATGATGAGGACGAGGAAATAAAACCGTTATTACCTGGTGATGTAGTAAATATCAGCATGCACGGTATTTCTAGAGCTTACTATAATTATATGGATATTGTTATAGACCAAATTGGCGGCGTAGGTATTTTTGAAGCTACACCGGTAGATGTTCGTGGCAATTGCATTAATACGACCAACCCGGATAATTATGCCCATGGCTATTTTAGGGTAACGGAAACCAATAAGGTAAGTTATACGGTAGAGTAGAAGACTTTTTTAAGAATAGAAAAACCAAGCGCTAAAGAATTATTTAGGGCTTGGTTTTTTAGTTTTGAATATGAAGTTTAACCGAATGTCAATCGAACCTTTTTATAATTTCAAAAGAAATTAAATTATTAATTATCAAGTGGGATTGTCCAGTAAAATGCATCACCGTTTTCACGACCTAAAGAATAATGGAATACGCCATTGGGAAACAAATTGTCATCATAATTAGTGATTTGAATATTCAATTCACCGGTATGATTGGTGGTAGTAATTCCAAATCCTCGCTCATTCAAAATTTGGACAATTTCTTCTGGTATTTCAAAAGTATCAAAGGGAATGTCAATAGTATCCAATCCAAGATTTTTATACGACATTCGGAAAATATCGTTCTTTGCTGGGTCAGGGTGCAAAACTTCTAAGTTCAACTCAGAAAAATCATGAGCTCCATCTATCTCTATATCTCCTTCATTTTTTTGAACTGTAATATCAGGAATAGTAATATCTAGGGTGTTTTTTTGATCTAAAATAAGGTTACTGCCATCTAGAAAATCTAGTCCTATGCTTTTTACAACAATAGGGTATTCTTTTATATATGGATAACTTGCCGTGTAACCAGAGGTACCTGTTTGAATGCTATTGACAAACAGAAGCCTATATAAATTTTCTCTATAACTTTCTTCATTGTTGAAGCCAAAAAGGGTAATACTGGCACTATCTACTGTATTGGGTATTTGAAAGGTAGTTATATCCTCTTCTTGAAGCATGGTCATTTCTTCAAATTGTATGCTCTGATCTTCTAAATTATCGAAAAAGGAATAGCGGTAATTATTTAAAATATTATTATCGTATTGATTATAATAATACAAAAATACATTCTCTGTTAGTGCTTCATCATATTTAATTTCCAACGTAGGAAAGGATGAATTGCCAAAGTTATAATCTCTTCCAAGAAGTGAAATGAAACCTGAATTAGATGTCCCTTCAATAGTTACATTAAATGCTGTTTGATTACTTGGCCATACTACATCAATACCTAATTGATTAGCAACTTCTTCTATACTTATTAATTCTGTGCCAGGTTTTACATTACCAAACATTCTAGCCATTTGAAAACTAGAATTGTTACTAATTATGTATTGGGTAACTATAATATTTTCTTCTATAAAATTATCTTCGGCGTGCAAAAAGATAGGGTCGTCATATGTAATTATCTTTTTAAAACCAACTAGTTCTCCTGTACTTTGAAGATTTATGGCTAAATAAGAATCTACAGATTCGCTAGACAACCCTCCAAAAGATCTAAAAAGTAATTTATTGATTTCAATTTCTTCGTCTTTTACACTTTCTAGATTTCCTGCCGTTACTGATTTTACTTTAAGTGATGTTTTACCGTTAGGATAATCAAAAGGGTTTATTTCTAACTCAAAATCTTTCTGATCGGTAGAAGCCACTTCAATATCATTAATTAGAACTGTGGTGTTGGTTTGTGCTTCTGTGCCAGAAATGGTAACATTAAAGCTTGATTTTGTCTCAATTAAATTCTCAAGTTCAGAGATTGAAATTACCGGTAAAACATCTTCGTTTTGATTAGGTTCTGGTTGGTTATTCTCTGAGTTATCTTTTGAACAGCTAATGTATAGGGCAATGAATAATAAGAATAGTATTTTTTTTAACATAGGTTGTTAGATATTTGAGCGGTTTAAATACAATATAAACTTAAGTTGACGTGCTCGAAAATTTTATTTTACAGAAGGTAAATTAGTGTTTATTTTTTTTATGACAGAGACTTTAATAATTCCGAGTGGATTAGGACGTAGTCGAATCCGCCTTAATTGCGGTGTAAACTGACTTTTATGCGACTCTTTCAATTCGGCAATTTTCACATTCAGGATGAATGTTTACCAAGTTTGCAATCGATTCATTTATTTTCTCAAATGATTCTCCATAATAATATAATCCAGTTTCTGTATTTCCTTGCCAATATCTAAGAACATTATCTTTTATATTCGCTAATCGTCTAATCTCTATAGCCAAAGCTTCAGAGTCAGAATTTTTATAAACTTCATCGGATAGATTTATTCCGTCAAGATAAATTCCTAAACCTTCCTGTTTTCCAAATTCAATTTTCTGTTCCGTTTTCTCAGTTGTCAGTTTAGAACCTTTTGGCGCTCCACGCTCTTCAAGTTTCTCAATGATTAATTTAATATGATTTTCATTAATCTCATCAGAATTTAGTTGGATTTCTACGTCACAGTATTCCAATTCTCCAGATTCTAATTGCATAGTTCCTCCACCTGTAACTTCTCCAATTCCATTAGCTTGAAGAAATTCATCTAATGGGTCTTCATAAATTTCTCCTCTATCAATTGGCATTACTTTATCATTTAGAGTTGCGACAATAAAATTTCCAGAGTATTCTTCTTCCTTTTTTTTATTTAATCCGAAAAGTTTTTTAAAGAAATTCATATGTTGGTTTAGCTTGTTTACAACGTTTTAACTAAGCGTAGTGCGGTAAGCAAGGAAACTTTTTGTTTCCGCCTGCCTGCCTGCCTGCCTGCCGGCAGGTCTACGCACGAAGCTAAAGCATATTGTTCAGTTTATCTTTTATTGTCCAAAGCTGAATCCATTCCCGATAGCTATCGGGATTAGCGACTTTATAAATTTATACAGATTTTTCGATTTAGCCCATAAGTCCTCATTACGTTCAGGTTTGGCTAGCACCGGTATTTAGTATAGAACATTCAATTTTTTAAGACCTAGAAGAGTTAAATCTAATCTTTTTTTAATAAAAGAATTTAAATCAAACTCTTTTTTAGGCTCTAGATTTGTGGCAAATAGGTATGTGTTGTATTCAAATTCAACAAACCCAATAAACCAACCATTATATTCTCTGTTATAATTTGATAAACCAGATTTTCCACTAAGTTTAAATTGGTCAGTTTCTTCAATGAGCAAAATCTTTCGCATTATACTATCAGTTCTTTTGGAAATAGGAAGTTCAAAATTGTAGAATCTTTTCAGGAAGTCGATTTGTTGCATTTGACTTATTTTTGATTCTCCTTCTAACCAAAATTTATCAATATTGGTAGAATCAATTTCTAGATTCCCATAGTTAAGTTTTAAGACATAATCGTTCATTCTTTTTGAACCAATTTTTCTTGCAATTACTTGATAACAATGAACACAAGAAAATTGAAAAGCATCTCTAAGAATTAGGTCTTGTTCCCAACTTTTTAACCATTTTTTTTCTCCGTCCCATTTAAATATGACACTATCATTTTCTATCACACCAGTTTCAAGTCCAATAATAGAATTGGCAATTTTGAAGGTAGATGCCGGTAAATTTCCGTTGTTAGACCATTCAAAGTCATTTGAATAGTACATGTCTTTGTTTAAATCATAGATTAATATTGAACCTTTAACATCTGCAGAATCAATAATTGATTGAAATTCAGGTTTTATAATGTTTCTATTCACCAATTGCTCGTTATGTAGATTATTGGTTCCTTTTCTTTCTTTGCAAGAAATAAAAAGAATTAAAAATACTGCTATCGATGTTATTCTCATTTTTTATAGTGGTGCTAACTTCCTGGCTATAATCGTGTTTCGGGGAAATCTTTATGGATTTTTACGCACAGTCCCGAGCCATTGCCTAAAGTTGAAGTTTTGGCTTAGGAAATTCGCTTGCAATGGATTATAGATATTAATGTAAAACTTTTTTATTTCCGTACTAATTTAGTCAAGTCTATTTGTTTCGTATTTCTTGATTAGTTTTTTAGCAGCCTTTACCATTAAGGTTTCCGCACTAGAATTAATGCTAGGTACTCCTTTGTTATCGTCAAAATGGGAATTTTCTGAGGTAACTTTCGCCATGGCCTGAGATGAAGAAATAATCTCGCCCGTATTAAGATCATATATCATAATGGAAACTGAAGATTGATTACTTGCGCTGTAATGGCCATTACCACTATCAAATGATACAGTTCCGGCTCCATTACTAATGACATACCCTCTTATGTTGATCAGAAAATCACAATGTGTATCTCGTTTAAGCGTTTCCAATTCCGTTTTGTTTAGCTCAAATCCAATTTTAGGCGAAATAAGTTTGTCCATTCTTAATGTATTAATGTCAACCAAAGAGTCTCCAAGAATTTTTTTGAATTGTTCATAGGAAGCATCATACAATTCCTTGTCGAATATTTTTGAATTGGATTCCGTTCTATTGAGTACCCATAGTCCTTCACCAAAATCGAGTTGTTTACCGGTATCGAATAGATAATTGTATTTCCCACCTCCACATGAACATAAAATGACAATTGAAAATAGATAGTATATTTTTTTCATAAAATTTTAATTGTTAAGCTTTAAATGTTTTAAAAGCTCTCAGTAAATGTTCGTATTAGCAAAGACTTGCGCTATTTTTAATATACAATGTTATGTATTGTTATTTCACGTTGTACTGTAATTCAAGCCATTTCCTATAGTATGGGTCGTCAATATGAAATTTAATTTTTTCAATTACATCTTTGTTTGTTCTATATGTCTCACTATTTAGAAATGAACAAAGTACCAAAAACTTTTGTAATGGATATGTTTTGTATTTGTTTTGAGGAAATAAGTACAATTTCACTTTTCCTTCAATAGAGATTAATTTCTTTAGGTTAATAAGATTATTCGCAGTTGATACAACTTGTTGTTCGGCAGTTGAGATTTGAGTTTCTAAAAATGTTCTTACTTTATCTTCTTTGTAAAGAAATAATCTTCCCATAATTGATGTCACTTGTCTTCTGAGAAAAGGATGGGAATTCCAAATACCTTTATAATCCATAATGAATTTGTACAAATCCTCGGGATGGTCATATTTTGTTTTTACCCAAAGCAAGCAGTAAAAGTCAAAGATTTGTTTTCGAGTCATACTAAATGACTTAATCTTTTTTATTGCGTTTTCTACAAATTCATCTCCTTCTTTCGTCAATGGAATATTCCAATCTGTAATTAATCTGCAAATATTAAATAGAGAAATATCGTCGTGTAATTTCAATTCGTCAAAAATTTCTAATACCACTTCAGATGTTCTTTTACTATATCCAAGAGTTGATAAATAAAATAACAAATTTTGACGTATTCCCGGATTCTCGTTGAAAAGAGACGCAACATTTTTCAGAATCCTTTTGGAATTTATTTTGCCAAAAGAAGTAATGTATCTTTTACTGATTTTTTCATAGTATTTGGCAGATTGGTTTGATTTTAGGTGTTTATTAAATCTTTTTACTAATTCATTACTTATAGCTTTAATTCCGTGTTCTAAATGATAGTCAAAATCTATTGAATCTAAATATTTATTTTCATCAATTAGAAAATGATATTCAGCTTCTTCTGCGGAATAGATACTCGTCTTTTTTAGGTTTAAAGCAAGACCCCGACTTTTTAATACATCTGAGGAAGAGCTTAAAACATTTACTGCTTCTTCTCTTGTGTCTACAGCAACAACAACGTCATCCATCCATCTCGTAAAGCTGTTGTTCGATTTCTTTTTTATTATTTCGTCAAATTCAAATAAGAACGAATGAGCCATCAATCTAATTCCTTCTAAGTTTGAAGTTGGTAATCCTCTACCAGTATAAGGTAGGTAATCTGGAAGCCAAGAATTACGTTCTATTATACCAAAGAGGATGTCTAACAGAGCTTCGTTATTATTAATATATCCTGTAATTAATTTTCGTAGCTCGGGAATAAAAATTGAATCATAATAATTAGATAAATCTGTTACAATGATTAATTCCTTTTGGTCGCTAAACTTGAAAATCTTCTTTTGCATTTTCTTCCATAACTTTCTCCAATTGAATCCGTATTCATCAATTTCGTGCGGTTTCTTTATAAAATGTTTATCTCTTGAATAAAATGAATTTTTCGACGGTTGATTTGATAAAATTTCTGGACTAATCTTATCAGTAATAATTTGTAGAATGAGAGCGTCGGTTGGCTGAGGAATTATCAAATGTCTACAAATCCCAAGCTTTTTTTCAACTCTATAAATCAGCGGTTTAGAGCTACTGTAATTTCCTGAGAGTATATCACTCCTTAGTAAAAGAGCTCTTGAATCAATATTATAGTTAAAGTCATAGTAATCATAGATGTCTAAAATGTCAACATTCCTTAATTGTCCTCTGACTACCTTTCGCCAAATTTTGCTAATATTTGATTTAGAGAAAACCTTATCTAATTCTTCTTTTCTTAATTGATGAAATCTATCTGTAAGCATAAAGTTTTGTCATAATAACACATAACGGTCTTGTATAACCGTCATTTACGGGTTTATATGTGTTAATTTTCGGTTAAGCACAGACGTTAGCAATTCCGAGTGGATTCAGACTTGGTCGAATCCGCCGTAATTGCGGTTATACAATGTTGTGCCCAGTTATTTTTTCTCTTTTTCGTTAATTTCAATGTCAAGTCGAATTAATTTCTGACGTAATTTTTCTTCAAACTCCTTATCAGTGACATCTTTATATTCGGTCATATATTTTTTTAATTCCTCTGAATTTTCAATAATTGTTTCCAGCATATATTTTAGCTGTTTTGCATTTTCAATATATTCAGTTTCACTTTTATTAAGATTGGATTCTAACAATTCAATTTGTTGATTTTTTAAGTCCAATTCAGCATTCTTGTTAGAGGAAAAATAAATATTCAGTAAACCAACATTGATTATTAAAAGAATAAAAAATAAAATCGTCCAAATATTTTTTTTCATTTACGTTTCGGTTTTAATTGTGTCCAACTATTGTCTTTATGTACAATTGCACATATTCCACCTATAAAAGTAATCTAATTCCCACCCACTTAAAAAAAGACCTATCAACAGTTATTAACAGGCATTTGTATTAATTTAAACTAAGAAATTAAGCTTACCACCATACCACAAAGAACTTTTCAAACGTGTTGTTTTTCTTCATCCAAACCATGGGTGCGCTGTTGTTTTCTAAGCGTTCTGTAATAGCAATAGCAATTTCTTCATGTGAACGCCATGCTACGGTGTCCATAGGGTGCAACACCCATTCGCTTTTGGTAGGCATATAGAATGTATGTGGTGTAAAGTCAGCCGTATGAAATGCTGCCAAGCGTAACCAATAGCCTATAATGCAATTTTTGTTTAACGGTGCAATGGATAATGTGTCGCTAGAATAGGGTTGAAATAACTGTGCTTTATAGCAAACTTGCTGCGTCATGTTTTCGGCATTAATTCCTTTTTCCAACAATGCGGAGCGACCAATAGGCGTGTGAATCAATGAAAATTGGTTGTTTTTTATTTTTTCTAGCTTGGCATAAAAGGCATCGCGCCGGTTGGGACCTACCAATTGCTTTATGGGTTCTTTAATATCGGTGTCAATCAGATAGAATTTATAGGTCAATTCTATGTGAATTAGCTGCTTTGTGGCGGTTTCCTGAACAATAAAATCTATTTCACCAATAGTCCGTTTTTCTTCCCGTATGGGCATATTGTGCAGGAGTACATCATACGTATTACTAGCTTCTAACAACTGTTTGCACACAAATTCCATTTGATGTCCCAAACGCAATTTCTCCGGTATTTCACTTACCACAAAACTGTCTACAGACACATCAGGAAATTGAAACTGAGATACACCAAACTGCACACCTTCCCAAAGCGGTGGAGTGCTTAAAAAGCCTTGTATCTGTTTGATGGTTAAAGCTTGTTGGTCGATGGTTTATCTTTTTAGTTGTTGGTTCTTAGTTGTCGGTTGTTTGTAAATAGTGTTGCTAAATACCGGTAACTGAGCGTAGCCGAAGTTACTTTTTTAAAACGCTACGCGCAAAACGTTGCATGTTAAACGCTATACGCTTTGCGCCGGTCGCTTTTCGCTACGCGCTAAACAAATGTCGCTTATCTGCATAATAATTGAATCTTGAGTTCACGAAACAAATAGATTGTTTCCTCGCTAAAAATCTCCTCATAAATATAAATTCTTTTATGCCAAGCGCTAATCGCCTTTCGCTTTTTTTCAGCAACTATCCTAGAGAGAAAAGCGAACAGCGTATTGCGTTCGGCGACCAGCGAACAGCGACCAGCGTCCAACTCAACACGAATAACCAACAACGAACAACTATCAACCGACAACCAACAACCATCAACGAACAACCATCAACCGACAACCGACAACCAACAACCAACAACCAACAACCGATAACCAACAACCAATCTTAAACAACAACGTTAACATTTCCCAAAAGCCGCGGGCATCCAAGGTAAAAGTGTTAATTTTATAGTATGGCTATGAATGAAAGAAAAGGGTTTCGCTTTGAAACATACGAAGCACCCGAACAATCGATTTTTGATAAGCTTTTTGATATTTTTCAAGAGCTGATCACACATACTTCTGGCGATTTTGACGAAGCCATAGACTGGTTACGTGAGCTGGACAAGGAATATGAACTGACTACCGAAGACTACACCATTGACGATTTTATTGAAGATCTAAAAGCGAAAGGGTATATACGCGAAGAGTTTAAGGATGGCGGTGGCAACGGTGAAGATGGGGAAGAAGGTTCTGGTGGCGGAGATATTTCCATAACCGCAAAAATGGAGCGTATTATTCGTCAGCGTGCATTGGACCAAATTTTTGGTAAGTTAAAACGTAGTGGTGCGGGTAACCATAAAACAGGCAAATCCGGACAAGGTGATGAGCACACGGGTGACCTTAGGGAATACCGTTACGGCGATGGTCTAGAAAACATATCTATGACCGAGAGTCTTAAAAATGCCCAAATTAATCACGGTGTAGGTAGTTTTCAATTGAGCGAAAATGATTTGGTGGTAGAAGATACCCAGCATAAGGCGCAAATGAGCACCATTCTTATGATTGATATAAGCCATAGTATGATTCTGTATGGCGAAGACCGTATTACGCCCGCCAAAAAAGTTGCTATGGCATTGGCGGAATTGATTACCACCAGATACCCAAAAGACACATTGGATATTTTGGTTTTTGGTAATGATGCCTGGCCCATACCCATTAAAGATTTACCGTACTTAAAAGTAGGTCCGTATCACACCAATACCGTTGCCGGATTACAATTGGCTATGGATATGCTGCGCAGAAAGCGTAATACCAATAAACAGATTTTTATGATTACCGATGGTAAGCCAAGTTGTCTGCGCATGCCAGACGGTACGTATTATAAAAACAGTGTGGGGCTAGATGATTTTATCGTGGAAAAATGCTACAATATGGCACGCCAAGCACGTAAATTACATATACCCATTACCACGTTTATGATTGCCCAAGACCCATATCTCATGCAGTTTATTCGCCATTTTACGGAAGCCAACAAGGGCAAGGCATTTTTCACGGGATTAAAAGGGTTGGGTGAAATGATATTTGAAGATTACGAAGCAAACAGAAAAAAAAGATTGAAATAAGACCAAAGGAATACTATGAAATTAGATTATAAAAACATACAAACGTTGGGGGCCTTAAAAGCTGCCGGATACCAAACCAAAAGTGTAAAAGATGAGTTGCGAGACAACCTTATTGATAAAATAAAAAAGGGAGAAGATGCCTTTACCGGTGTATGGGGCTATGAAGACTCGGTTATTCCAGAATTGGAGCGCGCCATATTATCTAGACACAACATTAATTTATTGGGACTTCGTGGTCAGGCAAAAACACGTTTGGCGCATTTAATGGTAAATCTGTTAGATGAATATATTCCTGTTGTGGAAGGTTCTGAAATCAATGATGATCCTATGAAACCCATGTCTAGATTTGCCATGGAACTAATTAAAGAAAAAGGGGATGATACCCCAATTTCGTGGTTGCATAAAAGTGAGCGTTTTGCAGAAAAATTGGCAACGCCAGATGTTACGGTGGCAGATTTAATTGGTGATGTAGATCCTATAAAAGCGGCAAACCTAAAATTATCTTATGCAGATGATAGGGTAATTCACTTTGGGATGATTCCACGTGCCAATCGCTGTATATTCGTAATCAATGAGTTGCCCGATCTACAGGCACGTATTCAGGTATCTTTGTTCAATATTCTGGAGGAAGGGGATATCCAGATCAGGGGATTCAAACTGAGATTGCCTTTGGATATTCAGTTCGTATTCACAGCAAACCCTGAAGATTACACCAATAGAGGTAGTATTGTAACTCCACTAAAAGATAGAATCGGGTCGCAAATATTAACGCATTATCCTGATGATATTGAGATAGCCAGAAAAATTACGGAGCAAGAAGCCAAGCTTGATGCCCGCCAAACCGATGCTGTTTACGTTCCAGATCTTGCAAAAGACCTTTTGGAACAAGTGATTTTTGAAGCTCGGGACAGTGAGTATGTAGATGCCAAAAGTGGGGTGAGTGCCCGTACGAGCATTACGGCTTTTGAAAACTTGTTGAGTACTGCAGAGCGCAGGTCTTTATTGAACGGTGGTGATCATACCATGCTACGTTTAAGCGATTTCTTAGGAATTGTACCTGCCATTACGGGGAAAATAGAATTGGTATATGAAGGAGAGCAGGAGGGAGCGGATGTTGTTGCCGGTATTCTTATAGATGATGCTGTAAAAACATTATTTCCCAAGTATTTTCCAAAAATCAATAAGCTAGAGCGTAAAGACGAAGAAACCGTTTATGATGAACTGTTGCACTGGTTTTTTCAAGGAGAAGGTTTTGAATTGATGGACGATTTTACCGATGAGGAATACAAACGTGCATTAGATAGTATTCCCGCATTAAACCAATTGATGAAAGATCATCAGCCAGATTTTGATGCTAAAGATGCCTATTTCTTAAAAGAGTTGTTATTATGGGGATTGGTTTCCTACAAAAAATTGAACAAACAACGCTTTACAGATGGGTATGAGTTTAAAGACCTGTACAGTAGTTTCTTGAAAGGAATTTAAAAAACCATATAAAATAGAAAAGCCCGTTCAAACTTTAACGGGCTTTTTTTTATACTAAAAATGAGTTTGTTATTCTATTACCCAAACATCATTTGAATGTGTTCTACTGTTAGTGCTTGCATTAAGGTCTAAACCGCCAGAAACAATAACCTTATTTTCAAACAATGTGGTCGCGTGTCCTAAACGAGCAGCAAAAGTCTCATTGATTGCTATTTATACCCAATCAATACCATTCTTAAAAAACCGGTCTTTTTATTAATTACTACCAGAAAAAAAATAATTATTCAAGAATCCTTGATTTTAAGATACTTACGAAAATAACATAAGTTATTTCCTACATCGAAAATTATTACCGTTTTTGCTTATTAAACCATTAACATATCTTTATGGTATAATTTAAATTAACCATTAATTAATCTAAGTATTATTATGAAAAAAACTCTGATGTATTTATCAGTTGCAGCGCTGTTATTTTCTTGTACCAAAACCGAAGAAGTAGAGGTAGAAAGAATCGTTGAAAGAGAGGTGGAAGTGGAAACAATAGTTGAAGTACCTACACCAATAGATTTATCAAAAGTTTCCCTTGCCTCAAGTGCTACAATGACTACAGAGTCAGATGCTCAAGTTATTGTAATATCTGCGGCCATAGAAGCGGCACAGGAAGAAGATGTTACTATACAACTAAACTTTGCAGGTTCTGCAATTATAAATACGGACTATACGGTTAGCTCAAATGCAATTACAGTTACTGCGGGTGAATTGACCGGTACAACAGAACTTACTATTATATCTGATGGTGTTTTTGAAAGTGGAATGGAAAATATCGTTATTAGCTTAGCGGAACTATCCAATACCATTACACCTAGTGATAACGGTAGTTTTGTACAGATAGACATTACGGATGGTGAGGCCTTAATAGGTTTTGAAACTTCAACTGTAACCATAGAAGAAAACTCTTTTTATGTTATAGATGTTGTATTGAGCAAAGCTCTTAATGAAGATATTGTCGTTTATTATACTGCGGATACCGATAATAATAGATATGGTGTTAGCGGAAATGGCGAGTTGATTATTCCAGCAGGCCAGTTGTCAAGAGCTATTACGGTTGATGCCAATGATAGTGAGATTACCGCGGCAGGTAATAACAGTATTACAGTTTCTATTGACAGTGTTGAAAATGATGACGTTATTATAGGATCTAATTCAAGTATGGCTATTACAACTACCGAGATAAGTGAAGGGTTGCAGATTATAAGCACATGGTCTACCCAGAGCGATTTATTCGATCTTAGGGTTTACAATGCTAGTGGTACCCAAGTAGAGTCTTCTTCTTCAAGTAACCCAGGTAATGAAGATTTATTTATAGATAAGCAGGATTTTTCACCACTTGCAAACGGTACGTACACTATCTCATTATTTGCGTTTAATTTTGATGGTACTTCTCCAGAAACGGTAACTTTTAATTTTCTTGATGAAACAGGTAACACTTTTGGCGGAGCTTACACATTCGTAGCAAATAACAGACCTGCCAATGATAGATTGCCGGTATTTGAATTGGAAGTTTTAGATGGCAATTACACAATTACTCAAATAAATACTTCTAACTAAGGATAATCCAGGTTGTTTTTTTAATAGCGACCTTATAATTAAGAAAGCCCTATCCAAAAATTTTGGATAGGGCTTTTCCTTTTCATAGCAATAATTAAAATCATTGTAATTGATATGCGGGCAACTTAAAAATGAAAGAACTTCCTTCATAGGGTTTACTTAATACTACTATAGTAGTGTCATGCAGATCCATTATTTTTTTAACAATGGCCAGGCCAAGCCCTAATCCTTGTTTGGTAGTATTTTTATCTACTTGCTTATATCTGTCGAATATGAAAGGCTGATCGTTGACGGGAATTCCGGTACCGGTATCCGTAATATTTATTTCAATTTGTTTGCCCATCTTTACCAAGCTCAATGTTACCTTGCCCTTAGGTTCAGTATATTTTATGGCATTTTCTATTAAATTTTGCAGAGCTCTTTCTACCAATCCTATATCTGCATGCACCATACAATTTTCTTCAGGATTTTCTAATTGAAGATCGATCTGTTTTTGTTCTGCCAAAAGTCTGAATTTTGCAATTAGATCATGCGAAAGTTCAGTGATGGAAAAAGGCTCTTTAATTGGGGTTACTTGTTCCGCTTCTAATTTAGAATATTCAAATAATTGATTTATTAAACTTGAGAGCTTGTCTATATTATTATGGGTTATCTGTAAATATTCTGCTTTCTGATGCTCCGTAAGCGTTTCGTTTTTAATTTGCAGCGTTTCTATATATCCTTTTAATACGGCCAATGGTGTTCGTAAATCGTGCGAAACATTGGCGATCAATTCTCTACGCAGATTATCAACGGACTTCATCTTTTCCATGTTATCTACAATGGTGTCTGCCATTTCATTAAAGGAAAGGGCCACTACTTCAATATCCGATTGTTCCGGATTCTCAATTCTAATATCTAGATCGCCTTCTTGAAATTTTCGTACTGTCTGCGTGATCAGTCTTAGATTTTTGGTCAAGAACCAGATGCTTAAAATACCGATCAGCGCAGCAAACGACATTGTCAATATTATAGCCCCAATACTTAGTTTTGTAAAATAGGAGCTAAATAAGCTTTCTTTTATAAGCGCCAGCTCTTTACCTGCAACGATGATATAAATGTATCCTTCATGACCGTCTATAGAAAACGGTGCCGCAGAAAATATGTTCTGTTCCTCTGGGTTTAACGGGTCGTCTCCCAAAATAAATTCTTGACCTTTTGTATCAATGTATTTTTTAATGGGCCCTAAAGAAACGGATTTCATAGGTTCGTTTTCATTATGCTCAAGAACTACGGAGTATAAGATATCGCCAGAATTGTTTAAAAGATAAACTTCTATACTGCGATTTACGGCCATCATATCATGCATAAGATCTCCAAAAAGCGCTTTGTTTACGCTACCGTCCTCTAAGAATGGAGCTTCCTCTTGAAATTTCTCCTGTATAACATGTTCGGCAATATTGGCATTAATACGCTGAGTAATTGCTTGGTTATAATTAAGTGTTAGGTAACCGGTAATAAAAATGTACGAAGCACCCATTAATAGAATAAGAAAGATGAAGGCAATCCATAATTTCTTTATTAATTTAGGCGTAAGGGTTTTACCATTGTTTATCATGCCAATATTTCTTCATTAAATTTATAGCCAACGCCCCAGGTTGTTAAGATGTACGTAGGGTTTGCCATATCAGATTCTATTTTTGCACGTAGTCTATTAATATGAGAATTTACGGTATGCTCATAACCTTCAAAATTATATCCCCATATAATATTCAGTAGTTCTGTTCTTGTATAGTTTCTGCCCGGGTTGGATGCCATTAATACAAGCAGTTCAAATTCTTTTGGAGAAAGTTCTATTTTATAATCGCCCAAAACTACTTTACGTTTGTCAATATCTATTTTAAGTCCTTCGGCCAGAATAATAGAGGTATCCTCTTGTTTTTTTTCTACTTTATTGGTTCGCCTTAATACTGCTTTGATCCTAGCCAATAACTCTCTAATACTAAAGGGTTTGGTCATATAATCATCTGCGCCTATTTCTAAACCTAAAACCCTATCTATTTCTTCAGATTTTGCGGTAAGCATTATCACCGGCGTGTTTTTGGTAGCACGTAATTTTCTACACACTTCAACACCATCCAAACCAGGTAAAGTAAGGTCTAACAGAATTAATTCAAAATCATTTTCCAAGGCTAATCGTAAGCCTTCATTGCCATCCATGGCCATGGTTGTCTCATAGCTAACATCAGAAAGATGTAGTTCTAACAATTTAATGATTTCAGGATCGTCCTCAATAATTAATATACGCTTCATAGTCAATTACGAATAAAGAAAAAAAGTATCACAGAAAAATCACATCGGTGATAAAATCGTTTGGTAAAAGGTTTTACTTGCTAATTAGGTCGTATAATAATTTGATAATTACATGACCATTAGTTTATTATTTACTTTTTGTATGGATTTATAATAGCCTAATCAACAATAAACAAGCAAAAAAAAAACCTCGATAATTTCTTATCGAGGTCTGCTAAATATTTTTGGTTCTTAGTTATTCCAGTGATCAACATGTTGGTTCATATCGTCAAATATATACGTACCTACCATTTCTTTTCTATAAACGACTGCTAACAGTGTTACCAGTAGAAGAACAACATATAATGCCACTATTACAAACCCGATTGGTAAAAATGTACTCGGTATCAAGTGATTTTCAAACTCAGAATAACTGGACAATACGATCAAAGTATCTACCAATTTATAAATGTATACCAATGAAATGCCATACAACGCATATTCTAAAGTTCTCATTGGTGGGTCACTTAGTTCGTTTTCATTGATTTTAAACCATAGTACGTATAAAAAGACAAAGTGTACTACGGATAAAATAGGAAATATATAATTATCGATTTTAAAGAAATAAAATTTATTAGTGTAGAGGCCATAAAAACTAAAGACGTTCAGTAAAAAGAGCACCACAATTGACAGGATCAGCGTTCGCTTCCAAGTAAATAATCCTTTAATAGAATTCATAAAGTTTGGTTTTTATGGGTTTAGGAGAACCATTATTTCATAGCAATTACGGGGAAGCTTTGGTATTAACTAAAACAATTCGATAAAAGGTTAAGTTCGTTGTTCAATTCCTTGGTTGTAAAGAATCTTATAGGTTAATATTACTATTTTTTATACAATTTAACAATAAAAACCTTATCATTTAATTGTAGGGGTTTGTAGTGCCAATATCTCCATAAAAGTTTTACCGTGTACAATTCGTTGTTACCGTTTGTCTGCTTATGTTTAATAAGTAATTACATTTACATAATGAAGAAACAGCGCTTTTGTTATTTGGTACGGTTGCAATATTTGGGTTTTAGGTTCAATGGTTGGCAAGAACAGCCAAAGCTTAAAACAGTTGTTGGTATGCTAAACAAAACGTTTGCTTTTCTATATCCAAATGCTTCTTTTAAAATTTTGGGTGCCGGTAGAACAGATGCCAAGGTTTCTTCTCTTGCCGGTGCTTTTGAACTTTTTGTAGAAGATCCCATTTTAGATTTTGACTCTTTTTTAATAGAATTCAATAAAAATTTACCTTCGGATATTCGGTTGCTTTCTATAGAACCTGTTGATTCAAACTTTAATATTATTAAGAGTAGTAAAACAAAAGAGTATCATTATTTTTTTTCTTTTGGATGCAAAAATCACCCGTTTAGTGCTCCTTTTATAACGAATTATGTAGATGAGCTTGATTTAGGGTTAATGAAGCAGGGAGCCGCTATGTTTGCTGGAACACATGACTTTAGCGTATATACTGCTTCATTAAAACCTAATACCATTACCATGCGCAAGGTTGATTCCTGTGCCATTGTTGCGAACGATATTTTAACGGCGAATTTTTTCCCTGAAAAGAGTTACGTATTAAAAATTATTGGAAATGGTTTTATGAGATATCAAATCCGTATGATTATGGGGGCTTTGGTACAGCTTGGCAAGCATGAACTTACGTTAGAACTGATAAAAGAGTCCTTGGTAACTGGCGCCACGCATAAACTAAATACGATTGCCCCGGGATCTGGACTAATGTTAAACCAATTGCACTTCAATAAATAGAACGTAGTTTTAATATATTTATAAAAAATTGTTCATGGCTACAAATAAGAAGCTCAACTTCCCAAAAAGAAAAAAAAAGAAATCCCGCCAGCAGAATAAATTAGGTAAAGCCCCCGGAACTATAAGTTATATGGGCGATAAGGAGCGTAGCGATAGTGTAATATATAGCACCACCTATAATGCCGAAGGATTTGAAACCAAAGAATTTGAAAATTTAGAGCAATTTTTTAAAGAGGAACGTGCGGATAAAATTACTTGGGTCAATGTAATAGGTATTTCAGATGAGCCTTTCATTGAAAAACTTGGTAAGCATTTTAACCTTAACCCTTTAGTGCTTGAAGATATCGTTAACACTGAACAACGCCCCAAAATAGATGAATACGATGATTATATTTTTGGCATATTCAGAATGCTATATATCTCTGAAGAAGATGAAATTATTGGAGAGCATATTGCTATAGTTTTACACGAAAATACCGTATTGGTTTTCCAAGAGGTAAAGGCAGATGTTTTCAATGGTCTCAGGGAACGAATAACCGGTAAGTTAGGCCGTATTAGAACTAGAGGGGCAGATTATCTGTTTTTTGCCTTACTTGATGCTATAGTGGATAATTATTTTTTGGCCATTGAAAACCTAAATAATAGAATAGAGAATTTGGAAGAAGAGGTCTACCAGAACCCAGAGCCAATAGTAGCCCAAAACATTCAACAATTAAAGAAAGAGATTTTAAAAATAAGACGATGGATCTATCCTGTGAAAGAATTGATCAGCAGGCTTATAGACTCTGAAAATCCGAAGATTACCAAAGACACCAAACTATTCTTGCGTGATGTTTTGGACCATGCCATAGAGATTAATGAAAGTTTACAGATTTACCGAGAAATGTCTATGAGTTTAATGGAAATGTATATGAGTAATATGAGCAATAAAATGAGCGAGGTAATGAAGGTGTTGACCATAATGGCATCCATTTTTATTCCTTTGACATTTATTGCAGGAATTTATGGTATGAACTTTGACCATATGCCAGAACTTCATTACAAATATGGCTACTATATTGTTTGGGTGGTAATGATCTTATTATTCATTGGAATGATGTTTTATTTCAAAAAGAAAAAATGGTTATAAGCCATATACCAAAAGAACTTATAGATTTCCATCATTTTGCTTAAAAACTAAATCCATTAAATTTTAATTTTTATGGGTCAGTGATTTTTTCTGTTTTCATATATCTTGCTGATATCTAAATTATTAGATATGAGTGGTTTAATATCAAGTTTATATTGAACCTATAATTAATTTAAAATTTTATATATGAAAATTAGAACTATGTATATGTCAATTGCAGGACTGTTATTAGTAACGGGAACGGTAATGGCACAAGAGGACAATCAGGAAGTATTAGATACTAAAATTTCAAAATCTTATACGGTAAATGACGGTAAAAAACTGGTAAAGAATACGGTGGAGATTACTACAAAACGATTAAATACCATAGAACGTTCAAAAGATGACGAGGGAAAGGTAGACCAAGATAGGATAGTGGATAGCGTTGCTACCCTTATTAAAACGGTAAATATAGATAACGACGATGACGATGCCTTTGATGAAAAAATCGTATTTAGTTATGAATCTAAAACACCAGAAGATTTTGTTTTGGTCTCCAAGAATGATGAACTAGTTGTTGCAATGAACGAAGGGGATAATTTAAAGGTTGTTGAAAATATCAACTTAAAGAGTAAAGAAACGATGGACAATAAAACAACATATGTTTTTACCAACGAACATGGTGAAAACTTGGAATTTTTGGTTGAAGAATATAGTAAGCCAAATGAAACAGAGATGTTAGAAAAATAAACTTACCCAACAGGATGCAAAAAAGAGCCGTTATTACGGCTCTTTTTTTGTTTCATTGTAATTTAAAAAAGTTAATCGAACAAGTTTGATGACAGGTAACGATCGCCGCGATCGCACACTATTGAAACAATGACCCCGTGGTCTAACTCTTGAGCTAAACGTAACGCTACTGTAGCTGCGCCGCCACTACTCATACCTGAAAAAATACCTTCTTCTTTAGCCAATTTTCTAGCCATTTCCTTGGCTTCTATTTCATTGACTTCCATAATGCGATCAACTTTTTTTGCATCGAATATTTTTGGCAAGTATTCTTGTGGCCATTTTCTAATGCCTGGAATACTGGCATTATCGCTAGGCTGCACACCTACAATTTTAATATCGCTATTTTTTTCTTTTAGATAAGTAGATGTACCCATGATGGTGCCCGTAGTACCCATGGCAGAAACAAAATGGGTGACTTTGCCATCTGTATCGTTCCATATTTCCGGTCCGGTGGTTTTATAATGTGCTTTCCAATTATTGGGGTTGCCAAACTGGTTCATCATTATATACCCTTCATTTGTTACTTTACTTTCGGCATAATCGCGAGCTCCTTCAATACCTACATCAGAAGATGTCAAGGTAACTTTGGCGCCATATGCCCTCATTGTCTGTACACGTTCTATGGTAGAGTTCTCTGGCATTACCAATTCTATGTCAAGACCATATATACCGGCAATCATAGCAAGGGCTATACCTGTGTTGCCACTGGTGGCCTCAATTAACTTGTCTTTGGAAGTAAAATCGCCATTATCGTAACCGGTTTTGATCATGTTATAGGCAGCACGGTCTTTAACACTACCACCAGGATTATGGCCTTCCATTTTAAAATAGACAGCTACATTGGGGTTGGTATTTAATACTCTTGATTTTACTAATGGCGTGTTACCGATCAGTGATACTAAAGAATTAGACATTGGGTAATGTTTTTATTTTAATTTCAGGTGTATGAAAAACTGTTGAATGTGGTGGTACAGATGCGGTAATCCAAGCGTTACCACCAATTACGC
Organism: Maribacter sp.; assembly: GCA_020629415.1. GTDB lineage: Bacteria > Bacteroidota > Bacteroidia > Flavobacteriales > Flavobacteriaceae > Maribacter > Maribacter huludaoensis. The sequence continues at coordinate 23,313 of JAHDDL010000002.1, read as the reverse complement.
TATTTGCGCCAATGATAGTCTCACCACCTAAAATGGTGGCATTGGCGTAAATGGTTACATTATTCTCTATCGTAGGGTGTCGTTTGGTCTGCTGTAAGTTTTTGGCAACAAAAAGTCCGCCTAGCGTTACACCTTGGTATATTTTTACATCATTCTTTATAATTGCGGTTTCACCTATAACGACACCGGTGCCGTGATCTATATGAAAAGACTTTCCGATCTGTGCGCCTGGGTTAATGTCAACACCTGTTTGTCTATGCGCATACTCTGTCATTAAACGGGGTACTAATGGAAATCCTGTTTTATACAGTTCATGCGCTAATCTGTATACCGAAATGGCATAAAAACCAGGGTAAGCCATATAAACCTCTTCAATAGATAAAGAAGCTGGATCACAATTTACAGTTGCCTCTGCATCTAAATTTAAACTCTCTAGTACCAAGGGTAATTTTTCTACATAATTTTCCCAAACCTTTTTACAAGGTTTATCACTTTCCCAGCACGCCAGGTCTACCAATTCATCAAATTGTTTTTCTAGCGCATCTAGACTTTCTGCAACCGGTGTTTCAATATCAAAGAGCATATAAAAAAGAAGGTCAGTAAATTTTTCGGTATTCTTTTTTAAGCGAAATCTTAAATTCGGTTGTTTTTTGTGGGTATTAATCTTTTCGATTATAGATCGATGGTCCATGGGTCTTCATTAGTTCATCAAAATTAACCAAATAAAAAAAAGTACTTCTCATCTAATGGTTAACTTTAGCTTAAAATCACAACAGTTGAGTCGAATGTTAGAAACGAATATTACAAAAAGTACTTTTCAATTTTTAAATAAACTAAAGAATAACAATAATAGGGAGTGGTTCACCGAACATAAGGCTGAATTTAAAGCTGAAGAAACTAAGGTGAAAAGTTTTTTTAATTACATGCTTGACAACCTTAAAAAACATGATGAAATTGAAAGATTAAAAATTTTCAGAATTTATAGGGATGTACGTTTTTCTAAAAATAAAACACCCTATAAGACCCATTTTTCAGCCTCTTTTGCTAGAGCTGGAAAACATAGAAGAGGCGGTTATTATTTGCAGATTGCGCCAGGAAATAGCTTTATTGCAACCGGATTCTGGAATCCTGAAAAAGAGGATTTGCTTCGTATAAGAAAAGAGTGGGAGATAGATACGGCAGAGTTGACCAATGTAATTAATGATAAAAAATTTAAATCTATTTGGGGAGAATTGGTTGGCGATGAATTAAAAACTGCACCAAAAGGATTTGACAAGGAAGATCCCAACATTAAATTTATACGTAAAAAGCAATTCATTTTCGTTAAGAATTTTACGGACAAAGAGGTATTGTCCGCCGATTTTGCAGCTATGGTAAATGAAAGCTTTATAGCCATACGCCCTTACTTTGATCTTATGAGTTCTATTTTGACCACTAATTTAAATGGCGAGTCTTTATTGGACTAACTCATAGGTATCAAAATATTGAATCTGATCCTGAATTCTTTTTATTACCATGTTCATCATTCTTTTATTTAGGGCAGAAGAGTTTTTAATATAAAGTTCATATTCTTCTACCGTAAATTGACCAATGATCATTCCTTTTAAAGAATTTCTGAATTTAACGTCTTTTTGAATGGCTTTGGTAACGTAGTCTAAACGTTTTTCAAGTTTTAGCTCGTAAAACGTATTTTTCATTTTTTTAATATAATTCTGAAAAGATGCTAGAAATAAATCGTTCTGTAATTTTAGTATGGGCCGTAACGTCTGGTTTTGAAAACGTTCATCATCACTCATATTGGGCATTATTTTGGCAGAGGCAATTAAAGGGCGAATAGATTGCAATTTCTGTGTCCTGTCCATTATATTTTAATTTTGCTCGTTAACCGAGATTTATGTTTTTTGATGTATGATTGCTCTATTAATGAAGCTTTCAATTCAATTTTTCGGGTTTATTCCAAAGTTGCTTTTCTAAAGGTACGTATTAGATAAAATTGAAATTTAAATGGTGTAATTAGTTTTTAACCTGTTATAAACAATTGGTCCATTATGTCGGTAATCAAAATAAATAGCATAAAATTAGGGTTCTAATAATACTGTTGCACAACAATTGTTAATATGCAACTTAATAAATAGGCTATTGTTACAATTGACAAATCGGTCTGCTTAGATTGTTCAAATTGTAGTTTTGAGAATTTTTAGACCTAACTTTGTGGCATAGAATTTCAAAAATAAAGCTATGAGATTTCATACAAGAAAATTAGTTAAGCCAGGTGATTTAAACTCTAACGGAACATTGTTTGGAGGAAGATTATTGGCTTGGATAGATGAAGAGGCTGCACTTTATGCCATTATTCAGTTAGAAAACGGTAAGGTAGTTACCAAATATATGTCAGAGATTAATTTCATGAGCGCCGCTGTAAAAGGTGATGTTATTGAAATTGGTATAGAGGTAGTTAAGTTCGGTAAGACTTCGTTGACCTTGAATTGTGAGGTGCGTAATAAAATGAACCATGAAACAATTGTTACCGTAGACAACATTATTATGGTAAACCTTGGTGAAAATGGTAAACCAGCGGCACATGGTAAAACTAAAATAGAATTTGTAAAGGACCGTTTAGCGGCTATGGGTGAAGATAATTAACTTTCACCCATTTCTTTTGCAACGGCCTGTACGTCATCAAGTACACGCATTAGGTTACCGCCCCATAATTTTGCAATATCTTCTTTAGAGTAGCCTCTTTCTACAAGTTCCAAGGTTACATTGAAGGTTTCTGAAGCGTCGCTCCAACCTTCAATACCGCCACCACCATCAAAGTCAGAACTGATGCCAACGTAGTCAATGCCAATTAATTTTACCATGTAATCTATATGGTCAACAAAATCGCCAACATCTACGGCATTGGGTGCATCAGGTCTTTTAGTTGCCAATTCCTTTCCTATTTTCAAGACTTTAGGATAGTTGTCCATAAAGACTTCTTTTTCAGCATCGGATAAACTCGAAAACTGAGAGCGCTCATACCAGGTAATATTTAAAGAATCTGCTACCTGTTGGTATATTGATTTCATATAAGCTGCTCTAGCTTCATGCTTTTCCGTATTTAAATATGAGCTAAAGGCTACAGTTTGCACAACACCGCCATTTTCTTTCATCATCAATAACTGTTCGTCATCTAAATTTCTGCTATGGTCACATAGTGCACGTGCAGAGGAGTGAGAAGCTATAATTGGAGCTTTTGATAAAGCGATCATCTGTTTCATAGCTTCTTTTGATGGGTGAGATACATCTATCATAATACCCAACTTGTTCATTTCCATTACCGCTTGCTTACCCAAATCACTTAAACCATTATGAAGCCAAACATCATCTGTCTCACCTGTATTTGAATCTGAAAATTGACTATGGCCATTATGTGCCAATGATATATAACGGGCACCCAAGTCATGGTACTTTTTAAACTGAGACATATCCGTACCAATAGGGTAAGCGTTCTCAACACCGATCATGGCCGCTTTCTTGCCCGCAGCAACAATACGTTTTACATCTTCAGAATTTAATGCCAGTTCAATGTCGTTGGGTGCTATTTCTTCGCATAATTTATGGATAGCTTCAAATTTGGACATTGCGTTCTCTTTTGCTTTCATATACCCTACTTCCGTAAGGGTATCTTGACCTGTATAAACGATCAACCAAGTGACATCTAAACCACCTTCTTTCATCTTCGGTAAATTAACTTGTGAATCTAGCTTCTGACTGTAATTTACACTGTCTGTAAAGTTTTTGACATTAATGTCATTATGGGTGTCAATGGTGACAACTTCATCGTGAATTCGATGTGCTTTTTCTAGCGTAGTTTCTTCAATTTTTTCTTTTTTCTCGCCACAAGAAATAATGGTCGTAAAGCACAAAAAATAGATAAGCTGTTTCATAGAGGTAGTTTAGACCTACAATTTAAGTGTATTCACAACAAATAACCACCCTTTGAGAACTTTTTATTGTCCACACAATAGTATTGACCCATTTTTAGGTAATTATAAATAACAACCCCCTTAAACTAAAGAATACCTATTTATGGCAATTTCAAAATCTAAGGATTTACTTGGTCAATTATCTCAACTAGAAAGAACAGTGGGTGAATTTTCTTTTGAGGAACTAAATGCCCATGAGGCCAAAGAATTAAAGGAGAGTTTTAATTCATTTCGATCAAGTCTAGAAAAGCACATTTATACGCCAAAAGCGGAGCAGATCGTGCCGGTAGAAATAAAGACCGGGGCTTCTAATAAAAACGAGGTTTCAGAAAAGCAGTTAATAGCGACCGTTAGCCATGAAATTCGTACTCCATTGAATAGTATTATAGGTTTTGCCAATCTTTTAAAAGAAGAAAAGCTTACTAAAGCACAACATAAAAAGGTACAGGCCATACAGTTTGCATCTAACACTCTTTTAAAACTTATTAATGAAGTTTTAGAATATTCTAAAATTTCTTCGGGCAACACAAATTTTGAGTCTGTTGACTTTAATCTACATAGCTTACTTAAAGATGTCATGTTTTTATGTGAAACTTTAATTGTGGATAGAAACGTAGAGTTGTTAATAGATATAGATGAAAATGTACCTAATATAGTTAAGGGTGATCCTTCTAAGTTATCTCAAGTATTACTGAACCTTTTGGGCAATGCAGTAAAATTTGTTGAAAGAGGATTCATAAAACTAGAAGTATTTACAAAACAAAGAAATAACAATGAGTTTCTAATAGAATTTTCTGTGGCAGATACGGGTATTGGTATATCTCCAGAAAAAATTGAAACCATTTTTAACGGGTATACCCAAGCAGAGGATGATATCGCAAAAAAATATGGTGGTACAGGATTAGGGTTGACCATAACAAAAGAGATCATAGAAAAGCTGAACGGTGAAATTGAAATTGATAGTAACGTAGATAAGGGAACCACAGTAAGGTTTAGGTTGCCCTATACAATGGGCAAGCCCACAGCTACACCTGTAAGGAAAATACAGAAATCCACCTTTAAAAAGGATGTAAAACTATTGGAAGGTACCGAGATTTTGGTATTTGAAGATAACAAAATGAACCAACATTTAATTGTTGAACAATTAACGCAATGGGGCTGTACCGTTCATGCCGATAATGATTTGGATAAAGGCTTGTATTTATTATCCTCTAGAAAAATAGATTTAATTCTAATGGATCTAAAAATGCCTGGGCAAAACGGATTTGAGGTTTCTAAAGTCATTAGAGACCATAAAAACTCAAGAGTAAGTGCTGTTCCCATCATTGCCTTTAGTGCAGATTTTACGGAACAGGATAGTAGGGACTGCAAAGAAATAGGAATCAACGATTTTCTGTTAAAGCCATATACGTTAGATGATTTGTTAAGTACCATTTTAAAATATAAAGAACATAAAGTTGAACAGATAGATTTCTCATCAATACTGCAAAAACCTATGATAGAACCTAAAGAAACTACTGTAGTAGATTTAAATCACCTAATGAAAGATTGTTTTGGTGAAATAGATATGTTGAACGAATTGGTGAAATTGTTCAAACTCAATGCCATTGAGTTCATAGGCAATGTAAAGATTCATTTAAAGACCCAGAACTTAAAAGAAATTGCTTTATCTGCCCATAAGCTAAAAGCTGGTTTTGCCATGATAAAGGCCAATGGCATGCGCAACTTAATCGTTGAACTGGAAAGTAGCTGTAAAAAAGATGATTTTGAAAAAGTAAAGGAGTTATATGATGTGTTCTTGAACGATTATCCAATGTTGGAAGATAATTTGGACAAAGACCTAAAATTAATGAACAAGAAATAATATGGGTAAACGTGTACTATTAGCAGATGATGATCAACTTTTGGCCTCTTTATTGAACTTTAGGCTTAAAAAAGGTGGCTATTCGGTGCATCACTCACCCAACGGAAAAGAAGTAAAGGAATATTTAAAAAATGAAATGCCGGACATTATCGTGAGCGATATTATGATGCCTTATTGCTCGGGTATAGAACTCATAGATTATGTGCGTAATGAACTTAAATCAAAGACACCAATAATAATTATATCATCGGCGGGCAATGAACAAAATGTGCTGACCGCTTTTGAATTGGGAGCAAATGATTTCATTACTAAACCGGTAAGTCCAACAGAATTATTAGTACGTATAGCAAGAGAGATAAATAAGTAAATAAGATAAAATTTGTTGATTCCCCCTAATCAAATTAAAATATCGCTGATTACTGCCCCAGAATTCAATTTAGAATACCTGTGGTGGCTGACTATACTATTTTTTGTATTGGCCGTAATTTACTTTATCGGTGTGTTCATTATTAGAAATAGAATTACATTAAAAAATAGCCGTACAAAAGATAAAAAGGTAGAGTTCTCCCCAATGATCAATGAGTTTTTATTCTATGAAGACTCAAATACCAAAGAGGAAAAAATGAACTACTTAAATCTTAAGGTACAAATTAGGGAGTTGATCAAAAACAACTTTGACAGAGAAGTGCTGACAGAGGTATTGTTAGATTTAAGAAAAGATCTTTCGGGCAATTCACAATCGGTTCTTATTGAATTATATCAAGATTTAGGACTGCATCATGATGCATATGAAAAGTTAAAAAGCAGTAAATGGCAAGTTGTTTCTAGCGGAATTCTAGAATTGACTACCATGGAGGTAGAGGATTCTTATGGACTGATCGTGAGATTCATTAATCACCGCCAAAGTACCATTCGCAAACAGGCAGAGATTGCAGTGGTCAATCTTAAGGAAGAGGGTATTAAATACTTTTTGGATAACACCAAATATAAAATTGCCGAATGGCAGCAATTAAAGCTTTTAGATGTACTTAGGCATAAACCTAATTATACACCTCCTCAGTTTGGTCTTTGGCTAACATCGACCAATACGCACGTGGTGCTGTTCGCTTTGCGTTTAATTAAATATTATAACCAAAGCGATGCTGAACAGTCTATTATCACCTTATTGAAGCATAAAAAGAGAGAAATACAGGCAGAGGCTATTGAGTGCATCAAAGAATTCCATTTTGTAAATGCCTTACTTACACTAAAACTTGTATACACCAAGGCAAGCCATGATATTAAAATATCCATTCTAGATGCTATTGGTGAATTGGGTACCATTGCAGATGTCCCGTTTTTGGAAAATTTACAATTGACCGAACGTAACTTCAATATTAAAGGTAAAGTTATAGGTACACTAAATAAAATTGATCCTGAAAGAATTTTGCCTACAAAGAATATAGCAACGACAGACTTTTATGATGTTGAATTAGATGAATTATCTCCAGATTTTGAAGATAAATCAGTCGAGATACATGAAGAAATGCCTTTGCATAATACCATTGATGAAATTGATACTGAAATAGAAGTTGCTACCGCAGCCACCTCTGAACAAGCAGAAAACTTGTCGGTTTCATGGTCTTCCAATGAAGTTGATATTTCTAGTCAACTGACAGAAGAAGCTGTTAGTGAAGAAATAACTGAAGAAAAATTTATAGAAGAAGAGTTTGTTGAAGAGGTTGTATCTGAAGAAGCTGGTTTAGATGAAAAGGCATTAATGGATGAATTGTTTCCTTTAGAGAATAGGAAAATAAATTCAATAGATGATATAGACTTGAGCTTTTTACCCCATATAAAAAGTGACTATTCTAATGAAGACAACATAGAAGAAACGGAAGAAGCTGTTGCTGAATTAGTGGAACATAAAGCCGAGCTAGAGCCAGAAGAAGAATTAGAAGAAGGATTTTCTTTCAATTTTCTACCGTTAGTTGTTGATGAAATTACAGTGCAAGAGGAAGAGGAAGAGGAAGAGGAAGAGGTTGTGGCTTTGGAACAAGAAGAATTTAATCCGTTGTTTGATTTGTATGATTCATCAATATCTTATGAACACACGGAAAAAGTTACTGAGAATTATAGCGATGAATCAGAAATGATTATTGACGAAATTGACTGGTCTACCCTTAGTGCACCTTTGCAAGAGCAAAATGACGATAGAGTTCTGATTACAGATGCCGATACCGAAGAGACAATTATCTCATTTGAAGATGATGGTATTTCTTTTTCTCCAAATTTTATGCCTCAAGAAGAGCTTGATGCCATGGTTTTGTTAGAAAATATAGCTGAACTGGGCGATTGCCGTGAACTGATATTGTTATACCAGATTATAGACGAGCATAGTTCTGATGTTGTTATAAACAGGGCCAATGAATTAATTCAAAAATTTGCTTATCAAGCTCCGCGACCAAGTGAATTATTTTCTGATGATCATGACCTTGCAGAAAGTGTATTTACAGAGGTTTATCATCTTGCCGATGACGAGACTAAACTCGTGTTATTGAATGAGATGATGATCGTTGGCGATCAGAAAGAAATTCAATTGCTTGAAAGTATTTTGGAATCTGAATCAAAATTATTGGTTGAAAAAGCTACCGAAGTTTTAGATCATATTAAAGCTCATTTGTCAAATGTGTTGGAAAAGACAACGTCATCCATAGATGAAGAATTCATATTTGATCTAGATTTTGAACTTGAAATGAAAGAACCTACGGAGCAAAAGAATACTTCTGCTAGAGAACAAGGTTCTACATTGTTCGATCAGCTATGTGCTATGTCCAACTCTTTATACAACAAGAAAAATGGATAGCGAGCTATTTGGTGTGGTACTGGAATACATCAATTTTGTATTCTTTGTATTCACCATAATTCTATTTATACTGTTTTCCCTAATGGCGTATTTCTCCACAAGAAATTCACTGCATTACAGAAATAAAAATAGTTTTACGGATATTTCTAAAATAATGGCTTCGCCATTAGCTCCTACCATTACGATAATTGCACCTGCATATAATGAAGGTTTGACTATTGTAGAGAATATTCGCTCTTTATTATCACTACAATATGTCAATTATGATGTAATGGTCGTCAATGATGGTAGCAAGGACGATACATTGCAGAAACTTATAGATTCTTATGATCTAGAAAAAATTGACGTGGAAATGGACCCAGATTGGAAATCTAAACCAGTTCGTGGCATTTACAAATCTAGAAATAGGGCTTTTGAAAAGTTGACGGTTATAGATAAAATGAACGGTGGCAAATCTGATGCCTTAAACGCGGGAGTATCGTTATCTACCAGTAAATATGTGGGTTGTATTGATGTTGATTGTCTTTTGCAGCCAGACGCCCTGTTACATGTGGTTAAATCATTTTTTCAACGCTCAAAGAAAAGGGTTATAGCCGTTGGTGGCGTTATACGGGTCGCAAATTCTTGCGTTATTCAAGGTGGTCAGCTTGAGGAAATTAGGTTGCCCAGCAATTGGTTGGCAAGATTTCAGTTATTGGAGTATACCCGTTCTTTTATTCTAGGCAGAATGGCCTGGGGTAGAATAGATAGCTTACTGATCATTTCTGGGGCATTTGGTTTTTTTGAACGTGAAATTGCTTTGGCGGTGGGCGGCTATGATACGAATACGGTTGGTGAGGACATGGAAATTGTTTTTAAAATGCGCCGTTATATGCATGACAGAAAAGAACCATATACCATAGAATATATCCCTGATCCTTTATGTTGGACAGAAGTACCGGAAGATCTTAAAATTTTAGTGAACCAAAGAGATCGTTGGGCCCGTGGCAACCTGGAGACCTTGTTTAAGCACAAAGATATGTTGTTCAATTCCAAATACGGTAGACTGGGGCTATTGAGCTACCCGTATTGGTTTTTTTATGAGTGGCTGTCACCGTTGTTGGAGTTCTTTGGCTTCTTTACCATTATACTTTTTGCCTACTTGGGCATTCTTAATTGGGAGTTCTTTTTTATGATTACCCTGGCAATATTCCTGTTCTCTATCATGATTTCCTTTTATGCCATTTTGTGGGATGTGTATTCGTATAATCAATATAGAAAAACAAAGGATATTTTAATATTAATGGGCCTGGCCGTTCTAGAGCCCTTCATTTTTCACCCCATTGTAGTTTATGCCGCGGTTAGGGGCAACTATAAAAAATTGTTCAAAATAAAGTCTGGTTGGGGATCCCAAGTTAGAAAAGGTTTTGCAAAAGCATCATAGCAATAATGAATACAAGTAGTATAGATAGATATACATTAAAGCAGTACACACGGCTTATGATATCCTTTTTTGGATGTTTGTTCGTGTTAACGCTTTTTCAATATGGTATGCTATACTATAAAGGGGTCATAGATACTATATTTTCCGTCAGTCTATTAAAGGCCATAGTACACCAGATCGGTTTTACGGCATTAATGGGCATCGTAATGGTTTTTCCGTTTAATTTTTGGGAAAATTTACGTTCTAAATATGGCTTCAACCTAGTTTTTGTGTTATTGGCGCTGGTACTTATTATTGAAGCTGTACTTACCGCATATTACTGTACAACATTAGTTCCTTTGGGATCTGATATTTTGGGATATAGTTATGCCGATGTGAAGATAACCATTGCAAATTCCGGTGGTTTTATGATTTCGGTTTATCTGCTCATTACAGCTGTTTTCTTAGTAGGTCTCTTTTTAATACTATACAGGATAACTTCTAAATTCTATCATAGAATTAGTAGAATGTATCCCTTTACCATAGTATTGTTCAGCCTTTTTGTGGCCTCCTTATTTACAGATGGCAAACCTATCAACCAGAACAAGGTCCAGTATTTGGCGGTTAATGTATACCAGACCAGTACAGAAGATAATTCATACACGTCAACAGAAGAATATCCGTTGGTGCAAGGTCCCAATATTGAGAATGTATTGGGAGATTATTTTGAGCTGAAAGAGGAGAAACCAAATATCGTTTTTGTAATGGTAGAAGGTCTGGGAAGGGATTTTGTGGGTGAAGGTGCCGAGTTTGGCGGTTTTACACCGTATTTAGATTCCCTAACGACCAAATCATTATACTGGGAGAATTTTTTGAGCAACACCGGTAGAACTTTTGGGGTGTTACCGTCCTTGTTAGGTTCATTGCCATTTGGTAAAAGCGGGTTTATGGAATTGGAAGAATACCCCAACAAGCTTACCATGTTCAGTGTACTTAAAAATAATGGGTACCATACCTCATTTTATCAAGGGACCAATAGTTCTTTTGATAAGGTAGACCGATTTTTAAGAAGTGAAAACGTTGATTTTGTGCTAGATAAATCTGGGTTCGGAAACAAATATCAAAAACAGGCAGAGGATGCCGCAGGTTCTTCTTGGGGATATCCTGATAAGGAATTGTTTAAAAAAAGTCTGAGTTTAGAAAGAAGCAAAGATCAGCCTAGACTAGAGGTTTACATGACCATAAGTACGCACGAACCTTTTATACCGCCAAATCAAGAATATTTTGAAGGTAAGGTAAAGGATATTTTGGCAAAGGGTGATTTTGACTCTAGGGCAGAAAAAATCATTAAAAAGAACGATAATGTTTTTGCCACGCTTTTGTATACAGATGATGCCATAAAATGGTTCATGGAATCTTATGAAAACCAACCAAATTACGAGAATACCATTTTTATATTTACGGGAGACCATAGGCTAATACCCATACCGCAACGTAATAATATTAGTCGTTTTCACGTACCGTTGATCATGTACAGCCCCATGCTAAAAACAACACGTAAAATGAGTTCTATTTCTTCTCATTTTGATGTTACACCTTCTATATTGGCGTTGCTCTCAAATTCATACGAATTAAAAATGCCAAAAAAAGTTGCTTGGATGGGCGGTGCGCTAGACATGGAAACCGCATTTAGGTCTACTAAGAACATTCCTTTAATGCGTAACAAAAATGAGTTGAAAGAGTATATAAGTAAGGAAAAATTATATACCGATGGCGATATTATGGAACTGGATGAAGATATGGATATCAGTTCTACATTTGGCGGTGGTTCTGTAGAAAAAACTTTGGAAAGATTTAAATCCGTAAATCATTACGTGACTACAGAGAACAAGATTATACCGGATAGCTTAACTATTTTTTCTGTTCAGAAAGAAAAGTTTACTCCGGCAGAAATCACTTGGATCAATAGTATCTACGACGGAAGCAATTTTGACCGTTCTTTCTTTAAGGCGCGAGATTTGGCTTTTAATAGAAAGTGGGATGATGCCCTGTTGCTATGCCGTTATATACTTTCAGAATCTCCAAGCCATATAGATACCAAGATTTTAACGGGCAGATTACATATTTGGAAAGGTAATTATGAAGAGTCTGTCAAGATTTTGAAAGACTGTATTGCTATGAACCCAAACTATATAGATTCTTACGCTGCACTTTTTGATGTGTACTTCTGGTACGAAAAGCATGCAGAAGGGCTTGCGTTGGTAGATATAGTTCAAGAGAATAGTGCTAGTGTCCATGAAATATCCACCAAAATTTCCAGGGCTAGGAATTCTGCGCGAAAAGCAGGTTTGCAAATTCATAAAAAAACCAATAAAGATGCTGAAAATACGTTAGCATCCATAGAATAATGCAAAAGTGCAGTTTACATATCACCCTATTTGTTTTACTTTCCTTTATTTACAGGGTTAGCGGTCAATCTATGCAAAATGAGCTTCCATCCTTTAAAACTGCCTATGCTTTGGCATATGAGGGTAAGACCAATACGGCGCATAACATGCTATATAATTTGGTGAACGAGAGAGAGACCAAAGTTGAAACGGCTATATTATGGGCAAGTACATTAAGCTGGAGAGGCGATTATGATCTGGCAAGGTCTGAATTCAACACTATTTTATCAAAGAACAAAGCCAATAGGGAAGCATGGATATCCGCAGTTAAAAATGAATTATATGCAAAGCGTTTTGCCACTGCATTAGGTCTTGCCAACAAAGCTTTAACATTTATAGAGAACGACAAGGAACTATTAAGATTACAGCATATAGCTACCGATGGGGTGCAGGGTATTACCTATGCCCAAAAAGGCTGGTTTAATGTAACAAGTGTTATAAATACCTCATTCGGCGATAGTAAAAAAACTGTTGATATTAAAGATGCCAATGTTGCAGGTGAAGAAAATAAACACATAACGCCCGTTACGGAAGAAAAATTGAAGAATACCGTTATGGTCAATAGTGCGGTTACGTTTTTTGATAAACGCTTTGATCCCATTACAACATCAAGTATTTCCTTTAAAAGACAAACACCTTATGGCGCTATAATACCTAGAATAAATAATAGCAACAGAATAGGTAAGAACGGTATTCAGTTAGATATAGATTTGTACCCTAAAATTGCCAAAGGATTTTACGCCTACTTAAATTATGGGTATTCCGAATCTGATCTATACCCTAACCATAAGGTTGGTGGTGATGTATATTACAACCATAAAAGCGGAATTGAATTCTCGGCAGGGGGGCGTATTATAAATTTTGCGACTAGGGATGTTAAATCTATTACCAACTCCTTGGGCTATTATACAGGCAATTATTATTTCTCTTTACGCTCCTATATAACGCCTGAGTCTAATAATTTGACCAATGTATCCGGTAATTTACTGGTGCGTAAATATCTTAAGGATGCCAAAAACTATATGGGTTTAAATGTTGGCTTCGGGTTCTCACCAGAACTTAGACAGTTTACGTCTGGGGATCAACTCTTGGCAGAAACATTACTTTATATAGAATCGCAACGTTTAAGTTTTGAATATCAATTCACCAGTAAAAACAATTTAAGTGCCTATAGAACTAATTTAGGGGTATTACGCCAAGAGCAATCTTTTGATCCCGGTAGCTACTTTTATTCTATATCCGCAGGATTAACGTATGAGTTTAATTTTTAGACTTCATTGCGGGTATCCATTTATCGGCATACATACCATAAACCAGTCCTAGTTCATTATCATATACATATTGCTCATCTTTGCCCATATCAAAATTTACGTTGAATACATAAACCTTTATCCCGGCATCCCTTAATTGAAGCATCAATTTTTTTTGACTGGCAATAATTCTTCTAGAAACGGCAACATGCTTAACGTTGTTCACCTTCAGAAAATTAATTTTATCTCCTTTTATAGCCAATAAGGGTTCTTGGGAAATCATGGTTTGTATGCCGTGCTCAGATGCCTTTTCTACGGCCATTACGCTAAAAAGTTCCATTATTAGACGGTCTTTGTCAACAAAAGCATTCGCAAAGGCTATTGGGTCGTTCACCTTATCTGTAATCAATGTAGCATCTGGGTGATTTTTAAACCAGGTATTTATACCGTCCATATCTAATGTTGTGTAGTCGCCATATATTTTTTGTTCCATGAACTGATTGTGCGTAGGGGGCAGGCTGCCTGTAAAATCCGTAAAACGTGCCCACATGTTCCAATCATGTGCCGCTACCAATTTTCCATCGGAGGTTTCAATGATATCCAATTCAAAATTTCGAAATCCCTTTTTGTAATTCTCGTCTAAAGCGTGCTTGGAGTTGGTAGATTTTACCCCGTTGATCTCTCCTCCGGCATGGGCAATGTATCTATCTATGTGCGATTCAAATTCATAAACTTCTCTTGGAAAGTAAGTTTTCTTATCACTTAAGGGTTTAGATATTGTAATGGTTTCCGTTATGGAACTATCATTGATCTTTTCGGTAATTATGCCGTTACTGTTATGCATAATGTAGGCTTGTCTTCCTTTTAAGCTGCTCAATTGTATAAACCCCAAAGTATTTAATTGTTTTTGAAAAGCCGTTAGTTGTGCAGCGGCTGAATCATGTGCTAAAATTGCAAATACTGCCTGGTCATCTATCAGTTTGGAAAGTACGTCTACAAAGGCCTGTACGTCTTCTTTACTACCATAGGTATCAAAGGTCTTAAATTCGAACGTGTTCCCTGCTTGTAAATGAACAATGGTTAATCCACGTTCTATGGCTTCGGTCTGTGATGCGTAGGTGAACGTACTACGCTCATGTGTATTAAAGCTATGGCTGTTCAATACCAATGTTGTGGAAGTCGATACATAATCGTTAGCTGGTATAATTTTTATATTGGCAGCCTGTACCGGTTGTAAAGTATATAGTATACTTATAAGTACTACCATTTTTAAGCTTAAAAGAATAGGGGAAAATGTCTTCATAAGTTCAATGTTATCATCTTTATCAAAGTTATAAGAATAATCTACTTATACAGTTATATTAAAACGTATAAGTGCGCAGGGTATTATAAAGCAATACCTAAAGGGACCATATTTCCTGTTGAAGAAAAAATGTAGTTTACTTAACCTTATTATAAAGAGATTTTCGTGGAGTTTTATAAAGTTCCTGTGATATAACTGGCTGGAAATGAATTGATTTTATGGTAAAAATCGATTAAATACCAATAACCGGGATGAAATACACCTCTCTAAACCCCTATAAAACCTAGCGTTTAACATTTTTTAACGTTAAACAACACTTTTGTGTATGTTTTACAACAGTTTTAAATTGGTTCACCACAATTTGTTGTCACGATCTTAACATCGGTATATATTTACTTCAAGATAAAAACCCAAATCAAGATTAACTTTTAAACCTGCAATATGCTTTACGACACTTACGGAGAAGAATACCTAGTTTTTCTTCAAGACTTAAACGAAATTCTTAGTATCAACGAATTAGCTGAGTTGGACTATATGTAGATCGACCAAAAACCTTAACCAAAAAAAATATTCTCATGGCACATCAGAATCAAGATTTTTCATCGTATCAAAATTTTATACAGGATCTTAATAACATCCTAGTAAACTTTAATATCAACAAATTGACCTATTCTTAGTATACCCAAAGACTAAGTAAAAAGAAAGCGCCCGTTATATGCGGGCGCTTTCTTTTTTAATAAATAGTACAAATAATTAACCTAAATACGTTTTTAGCAATTTGCTTCTAGAAGCATGACGTAGCTTACGTATTGCTTTTTCACGAATTTGTCTAACACGCTCCCTGGTCAAATCGAACGTTTGTCCTATTTCTGCCAAGGTCATGGACTGCTGATCACCAATACCGTAGTAAAGTTTTACAACATCTGCTTCTCTAGGAGATAGGGTGTCCAATGCTCTATTAATTTCTGTATTAAGTGACTGTTGTAATAAAATATTATCCGGTCTTGGAGATTCACCTGAACGCAAAACGTCATATAGGTTAGAATCTTCGCCTTCACGTAAGGGTGCATCCATAGATACATGTCTACCTGAATTTTTAAGCGATTGTTTCACTTCTGAAACCGTCATTTCCAATTCCTTTGCAATTTCTTCCGGAGAAGGCGGGCGTTCATGTGCCTGCTCTAAATAAGAAAATGTCTTCTTTATTTTGTTGATCGATCCAATTTTGTTCAATGGCAAACGAACAACTCTAGATTGTTCCGCTAAAGCTTGTAATATAGATTGTCTGATCCACCAAACGGCATAGGATATAAACTTAAATCCTCTTGTTTCATCAAATCTTTTTGCTGCTTTAACCAAGCCTAAATTTCCTTCGTTGATCAAATCCGGTAATTTAAGACCTTGATTCTGGTACTGTTTTGCTACCGATACTACGAATCTCAAGTTTGCTGTGGTCAATTTTTCCAAAGCTGCCTGACTACCTTCTCTAATCTTCTGCGCAAGTTCTACCTCTTCATTCGCTGTAATCAAATCAATTTTACTGATATCTTGCAAGTATTTATCCAGTGATTTCGATTCACGATTCGTTACCTGCTTGATAATCTTTAGTTGCCTCATATGTATGTATGGAATTTAGAAGTTGTACAAGAGTACAGTATAACGCTTTTTATCGGTATTTCCTAATGAATCTCACTATACTTCTACAGCATTTGTTAGCATTAACAAAGATTTAAGGATTTAGGAGGTTGTTGCCTTAAAGCGTATTTTTGAATATATACACTGAACTTTTATGAGTAAACGGGCATTAAAAACCTACCTGTCAAAGCTTCCTAAAAAGGCGTTGGAAGAGCAAATTATTGAGCTGTATGAAAAATTTCCTGCGGTAAAGACCTATTACGATTTTGCCTTCAACCCTAAAGAAGATAAATTGGTACAAGATGCAAAAGCTAAAATAGCCAATGAATATTTTCCGTTAAAAAGACGCAGGCCAAAAGCAAGACGATCTGTTGCCCAAAAATTTCTAAAGCATTTTATTAAACTAGGGGTAGACCCTCATTTAATTGCGGATGTTATGTGCTATAATCTTGAAATTGCACAAACGTTCTCAGCGGAGAAGAATGTTCCGGATGCTTTTTATAAAAGTATGCTTAACTCTTTTAACGAGGTAATTCAATTTACTACGGTTCAGGGAATCTTTCCTGAATTTAAGGAGCGTATCTTAAAGATATATACGGAAACACAAAATCAAAAATGGCTTTTTGAAGAGGATTTCTCAAAGGCCTTGGATATAATAGATTAACCTATGGCCATTGTAGTAATTAGACAAGATGATAGAATAGACCTTTGGAAGAATGCCTTACAGAATGCCCATAACGGTATAAAAGTATATAGTTTTCTAGAAGATCACCCTAAGGAGGATATTACCATGGCGGTTATCTGGAAACACCCCAAGGGTTCATTGCCAAAGTATCCCAATCTACAATGTATTGCCTCTGCAGGTGCCGGTGTAGATTATATTTTTGAAGATGATACACGTCCCAAAAATATACCCATTACTCGCATTGTAGACCCATACCTTGCCAGCGATATGTCAGAACATGTATTGGCGGTCATATTGGCTCATCTTAAAAACTTGAATTCCTACAAATTAGATCAGATGGCCAATGTTTGGGTACCTAAAGATTATCTAAGAATAAAGGATGTTACCGTTGGCATCTTAGGTCTTGGTGAATTGGGAGCACTAACGGCACGTGATCTTGTTTCCTACAACTTTAATGTGCAAGGTTGGAGTAGGAGCAAAAAGGAAATTGAAGGAGTAAAAACGTTTTATGGGCCGCAAGGGCAGCAAGATTTTTTAAGGGCTACGGATATATTGGTCTGTCTTCTTCCATTGACTCCCGCTACTAAAGGTATTTTAAACAAAGAACTGTTATCGCAACTTCCCCAAAATGCATTTGTTATCAATTTGGCCCGTGGCGGTCATTTGGTAGATGAAGATTTGATCGCCTTGTTAGACTCAGATTATTTATCCGGTGCTTGTCTAGATGTCTATCATACGGAACCATTGCCTGCAACACATCCGTTTTGGAATCACCGGAAGGTTCACATGACTCCGCATTACGCAAGTGTTTCTGATACAAATTCTGTAATTCCCCAGATTATAGAAAATTACAACAGGCTGGGTTCCGCAGAAAAACTGCAGAATTTAGTAGATTCTGACAAGGGATACTAAAATTGTTTTTTCAAGTTTTTTATTTCCTAGACCCATAAAAATCTTATAATTTTATAAGGTTTTTGCATTATTAACATAAATAAACGCCTACAAACCTTTTGAAGCTACAAAACGATACTACTGAGAAAACCCTGTACGATTATCAAGAGGAAGATCTACATTCTATTTTTAAATATTTAGAAGAGAACGGCGATAATTCTAACCTACTGTACCAACTGCCTACGGGTGGCGGTAAGACCGTGGTGTTTTCTGAGATTGCCAAACGTTATATTGCCAAGACCAATAAAAAAGTCATTGTACTTACCCATCGTATAGAACTTAGTCAACAAACCTCTAGAATGTTGAAAGGGTTTGGGGTAAAGAACAAAATAATAAATAGTGAGGTAAAAGAGTGGCAGGACCAAGATGAGTTCATGTGTTTCGTTGCCATGGTAGAAACACTGAATAATAGATTACAGGAAGAGAAGGTTGAAATAAATAATATTGGTCTCGTTATTATTGATGAGGCGCATTACAACTCTTTCCGTAAACTTTTCAAGTTTTTTGAAAACTCGGTTATACTTGGGGTAACGGCAACGCCTTTAAGCTCCAATATTAAGCTGCCCATGAAGGACAACTATAAAAAGTTGATCGTGGGCGAGTCTATAGAATCCTTGATTCAGAAAAAGTTCCTGGCCAAGGCGAACATGTATAATTACGATGTTAGCCTACAATCCTTAAAATTGGGGATTAGCGGGGATTATACGGTGAAGTCTTCAGATGAACTTTATGGTAACCATAGTATGTTGAACAAGCTTGTATCTGCCTATAATGAAATAGCAAAAGGTACCAAAACGCTTATATTCAACAATGGTATCAACACTTCTAGGTATGTTTGTGAGACTTTTAGAAAAGCCGGCTATAATATTCGCCACTTAGATAATAAGAACAATGCTGCGGAGCGAAAAGAGATTCTAAAATGGTTTAAAGAAACGCCCGATGCCATCCTTACTTCTGTGAGTATATTGACTACAGGTTTTGACGAACCAAGTGTGGAGACCATTATTTTGAACCGTGCTACACGTTCATTGACCCTTTATTTTCAAATGATCGGTCGTGGCTCTAGATACCTGCCTAACAAACAAGAATTCAATGTTATAGATATGGGTAACAATGTTGCCCGTTTTGGACTTTGGAACGCTGGTATAGACTGGCAGGAAATTTTCCATTTTCCAGATTTCTACTTGGAGAATATTAAGAACGATGAAGAGATAGAACGTGAATTCGTTTATGAAATGCCCGCTGATCTTCGTGCCGAATTTGCAAATTCTACTGATATCGATTTTGATATTAAGGCGGAATATAAAAAGAGCTTTGCCAACGGTGAAAAATCTAAACTGGTGCTAGAAAGAAGTATTCAGCAGCATGCAAAAATATGTGTAGAAAATTCTGAAGACGTCTTTGACGCCCGCATCCTGGCCAAAAAACTGAAAGAAGAGATCAAATATCGTGTGCGTCAGTATTCGTATTGTATTATGAACAATACCAAGAACTACAAAGAGTGGCTAGAAGAAGATTATGAACGTAAACTACGTTCTAAGATTTCAAAGATGTTCGCCGCCAAAATGTGATTTTTACAGGGCATTGGGTATTCAGAATTATCTCTTATATGGTTACCAATTCTATATTCTAAAGAGGTCTTTATTGTCTTATTTTGAAAAATGGACACAGCGTTATCTAAATCGCTAGAAGTTGGTTAAATTCAAGTGCTTGAATCACTAGAATGCGCTCAACTAATGAAAAACAACTTACTTCTATTTATCCTTGTTTTAACAATTATCTTTTACGGCATTACCGGCTATCATTTTTTAACTGGCTGGCATCCTCTTGTAATGATGTGTATTGCCATCATTATTGGTTTGTTGATCAATTTGACGATTTACGGTCTCTTAAACCTTATTGGTAGGGCATTGGGTACAATTCCATTGAAATCTACAACGGCCGTACTTAGTACTGTTGCTGTTCTAACCATTTTAAAATATTTTGGATTTGGCTGGCCAACCTTGTTCTATAGTGCCATCATAGCATTGGGTATTGTATTTTGCATTGCTTTATACAGGTATCAACTAAAACGTAACGCATTTTCAAGTCTTTTTCTTTTCATCACTTTCATTGCTGTGGGGTATGTATTTTATGCTTTGTCAAATGATGGTACAGATCCGTACGAAAAGGAAACACCTCTTGCTTTTGCCGAAGAAGTTCGGTCATTACTTCCAGAAGTATCGATCAATAATCCAGCTGCAGAAGGTTCTTATACCGTTAAAACATTTACCTATGGCAGCGGTACAGATGAACAACGAGAGGAATTTTCAAGCGGCGTAAAGTTTAAAACAAATACTGTTGATGGTTCCCTGTTAATTCCCGATTGGAAGGATAAAAAGAAAAAATGGCGCGAACAGTACTGGGGTTTTGGGGCTAAAAACTTTCCTTTAAATGGAAGGGTATATATGCCAGAGGGCGACGGACCTTTTCCTTTGACCTTAATCGTACATGGCAATCATAGTATGATAGATTACTCCGATGATGGTTATGGCTATTTGGGGAGTTTATTGGCGAGTAGGGGAATTATTGCCGTTTCTGTAGATGAGAACTTTTTAAACGGTCATTGGTCCGGCGATTTTAGGGGAAAAGAAATGCCTGCCCGTGCCTGGTTGTTGTTAAAGCACTTGGAGCAATGGAGAAACTGGAATGGTGAAGTAGGGCATGAGCTTTCCAATAAAGTGGATATGGACAATATTATGCTCGTTGGGCATTCCCGTGGTGGTGAGGCGGTTTCTATTGCGGCAGCCTATAATCCGCTACCTTATTTTCCTGATCAGGCCAAAGAGAAATTTAATTTTAATTTTAATATCAAAGGGGTAGTAGCTCTTGCGCCAACAGACTATAGGTATGATCGTAAAATAGTTTTGAAAAATATCAATTTTTTGAGCTTACAAGGTTCTTATGATGCGGATGAAGTGAGCTTTTGGGGTATGAGGCCCTACCGCCGTTTGCAGTATACAGATTCTATTTCCAGGTTTAAGGCCGGCGTATATATTCACCATGCCAATCATGGGCAGTTCAATTCTACTTGGGGAAATTCGGATTTTGGAGCTCCTTCTAAATGGTTATTGAATTTACAACCTTTATTAAAAGAAGAAGAACAGCAAGAAGCTACCAAAGTATTTATCAGCGCGTTTGCAGAGGCTTCTTTAAAAAACAATCAAGAATACCGTTCTATTTTTAGGAACGTCGCTAGCGCCAAAAAGTGGTTGCCTGTAGAGCATTACCTTACTTCTTTTGAAGCTTCTAATTTTCATACCATTGCTGATTTTGAAGAAGATATAGATATAACTACGGCAAAAGATAGTACGCAGATATCAACTACGAACATGGCGCTTTGGAAAGAGCAGAACTTGCCTACGCGTGATAAAGGTAGCCAAGAGAACAATGCCGTTATACTTGGATGGGATTATGAGAATTCACATTTGTCTACGGATAAAGCTGTTTATGACATTAAGCTATCCAAGCAAGACTCGCTACCCATTTCAGCAAACGCCAGTTTACAATTTACCCTTGGGGCAGGTGACCATGAGTGGTTAGATGTTAATTTAACCGAAGAACAGAAGGAAGCGAAAAAGAATGACGAGCCAAGAGAAGTTCCTCAATTAGATTTCACCATTAAGCTTACAGATGAATTTGGACAGACCAGTGCCTTAAAAGTGAGCGATATAAATGGTATTACCAAGCCGTTGAAAACTAGATTTACCAAGTTTAAATTTTTAGATAAAGATATGATCGGTGATGATTGGGAGGTGCAGTTGCAAACCTATCATTTTCCTATGGAGGTATTTACAAGTAAGAATCCGGAATTTAAGTCCGATCGTTTACAAAAAATCTCATTTATTTTCGACCAAACCGATTATGGTGTAGTAGTGCTAGATGAACTAGGTATTGAATGGGAGTAGTTGTTGGTTGTTGGAAATTTAGCTTTGCTAAATTTCATTAAACAAAAAATCTATACTCTAATTTCTATTTTCTATTTTCTCAATTCTTACTTAACAAATTGTAAATCAAACTACTTAATACTTCGTACTTAATACTTTATACTTAATACTTAGTAAACTAAAACATTAGAAAATGAAACTGAGACTGTACACTGATACTGAATACTGTAAACTACTTCCAAATATTCCACGAACAGATTGCCACGTTGCGAAAAGCTCCTTGCAATGACGTAATAAACTTGCCGACCAACAACCATTTCCCGTACTTTGTACTTAATGTACTTAAAAAAACATCCCAAAACCCTTCTTGTAATCGCATTGGTATGGCCAGAACCTGCTTCTACTGCGGCCGGTGTTCGTATGATGCAACTGTTACAGGTTTTTAAAAACCAAGGGTACCGGATTACGATTGCTTCTGCGGCTTCAACATCTGAATATTCAGAAGATTTGAATGCTTTGGGTTACCAAACGGCAGAAATTAAAATGAACGATAGTTCTTTTGATGTTTTTGTAAAAGAGTTAAATCCTGATGTGGTGCTGTTCGATCGTTTTTTGACCGAAGAGCAATTTGGGTGGCGCGTGGCGGAAAACTGTCCCAATGCAGTGCGTGTGTTAGATACGGAAGATCTGCATTCGCTGCGCCATGTGAGGGAGCAGTGTTTTAAAAAAGAAATTCCATTTACTACAGATGCTTGGTTAGCTGATGACAAGACCAAACGGGAAATTGCCAGTATATATCGCTGTGATCTGTCCCTGATCATTTCCAGCTATGAAATGGAACTACTGACCGAAGTTCTAAAAATAGATAAAAGTCTATTGTTGTTACTCCCTTTTATGATCAATGAAATTGATAATGACACCAGTTGGAAAACATTTGAACAGCGACAAGATTTTATTTTCATTGGCGGAGGTAAACATGCCCCGAATATAGATGCCGTAAAATGTCTGAAATCTATGATCTGGCCATTGGTGCAAGT
>JAHDDL010000062.1 GCA_020629415.1 Maribacter sp. | reverse complement strand
TACGGAAACAAATCTTACGAAGAGACTATGTTCTATACAGATTTGGTAAAACTTGAACTAGAATATGCCAATCGGTTTTTTGTATACTTCACTAATAGTCAAACTCGTGAAGACAAGGCTTTATTTGGTAGAATAGATACCTCAACCGTAAATTATGCACTATTGAACAAGCATAAGGATGTTGATTTTGATGGATACTATTTATGTGGACCAGAGGAGATGATCCGTTTGGTACAAGATACTTTAATAGAGAATGAAGCAGATAAGGATAAAATCCATTTTGAGCTCTTTACACCCACTGAAATAAAAGAGGAACTACCTATACAGGCCGATGGTCAAACAGCAGTTACCGTACTTGTTGATGATGAAGAATTTCAGTTTACAATGGACAAAAAAACCATAATTCTTGATGCCGTTCTTAAAGAAAACATTGATGCACCATATTCTTGCCAAGGTGGGGTATGTAGCAGCTGTATAGCCAAAGTAACCGAAGGAAGTGCTGAAATGGTCATGAACCAAATTTTGACTGATAAGGAAATTGCAGACGGATTTATTTTAACCTGTCAAGCGCATGCCACCACACCTACCATAAAGGTAGATTTTGATGATGTATAAAACTATATTAGTATAATTATAAAACGCCATTATTATAACATAGTAATGGCGTTTTTTTATTTCCTGGCCTACCTTTTCAAAGGCAAAATTAAATTGGATTGCGTTATTGTTTTTAAGGGGTTGAAATACCTTTAATGGTATTTTCAATTCGATAAAGGTATGTCTATAGAAATCATTGGTGTTTTTATCATCATTGCGGTAGTTATAATTTTATTTGCTTTTGAGGTTTTTCCGATGGATAAAATCGCTTTCTGCATTATTGCCGCATTACTATTGACCGGCTTGGTTTCACCCGAAGAAGCCGTCAGCGGATTTTCTAACAAAGCCGTAATCACCATTCTATGTCTAATGATCTTAGCGATCGGACTTGAAGAAAATGGAGCCATATCTTATCTCGCAAAAGGCTTAAAGGTGCTAAAGAACTGGCCGGTTGTCCTGGCCATGGTCGCTATAATGCTGATTGCGGGAAGTATTTCTGCTTTTGTAAGCTCTACTGCCGTGGTCATTGTGTTTATTAAAATTGTTGCAGAACTGCGCGAAAAATATCAATTACCCCCAGGCAAATTGTTATTGCCTATATCTTTTGCAAGTATTTTAGGGGGCAGTTGTACCCTAATGGGCACATCTACCAACCTTTTGGTAAGTAATATAGCCGCAAGGTATACCGGTGAAAAATTGGGTTTCTTTGAATTTACATTGACCGGCATTGTTTTTTTAGGAATTTCAGTGGGGATTATTGCCCTTTTTTATCGGTTTTTGCCAAAAGACACTGGTAAACTTTCAGATAATTATGACCTTGATCGATACCTCTTGACGGTGACGGTAGAAAGTGATTCTCCTTTGGTAAATAAACCAATAGGTGAAAGTTTCATGTTCAAAGAAGTTGACATTACCGTTTTGCGACTAACACGAAAAGGCTTTGACCAAAACTTATTGAATCATGATTTGTTAATTCAACCTAATGATATAATTCTTCTGCACTGTAGCTTGGAAAACCTTCAAAAAATGCGTGCCGAAGGTTATTTTGAAGTGGATTCGGAAGACAAAGACCATTTTACATCCACTAAAAATGCCCAAATCAAAAAAGTTAGTGATGCCCAAGTAAAGAATGATGGAAATAATGAGGAAGATGATGAAAGCCTTTTGTTAGAATTATTGCTGTTACCCGGTTCTAAATTTTTAGGCAGAAACTTATCTGAATTAAAAACCATGTTGATACCAAGGGCAATCCCTTTAGCGGTAAACAAGCGAAAGAAGCTACGTATTCTTCAGAACCGACTACATCAAAGCAATCATGAGTTTACAAAGCTTCATGTAGGAGATCGATTATTGATACAAACCAAGCCCGAGTACGTATCTAATTTTGAAAACAGCAATAATCTAGCGGTATTAAACCAATATGAAGGTCGTGCACCTGCCACGCCGTTTAAAAGAAACTTATCCATCCTTATATTAATTGCCACCATTGCCATGGCAGCTACCGGAGTTTTTGAAGTAATGACAAGTGTAATTACTGGAACCTTAGCTATGCTCCTTTTTAAGTGCGTAGAGTTAAATCGTATTTATGAGAAAATCAATTGGCAAATTATTTTCTTATTGGCAGGTATGATACCACTAGGTATAGCAATGAGCAATGCCAAGGCAGATACATGGATCACGGAAGAACTGTTGGCATTAATGTCCGGTGAGCAACCTATATTCATTATAGGATTATTGTTTTTAACGACCATGATACTAAGTAGTGTAGTATCAAACAATGCTACGGCAATTATAATGGCACCTATTGGGATTTCATTGGCCAGCGGATTAAGTCTTGATCCCAAGCCATTTATTCTTTGTGTAATGTTTGCGGCAAATTTCAGTTTCTTTACTCCCTTAGGATATCAAACAAATGCGCTGATCTACAGTATGGGAATTTATAAATTCAAACACTTTTTAGTAATCGGCGGGGTTATATCCGTAGTGCTTTGGATCGTGGGCACCTTACTTTTAAGTGCTATGTTGTAATTAGCTACTTGGTAAATACCTCCTCGAACTTTTTAACAGCAGCTTCATAGCCAATGGCGTAGGCTTTTTCTATACCCCTTCTATCTAACAAGCCAATATGTTCCAATTCTTTAGATTCAAGCACCAAATGACAATTATTGATCTTTTGTCGGTTAATGGCATAGATCATCAATCCGGTAACCCTGCCCGTTAATTGAAATGAGTTGTTTAAGTGCTTTTTCTCCAATTGAGATACGACAGATACATTACTTCCAATAACAAAATCTACCTTGGGCAAAACCGGTTCAGAAGGAAAGTTGTTCATGATCCCACCATCTGCATATAATTCTCCATTATATTCCACCGGACTGAAAACAGGTGGTAATGCAGCGGAGGCCAATAAGGGTTTTATAAGCTCGCCTTCATGAATAAACAGCTCTTCACCTTTCTGCAAATTGGTTGCCACAACATGTAGTTCCCTATTTAAGGCGGCAAAACTATCCTCTGGAAAATACTGTTTAAAAGAAGTAATATAACTTTCACTATTGAGCAAACCGGGTTTGGCAACCGCAAAGTAATTATACTTAAAGAGTGGCGTTTCCTTAAAAAACCGAAGCATATCTTCTACGGGCTTATCCGCAGCATACAAAGCACCTACCAAGGCACCTATACTACTACCCGAAACCACATTAGCCTCAAGACCGAATTCTTGCATTGCCTTGATCACACCTATATGCGCCATGCCTCTAATACCTCCGCCCGAAAGTACCAAACCTATGGACTTAGAACCTATTTGCATCTATCTAAAATTAATTTCAAAAAAAATGCCAAGCGAATACTATTATTCGCTTGGCATAAAATTAATCATAAATACGGACTAAGAATCCAATCCGAAGGCATAATAATATTTACTTCCGTCTTCATAAACGCCCTCTAACATTACCCCGCCTTTTTTGTTTTCCAAAACAGCGGCTACATCTTCAATATCATTGATACGTTTACCATCTATATGTGTTATGATAAACCCTTCTCGCATTTGTGTTTCCTTCTTAATTTTACCAGGGTAAAGTTTAGAAACCTTAACACCGCCATCTATTTTCAGTTTTTTAGCGATTTCCTTATCCACATTCTCAAAATCCGCTCCTAAAAGGTTAAATACCTCTTTCTTTTCTTTTTTGATAAAATTGGTCCCACCTTGAGAGTTATGTAGCTCAACCTCAAACTCTTTTTCCTTTCCGTTTCTATTTACCACGATAGTTACCTTATCACCTGGTCTTTTACCGGCAATAATTTCTTGAAGTCTAGGTGATGTTGCCGTTTCCTTTCCGTTAACGCTAACGATAATATCACCAGATTCCATTCCTGCTAAATCTGCACCACTATCCTCACCAACTTGCTCTACCCAAACACCTTTGGTAAAATCAACATCTTTTTCTTTTGCCAAGTTGCTATCCATAGTTCTAATGGTTACCCCCAACATACCACGTTGTACATTACCGAATTTCAATAGGTCTTCTACTACCTTGGTAACAATATTACTAGGCACTGCAAATCCGTACCCTGTATACGTACCCGTAGTACTTGCAATGGCCGTATTGATCCCTACTAGGTTTCCGTCTAAATTTACTAATGCACCCCCACTATTACCTGGGTTGATGGCGGCATCTGTCTGAATAAAACTCTCTACCGCAAACTTATCGGTATTTATATGTATACTTCTTGCTTTGGCACTAACGATACCTGCAGTAACCGTAGAGTTCAAACCTAAAGGATTACCAACGGCCAGTACCCACTCACCTACTTCAACATCATCGGAATTTACCAAAGACATGGTTTTTAAATTATCTGCTTTGATCTGTAATAGCGCCAAATCTGTAGTAGGATCCGTACCAATTACCGTAGCCTTGTACGATTGATTATTATACAGGGTTACCTCAACTTCATCCGCATTGTCAATGACATGGTTATTGGTAACAATATATCCTTGATCATTGATGATCACGCCAGATCCCGTACCTACTCTAGGTCTAGATGAGGATCCTTGTGGAGACTGCCCCTTGAACATATCACCAAAAAACTCTTTGAACGGATCAGGCAGTTCACGAGCACCTTGATTTTGATATGATGATCCCGTTTGTGTAGATTTAATATGAACAACGGCATCTAAAACTTTCTCTGAAGTTTCTGTAAAATCCAATGGTTTAATATTACCATCGTTGTCTTTGGTATATAATGCCTGTGCCCCGGGTATAGATTCTACCACGGTTACACCGCTAGACTCTTTTACATCTTTTTTGTTGAAATGAATTACCCCGTAACTTACGACAAGGGCAATAATAGCTGAGAAGAAGTAAACCTTCCAAGCTCCTCTAGAATTTGTGTTTGATTTCATATGTATATAAATTTTAATATTCTTCTAACTGCCTAGTGTCAATAGCTATGCCATGTATAGCCATGTCATTGCTAAAAAAAATTTAAAAGTTTTTGAAATTTTAAGGGATTTTTTAGACTAAGTGGTCTGTAACCTTAAAATTATAGTACTTGAAGCATAAAAATTATGCTCATCAACTGATATTATAGCTTGTTTATAGGCTTTTGCAATTTGTAAACCCTAAAATGTTTTAGAGAAACAAACTGCTTGGTCTAAAACTGACATTTTGACTTAAAGTAAGGCGAATCTTATATTTTAATGATACAATTTATGTATAGTTAAAAAACCTTTGCCCTATTTTTACGTAAGTTTAACAACGAGAAAGAAAATTAAATTGAATTCACAAGGTGCTACTGCTATATTGGTATTTGCTAATTCCGCTAAGGAAGATTTAGCTAATAAGGGTATTGCCAAAGGTGAACAGTTGTTTAACATTCTTACCACGGCCACACTTCGTAAAGCAAAAAATACAGGTTTGCCCGTTTTTCATTTTTCCGATGAAAATCAAATTGGCAACAGTTTTGGTGAACGTTTCACGAATGCAATAGCTTCCGTTTTTGAAAAAGGTTTTACAAGTGTTATTACCATAGGGAACGATACTCCGCACTTAAAGACTCAACAACTTAAACATACTGCCAAGCAATTGGCAAAGGGCAAGTCCGTTATTGGACCATCTATTGATGGAGGTTTTTACCTTTTAGGTTTACAAAAATCGAATTTTGAGGTAGGAGAATTTCAAGATCTACCTTGGCAACGCTTTGGCTTGTACCACAAAATTACCATGTGGCTACAAGAAGAATCAACGGCATTGGTAAAATTGCCCGTTTTACAGGACCTGGATACTGAAAAAGATTTAAAGGCTATTTTATCATTCTCAAAAGACCTACCAACTACCCTGCTATTGGTGATCATAGCAATATTACGAATAAACAGAAGTCTATACTACACTAACCAGCACTTCTTTCGTCTATTTCCAAACAGTTTTCTATACAATAAGGGCTCGCCTTTGGTTTCATTTATCTAGATCCCCCTTTATCCAATGGTTGGATAAATGAAAAACCAGTCGAAAAACTATATATGAAACACTTATTACTAGTGTTGACCTTGTTTATATGTACTATGGTCAATGCTCAAGAAACAATTACCGGTACCGTAAAAGATACCGACGGAAATACCATACCTTATGTCAACATTGTTTTGTCTGGCACGCTAAACGGCACTACCACTAACGAAAACGGCATATATACCATTGATGTACCCGAACTTTCCGGTGCTCTTGAATTTTCCGTTTTAGGGTATGAAACCAAAATAATTACCATAAACAACAGACGAACAATTGATATAGTCCTAGGCGACTCTTCCGAGGTCTTAGATGAAGTGGTATTAACGGCTTTAGGTCTAAAACGAGAAACCAAAGAATTAGGTTATGTAGTTCAAAGCTTGGATGCCATAGGAGTTACCGAGGTAAAATCGGTCAATTTTCTTGACAACCTTTCGGGTAAATTGGCAGGTGTAACCATCAACCAAGGTGCTACAGGTGTAGGGTCCTCCTCTAAAATTACCATTCGTGGAGAAGCTTCTTTCTCTAACAATAATCCCTTATTTATTGTAGATGGCGTTCCTATAAACAATAATTCGGTCTTTAATTTCACCAATGAAGCGGCAGCCGGATTTCAAGAAATCGATTTTGGAAACGGAGCCATGGAGGTAAACCCAGATGATATTGCAGAGGTATCGGTTTTAAAAGGACCAAGTGCTGCGGCATTATATGGTACTAGAGCTTCTAACGGAGTGATTATTATTGAAACAAAAAGCGGCAATAATTCAAAAGGATTGGGCATTAGTTACAACACCAGCTTTTTTGTGGATTCAGCTTTTCAATTGCCCGATTTCCAGAATGAATACGGACAAGGAAATTCAGGAGCGTTCGCCTTTGTAGACGGATTAGGTGGTGGAACCAATGACCTTATTACGTACAGTTGGGGACCACGTTTAGATATTGGTAATCTTATTCCGCAATATGATAGTCCGGTTACCTTGCCAGACGGTACCGTTGTAAGAGGTGGAGACACCGCTCTTTATAGTGGTATACCTATCACCCCTACAGAATTTAGATCACAACCGGACAACCTAAAGAACTTCTATGAAACCGGTACTA
This sequence comes from Maribacter sp., assembly GCA_020629415.1. Classification (GTDB taxonomy): domain Bacteria; phylum Bacteroidota; class Bacteroidia; order Flavobacteriales; family Flavobacteriaceae; genus Maribacter; species Maribacter huludaoensis. Next base: position 3,577 of record JAHDDL010000062.1, on the reverse strand, counting down.
CGTTAATTAATAATATTGCTATTTCCAACGGATTTGATACCGGTAATTACCGACTTTCATTTACAGATTTACGAAGCGAATCTATTATACCGGGTGTTGATTTAGACCGGCAAACAGTGAGTGCACGACTCAATTTTCAGCCAATAGATAAATTACGCATCAATTCATCTTTAAGTTATATCAATTCTAATTCTGAAAACAGACCGTCTAACGGTTATGGGTCGGAAAACGCAAACTATTCTTTGGTTGCTTGGGGACCACGCTCGCTGAATATAGAGAATCTAAAAAATTACTGGCAACCAGGTTTAGAGGGTATACAACAATACTCGTACAACTATACCTTTTTTGATAATCCATATTTCATTCTTAATGAAAACAGAAACTCGTTCAATAGAGATAGGGTATTCGGAAATATTTCCGCTAGCTATGATATCACAGATCATTTAACGGCAACAGTTAGAACAGGGATGGACTATTCCAGTGAACTACGCCAATTGCGAAGAGCCTATAGTTCTAATCGTTTTGCAAATGGTGGTTATGCGGAGCACGATGTATTCTATAGGGAAGTAAACACTGATTTTTTATTAAATTATACCAATCAGTTCAATGATTTTAATATAGATGTCTCTTTAGGTGGAAACCGATTAGACCAAAAAGCATTTACCTCACAATCGCAAACTACAAGTTTGGCACAACCGGGTATTTTTAGGTTATCTAACGCAGCATCACCTATTGAAGTTTTCGAATTTGAATCAAACAAGAGAATCAACAGCTTCTATGGCTTAGCAAAAATTGGATATAAGGATTTTCTATTTTTGGATGTCACCGGAAGAAACGATTGGTCTAGCGCTTTGGCTACCCCTTTTTCAGTAGATAATACCTCTTTCTTTTATCCATCGGTATCCAGTAGTTTTATAGTATCCAAGGTGGTCAATTTACCTGAGGTAATTTCGTTTGCAAAGTTACGAGCAAGTTGGGCACAGGTTGGTAATGACACAGACCCATACCAAACTACAGGTGCATTTGTAGCACAAACGCCATTTAATGGGCAACCCACATTCAGCAATTCAAACACTATTGCAAATGCCGATCTTGTTCCTGAATTGACATCCTCATTTGAAGTGGGTGCTGATCTACGCTTTTTCAATGATCAACTTCGCTTTGATGTTTCCTATTACAATGCATTGACGAAGGATCAAATTATCTCATTACCTATAGGCATTTCTTCAGGATATACACAACAAGTGGTCAATGGAGGTGAAGTTCGCTCTAAAGGACTTGAGGTCATAGTAGGTGTTTCCCCTATAATAAGTCAAAATTTTAAATGGAACAGCACCTTAAATTTTAGTACCAATAGGTCAACCGTAGAAAGTTTACCGCAAGATGAAGGGCGATTAACTTTGGCGTACTCTAGAATCTACGACAGTCAAAACCAAACGGTATTTTTACAGGCAGAAGAAGGTGGTCGCGTAGGAGATCTATATGGAACCGGATACTTAAAAAATGAAAATGGAGATTTCATTTTAACCGATGAGGGTAGATATATACCAGACAATGAATTACAAAAATTGGGTAATTATAATCCCGATTTTATGCTGGGTTTCAACAACCAATTCAATTATAAAAATTGGAATATGGGCTTTCTATTAGATTGGCGACAAGGTGGAATCATAGTTTCTAGAACAAGGGCATTAGGAAATGTTGGTGGTCAGTTGGCAGAAACGGCCTTTAGACCAGAAACAGGTATTGTACCAGAGGGTATAGTAAATACAGGTACCGATGACAATCCGGTTTATGAAGCAAATACTGTAGCGGTTTCCGCAGAAAGTTACTATCGTCAATTTTATGATAGAAATCATGAGGAAAACAACACCTATGATGCATCATTTTTAAAGCTACGCCAACTTTCTATTGGTTACACGTTTAACAATCTTAGCCTGTTTAACCAAGATGCTACGTTGAGTTTATCATTAATAGGAAAGAACTTATTTGCTATAACAGAGAATCCGCATTTTGACCCAGAGCAATTAGCAGTACAGGGACAAGGATTTATTAGTGGTGTTGAAGATATGTCTTATGCCACAACAAGAAGTATAGGTTTTAAAGCCGGATTTAATTTTTAAGAAAGAAAAGATGAAACATATATATAGCATTTTAATCTTATTGTTGGTCATTGGCTGCACAAAAGATTTTGAGGAAATTAATACGAACACCAACGATCCCGTAACCGTACAACCTAGTCTTTTGTTAAGACAGGTAATTTATGACTATGGGGAACAAATTTCTTATGAAGGTTTTACTGCCGGTAACCTATTAGGACAATATAGTACCGCTCTAGACTTTAACTTATTTGACAGGCATGATTTAAAGTCGCCCCAATTAGGTGGTAATCCGTGGCCTATATTCTATCAAAACTTAAGGGATAATGAAATCATATTAAAATTGTCCCAAGAGAATGCTGCATATGCCGTTTATGAAGGTCCGGCAAGAATTATGAAGGCATACATGGCGGCCGGGTTAACAGATTTATTTGGTGATGCTCCCTATTCAGAAGCATTTCAAGGAGATACAGAAACGGTTACTCCGTCCTATGACACTCAGGAATCAATTTACATGGATGAAGGTGGTGTTTTTGACAATCTTGACAAAGGAATTTTAGCCATTCAGAATTATTCAGGTACCATAGCTTTAGAGGGAGATATTCTCTTTAATGGTGATTTAGATGGATGGATTCGTTTTGCAAATTCATTGAAGATAAAATACTTGATGAGGGTTTCTAATAAAATAGATGTTGCCTCGCAATTACAGACCATAGTAAGCGAAGGTAATTTCATTGATGATAATGAAGAAAATGCCATTTTCAACTTTACCGATGGTGAACCTAATAGTTTTAGACTTGCGCAACTTAGGGTTGGGGACTTTAACAACTATGTACTTTCTGAAACTATGGATGAAATTTTGACCAACTTGAACGATCCTCGTATTGGTCGTCTGTACCAACCTTTTGCCAACAGTGCAGATGGTGAATACAATGGGCTTTTGAACGGTATAGACGCATCAGTTGGGGTATCATTGGCAGATTACTCATTATTAGGTACCATTTTTAGGGAAAACACCGGTTTATTGGATGCGAATTTTATGACCAGTATGGAAACCCACTTTTTGTTGGCCGAAGCTGCTGAAAGAGGATTCATTTCTGCAGATACCCAAACTTTATACAATACCGGCGTAACACAGGCATTTGCCTATTGGCAGGTAGAACTACCTGAAAATTACCTAACAGAAGATGCCCCGTTTGATAACGGCAATACTATAGAGAACATCATTACTCAAAAATGGATTGCAAATTCAATAAACGGTTATGAAGGTTGGATAGAGTATAGAAGAACGGGTTTTCCGCAATTGAAAACAATATCGGCTAGTTTAAACAATAATTTGATACCTACCCGTATGCCTTATCCATCTGAAGAAGAAGCATTAAATAATGCCAATTTTACCCAAGCTTCAAATAACACGGATGGCAATAGTATTAATGTACCTGTGTGGTGGGATGAATAACCGAGTTAGGAGTTAGGAG
>JAHDDL010000027.1 GCA_020629415.1 Maribacter sp. | reverse complement strand
TATGCTAATGAAATTACTTCTTCTTAGAATCAGCTTCCATTTTGTCTTTCAACGCTTGTAACGCATCGTTAGCATCACCTAAAGTTGGCTTAGCCTCATCTGCACTAGCCGCTTGTCTTTTAACAGCCGCCTTAACATTACGTTGCTCTTCTTCACGGAAAATAGCAGTATGACTAGCTACAACACGTTTGAAGTCTTTATTGAATTCAATAATTTTGAATTCAGCTTCATCGCCTTTACCTAGTTTTTTACCATCTTCTTTTTCTAAATGACGTTGAGGAATAAATGCTGTAATATCATCGTTAAATTCAATTGTTGCTCCTTTATCAACTACATCAGAAATGGTTGCTGTATGAACTGTACCCAATGCGAATTCAGTTTCATATTTATCCCATGGGTTTTCAGTAGTTTGCTTATGACCTAAGCTCAACTTACGACCATCAACATCTAATTCCAATACTTCAACTTCTAAAGTATCACCTACGTTAGTAAACTCAGATGGATGCTTGATTTTCTTAGTCCAAGAAAGATCAGAGATGTAAATTAAACCGTCAATACCTTCTTCTAGCTCCACAAAAACACCAAAGTTTGTAAAGTTTCTTACAATACCTTTATGCTTAGAACCTACAGGGTATTTCGTAGTAATATCAGTCCAAGGATCTGGAGTCAATTGCTTGATACCAAGAGACATTTTACGATCTTCACGATCCAATGTCAATACAACCGCTTCAACCTCATCACCAACTTTTACGAAATCCTGTGCAGAACGCAAGTGCGTAGACCAAGACATTTCAGAAACGTGGATAAGACCTTCAACACCTTCAACAACTTCAATGAATGCGCCGTAATCAGCTATAACAACAACTTTTCCTTTTACTTTATCACCAATCTTAATTTCATCGGATAAAGCTTCCCAAGGATGCTTCTCCAATTGCTTAAGACCTAATTGAATTCTAGATTTGTTTTCATCAAAATCAAGAATTACAACATTTAATTTCTGGTCAAGCTCAACAACCTCGTTCGGGTGGTTGATTCTGCTCCAAGAAAGGTCAGTAATGTGAACTAAACCATCAACACCACCTAGATCAATAAACACACCGTAAGAAGTAATGTTTTTAACAACACCTTCTAATACTTGTCCTTTTTCTAATTGGCTAATGATTTCTTTCTTCTGCTCTTCAATATCAGCTTCAATAAGCGCTTTATGAGAAACAACAACGTTCTTAAATTCGTGGTTTATTTTTACAACCTTGAATTCCATTGTTTTGTTAACATACTGATCATAATCACGAATAGGCTTAACATCAATTTGAGAACCTGGTAAGAAAGCTTCAATACCAAATACGTCAACGATCATACCACCTTTAGTTCTGCACTTCACAAAACCACTAACGATTTCTTCTTTGTCATGAGCCGCATTTACACGGTCCCAAGCCATAATAGTTCTCGCCTTTCTGTGAGACAATACCAATTGACCACTTTTATCCTCACGAATATCGATCAATACCTCTACTTTGTCACCAACTTTTAAACCTGGGTTGTAACGGAATTCGTTCAACGAAATTACACCTTCAGATTTTGCGTTAATATCAATGATAGCTTCTCTATCCGTAATATAAACAACCTTACCTTCTACTACTTCCTCATCGGCAGTATCTACAAAGTTTTCGGCAACTAATTCTTCAAATTCCTTTAATTTAGAATCATCTACACGCTCAATTCCTTGCTCGTATTTTTCCCAGTTAAAGTTTTCTAAGAATTCTTTTGGATCTTGCTGTGGAGTTTCAACAGCTTGTTGTGTTGCTTCAGTAGTAGCTTCTACCTCAGCGTTTGTTTTTTCTTCAGCCATTTGCTGATTAATAATTTGTATTCCATAACCTTATCAAGACTTAGGCAACAACTATGAAAGTAGTTATATTTATTTGTTTATCTAATCCCTTTTTTTCTTGACTTCCTTGCAAAAAAGGTGTGCAAAAATAATCATTTTATTTAAATTAGACAACAGAACGACTTATTACACGTTCAATTATGAATTATGGCATGATTTTGGAGTAAAATATCCTAAATATGCTTATCTTAGAAGTATTATAATAACCATTAAAAAAAGTAAAATTATGAGTGTTAAGGCAAAATATCAAGGTGTTTTAGATCTTGGTGAGCAATTAGGTATAAAAGACGGTAATGTAACTGTTGAAGGTGATGTTCTTAAAGTTAAAGGACAAGCAAAAACACCTTATGAAAAAGACCTAATGTGGGATAAGATTAAACAACTAGGCGGCGAAAGCCCTTCTGATATCAAAGCCAACATTACGGTTGAAGATGATTCCGTTTATCACAGACACGTAGTTAAAGGTGGTGAGTCTCTTAGTAAAATAGCTAAGCACTATTATGGTGACCCTATGAAATACAAGGCAATTTTTGAAGCGAACACCGGCATCTTAAAGAATCCGGATGTAATTCACCCAGACCAAGTGTTGGTTATACCGAACAAATAATATTCAATAGAATATAAAATGAAAAGAGGTTAGCAATGCTAACCTCTTTTTTTATGCTTGCTTCTCTATAACCCGAAGCGAATGCTCATAAATTCTATGAAACTGATCCTCTAGCCCTAAATCACTATTATCAAACTCAATGGCATCTTCTGCTTTTTTTAAAGGTGAAATTGCCCGGTTACTGTCTATATAATCTCGTTTTTGAACATTTTCAAGAATATCTTCATAATCCACATCCTCACCCCTATCCAGTAATTCTTTATATCTTCTTACCGCTCTTTTTTCTGGTGAAGCTGTCATGAAAATTTTAAGTTCTGCATTTGGGAATACTACAGTACCAATATCCCTGCCGTCCATCACTATTCCTTTACCATCACCCATTGTTTGCTGCATTGCAACTAATTTTTCCCGTACAGCTTTTATTATAGAGACTTGACTTACATTCTTAGAAACCGGCATGGTTCTAATCTCTTTCTCTACATTTTCACCATTCAAGTACATTTCCGCAAAACCTAAATCCGAATTAAAAATAAAATTCAGCTCAATGTTGCCTAATGACTTTACCAATGCATCTTCATCTATCTTACCAGCATTTACAAATCCTGACTTCATAGCGAACAAAGTGACTGCACGGTACATGGCACCTGTATCTACATAAACATATTCCAGCTTTTTAGCTAGTTGCTTTGCCAAGGTACTTTTTCCCGTAGAGGAGAATCCGTCAATTGCAATGGTAATTTTTTTCATTGTTCCAAAAATATAAAGAAAAGCAAGATTATAGTTCCTTTGCGTTTTTTACATTAACATCGGTAATGGCAATATCTATTACTTCAGACATTTCTTTTACATAGTGAAAGGTAAGCCCTTTTAAATAAGATTCTTTAATCTCCTTGATATCACGCTCATTATCCGCACAAAGAATTATCTCTTTGATCTTTGCTCTCTTGGCCGCAAGAATCTTCTCTTTAATTCCGCCAACCGGTAACACCTTACCACGTAGCGTAATTTCTCCGGTCATTGCCAAACTCTTTTTAATTCGCTTTTGTGTAAACAATGACACCAAAGAAGTTAACATAGTAATACCTGCACTTGGACCATCTTTTGGCGTAGCACCTTCTGGCACGTGTATATGTACATTATATTTTTCAAAAATAGAAGGATCAATACCAAAACGTTCTGCATTAGATTTTATGTATTCCATTGCAATGGTGGCAGACTCCTTCATGACTTTACCAAGGTTACCGGTTATACTCATGGACCCTTTACCTTTAGAAAGAATAGACTCTATGAATAAGATATCACCTCCTACACTAGTCCAGGCCAAACCTGTAACTACGCCAGCAACTTCATTATTTTCATATTTGTTACGCTCCATTTTTGGTGCTCCCAATACTTCAATTATATCTTCATTGCTGACCTTAACATCATATTCTTCTTCCGTAGCAATAGATTTAGCTGCATAACGTACCATTTTGGCAATTTGCTTTTCCAAAGAGCGTACTCCAGATTCACGAGTGTACCCTTCAACAATCTTTTCTAATTGCGGCTTACCAATTTTTAAGTGGCTAGCATCTAGGCCATGCTCGGTCAATTGCTTTGGCAGTAAATGCTTCTTAGCGATCTCTACTTTTTCTTCAATGGTATAACCGGTTACATTAATGATTTCCATACGGTCTCTTAATGCCGGCTGAATACTACCTAGATTATTTGCCGTAGCAACGAACATTACTTTAGATAGATCATAACCCAACTCCAAGAAGTTATCATGGAAGTCACTGTTCTGCTCCGGGTCTAACACCTCTAGCATTGCCGAAGAAGGATCTCCTTGGTTACTATTGGATAACTTATCTATCTCATCCAGTATAAAAACAGGGTTTGATGTACCTGCCTTTTTAAGACTTTGAATAATTCTACCAGGCATTGCACCAATATAGGTTTTACGGTGACCTCTAATTTCAGCTTCATCTCTTAATCCGCCCAATGACATTCTTACATACTCTCTTCCTAATGCCTCTGCAATAGATTTGCCCAATGATGTTTTACCCACTCCCGGTGGACCATATAGACAAAGTATAGGTGATTTCATATCGTTGCGCAGCTTCAGAACCGCTAAGTATTCAATGATCCTTTTCTTTACATCTTCTAAGCCATAGTGGTCTCTATCAAGAATTCTTTCCGCTCTTTTTAAATCGAACTTATCCTTAGAATATTCTTTCCATGGCAAATCCAATAACAGGTCCAAATAATTTCTTTGAATAGAATATTCTGCCACCTGCGGATTCATCCGCTTCATTTTGGATAATTCCTTCTCAAAATGCTCTTTTTCTTTCTTGCCCCACTTCTTTTTCTTGGACTTCTCCTTCATTTCCTCAAGCTCCTCATCATAAGAAACCCCACCTAATTCTTCTTGAATGGTCTTCATCTGCTGGTGCAAGAAATACTCTCTCTGTTGTTGGTCCAAGTCATTCCTGACCTTAGACTGTATATCATTCTTAAGTTCAAGCTTTTGCATTTCAACATTCATATATTTCAATGTTGCCAATGCTCTTTCTTGCAAACTACCAATTTCCAATAGCTCTTGCTTTGCCTTAACATCTAGGTTTAAATTAGACGATACAAAATTTATCAAGAACGAATTGCTCTGAATATTTTTTATGGCGAAAGATGCTTCACTTGGTATATTAGGATTATCCCTTATGATTTTTAAAGCCAATTCTTTGATAGATTCAATTATGGCCAAAAATTCTTTGTCGTTCTTTTCTGGTCTTACTTCTTCGGTCTCTCTAACCGTTGCCGTAAAATATGGCTTTTTGGTCAAAACCTCAGCAATCTCAAAACGCTTTTTACCTTGTATGATTACGGTAGTATTACCATCTGGCATCTGTAGTACGCGTAATATTCTTGCTACCGTACCCAAGGTATTGATATCTTGAACATCTGGGTTTTCCGTTTCCTCATCTTTCTGGGAAACCACACCTATGACCTTAGATCCATTATTGGCGTCTTTTATCAATTGTATACTTTTATCCCTGCCAGCAGTAATAGGAATTACTACACCAGGAAAAAGCACGGTGTTTCTTAAAGGTAAAATCGGTAATGTTTCTGGCAGTATCTCACTATTCATTTGCTCCTCATCTTCCGGGGTCAATAGTGGTATAAGCTCAGAATCTTGATCAATTCCTTGTAAAGACATATTGTCAAAATTTGAAAATTTAGAATCTCCCATACTCATATATCGGTCATTCTGTCATTAAACCAACAGAATTTAGTTTTTATAAATTATACATAATTGCCGTAAAAACAATGAAAATCAGTGAAATACGGCTTTTTGCACTTTCATTTGCTATTATCTATTTCAATTCTTGTGCCAACTGAATTATTTCGTTTTTAAAAAATGAAGTTTACCATTATAAAGAATTTTCAATAATAATTCTAACAAACTGTAACAAACCGTAAATTGAATCATCTTTCAATAAACCAATCACTTTTTGAGCCAACAAAGAGAACATATTGATGAGCTAGTGCAATTGTGCTTAGCCGGTAAACAAAGTGCACAGCTAGAAGTGTACAACAGGTATTACAAGGCTATGTACAATACATCACTTAGAATTGTAAAAGATACTGCCCAAGCGGAAGACATTATGCAAGAATCGTTTTTAAGCGCGTTTACGAAGCTGCATACTTTTAAAGGGGAAGTAACTTTTGGATCTTGGCTAAAGCGTATTGTTATCAATAACAGTATACATCAATATAGAAAGCAACAAAAAAAGAACGAAGTTGCTTTAGATGAAGTATTGTACAAGGTCGAAGATAATGACGGAATTGCATCTGACCATGTGTTTACAGAACTAAAGGCTCAAAAAGTGATGGAAACCATGAAAGATTTAAAAGACAACTACAGAATTTCTTTGACCTTACATCTAATTGAAGGGTTTGATTATGATGAAATCAGTGAAATTATGAACATTAGTTATGCCAATTGCAGAACTACCGTTTCTAGAGCAAAAGAAAGTTTAAGAAAAAAACTAACACTCGTAGTCTAATGAAGAAAGATACTATTGACGAGCTTTTTAATAAGCTACAGGACCAATTGGATTATGCCGAACCCGCCAGTGGGCACCAACAGCGATTTTTAGAAAAACTAAACGAATCTAAAGGCGTAGTTACACTTGAAACCAAGAAAAAGAACAATTGGTTACTATTTCTATCGGTTGCGGCATCACTTGCCATTTTATTAACGGTTGGTTTATCCCAATTCAAAACAGCATCAAGTATTGAAGAAAAAGTTGCCGAGATTTCGCCAGAAGCATCAAAAACGCAATTCTATTTTGCCAATTTAATAGAAGAGCAAGTAAAAGAACTGAATTCGGAAAAATCACCCGAAACAGAAAAAATTATTAATGACACCATGGCCCAATTAAAGAAGCTACAGCTGAATTATACCCAAATGGAACAAGATCTTTTAAATGGCGGTAACAGCAAGTTAATTTTAAGTGCCATGATCACCAATTTCCAAACAAGGATCGACCTATTAAATGAGGTTATGATTCAAATTGAAAATATTAAATCAATTAAAAAAGCAAATGATGAAAACTTTACTATATAAATATACTTGGCTACTTATGCTTGTATTTACTACTGCTGCCAATGCCAATGACACCTCTTTTGACGGTAAACACACCAGAGAAAAAACCATAAAAAAAGAATTCAACGTCAATGCCAATGCATTGCTTAAGATCAATAATTCTTACGGCAATTTAAACATTACTTCTTGGAACGAAAATAAGGTAGTGATAGAAGTACATATTAAAACTAACGGCAACAACGAAGATAAGGTTCAGAAAAAATTGGATGAAATATCCGTTGATTTTGAAGCTAGCAGCGAACGCGTTTCCGCAAAAACCATTTTTAATAAAAATAACAATGGTTGGGGATGGAGCTGGGGAAATAATGGTAATGTAAATATGCAGATCAACTACACCATAAAAGTCCCTGTCAAGAATAATGTAGACCTAAGTAACGATTACGGAAATATTATATTGGACAGAATTGATGGGCATGCAAGAATTAATTGTGATTATGGCAGATTAGAACTTGGTGAACTTAGAGGCAGAAACAATAAATTAAACTTTGACTACACTTCTAAATCTACGATAGGGTACATTAATAGTGCAGAAATTAGAGCCGACTATTCTGGCTTTACTATTGAAAAAGCCGGTAACCTTGCTATCAACGCCGACTATACAAATGCAAGTATCGGCACCATGGATAATTTAGAATATACCAGTAATTATGGAAATATGGATGTTTCCGAATTGAACAATATAGATGGAAATGGCGATTACATTACCATAAAACTGGGCACCATTCATGGAAACGTTTCTATCGTGGCAGACTATGGCTCTGTTCGTATAGACGAATTAGCGGCAGATGCGGGCAATGTAGAAATAAGAACGGATTATACAGGTATTAAAATAGGATATAACAGCCAATATCATTTCGATTTTGATATATCTACCAGTTATGCGGGTGTAAGCGGAAAAGACCACTTTACCATTAATATTAGCACAGAAAAATCTTCGGACAAGCATTATGAAGGCTTTTATGGCTCTAAAGGAAAGGGAAATAAAATGACGCTTTCAAGTGATTATGGCGGAATAAGTTTTACCAAAAAATAAATATCAATCAATCAATCAATTAAAAATGAAAATCATGAAAAAATTAAGTGTATTATTAAGTGCAGCATTAATCTCATTTTCTTGTTCTGCACAATGGGGAAAGACCATTAAAGGAAACGGAAACAATATTACCATTGAAAGAAATACCGGCGATTATGACGGAGTAGCAGTATCCGGCTGGTTTGATGTTGACTTGGTTTCTGGTAACGAAGGGGAGATTACCCTAAATGGCGAAGAAAACCTTTTAGAATATATTATTACAGAAGTAAAAGATGGAAAACTAATAATCAAGACGGAAAAAGGTGTTAATCTAAAAACCAGCAATTGGAAATCAAAAATTCTTATAACCGTTCCAGTAGAATCTATTGACCATGTTGCCCTATCAGGTTCAGGTGATATTGTTGGAAAAACAAAAATAAAAGCCGATAATTTCAGTACGGCAATGTCCGGTTCTGGAGATATTACACTAGATATAGATTCTAACTCACTTTCTACTTCAATGTCAGGGTCAGGCAATATAACTTTAAGTGGTACCACAAATAACTTTAAAGCTACTATCTCTGGTAGTGGAGACATAGAAGCCTATGATCTAGAAGCGGATAATGTGGAAGCTACAGTTTCCGGCTCTGCAGATATAGAAGTGACCGCAAACAAATCTATCAAAGCCCGTGTATCTGGCTCTGGTGATATTTCATATAAAGGCAATCCTAAAAAAGTAAATACCAAAACTTCTGGTTCTGGAGACATCTCCAAGGGATAAAAAATAAAATCAAAACAGCGAACAATCAATACAACGAAGCCTCTTTTAAAGAGGCTTTTTTGATTCATCGACTCTGAACAACAACAAAATACCGCCCAAAAAGAATATGAATAAAAACAGTATTGCATTTCGCATATTACTTACCTGGTCTATTATGGCAAAGAGTGCCATACCGATAACAATACCAATTTTCTCCGCAACATCATAAAAACTAAAATATGACGTAGTGTCCTCTGTTTCCGGTAAAAATTTTGAATATGTGGAACGGCCTAACGATTGTACACCTCCCATTACCAGACCAACAAATCCCGCCGCAATATAAAATTGCATGGGCGTTACCATAAAATATGCATAGATACAAAGCAACATCCAAATTGCATTTATTACGACTAGGGTTTTAATATTGCCATATGTATCAGAAGCCTTAGATGTTATTACAGCTCCCACTATAGCTACTAACTGTATGACCAAAACACTAATGATCAAACCTGTAGTTTTTTCACCATCCGTACCCCATGCAATTTCTTTTTCCCCAAAGTATACGGCAACTAGCATAATAGTTTGTACTGCCATACTAAATACAAAAAATGCATTTAAATAACGCTTTAATCTTTCGTTCTCTTTTAATTGAGCCCAGACAACCTTAAGCTCCTTAAGTCCTTTAAACAGGACATCTCGCGTTATTTTATGACCCTTGCCAACTCCCTTGGGCAATACCCAAAATGTATATTGACTAAAAATCAGCCACCACACACCAACTGTTATAAAAGAAATTCTCATAGCTTCTACCTTAGCCATATTTAACGTGTCTTCCGTTTCACCAATATCAAATCCGAACCATTCCGGTTTCATGACCATTGCCAGATTTAATAATAATAGAAGAACACTACCAAAATATCCTAATGAAAAACCTTTAGCACTAATACTATCTTGCTGATGTTCATAAGCTATATCTGGCAAATAAGAATTATAGAAAACAAGGCTACCCCAATACCCTATCAATCCCATAAAATAAAACAAAAGACTTAAATGAATTTGCCCAAGATCAAACCAATACAATCCAATACAACCAATGCTGCCCGTATAGCAAAAGAACTTCATAAACATTTTCTTATTACCAACGTAATCTGCTATACCTGATAATACTGGCGATAAAAAGGCTACTACAAGAAAGGTAAAAGCGGTAACGATAGAAATAAGTACCGTCTGTTTCATTTCAAAGCCAAAAGCAGAAACCAATTCCTCTTTATCGTCAAAGAGAGTTGCGTAATAAATGGGAAAAATAGAGGAAGCTATGGTCAAGGTATAAACTGAATTTGCCCAATCGTAAAAGGCCCATGCATTCAACAATTTTTTACTTCCTTTTGCAATAAGTGTCTTTCCCATATATAAAAATAAAAAGCCGTTCATTTCTGAACGGCTTCAATATACAATAATCCTTTACGTTTTACTTAAAATTTGTTACTCCAAATTTTGCTGCCTCCGCAGCGGCATCTGGTGCCCAAGCCGTTAGGTTATTTATTCTTGTATCATTTGAAGGGTGCGTGCTCATAAATTCCGGTGGAGCTTGTCCCCCACTGTTTGCCTTCATTCGTTTCCAAAGCTCTGCAGCTTCATAAGGATCATAACCGGCAATAGCCATAATCTGCAAACCAATTCTATCCGCTTCGGTCTCATGGCTTCTACTAAATGGAAGCATACCTAAATATTGCGTACCTACACCGTAGGCTTGGTTGAACAACCCTAAAGTCTGTTGGTTCTTAATTGCAACATTACCTGCCACAGCACCTAACTGTTGCAATGTACCTGCACTCATACGTTGTGCCCCATGATCTGCCAATGCATGGGCTACCTCATGACCCATAACTACGGCTACACCTGTTTCTGTTTGGGTAATTGGCAAAATACCGGTATAAAATACAATTTTACCCCCTGGCATACACCAAGCGTTTACCGTTTCATCTTTTACCAAATTATATTCCCATTTATAGTCAGCCAAATAACCCGGGTGCCCATTTGCGGTCAACCAACGCTCCGCAGCGCTTGAGATTCGCTGACCTACCCTTGTAATCATTTGAGCGTCTGCCGTACCGCTTACCACGTTGTTCTCTGTCAAGAACTGATCATATTGTGCAAATGCAGACGGAAACACCTGACTATTAGGATAAAAATTCAATGTTTTTTGACCTGTAAAGGGGTTAACCTTACAAGCGCTTACGCCTAAAAAGACGAATGCTATTAATACTAATTTTCTCATATTATTAAATTTAGTTAATGGTATTAAACTACAAAGTTATTGATTTCCTGATAAATGCAATAGCGTAAAATTTTTGTCTATAAGCAAATCATTACTTTCATTGGTTGCTATGGTATGCAACAGCACCTCTTCATTATCTATCATAACCTTATCAATTTTAAACGGTAGACCATGAAAATTTAGTCTCATTTTCTCATATTCCGTCTCAAAGGTGCCGTCCTTAAAAAGCTGTATGGTCAACGAATTATCCTTTCCTGTCAACTTATAATTACTTAAAGAATATCTTCCCTTCTTATAATCATAACCGTTGGCCGCATCTTCATACACCTCTGACGTTTCCGTACCTTCTTTGTAATATACTTCTAAAACCAATTCTTCAATCCTCTTTTCCCCAACATATTGTTGAATTGGATATTTTGGAATTATAGCGCCTGCTTTTACAAAAATTGGAAGCATATCTATTTCTGCCGTTACCCATTTCTCTTTTCCTCCTTCTACATGTTCGTTTGTCCAAAAGTCATACCAAAATCCTCTGGGAATGTACATTCTACGTCCTTGAGCATTAGGTTCCTGTATGGGGCAAACTAGTATTTTTTCTCCAAAAATAAATTCATCTGTCCTAAAATGGGTCTGGTTATCTTCTTGATCAAAGAACACTAAAGACTGAATCATGGGTATATTCTCTTTCGTGTACTTATAGAACATTGTGTACAGATAAGGCATTAATTGATAACGAAGGTTCACGAATTTTCTAACAATATCCGTAATTTCCGTACCAAACGACCATGGTTCTTGATCGCCATGATCACCACTTGAATGTACTCTACAAAAAGGATGAAAAATTCCTAATTGCACCCATCTTGCAAACAACTCTCCATCTGGCTGTTCCGCAAAGCCTCCAATGTCAGACCCCACAAAAGAATATCCACTTAAGCACATACGCTGTACCTGTACGTTGGCTATCCATAAATGTTCCCAAGTAGCCACATTATCTCCTGTCCAAGTAGAAGAATATCTTTGAGTACCCGCAAAGGCTGCCCTTGTGATTACAAATGGTCTTTTAGGATAAACATATTTTTTAACTCCCTCATAGGTAGCCCTAACCATTTGCATACCGTACACATTGTGTGCCTTACGATGTGTACAAGGGTGACCATCATAATCATGACGGGTATCTAACGGTGCCGTTTTTGTTGGTACCTCCATCACTGCGGGTTCGTTCATATCGTTCCAAACGGCATGCACGCCCAATTCTGACATAAACTCTTTATAAAGCTCTGCCCACCATTCCCTAACGGCAGGATTTGTGAAATCCGGAAAATTACATTCTCCAGGCCACACTTTACCATGCATTAAAGGACCATCTCCCCTTTTACAGAAATAGTCATTTTCCAAAGCTTCATTATAAATCCAGTAATTACGATCTACCTTTATACCCGGATCGATCATTACAACGGTTTTAAATCCGTCATCTTCTAACTCTTGAATCATTCGCTTTGGATCGGGAAAATGATTTTTATCCCAAGTAAAGCATCTAAAACCATCCATATAATCAATATCCAAATAAATGGCATCGCATGGTATTTGTAATTTTCTAAATTCGCTAGCTATCTCTTTTACATTACTCTCCGGATAGTAACTCCATTTAGACTGATGAAAACCTAAAGCCCACATAGGCGGTAACTCCGGTGTACCGGTAAGACTAGAATATGAACTAACTACCTTTGACATATCCGGACCAAAAATGAAATAATAATTCATTTCTCCACCATCTGCCCAAAAGCTCGTAATATTTCTTCGTTCTTGCGAAAAATCAAAACCTGTTCTAAAACTGTTATCAAAATAAATACCATAGGCTTTTCCCTTATTTAAGCCTACATAAAATGGTATTGCTTTGTAAAGCGGGTCTTGCTCTTTTGCAAATGCGAATTGATCGGTGACCCAATTTTCTACTCTTTTACCTTTTAAGTTACTATGCATGGCTTTATCGCCCATGCCGTAAAAACTTTCTCCTGATTGAGTTATTTTACTCAATTTTACGGTATTACCTCCGTACTCATAATTCTCTTCCCAATGAAAACCTAGTTCATCTTCGCAAATTATGTTGCCCTCCAAATCAGAAATTTGGGTTCTCAGGGTCATTTTGTCTACTAGGATACTTAACCTTGCCGTAGAAATAACATAGTCCGTATCATTTTCTACCACTTCCAATTTACTATAACCCATTGTGGCATCTGGATCTATGGCATATGAAAAATCTGGTTGAAAATTATAATTGGTAGCATATCTAAAGCGAATGATACTACCCCTTAATATGGTTATTTGCAAAACCACACCGTTGTCCGTAGTGAAATATAATTTATCTGAGTCTTGTGAAAATTCAACGATATGGTTTGGGTATAAATTACCTTTATACTCAAGCTCTGTATTTGTAATCATGAACTTTTATATTAATAAATATCAAATTATAATAACTACAGAAATACTAAAGAATTGCATAAACACTATGCAATTGACTAAGTTATTTCAGTATTACAATACCTAAAGGCGGAATTGTAATTTCAAACGATTTTTTAAACCCGTGCGATGGCTTACTAGATGATTTTACTTTGCTGTTAACATTACCGCCACCTCCATATTTGGTAGCATCACTATTTAAAACCTCTGTCAATTTCCCTTTTTTAGGATTACCTATCCTGTAATTCTCTCTTGGTATAGGGGTAAAATTACATGCTATGACCAAATCGTTCTCTTCGTCATGTCCTTTACGCACATAAGTTAAAACAGAATTTTCATGGTCACTATAATCTATCCACTGAAAGCCTTCTGGGCTAAATTGTTTTTCATACAAAGCCGGTGCGCTTTTGTATAAATGGTTTAAATCTTTTACAAAATCCTGAATTCCTTTATGCCCATTGTACTGTAACAAATGCCAGTCTAAACTTTGCTCAAAATTCCATTCTGCTGTTTGACCGAATTCACCGCCCATAAACATTAGTTTGGTACCCGGGTGCGTAAACATATACCCAAACAACAATCTTAGATTTGCAAAACGTTGCCATTCATCACCTGGCATTCTATATACCAACGACTGTTTGCCATAAACTACCTCATCATGTGAAAAAGGCAGCATGAAGTGCTCCGTAAAAGCGTAGGTCATACTAAAGGTTAGATCGTTTTGATGATGTTTTCTGTAGATAGGTTCTTTTTGAAAAAATTGTAATGTATCATGCATCCAACCCATCATCCATTTCATACCAAAACCCAAGCCACCATGTTCAACAGGTTTTGATACACCTGCAAATGCCGTAGATTCTTCTGCAATGGTCTGCACGCCATCAAAATTAGCATAAACGGCTTCGTTCAATTCTCGAATAAAGGACATTGCCTCTAAATTCTCGTTGTTACCGTACATATTAGGCTCCCACTCTCCTTCTTCCCTAGAATAGTCTAAATATAACATAGACGCAACTGCATCTACACGAAGGCCATCTACATGAAATTGATCTAACCAAAATAGGGCATTGCTTATAAGAAAGGCCCTAACCTCGTTTCTACCGTAGTTGAAGATCAAACTCTTCCAATCTGTATGGTAGCCTTTTCTTCTGTCCGGGTGCTCATACAAATTAGAACCGTCAAAAAAACCTAGACCATGGGCATCCTCTGGAAAATGAGACGGCACCCAATCTAAAATTACACCTATATCGTTCTGGTGAAAAGTGTCTACCAAAAACTTAAATTCTTCTGGAGAACCAAATCTTGACGTTGGCGCAAAATAACCGGTAAGCTGATATCCCCAAGATGGATCGTAAGGATATTCCATTACCGGCATAAATTCTACATGGGTATACCCCATTTCCTTTACATAATTTACAAGGTCTACCGCAAACTGTTTATAGGTCAAAAATTTGTTGCCGGCTTTCTTCTTCCACGACCCCAAATGGACTTCATATACGGAATAGGGTTTATCCAACCCGTTTTTATCTTTTCTATACCCCATCCAAGCATCATCTTTCCAATCATGTTCTGCAGTCCAGATTATAGACGCCGTATTTGGCGGATGCTCACAATACCTGGCAAAAGGATCTGCCTTCTCAGTCCAAATATCATTATTGTTAGACTGTATTTTATATTTATAGATCTCACCCTTTCCAATATTGGGAATAAATCCTTCCCAAATACCGCTAGAATCCCATCTAACATTTAATTGGTGTTCTGTTGCATTCCAAGAATTAAAATTACCTACAACTGAAACAGATTTTGCAGAAGGAGCCCACACAGCAAAGTACGTACCGGCTACACCATCAACTTCTACCAAATGTGAACCCAACTTTTCATACAGTCGATAATGCTTTCCTCCTTTAAAAAGATCAATATCAAAATCTGTGAAAAGTGAGTGAACTTGTACGTTAGGCATATGGAGTGTTTATTTTTGTAAAGCTAACCATCTTTTATAGACGACCGACTTTAATTATTTTTTGTTGAAAATATAAAGGTTAATATCCGATTTAAATATCTAAATACCAAAAATGGAACGCTTTTTGAAATAACTTTCAAAAATTAAAACTCAAACCGAAAAATTATAACATTATGAGAAAACTGAATTTATTTATTGGAGTACTTGCCGCCTTATTTATAATTTCCTGTGAAGGACCACAGGGACCTCCTGGTTTTGACGGCTTTGATGGCGTGGATGGTTTGGATGGTCTTGACGGCCAGGACGGGATAAACATTCTAGGTAAGGTAATGGACATTGAAGGTACCTTTACTTTAGAAAACGACTATTCTATATTTTATGAGTTTCCGCAAACGGTAGAAGTTTTTGAAACTGATGTAGTTTTGGTTTATATGCTTTGGGACGTAACCGAAGACAGCAATGGTGGATCTGTTGATATTTGGAGATTGATGCCACAAACAAGAATTTTAGATCAAGGGTTGCTACAATACAACTTTGACTATACCTTTTTAGATGTAAACATATTCTTAGAGTCAGATTTTGACCTTTCAACTTTACAGCCTGGCGATACTGACAATCAAGTTTTTAGAATTGCCGTTTTACCAGCAGAATCAACAACTGGAAAATTAGATACTTCTAACATCAATTCTGTAATGGCACATTTGGGTGTTACCGAAGATGATGTACAGAAAGTAACCTTACAATAATATCCCTGGGTAATTAACCTATTTAAGCTAAAGCCTTTGAGCATTTCTCAAAGGCTTTTTTATACCCATTTATTAAAACTTTAACTCTAAAAACCTCGTAGATATAATACCTTGAAAGGAATTGATAATTTCACCGACAGAAATAAAAAAATTGAAAAGATGAAAATAAATATTCTAAGTGCCCTATTGGTACTTTTTGTAAGTTGTAAGGGTACATCACAAGAAAAAGAAGTAGCCACCAAAACAGAAGCAGGTGATAAAAAAGAATTTGCTATACAAAAAACCAATAGTGAATGGAAAAAAGAATTGACAGATGCCGAATATTACGTACTACGGGAAGCTGCTACAGAAAATCCGTTTACAAGCGAGCTTTTAAAGAATAAAGAAAAAGGGACATACGTTTGTGCCGCATGCGCAACGCCACTATTTAAAAGTTATACCAAATTTGACTCAGGTACCGGATGGCCAAGCTTCTTTGAGGAGATAAAAGGCAACGTTGCCTATGATGTTGATTATAAAATTGGTTACAAAAGAACCGAGGAACATTGTGCTACCTGCGGTGGTCATTTAGGCCATGTATTTGAAGATGGCCCAGAACCAACCGGTCTACGACACTGTATAAATGGTGTTGCCTTAGATTTTGTGCCGGCAGAATAGTATTGGAATAAATTAAAAAAAAGAGACTTGATTAAGTCTCTTTTTTATTCCTATCATTCATATTAAAATAGTATTGGCACTGTTTTAAAATATCACAATTTCAACATAAAGGTCATATTTTAAAAACCTACAATCAATCTCAATTAGGTTTTGTATTTTTGCACTTCAATTAAAACTACAAAAAATCAAAATATGAGCACTTTCGATATTATCGTTTTAGGTAGTGGTCCAGGCGGATATGTTACCGCTATTAGGGCCGCACAATTAGGCTTTAAGACTGCCATTATTGAAAAAGAAAGTTTAGGCGGCGTTTGCTTAAATTGGGGTTGTATACCTACCAAAGCTTTGTTGAAATCTGCACAAGTATTTGAATACTTGAAACATGCAGAAGATTACGGTTTAAAAATTAAAGGTGCAGATAAAGATTTTGATGCCGTTGTAAAAAGAAGTCGCGGTGTTGCCGACGGAATGAGCAAAGGTGTTCAATTCTTGATGAAAAAGAATAAAATTGAAGTAATTAAAGGTTACGGTACTTTAAAACCAGGAAAGAAAGTTTCTGTCAAGGCTGAAGATGGTTCTACTTCTGAGTACAGTGCAACTAATATCATTATCGCTACCGGTGCAAGAAGCCGTGAACTACCTAGCTTACCACAAGATGGCAAGAAGATTATAGGGTACAGACAGGCAATGACCCTGGAAAAGCAACCAAAGAAAATGATCGTTGTTGGTAGTGGTGCAATCGGTATAGAGTTCGCTTACTTCTACAACTCTATGGGAACCGAGGTTACCGTTGTTGAATATTTACCTAACATTGTTCCTGTTGAAGATGAAGACGTTTCCAAACAATTAGAAAGAAGCTTTAAAAAAGCTGGAGTTAAGATTATGACTTCTGCAGAAGTTACTTCTGTTGATACTTCTGGTGACGGGGTAAAGGCTACGGTAAAAACAGCTAAAGGCGAAAAAGTTCTTGAAGCTGACATAGTACTGTCTGCAGTTGGTATTAAAACCAATATAGAAAATATAGGCTTAGAAGATGTTGGTATCGCTACCGACAGAGATAAAATTTTGGTAAATGATTATTACCAAACGAACATACCAGGATACTTTGCTATTGGTGATGTTACACCTGGCCCAGCACTTGCACATGTTGCCTCTGCCGAAGGTATCTTATGTGTTGAGAAAATAGCGGACATGCATGTTGAGCCATTGGATTACGGCAATATACCGGGTTGTACTTACTGTTCTCCTGAAATTGCTTCTGTTGGTTTGACGGAAAAACAAGCTAGAGAAAAAGGTATTGACATAAAAGTTGGTAAATTTCCTTTCTCTGCAAGTGGTAAGGCCAAAGCTGCGGGTGCTTATGAAGGATTCGTTAAGGTTATCTATGATGCCAAGTACGGTGAATGGCTAGGTTGTCATATGATCGGTGCTGGTGTTACAGATATGATTGCAGAAGCAGTTTTGGGCCGTAAACTTGAAACTACGGGACACGAAGTGTTAAAAGCAGTTCATCCTCACCCAACTATGAGCGAAGCTGTTATGGAGGCAACTGCAGCTGCTTATGACGAGGTTATTCACTTATAATTAATTACAATTTAGTATAGCATGTTAAAATTATTTCGAGCAACGGCAATTTTAGAAGGAATTTCCTATTTGGCGTTGTTCGGAGTAACCATGCCATTAAAATATTGGGCAGAAATACCAGAACCCAATAAATACGTTGGCTACGCCCACGGCGTACTTTTTATCGCTTTCATAGCATTAACGTTAATAGTCGGTTTTACCCATAAGTGGTCATTTAAGAAAGTTTTCATTTTTGGTATAGCTTCCCTTCTACCCTTTGCAACGTTCTACGTAGAAGAGAAATATTTAAGACCTGAAGACAACTCTTAAGGCTCATTCCCCATTTCATCATTACTATCTTGTATAAGAAATGATCAAAATGGCTCTTAAAATCCATTTTAAAAATATAGAAGTAGGTACTAAAAGTGCTTTTTAAATATTAGGCTAGTTAAAATAAAAAGCTCTCAATAGCCAAATCATAACTTTTTAATCCAAAACCAAGTATAACACCACTTGCTGCTGGAGAAATATAAGATATATGCCTAAACTCTTCGCGCTGGTGTGTATTAGATATATGAACTTCTATTACAGGAGTTTCAATTGCTTTTACGGCATCACCAATGCCTACTGATGTATGTGTATATGCCGCTGCGTTCAACACGATACCATCATAAGAAAAGCCGGTTTCCTGTATTTTAGAAATCAACTCACCTTCAATATTTGATTGAAAATATTCCAATTCAACATTTTTATATTTGAATTGTAGTTTTGAAAAGTAATCTTCAAAAGTTTCTGAACCGTATACTTCTGGCTCCCTTTTTCCTAAAAGATTTAGATTGGGACCATTTATAATGATAATCTTCATATTTCAAAAATAACGAATGTTACCTTACAATGAATTAGAAATACTAGAAGTAAACTAAAGTATTTCTCTAGCGACGGGTTCTATACTTAGGCTCAAAATTATAAACGATACCCAAAGTAACTGTAGACCAAGTGGTATCCTCAACATCAATACCTGTATAGGACAAGTTAACCTCTACACTTGAACTCATTAAATATGCAATTGTAGGTCTATAATAAAGACCACCTTCATTACCATCATTTACACCCATGGCATAACCTATATTTCCACCAAATGAAAAATAGTTTGATGTCCAAAAACGAACACCGGCAGACAATGGTAAAAATTGTACAGCTTCTTGTTCTTCCCTAACAATGGTTGTTTGAAACGTTTCTGCAAAACCATGTATATAACCTACTGCAGGACCAACATCTACCACCTCGCCTAATGGATACATATATGAGAAATCTGCCGCAAGTACAACACTTACCGCTTCATTATAATCATCTAGAGGAATACCGCCTTGAATTCCGAATTTAAACCCTTCTTGAGCAAAAATTCCGGTTGAAAGACCTAAGGCTAATAATAAAATGAAATACTTATTCATGGTTTGATCGGTTTGTTTTCTGCAAAAATAAAGGTAAGACTATGGTTACCGGCATATTTGTTGTGAATGCCATTAAAGTAGTTGTGCATCTTACATTTAAATAGGTTGCATAAAATATGAACCAAAGAATCTAACCTACCTCTTATCATTTTCACAGTTATAGAATATATATTATACCCAACAGAAATAATGTATTCTTTATCTTTAAACCATGAAATGGAAACATGCGCTGAAAGATTATATCACCTACCTTAAACTTGAACGTGGTCTATCTAAAAACTCTATTCAGAGCTATTCTATGGATATTGAAAAATTGATGTCCTTTCTTGAAACCCATGACATTAATACCACTCCAATTCTTATTGACAAAAACACTGTACAACAGTTTATTTATGAAATTGCCAAGGTGGTGAACCCAAGGTCTCAAGCACGTATCATATCTGGACTTAAAAGTTTTTTTAATTATTTAATTTTTGAAGATTACCGCAAAGACAATCCCTTAGATTTAATTGAATCTCCTAAAATTGGACGCAAATTACCTGATACACTTTCTGAAAATGAAATAGACAAATTAATAAGCGCCATTGATTTAAGTTCTGCAGAAGGTGAACGTAATAGGGCTATGCTAGAAACTTTATATGGTTGTGGACTACGGGTTTCCGAACTTATCGGGTTAAAGATATCCGACTTATATTTTGAAGAAGACTTTATTAAAGTTACGGGTAAAGGTGACAAACAACGCTTTGTACCAATAAGCGCTGTCAATAAAAAATACATTGATATTTATAGAAATGAAGTAAGAGTCCATTTAAATATCAAAGAAGGTTATCAAGACATTCTTTTTCTTAACCGACGCGGCAGGCAACTTACCAGAGCAATGATATTTACCATTGTAAAGAATTTAGCGGTAACAATCGGGTTGCAAAAAAGTATAAGTCCACACACCTTTAGACATTCCTTTGCTACGCATTTACTTGAAAATGGAGCCGATTTAAGATCAATTCAGCAAATGTTAGGCCATGAAAGTATTACCACTACAGAAATATATATGCATGTAGACCGCTCTCATTTAGCCGAGATCATGAATACCTACCACCCAAGAAAGAGTTATTAAAATTTCAATTTACTACCAATGGTATAAACAGATGGTATTACAAATTGAGCTTCACCAAAAGCACCAATGGTAGATTGGTTTAATTGTACATTACTTTTCAATTCAATCATAAAATTCTCACTTACATCATAACCAGCACCAGCTACAAAACCAAGACGATACGGTGTTTGCCCGACTCCCGCATTTTCTGTAGCTATCTCTGCTTCTACACCACCCAGTAAATATAATCGCTTATTCAAATACACTTTAGCTAATACGCTAGATCTAAATCTTTCACTTAAAATATATGTATCATAAAAACCTTGAAGTTCTAATTGAAACGATTTTGAAATACCATATTTCAACATAAAAGACTTATGAATATCACCAATTGCAGATATAGGGTACGCGTGCCCTGTAATTGATAATCCAGATAGTGAAGATGGTAAATTTGTTACTGGTGGTTCTTCTATTGTCTGACCCTTTGAAACAATTACAAACAAGAATAGAAAACTATGCATAAGAACTTTCATAGGTCAAAAATCGGTTTTTGAAATAAATTCCTACAAAAGATATTTCAATAATAGGACCTAACGAAATACTTAGCAAAAAATTAACTCTTACACAAAAAAACGCTTCGTACTGTAATGCAATTGTTTATCAGTGTTTATTAATCCTTAAACTGGCTGTAATCTCTTTTATACGGGCGTATTATCAAACGTGCCTCGCGATCAAACCGAATATAATTATACACCCAGTTTATAAATACTACCATTCTATTCCTAAAGCCGATCAAAAAGAACAGATGAACGAACATCCAAACAAACCAGGCAAAAACACCTTGGAACCTAAATTTCTTAATATCACAAACCGCTTTGTTTCTACCAATGGTAGCCATGCTTCCTTTATCAAAATAGACAAAGGGTTTCATTGGTTTGTTCTCTATTAAATTTACTAAATTTTCACCCAATAGTTTGCCCTGCTGAATTGCCGGTTGTGCCACCATTGGATGGCCACGAGGGTTATCTTCGGTAGCCATGCAAGCTATATCACCTATTGCAAAAATATTAGGATGTCCTACAACCTGGTTAAATTCATTGACATTTATTCTATTTCCACCTGCAATAAAATCTTCGGCATCCAACCCTTTAATACCGGCCCCTTTCACTCCTGCCGCCCAAACCACGGTTGCAGCATCAAACTTTAAATCAGTTTTAGTGGTAACCGTTTTACCATCATACCCGGTAACCCGAACTCCTTTCCATACTTGAACCCCAAGTTTTTCTAAAAAATCTTCTGCCTTTTTAGATGCTTGCGCACTAAAACCTGGCAATAAGCAATCCCCACCTTGTACAATATTTATCTGGGCCCTTCTAGTATCCAAATCCGGATAATCTTTTGGCAATATCCCTTTTTTAATTTCTGCCAATGCCCCGGACAATTCTACACCGGTAGGCCCGCCACCTACGATCACAAAATTCATCAACGCATCTCTTTCGTGATAATCATCTGTTAAAAGCGCTTGTTCAAAATTCTCTAAGATTAAACTACGAAGATTCAACGATTGTGGAATAGATTTCATGGACATAGCATTCTTTTCAATCTCCTTATTGCCAAAGAAATTGGTCTCAGAACCGGTTGCCACCACTAAATAGTCAAAACTAATATCCCCAATGTTTGTATTCACCTTTTTATTTGCGGTATCTATATAATCAACCTCCGCCAAACGAAAATAAAAATTGTCGTATCCGATCAATACCTTACGTAATGGGTACGCTATAGAATCCGGCTCAAGACCACCAGTTGATACTTGATACAATAAAGGTTGAAAAGTATGGTAATTGTTCCTATCGATAAGAACTACCTGTACTTCTTGTTTACTTAATTTTTTAGCCAGAGAAACTCCGCCAAAACCACCTCCTATAATTACGATTCTAGGATAGCTTGAAAGGGGTATGTTCATAGTATAAATACTTAAATGCTAAATTAAACAAATGGACTCCTACTTTAAAATAATAATGTGTTTTTAGTATCTTTAAGCTCTAACTCAAACAAACACAAAAATGCGTAACTCCCTTATTTTATTGGCGATACTCGGTACTACCGTTTATTCGCTGAACGCTCAAAAGAGCGAAAAGGATATTATTAAAAATTTAGAGCAAAAAAGTGAAGATTACGGAACAATAGCCCAGAATATTTGGGAATTCGCAGAAATGGGATACCAAGAAGAACAAAGTTCCGATCTTCTTCAAACAACATTGAAAAATGCCGGTTTTACCATTAAGAAGGGAGTTGCAGGTATACCAACGGCATTTATAGCGGAATATGGCAGCGGCAGCCCTGTAATTGCCATTATGGGCGAATACGATGCACTACCGGGCCTTTCCCAAAAAGCGGTTCCAGAAAAAGAATCTGCAGGTGCTGCGGCTGGTCACGCATGCGGTCACCATTTATTTGGCACAGCCTCTACAGCTGCTGCCATATCTACTAAAGATTGGCTAGAAGCAAACAAATCTAAAGGTACTATTCGCTTTTACGGTACACCTGCGGAAGAAGGTGGATCAGGAAAGGTATATATGGTTCGTGAAGGACTTTTTAACGATGTAGACATTGCTTTACATTGGCATCCTGGAGCCCAAAATGCTGCAAGTGCCGGTGCTGCTTTGGCAAACAAGTCGGCTAAATTTAGATTTCATGGTATTTCCGCTCATGCCGCAGCATCACCTGACAAAGGGCGTTCAGCATTAGATGGTGTTGAAGCTATGAACATGATGATCAATATGATGCGTGAACACATTCCACAAGAAGCTAGAATCCATTATGTAATTACAGATGGCGGTAAAGCACCGAACGTTATTCCTGATTTTGCGGAAGTATATTATTACGCTCGCCACAATAGACGTGACGTAGTTATAGAAATTTTTGACCGCATGGTAAAAGCTGCCGAAGGTGCCGCACTAGGTACCGGTACTACTATGGATTATGAAATGATCGGTGGTACACATGAGTTATTGCCAAACCTTACTTTACAAAAAGTGATGCATGATAACTTATCTGAAATAGGCGGAATAGATTATTCTGACGAAGAAAAAGTCTTT
This sequence comes from Maribacter sp., assembly GCA_020629415.1. Lineage (GTDB taxonomy): Bacteria > Bacteroidota > Bacteroidia > Flavobacteriales > Flavobacteriaceae > Maribacter > Maribacter huludaoensis. Next base: position 29,095 of record JAHDDL010000027.1, on the reverse strand, counting down.
GCAGACAAAATAGCAAAAACCTTGGGCCAAGAAAAGGCCGATTTTGCTACCGCTAAAAATGTACAGCCTTATAAGACAGAAGCTAAAGCATTTGGATCTACTGACGTTGGCGATGTTAGTTTTACCGTACCAACGGTTGGCTTTAGTACAGCAACATGGGTACCGGGCACGCCGGCACATAGCTGGCAAGCTGTTGCCGCCGGCGGAACTTCTATTGGCAATAAGGGTATGATGATCGCTGCAAAAACATTGACCATGACAGCAATAGATTTATTTAAGGACAAGAAACTAGTGGCAGCGGCCAAAACTGAGTTCTTAGAAAAAAGAGGGGCAGATTTTAAGTATATTCCGCTTTTGGGGGATAGAGCTCCAGCACTAGATTACAGAAAATAATTCTAAAAAAATATATTATAAAAAGTGCCAAAGTCAATTTTGGCACTTTTTTTATTTTATTAAAGAATTCTTGTAACAAAATAGACTTTTGCTAGACTAACAAGCTAACAACAACCAACCAATAGTGAAGAAAGACCTTGAACACAAATTTGTGACCGAGTTACAGGATAATCAAAATATTGTCCATAAAGTCTGTACCCTGTACACAAATGACCGCGACTCTCACAATGATCTGTTTCAAGAAATTACTATTCAACTATGGAAAGCGTATCCTAAATTTAGGGGAGATGCAAAGTTTAGTACATGGATGTATCGTGTGGCATTGAACACCGCCATTACGTTATACCGAAAAAATAAAAGAAGAATTGATACCGCCGATTATGAGTCTATTATTTTTAAAATAAGGGCAGATGAGTATGACGAGACCGAAGAATTGCAATTAAAGCTTATGTATAAAGCCGTTAAGCAATTGAACGATGTTGACAAAGCTTTGGTTTTTTTATATCTGGAGGATAAAAATTATACTGAAATTTCAGAAACTTTGGGTATTACCGAAGTAAATGCACGTGTGAAGATGAACCGTATCAAAACAAAATTAAGAACCATTTTGAATCCATAAGCATATGACGGACGAACTGGAATTATTGAAAAAAGACTGGCAGAAAAAGGAATTTAACGTTCCTAAATTGAGCTATGATGAAATACATAAAATGATATGGAAGAAATCTTCCTCTATTGTAAAATGGATTCTCATCATTAGCATTTTAGAATTTACCGTACCTCAACTATTGTATCTTCTACCATCGTTTCAAGAGGGCATGGAAATCTATGAGAATATAGGTATTGCCAAATACTTAAAAGTATTATCTGGCTTAACTTATTTGGTAGCATTTTACTTTATCTTCCAATTTTACAAAAGGTTTAAGGAAATTTCAGTTTTAGATAATTCCAAGAACTTGATGAAGAAAATAATAAAGACCAGAAAGACCGTTAAACACTACGTCATCTTTTCTTTATCCATGATTATGGTTACCATAATCGTAATGATTATTGGTGTCTATTTAAACGACAATATTATTTCTGCTTTTCCTGAACTAAAAGATAGTCTAGAAAACATATCTGCAGAAAAACTAAAAATAACCGTAATGCTTTCCATAGGTATTTTTGGTATTATCTTAACTTTGGTAATGGGCGGAATATACTTTTTACTCTATGGCCTGCTACTTAGAAAACTGAAGAAAAATTATAGTGAACTAAAACATTTGGCAGTTTAAGACTGTCTCCATTTTCGTTGTTTGTTCTCTTCTTCAACAGCCAATAAATCTTTCTTAGAGATTACCTTTAAAAATGAGGGATGCTGCTCTATGGCATATTCTAATTTTTCAATAATAGATTCTGAAGATTCATTTTCATAATCTATTTGTAACGGCTCTTTAATAACCATAGATTGAAGAATTCCCTTTTTCTTGACACGCAATCCTTTTTTATCAAAAGAACGTCTAAATCCATCAATAACCACTGGTACCACTACTGGTTTATATTTTTTAATAATATGTGCAGTTCCTTTTCTTAAAGGTTTCCAAGGTGTAGTGGTTCCTTGAGGGAAAGTAATTACCCAACCATCGTTTAAAGCTTTACCAATACTAGAGATATCACTCATTTTTACTTGACGCTTAACATCTTTACCTTCAGATCTCCAAGTTCTCTCTACACTAACAGAACCGGCATAGGCCATAATCTTGGTCAAAAGACTTTTTCTCATAGTCTCTGCCGCCGCAACATAATACATATTCAATTTAGGCTGCCAAATATACCCTAGGTTTTTAATGGAATCTTCCCTACCGCTTAAACTAGCGTTGAATACATGGAACATTGCTACAACATCTGCAAAATACGTTTGATGGTTACTTACGAACAATACATTCTTATCTGGCAGATTTCTAATAATATCCGAACCTTCGATCTCTAACGTATTAAATCTTTTATAACGCTGATGCGAAAGCACTGCCAATATTCTAATTAGCCACTTTTTAATGAATAAGTTATGCCCAAAAGGGTTTTTATCAAATAATCCCATAGAATGCTAAAATAAATAAATATGACTTACAACACCTGCTTTAATAACTCTTTAATCTCATTCAGCATCATTGCCGTTGCTCCCCAAACTATATAACCGTTTAATTTAAAGGCAGGTACTTCAATGTCTACGGCATAAGAGGTGGTAATTTTTTTACTAACTACTTTTGCTTCGTCCAAAAAATCATGTACCGGTACTTCTAAGATCAATTCTACTTCTGACTCTTGTTTTACAAAAGGTTTTGGCTCTTTATATAAGCCAATATAGGGCTGTACAATGAAATTGCTTGGTGGTATAAATATTTCGGATATTTCCTTTACCAAGGTAACATCGTTGGGGGCTACCCCTACTTCTTCATAAGTTTCCCTAAGTGCCGTGGTCAGTAGGCCATCATCTGTCTTCTCTGCTTTACCACCCGGAAAACCTACTTGGTTAGAATGAACACCTTCATACGTTTTTCGTAATATCAACAGTAAATTGGTGTTTTTATTTACCGTTGGATAAAACAATGCCATAACTGCGGCCTTCCTTGGGTTCTTCTTTTTTAGATTTATTCTTTGTAAATCTTCAATTCTACTTTCTGGAGCCATTTTGTACTGCGAAGCTTCTCCCGGTAGCGGCAGATCCTTTATTTTTGATATTCGTTGTTCAAAAAAATTGAAATCCATGCGTTCACTTAAATTCTATTTATCGCTTTTTGTGGCTACAGTCACTTTTGCTAGCTGCAAAGATACCCCTAAGAAAGCAGACAGCACAACTTCTAACGCTACACCTACTATAGACTCTACTAAAATTACGGAAAAAGAGGTTATTAAAGATGCGCAAGAAGAAGCTTTTGAACTTACCGAGGACAATGCCATAGACTTCTTTTTTAACTATGAAAAAACTTTAAAATCAAACAAAGTTAAGATTACCACCAGCTTAGGTAGCTTTACCATAGAATTATATGAGAACGTACCCTACCACAGGGCCAATTTCATTTACCTTACCGAAAACGGATATTTTGATTACACTCAATTTCATAGGGTAGTTAAAAATTTTATTATTCAAGGCGGAAATTCAGACGATGAAAGAACCGGAAAAAAAAGAAATGATCTAGGAAGATATCTTTTACCGCCAGATACACGAAAAGGCCATAAGCACCATCGAGGTACGGTTTCTATGCCAAGTAGTGAAATGGACAACCCACACATGTTAGCAAGCCCATTTGAGTTTTTTATCGTGGTAACCGATCCGGGCTCTTATCATTTAGATGACGAATACACACCTTTTGGAAGAGTGATAGAAGGCATGGATGTAGTGGATAAAATTAACAATGTGCCTGTAGAAAAAGGAGATTGGCCGTTACAGAACATTTATATTGAAAAAGCCGAAGTTTTAGAGTAACAGTTGGTTGTTGGTTGTTGGTTGTTGGTTGTTGGTTGTTGGTTGTTGGTTGTTGGTTGAAATTTAGCTATTTGGCTTCGCCAAATAATCAAAAAAAATATTACACTTCTTCTCGATAGATATTTGGTAGCGAAATTTTAAAACGCACTGCCAATACTCTCATAATAATGATAGTTACAATTGCCATGCTATAGGCTATGGTATTTTGTATTGGAAATTGAATTAAAAGAAAATACACCAAGCCCCCTAAGATACAAACGGTTGCATAAATCTCTTTTCTAAATATTACCGGTATTTCATTACACAAAATATCTCTTATCACACCACCAAAAGATGCTGTAATAGTACCCAGGGCAATACACATAACCGGTGGTAGATCTGCTGCCAAACCTTTTTCAATACCAACCATAGTGTAGAGACCAATTCCTATAGTATCAAAAAGAAATAGTGATTTCCTCACATATTTCAATTGCTTAAAAAATATGATCGCCAACAAAACAGTGATTACAATTATCATTAAGTGCATGGGTGCATTTAACCATCCTACGGGTCTTATACCTATTAATAGGTCCCGTAAAGTTCCTCCGCCTACTGCCGTTACAAATGCAATAATAAATACACCAAAAGCATCCAGTCTTTTATCCATAGCAACCAAAACCCCGGAAATTGCAAAGGCAATGGTTCCTAAAATATCAATGATGAAATAGAACATTCATTATAGCTTTTGAGTAAAGTAATTATAATCTTTTAGAACAGTATCTAAATACTGTTTATCATACAGATCTGAATTGGTCTGCAATATACTATCTACTTTGTCCCTAAGCGCTTTCATCGTTTTAAAATCATTACTTTTTTGGGCTATACCAAAGGTTTCCTTGATCAGTCTTACATCTTTGTCGGTCAGCATGGTAACGTTTAAAAATTTAGGTACATATGTATCTTCTACCTCTTCTAAGATGGTATGTGAAACTTTCGTTTTATTCTTAGTACTGATCACAACGGTACCTGCCGCGGCATCGCCCAATCTTTGTCTTTTTTCTGAAAATAAGATGGTAAGGATACCTATAGAACCAACAAAAATCCAGATATCTACCAAACGAAGCATCCATCGAATTAAAAAATTACTCCAATTTACGGGCGACCCATCAACAGATACGACCCTCATCTTCATAATCATTTTACCTACAGTTCTGCCATTGAAAATAATGTGCATAAGCAAACTGTAAAACATTGCAGGTAACGCAATTAAACCCATAACACCTCTCTGTGTCCAGCCATCATCATATATGTAACCTATGGCATCGCCTACTAAATTCACTAAAAAATAATAGAGATATAAAATAAATGCATCTATAAAAAAAGCCACTATTCGCTCACCAATACTAACAATAGTATAATTAAGGTTCACATTTTGCGTTGTATTGATTTGAAGGTTATTCATTAAGTCTTAAATTTAACAAGGTAAATATAGTTTATGCGCGAAGCCGCTTTTGTAAAGCAAAATAAGGAAAAATGGATAGCATTTGAAAAAGCTGTCAACCTTGGTGCTACTTCAAACCCAGATGAACTTGCCAATGGCTACATTCAACTGACCAATGATTTAGCCTACGCGCAAACGTATTACGCAGAAAGTAAGACTTTATTGTATTTAAACGAATTAGCTTCACAGGCACACCAAAAAATTTACAAGAACAAAAAAGAAAGCAAAAACCGTATCAAAAGTTTTTGGGTTACGGAATTTCCTCTTTTTTTAAAACAATACCACAATACGCTGGGCATAGCTTTTTTGATTTTTATCATTGCTACCGCCATTGGTTCTTTATCTGCCTTGAACGACGCTACATTTGTTCGTTTAATTTTAGGTGATGCCTATGTAAATGAAACCCTTAACAATATTGCTAACGGTGATCCTGCCGCTATTTACAAAGGGGGCAGTGAAATTGGTACATTTTTAGGGATTACCATTAACAATATACGTGTTGCATTCTTAGCATTTGCATTTGGGGTAATTACCAGCATTGGTACCGGTTATATTCTTTTTAGTAACGGGGTAATGCTAGGTGCCTTTATAACTTTTTTTTATACAAAGGGTGTATTTTTTGAGGCGAACAAGCAAATCTGGTTGCATGGTACCATTGAAATTTCAGTGATTATAATTGCCGGTTGCGCCGGTATAATTATGGGAAACAGTATTCTTTTTCCAAAAACGTACTCTAGGCGCGTTTCTTTTATGAAGGGTGCTAAAGACGGACTCAAAGTTGTAGTTAGCACTATTCCGTTTTTTATCATTGCAGGCTTTATTGAAGGGTTCATAACCAGATATACGGATATGCCAAATTGGTTGGCATTTCTAATTATAGGCGCTTCTTTATTCTTGATAATATTCTATTACATAGTATACCCCACCATACTTAACAACCAACATGAAAGACAATTACATACCGTTACAAGTAAACCGTGATTTTGGCGGATTAGTAACCGTTTATTTCGATTTTTTTAAACAGAATATTAAAAACTTCACCAATGTTTTTATAAGCTATAACGGTGTGTTCATAATAGGACTTTTAATTACCAGTTACTTATTGGTATCCGGATTTTTAGGCATGATCGCCCAAGAATCTAGCAGTAATTCTTTTGCCGCCGGAAATGAATTTGAACAGGATTACTATTTGTACCTGGGAATAGGTGGTTTTTTGTTCGTCATCATTTTTTTAGGTGTAGCGTTCTTGAACTATTCATTATCTACCAGCTACATGATCAAATATATTGAGACCAAGGACAAAAATGTAGATAAAAAAGAGGTTTGGCACCTAGCTAAAAGTCAATTTGGCAATATCTTTCTATTTGTATTATTGTTAATACCTGTTTACCTGGTATTTCTTATTGTAGCTATAATATTGGCCATTATTCCCCTTTTGGGTTTTATTGGGCAATATATAGTTCAGTTCTTTTTGACCGCTTGGGTAGGTGTATCGTTTTTTGACATGCTTCAAAAGAAAAAAGGAGTTACAGAGGCCTTAGGCGAAGGTTGGAAACTAGTGACCACTAACTTTTGGAAATCCGTAGGCGTCAATTTTATATTGGGAATTTTACTAGGCATCTTACTTATGATAGCATTGATCGTTCCTGGCATTGTTATAGGTATCTACACCTTTCATGTGGTAGAAAACAATGTAGACTACTCCCACTCTATTGTGTCTACCATAGTGTACACTTTAGGCACTTGTATGGTTTTAATAATTGCAGTTTATGGGCAGTGCCTATCGCAATTTGTAAACGGTATTCTTTATTATGCATTACATGAAAAAGCTTACAACGAAAATACTAGGGCAGCAATTGAACAAATAGGTAAAAACGATTAAGTTGAGGTATACCGTTTCTATCATATTCTTTTTATTGACCACCTTGGTGTCCGTTGCACAAGGTACAAATGACAGCGTCGTAAAAATAGATTCGTCATCTGTACTTACCGTACGTACTATTAATGAAAATCTCTCTAATAAATATACGGGAGATGAGTTTGATTATACTTTTAAAACCGGGGAATCCCAAAATCTACTTGCCCGTTTTATTAATTGGGTGGGGCAAGGACTAAGTAATATTTTTGGTATCAATATATCGCCACAATTACTGGAACTTATAGAATACTTTATCTATTTTTTATTGATAATCTTGGTTATATACCTTGTTGTAAAGTTGTTGATCAACGAAAATTTCAATTCCCTTTTTCAGAAAAAAGCAAAAACGGTAAACGATATCAATTTAACCGAAGAGCATATTGAAGGTATTGATATCAACAAATTATTGCATGAAGCCGTTGAACAAAAAGACTACCGTCTTGCCATACGTTATCAATTTCTGCTTACGCTTCAAAAATTATCTAAAAATGATATTATAACGTGGCATTTTGATAAGACAAATACAGATTATTTCACGGAAATCAAGCAACCTGAAATTAAAAGAGGATTCAAAAAAATAGCTTACCTATATGATTATATATGGTATGGTGAGCAGATTATAGATGATGTTAAATACACGAAATCAGTTTTGGATTTTGAATCGATAAACAAACAAATTCAACCATAATTTGGGTAAGCGTTCTAAAATAATACTCGGGCTTTTGATTGCGGTGCTAATTGGTATCATCGTTACAGAAATTGTGCGTCCTAGACCCATTAATTGGAGACCTTCATACACGTCTGTTTCTAAAATACCCTTTGGCTGCTTTGTGCTGTTTAACGAACTACCTAATATTTTTTCCAATAGCGAAGTAAAATCTGTTGAAAGTAGCATGTACGATGCTTTATTACAAAGAGATAGCACAATACTTTCTAATTATCTTATCATAAACGATTATATCTACTTAGACGAACAGGAAACAAATCAGGTTTTAAAATATGTTGCCAACGGTAATCACGTTTTTATAGCTACCAATAATCTTACAGGAAAATTAGCCGATACTTTAAACATTGAAGTTACACAACAGTATGGTATTAAAGAAGATTCGGTCAAAGCTTCTTTTACGAACAAAAGTTTCCAGCAGAAAGATTTCTTTTATACCAGAGGGGTCAACCCCAGCTATTTTGTAAGTTTAGATACCTTAAATACAGAAGTCTTAGGACACTTGGAATTCAAATCTTCCTCATTGTTAGAGACCAACGAAGAAGAAACCAATGTGCGCCCAAATTTTATAAAAACATCTTTTGGAAAAGGTAATTTCATCATTAACACCTTACCGGTCGCTTACACCAATTTTTACATTTTAGGCAATAACAAAAACTATACTACCCAGAGTCTTTCTTATCTAAATAATCACCTTTTATATTGGGACGATTATAAAAAATCTGGAAGAAAAGTGATTACTTCGCCTATGCGATTTGTATTAAATCAGCCCGCATTAAAATGGGGTTATTATCTATTGGTAATCGGTTTGTTATTATTTGTAGTCTTCAAAGCAAAACGAGAGCAACGAATTATTCCGGTAATAAAACCATTAGAGAATTCATCTGTAGCATTTGCAAAAACTGTTGGATCTCTCTATTACCAGAACAGGGATTATACCAATTTAAATAACAAAAAAATCACCTATTTTTTAACCTACATTAGAAATAGGTATTACATCAACACTACAATTTTAGATGAAAATTTAATTACACAATTAAGTGCCAAGGCCTCAAAATCCAAAGATGAGACAAAAGCATTGATAGAACTTATACAAAGTCTAAAAAATAAACCTGTACATACAGAAAAAGACTCTTTAGTACTGGTACAGAAAATAAATACATTTAAACAATCTTATGGAAGATAACACGCAAGATGACAACAACGTAGAATTTAATTCGCGTATAGATCTCACCAAACTTCAAGAATCCGTTGCCAAGGTAAAATCAGAACTGGGCAAGGTTATTATAGGTCAACAAGAAATGATCGAGTTATTGATCGTTTCCATTTTGGCGAACGGGCACTCGCTTATTGAAGGTGTACCTGGCGTAGCTAAAACGGTAACGGCAAAACTTTTGGCAAAAACAATGAACGTAGATTTTAGTAGAATACAATTTACGCCAGATTTAATGCCAAGTGATATCTTAGGTACTTCTATCTTCAATGTAAAAACATCTGAATTTGAGTTTAAAAAAGGACCTATTTTCTCTAATATTATTCTAATTGATGAAATAAACCGTGCACCCGCAAAAACCCAGGCCGCTCTTTTTGAGGCCATGGCCGAAAGACAGATTACCATTGATGGAAATGAATTTGACATGCAACCGCCTTTTCTGGTCTTTGCAACTCAAAACCCCGTAGAACAAGAAGGAACATACAGACTACCGGAAGCGCAATTAGACCGGTTCTTATTTAAAATTAACGTGCACTACCCTACATTAGAAGAAGAAATTCAAATACTGGAGAACAAGCATCAACAGAAAAATACCAATGTTGAAGCAATGATCAATTCCGTTCTTTCTGCAGAACAAATTGCCGCATACCAACTGGTGATAAAAGATATCATTGTTGAAGACAATCTACTACGGTATATTGCCGCCATAGTTGACAATACCAGAACTAATGCCAATTTATACCTAGGTGCTTCTCCAAGAGCCTCTATTGCCATTTTAGACGCTTCCAAAGCGGTTGCCGCCATTAATGGAAGGGACTTTATTACACCAGATGATATCAAGAAAGTAGTGGGTCCAATACTAGGACATAGAATTATTTTGACGCCGGAAAGGGAAATGGAAGGCTATACGGCCGAAAAAATAATTAATGACCTTATACAGACCATAGAAATTCCTAGATAAACAATTGTGAAAAACATATTCAAAAATATATTTCTTAAAAAAAGGTTTTTTCTGGTATTAACAGGAATTATCCTTTGCTTTTTGCTATCCTATATTTTTGAGAATATCCTATTTATCGCCAAATTACTTTTTTACTTGTTCTTGGCGTTTACAATTGTAGATATCATACTTTTATTTTTATCAAAAGGAAGTGTCATTGCCGACAGAATAGTACCTGATAAACTCTCTAACGGAGATGAAAACAAAATAGAAATAAAGGTTACCAATCAGTACCTTTTCTCTAGTAGCGTTAATATAATAGATGAGCTTCCGTTTCAATTTCAAAAGCGAGATTTTAATTTCCATAGCATATTAAAATCCGGAGAACAAAAGTTCTATTCCTATACTGTTAGACCCGTTGAACGAGGTGTATATAGCTTTGGCAACTTAAACGTATTTGCTACTTCACCTATTGGTTTTTTAGCTAAAAAATATACGTTTGATCAGGGTAAAGAAGTACCTGTATACCCATCGTTTTTGCAACTTCGCAAATATGACCTTTTAGCTTTTAGCAATCGCTTACTGGAGTTTGGAATTAAAAAAATAAGACGTATTGGGCATACGATGGAGTTTGAACAGATTAAAGATTACGTACAGGGTGATGATATTAGAAATATAAATTGGAAAGCGACCGCCAAAAGAGGTCAATTGATGGTCAACCAATTTCAAGATGAGAAATCACAGCCCATATATTCAATTATCGATAAAGGAAGGGTGATGAAAATGCCCTTTAAATCTCTTAGCTTATTAGATTACGCCATAAATGCAACATTGGTCATCAGTAATATTGCTTTGAAAAAAAACGATAAGGCAGGTATGTTTTCTTTTAGCAATAAAATAGAGAACAGGGTGGTTGCAGAACGTAGAAGTTCTCAAATGAACCTTATTCTTGAAACCCTTTATAACCTAAAGACCAATTTTGTAGAAAGTGATTTTAGTAGATTATATATTGATGTAAAAAGACATTTACCTCAACGCAGTCTTTTACTATTGTATACCAATTTTGAAACCTTAGATGCGTTGCACCGCCAACTACCTTATTTGCAGGCTATAGCAAAACAACATTTATTGGTCGTTATTTTCTTTGAAAATACGGAGCTCTTCTCTTACGCACAAGAGAGCCCAAAAAATACCTTGGAAGTCTATGAACAGGCTATTGCAGAAAAATTCATCTACGAAAAACAATTAGTAGTCAATGAACTAAGAAAGTATGGTATACAGACTATTTTGACCAAACCTGAAAATTTGACCATTAATACCATTAACAAATACCTGGAGATCAAAGCGAAGGGACTTCTATAAACTACTTAAGAAGATACACCGCCTGTAATTCCGAAGTAATATCACCCGTTCCATTTTCAACAAAAGCGGGTAGCTGAATTTGATTTAAGTGGTCTACTTGCACCACAAGGCAACCACAGCTTTTACCTCTTCTGTTTCTACCTCTACCACTACCTCCGTTACCAGTAAAAACTTCTAAGGCTAAAGCAGATATAACTCCGCCCAGTGTGGTAAATACTACGTCTCTTGTTTCCCAAACACCTCCTCTAGAAGAATCATAAATAGCTTCTTTTGCCAAACCTGCCGCAAAAGCACTACCTACCGCACCTGCCCAGGTCCATGCCCTATCTCCATTAGATAGTTTATGTGCCGTGTAACCGCCAACGCCTCCAATTACTATACCAGCGCCCAAGTGTTTAACGGCATCTGCGCTATCTTGCGCATATATATTGATCAAAAAAAACAACAGTAATATAGTAATAAAATATTTCATAATACCGAGGGATTTTTTTTGTGAATAACGTTTTTATTCAATGAAAAGTATGCAAGCCTTAATTTGGAAGTTGTAAAAAAATCACTTAACCTTTATACTATAATAGGTATTAGCTTTGGTAATGTTTAATACCAAACTACGACTAAATCACCATCAAAAAATAGCAGAATGAAAATTATAAAACATAAATCTAACTCTAGAGGACATGCAGATCACGGTTGGTTAAATTCTTACCACAGTTTTAGTTTTGGAAATTACTATGACCCCAATCGTATGAACTTTGGGGCGCTACGTGTTCTAAATGATGATACGGTAGCTGCTGGCCGTGGGTTTGGAACTCACCCACATAAAAATATGGAAATCATATCTATACCATTAGAAGGAGACCTTCAACATATGGATGATTTGGGAAATTCTACAGTTATAAAATCTGGAGATGTGCAGGTAATGAGTGCAGGAACAGGTGTAGCGCATAGCGAGTATAATAAGAACCAAGATAAAGAGGTCAAATTTTTACAGATATGGATCATTCCAAATAAAGAAGAAGTTACCCCTAGATATGATCAAATATCAATTAAGGATCTTGCAACAAAAAATAGTCAATATCAAATACTTTCTCCCAGCCCAGATGATGCCGGTGTATGGATCCATCAAAACGCATGGTTTTATCTTGGCGACTATGAATCTGGAAAAACAGACTCATATCAATTAAAGGACAAAAAGAACGGAGTATACATATTTGTCTTAGAAGGTGAAGTAGAAATAGCAAATGAAATACTTAATAAACGTGACGGATTTGGAATTTGGGAAACCACAACGTTTAATTTCAAAGTACACAAAGAATCCAAGCTACTTTTTATGGAAGTTCCTATGACTTTTTAAAACGTTTTACATTAAAAGTGATCACTAAAAATGTACTAAAAAGGAGTTTTTTTCAGCTAATAATGCTATCACTTTCTTATATTTAAGTAAAATCTGACACTAAAACATCTCCCCCCAGTTAAACATATTTTTTAATTCAGATTTAACGTAAATAACAAAATATTTATTTTTAGGTGTAGTTTTAAAATTATATAGAACATACATACAATAAATTAAAAAAGTCACTATACACTAACTTGAATAGCTTGTCTAAACTTAATTCGACATCAGAAAATAACAATATCAAAAGCAGAAACTTTTTAGACGAATTTGGTCTTATAACCATTGTGTCCACTGTTTTCACCTTTGTCGTATTCATTTATACGCTTGTATTTCATTCTGCTACCGAACAGATTCTAGCAGGTATAGTAGCTATTGGTTTTGCAATAGGCTTTTTACTAAACCGCTTAAAACGTCATCGTGCAACCAGAATTTACATGACATTGTTTCCTCCAGTGATGTTCATGACCCTTATTTTTTTGATAGGTGGCTTTTTTGGTCAAGCAGTGGCATTTGCGACAATGGGTTTTTTAGCTTTTATAGGCTTTAGGAGAAACCCCAAATTACGCAATGCCATCATCGCCTTTGATATTCTAGCATTCATTGTACCCACAGTTTATATTTCTATTTATGGACCAATTTTAGGTACCATAGATGTACCTTTTGATGAAATTTTTGCTTTTTTGGCTTGTTTGGGCTGGCTCTCGCTAACCTTTAGAATGTACGATCAAAACAAAACAAGAACATACACTACAGATTTAGAAAATCATTTGGAAGCTCTAAAAGAAAGCGAATTGAATTTAAAGAAAGCCCAAAATGATCTAAAACTTCAAAACAGTAAATTAGCCGTTTTGAACAATGAACTGGAATTAAAAAATACACATATAGAGGAATTTACTTTTATAGTCACACATGATTTAAGGGGACCGCTCAATAATATAAATGTTATTGCCAAAGAATTGGAAAAACAACATGCCACTTCTAATTATACAAATTTCAACAGCTATTTAAAGCATTTACAAAGTAGTTCTACCAGATTGACAAATTTGGTGGAGGGACTTTTAAAATATGCCGAAATCGGTAATTCTAGCGAAATGGAAAGCGTAGACATTTCTAAAGTGGTACGCCTTGTGGTAGATGATTTTTCAGAAATAATTAAAGAAACGAATACCACGATTACCATTGGCGAATTACCTATAATCACCGTAAGACCTAATGATATAGGTATGCTTTTTCAAAACTTGATCCATAATGCATTAAAATTCAGGAACACTGGCACAGATCCAATAATTACCATAGCTTCTGAAAAAAAGGAAAACGAATATCTCTTTAGCGTTACCGATAATGGTATAGGAATACCTAAAGAGCAACAAGCTAAAATCTTTAATGCTTTTCATAAACTACACAATCAATCTAAATTTGAGGGATCGGGTATTGGTCTATACGGCAGCAAAAAAATAGTGGACCATCACCTAGGTGAAATATGGGTAGAGTCAGAAGAAAATAATGGTAGTACTTTTTATTTTACGATTAACACCAATTCTTTAGAACTTAAGCAGAATGAAAAACAGCCTACCGGGCTCAATTAAAAGAATACTTCAAAAATTCGAAGTAAACATTATTTGTATTTTTAAAACAATTCAATTATGGAACTATGGACAAAAATTATATAAAAATATTTGGTGGCAATTCTATTGAAGCAAAACGGATAGAACTAGCATTAATAGAGAATAACATTTCACCTATACTAAAAGATGAAAAGGAATCTGCACGTTTGGCAGGCTTTGGATCACCATTGCCCGATCTCGTTGAAATCTACATTAATAAAGATGAAGAAGAAAAAGCTTTGGCCATAATTACAGAACTTAATAGTTGATTATATAAAAAGCCTCTATAAATAGAGGCTTTTTATATTGTCCGATATTAATTTGAAATTATCCCTTGGTTAAAGGAACTATTTCCAATTTTCTAAATTCTACAGGTCCGTGATCGCCCTGTATCATTATAGGTCCGGCCTCTGCTTCATTATTATCTAAAGCTCCACCGGTCATAGCATCTATATTTTGATTGCCAATAACAGTTTTTCCGTTGGCTACAATGGTTACTCTTCTACCTATTAGCGTAATATCATAGGTTTGCCACTCGCCCGCTTTCTTAGCTGCATTTTCATTTGGGGTCAACAATCCATAGATTCCACCAAAATAAATTGAAGAAGGTTCCAACCCAATGTTATCAGCTATTTGCACTTCATAACGCCCTCTTAAATAAAGTCCGCTATTACTATTTTCAGGATACCTAAATTCTGCATGCAATTTAAAATCCTTAAATTTTTCTTGAGATACTAAATTGACTCCAGGTTTAGAACTGGTCAATATACCATCTAACACCGCCCATTGATTGCCTGGTTTCATCTCCCATCCATTTAAGTTCTTTCCATTAAAAAGTTTTATGGTCTTCCCTTCCTTTGCATTTTCATAATATGGAAGTTTTGGTGATTTTATTGCTGTCCAATTATATGTTTTACCATCTGAATATATCATGGTTCCTTCTAGCCCTTCTCCTACTATTTTTCCTTCAAATTCCATATTGGCAGCTCCCGGCTCCCATTGCGGCGGTATCATAAAAGAAAATAATTCTCCGTGCTTTTCAATTTCGGCTACAGGTCTTGCGCTACCAAAAGCATATGTAAATCTTCCGATCAAGGTTTTGGTACCTGAGTGCCTAATTTCTAACCATGAAGGTAGTTTCTTTCCTTCTTGGTCAATTGTCAAATTCCATTTCCCCTCTAAAGGATGACCTTCTTGCGCTTGTACAAGTGTTAAACCGATAGTCATCAGTAAGGCAAATACAGCTGTTTTAATAGTATTCATATCATTGTTAGTTTTATAAAAATCAAATATAGCAGAACTTTTAATTAGACTTTCATCACACGAATTTAAATGTCGTCTATATTTCAAATTGATTAATCTATATCATATATGGTTAATAACTTAACAACTATTCAATTTCTCACCTAATTATCTCCATTATTCGCTACATTTAAGTTTCAATTCAACCAAACAACAATGACATTTTTAAGAAAATTCCTTTTGGGGATAATAGCCCTATCTTCTTGTGTTTCATGTTTCAATAAAAAACCCGTTGAAATTCCATTAACCATTCAACAAGATAGTACCGACCTTATTGAAATGGCCAAATTGGCCCGGGAAACTATTACTGCTGAAGTTGCGGACGGACTAGAACTAAGTCTTTGGGCTTCTGATTCCTTAGCTCCAGATCCCATTGCACTTGATATTGACAATGAAGGCAATGTATACATTACACGTACGAATAGAGCCAAAAACTCAGAATTTGATATTAGGGGCCATAGAGATTGGATGACAGAATCTATCTCCCTAGAATCTGTGGAAGATAGAAGAGCTTTTCTTCATAAAACTTTTGCTCCTGAACTTAGTAAGGAAAATGAATGGTTACCTGACCTAAATAATGATAGCATTCACGATTGGCAGGATCTTGCCGTTGAACAAGATGAAATTTGGATGTTACAAGATACCGACAATGATGGTATTGCAGATATTTCTACCCAGATCATGAACGATTTTAGTGATGAAATCAATGATGTGGCAGGCGCACTCTTAGTACGTGATAATGATGTTTTTGTTGGTATTGGTCCAGGTATGTATCGCTTAACAGATACTAATGGCGATAAAATTTTAGACGAAAAAACCAGTATTGCAGAGGGCTTTGCCGTACATATAGGGTTTAGCGGTCACGGTATGTCCGGTGCCATAGAAGGTCCAGATGGTAAAATATATTGGGGCATTGGTGATATTGGTGCAAATATTACTACCGTTGATGGAGAAAACCATAAGTACCCAAATGAAGGGGTAATTGTAAGAAGTAACCCAGATGGTAGCAATTTTGAGGTTTTTGCTCACGGTCTGCGCAATACGCATGAGTTTGTTTTTGATGCCTACGGAAATATTATTTCTTCTGATAACGACGGTGATCATAAGGGTGAAAGTGAACGCCTGGTTCATATCGTAGAAGGTTCAGATGCTGGGTGGAGAGCCAACTGGCAGTATGGTAAATATACGGACCCAAAGAACAATAGCTATAATGTTTGGATGGATGAAAAACTCTTTACCCCACGTTGGGATGATCAAGCCGCGTATATCATACCTCCTATTCAGAATTTTCATAACGGACCTACGGGAATGATCTATAACCCTGGTACCGCGTTGGGCAAAAAGTGGATGGACAAATTTTTCTTAGTAGAATTTGTAGGTGACCCCAGCAGATCACATATTTGGTCTTTTGATCTAAAACCGAAAGGTGCCTCTTTTGAACTAAAGAGTGAGGAATCCATCCTATCCGGAGTATTGCCTACAGGTATTGATTTTGGTCCAGATGGCGCACTATACCTTGCCGATTGGGTAAATGGTTGGGGAACCAAAAACTACGGAAGAGTATGGAAATTAGACGTTACGGACCAAACCAATGATCTTGAACAAGAAAGATTAGAAACACAACGGTTAATGACCCATAATTATGAAGATGACAAAACTGATAATCTTATAAAACTACTCTCATATAATGATATGAGAATTCGGCAAAAAGCACAATTTGAACTTGCCAAAAGAACTTTTTGGGGATATAGAGCCTTAGAAAAGGCTTTAACTGAAGAAGAAAACCAATTTGCACGTATTCACGCCATATGGGGTATTGGGCAAATTGCAGCAAAAGATGTTGATGATGCTCAACCTTTATTAAATCTATTAAATGACGAAGATCCTGAAATTGTTGCGCAAAGTGCAAAAGTTCTTGGTGATGTAAGGTACGGGCAAGCTGCCGATAGTTTAATAGCACTGACCACCCACCAGAACGATCGGGTTAAGTTCTATGCTGCCCAAGCATTAGGAAGATTAAAACATGAAAACGCCATTGAACCACTTTTGGCAATGATCAAAGCAAATAATGATCAAGATCTTTACCTAAGACATGCTGCCGTATTGGCTCTTGCAAGAATAGGAAAAGCAGAACCAATTGTAGCGCTTGCCAATAATGAGAACAGAAGTTTGCGTATTGCAGCAGTTCTTGTCTTGAGAAAATTACAAGACCCTAATATTTCAATATTTTTATCTGATAAAGATGAGTATATAGTAACGGAAGCCGCTCGTGCCATAAACGATGATCTTTCTATAGAGGCTGCATTGCCGGCATTGGCAGCTACACTTAATAATGAGAAATTCACCTCAGAACCATTATTGAGAAGAGCGATCAATGCAGCTTTACGCGTTGGTGGTGATGAACAACTAGATTTCCTTATCAATTTTGCAAAGCGAAAAAGCGTTTCTAGCGACTTACGTGGTGAGGCTCTTGCCGCCTTGGGAACTTGGAACAATCCTTCTCTCTTAGACCGTGTAGATGGTAGATATAGAGGAGAAATAATTAGGCAAAACGGTCAACTAGAAGAAAAGATCAGAAAAGATATCCCTTCATTTTTAAATGAACGCCAACCAGAAATTTTAATTGGTATTTCAAAGACATTGAGTGCAGTAGGTATTACCGATTATAACAATGAGTTATACGCTATCTTTAAATCGAACAAATCTGCAGATGTACGTGCTACAGTATTGAACACTTTAGGCCAATTAAAATTCGAACAAATGGAAACTGCCATGTCCATTGGTATGAAAGACAGCAATGAAGAAGTAAGAACAGCAGCTGTAGGTCTATTGGCGCAATTAAATATACCTAAAGAAAAACTTCCTAGTATTGTAGATCCCATATTTAAAAGAGGCTCAATATCTGAACAACAGAGAATGTTAAATGTTTTAGGTGACCTACCTGTAGAAAACAGCAATGCATTACTATCTAGTTTAATTAACAAAGCCAGTAAAGACCAACTTAAACAGGGTATATTATTAGATTTAATGGAATCTGTAAACGCAACCGAAAACCCCAAACTAATAGCTCAATTAGACAAACTTAAGGAGGCGGGTTATTCTGCCGATTCTTATCAAGAAACATTGTATGGCGGAAATTGGTGGGCCGGTAGATCTGTATTCAACAATAACCCCACGGCACAATGTGTACGTTGCCACTCAGTAAATGGCTCTGGTGGAGAGGTTGGACCAAAATTGGACAATATTGGCAAAATCCTAAACAGACAACAATTGCTAGAAGCGCTTATAGAACCTAGTGTACGTTTGGCACCAGGCTATGGCACCGTAACCATTACTTTGAAAGACGGACAAAAAGTACAGGGTGTTCTTATTGAGGAAAATGACAAAGAATTACTACTAAGAACTTCTGAAGCGGAGCCTTTAAGAGTTCCTTTAATGAGAATTGCCAGTAGAGAGAATTCCATGTCGGCAATGCCTGCAATGGGTAGAATGATTTCAAGAAGAGAACTTCGTGATCTTATAGAATACCTTGGATCTTTGAGAAATAAAAAGCGGGTGATCGAAGGGGAAGATAAAGAAGTTTAATCTATAGAGAGGAAAGTTCTGCTTTCCTCTCATTAAACTCTTTCATCAGCGCCCTAACAATTTCACCAGCCGGTTTTATATCATTTATCAACGCAGATACTTGACCTATTTCTAGTTCGCCATCTTCTAAATCGCCTAAAAACATACCTTTTTTGGCACGCCCCCTTCCTAAAAGAGTTTTTAGTTCTTCAACGGTTGCTCCTGTAGCGTAGGCTTTTTGTACATCATTATAGAACTTGTTCTTTACTAGTCTAACAGGGGCAAGCTCCTTTAACGTCAAATGGGTATCACCTTCTTTGGCTTTAACCACAACTTCTTTAAAGTTCATATGGTTAGATGCTTCTTCACTTGCCACAAACCTACTACCAACCTGCACCGCATCTGCACCTAAGACCATTGCCGCCAACATTGCTTTCCCAGTTGCTATACCACCGGCGGCTATTAGGGGAATATGAATTTTCTCTTTAACGGCCGGAATTAAAACCATAGTTGTTGTTTCATCCCTTCCATTATGCCCGCCTGCCTCAAAACCTTCTGCTACAATGGCATCTACTCCCGCATCCTGTGCCTTTAAAGCAAACTTTAAACTACTGACCACATGTACAACCGTGATGCCTTTTTCCTTTAAAAAAGGTGTCCACGTTTTTGGGTTTCCCGCTGATGTAAATACGATTTTGACGTTTTCCTCAACAATAATATCCATCAATTTATCAATATCAGGATACAACATTGGTATATTCACTCCAAAAGGTTTTGAAGTCGCTTTTTTACATTTTTGAATATGCTCGCGTAAAACATCCGGATACATACTACCGGCACCAATAACTCCCAAACCACCAGCATTGGACACCGCACTGGATAATCGCCATCCGCTGGTCCAAATCATACCTCCTTGAATTATTGGAAATTCTATTTTGAAAAGTTCAGAAATTCTATTTTGCATGAGCTAGGTAAATTACCCTGGAAAACACCAAAGGATTATATTCAATAGTTATTATAATTTTCAACGCAAGCATTGATTCTCCCTACTACCTACTATGGAATAATATGTTACAGTTTTGATTATTATGAATCCTCCTATAACGCCATATATATTTTAAGAAATAACCCCAGACCCTATAAGGTCATCTTCTAAATACCAAGCTACGAACTGACCTTCGGTAATGGCAGATTGCATTTCCTTAAAATCTACGTACATACCACCTTCTACTCTATATATGGTAGCTTCCTGTAGTTCTTGTCGGTATCTTATACGTGCTTTCACCTCTAATTTCTCATCAATTTTCAAAGCCAAATCTTCACGAACCCAATGTATTTCTTCATCCTTTACAAACAAAGTTCTTCTATACAAACCTGGGTGTGCCTTGCCTTGACCTGTATAAATGATATTCTCATTAACATCAGTATCAATTACGAATAAAGGTTCTTTTGTTCCACCAACATGCAGACCTTTACGCTGCCCTTTGGTAAAATAATGTGCCCCTTGGTGCTCACCTACTACTTTACCATCATTTAAATGATATACCGGTTTCTCCGCATAGTAAGCCAACTCTGATTTTTTATCGTCGAAACTTGGCGCTATTTGTTCATAAGCACCAAACCCGGCAGGAACCTCAACAATTTTACCGGTCTTAGGCTTTAATTGTTGTTGTAAAAATTCAGGCAATCTTACTTTACCAATAAAACATAAACCCTGAGAATCTTTTTTATCAGCAGTGATCAAATTCATTTTTCCAGCAATTTCCCTCACCTGTGGCTTGGTCAACTCCCCTATGGGAAATAAGGTATTTGATAATTGCTCTTGCGATAATTGACATAAAAAGTAAGACTGATCTTTATTACCATCATTCCCTGCCAATAACTGATAGGTTTCCGTACCGTCAGTATTTTTGATAGTGCCTTTTCTACAGTAATGACCCGTAGCTACATAATCTGCCCCAAGCTGCATAGCTATTTTCATAAAGACATCAAATTTGATCTCCCTATTACATAACACATCAGGGTTTGGGGTTCTCCCCATTTCATATTCCCTGAACATGTAGTCAACTATACGTTCTTTATATTCAGCACTTAAATCAACCGTTTGAAATGGAATACCCAACTTCTCCGCAACGATCAAGGCATCGTTACTATCTTCTAACCACGGACATTCTTCTGATATGGTTACCGAATCATCATGCCAATTCTTCATAAACAGGCCAATAACGTCATAACCTTGCTCTTTTAAAAGGTATGCCGCTACACTTGAATCTACTCCCCCAGAAAGTCCTATTACTACTTTTTTCATCTCTTCATCTTGGTTGCAACAAAATTACAAAATTTCAATTCAAACCTTCTTTTTTTACATCGGCACTTTTCATGTAAACCTTTGACAATAACCTTAGTAAAAACAGATATCTGAAAACCTTTTTTTTGAATTCGTAATTCTTTTGAGTTAAAAATATTTTGTTAAACTTTTTTAAAAATTAGTTAAACAATAAATATCTATTGTATTTTTAGCATTGTAGATGTTTTAATACCATAAATGTAATTTATAGTATATAATGTTAAACATCTTTCATTTTTAATTAAACAATCTTTAAAAACACAGTTATGAAAAAAATGTTACAACTAAGAAATTTTATGTTGTTGCTCTCCATTACCATGATTACATGGTCTTGTAGTAACGATGATGATGTGGAACCTATGGCCGCCAATGATTTGACTATCGTTGAAACGGCACAGGCAGAAGATGCACTTTCTTCTTTGGTTTCTGCCCTTACTACTGCTGACAACTCAGAAGGCACTGATTTAGTAGGCACATTAAGCGGCGACGGTCCTTTTACCGTTTTTGCACCGACCAATGACGCCTTTACCGAACTATTGAATCAATTAGATGATTTTGATACTTTGGCAGATTTTGATACGGACGAAGAGAGAGCGATCTTAACTTCAATATTAACGTATCATGTAGTTGCAGGTGTTGCAGCTAGTTCTTCTGATCTATCTAACGGTATGATGGTCACTACGGTACAAGGTGAAGATTTAACCATTAATATTGATGGTGATGTTTTTATTGATGATGCAACGGAAATCGATGCCAAAGTTGTTATTGCAGATGTAGAGGCCAGTAATGGAGTTGTTCATGTTATTGATAAAGTATTACTACCACAAGCTATTATAGATGCTTTGAACGGAGAGGAAATGCCTGAAGAAAATGGCACATTGGTAGATATTGTTGTAGCTACCGAACCTTTATCCCTTTTAGAGGCAGCGGTAATTAAGGCTGATTTAGTCGCTACTTTAAGTTCTGATGGACCATTTACCGTATTTGCACCTACAGATGATGCCTTTGTAGCATTGTTAGAGGTTTTAGGCGACGACTATAATAGCCTTGATGATTTTGATACGGATGAGGAAATTGCCTTGCTAAAAAACATATTGTTGTTTCATGTGGTTGCCGCAGAAGTAAAATCTACCGATTTGGCCGCAGGTCAAGTAGCTACTGCATTTGAGAACAACAGTGTTGAAATAATATCTTCTGGAGATACTTTTGTGATCGGTGATGCTTCAGACACAAACGCAAATATTACAGGTGTAGATATTATGGCATCTAACGGTGTTGCACATACTATTGACAAAGTGTTATTACCACAAGCAGCTATTGATTTTGTTACAAGTTTACAATTGAAGACAATTGTTGACACAGCAGTTGCAACCGATGACTTAAGTTTACTGGTAGAAGCATTGATACAAGCAGATGCAGGCTTAGTAGAAACATTGAACAGTGAGGGACCTTTCACAGTTTTTGCCCCCACGAATGCAGCCTTTGTAGCATTATTAGAAACTCTTGGCGATGATTTTAACAGCGTTGCTGATTTTGATACAGATGAGGAAAAAGCATTATTGACGAAAGTTCTTACCTATCATGTAGTAGCGGGTGTTTCTGCCTTCTCCACTGATTTAAGCAATGGTCAAGTTATAGAAACCGTGCAAGGTGAAACTATTAGTATTGCATTGACAGATAATGGAGTTGAAATTATGGATGCTACAGAAACCAACGCCAACGTTGCCTTAGCGGACGTTTCTGCCACCAATGGTGTTGTTCACGTTATCGATAAAGTAATTTTACCTCAAGAAGTGTTAGACATGTTGGCGGCGATGAGTCTAAGAACTATTGTTGAAATTGCAGTTGATACAGATGACCTTAGTGTTTTGGTCGATGCATTAGGACAAGCAGATGCCGGATTGGTTGAAACCTTAAGTGGTGACGGTCCATTTACCGTTTTTGCACCAACTAATGATGCCTTTGTAGCCTTATTGGATGCTTTAGGTGAAAATTATAATAGTATTGCTGATTTTGATACCGAAGCCGAAAAAGAATTATTGACTACTATTTTAACTTTTCACGTAGTATCTGGAACAGCTGCTTTTTCTACGGATTTAAGTGATGGTCAAACTATAGGAACTGTACAAGGTGAAAATGTAGGTATTAATATTAAAGACGGTACCGTACATGTAGAGGATGCAAGCGAGGACAATGCATCAGTTGTTATTGCCGATGTTGAGGCTAGCAACGGTGTTGTACATGTAATCAACAAGGTACTTTTACCACAAGCAGCTATTGACGCTTTACATTAAAAAATATTTCTCCATTTTTTAAACCTTCTAGAATTCTAGAAGGTTTTTTTATGTCCAATTTCTGCTAACATCAGTACAGACTCTTTTAACATACAATAACCCACCCTTTACAACTTACTTTTTATAAAACTTTAATTCAATTACATCTTTAACATCCCAAATCTTACCAAACCAAGCCTTAACCAATGGCAAAAGCCCTTTCAAATTTGAAAGGGCTTTTTATTTACTATTATCAGAAGTTTATTTTTAATTTTTTTTCTGCGCTTCTGCTTGTTCCATCATTTCGCGCATTTTCTTTTGGAACTTATTTTCTTTCTTGGGTTTCTTCTTGTTCTCCTGTATCTGCGCATGAATCTTATCATTATCTATAATAACATTCTTGATCACCAACATTATACCTATGGTAATAAGGTTAGATACAAAGTAATACAAACTAAGACCACTTGCGTAATTATTAAAGAAAAACAACATCATAAACGGCATTAAGTACATGATAAATTTCATGTTGGGCATACCTGGCTGCGTTGGCATATTCTGACCCGTAGTCATATTCATGTAAAAGAATATAGCTATAGAAGCCAAAATTGGAAATAAACTAACATGATCGCCATAGAATGGAATAGAGAATCCTTCTGGAAATTGATAAATAGTATCAAAAGAAGAAAGGTCATCTGCCCATAAAAATGGTTTTTGGCGTAATGCGAACGATGTGGGGAAAAACATGAACAGTGCATAGAAAATTGGCATTTGTATTACCGCTGGTATACAACCGCTCATAGGACTTACCCCTGCTTTACCATACAATTTCATGGTTTCTTGCTGCTTTTTCATCGCATTATCCTTATACTTCTCCCCTAGCTCCGTAATTTCCGGTTTTAAAACCTTCATTTTTGCCTGGGACAGGTATGACTTATAAGTTACCGGCGACATTGCCAAACGTACCAATATCGTCATAATTACAATGGCAATACCATAAGGAAAATACGAACTGATCAAACTATAAAATGGGGTGAAAAAGTAACGGTTGATCCAACCGAATATTCCCCAGCCAAAAGGAATGGAATCTACCAGACCTAAATCCTCGTACTTAGATAAGGTATCAACATCAGTAGGGCCAAAATACCAATGTAAATCTTTAGATAGCTCTCCACCTTCTAAATCTACCGCTAACTTTGAACCATACTTTTTTGTGAAACCGAAAGTTCTACTTTCCTCCTCAACTAAATTTACAGATGTTAAATCACCATTTTTAAAAGGCTCATCTGCCGCTAGAATACTACTAAAAAAATGCTGTCTATAAGAGATCCACTTTATATCTTCTTCAGTTTCCTCATCATCACTTCCTTCAGACAATTTGCTAATTTTACCATCTTCATGATTATAGGTCAATCGTGTATACCTATTCTCATACTCAATACTTTTTGAGTGGCGTATACCTTTTAATTTCCAATCTAAAGTTACTGGTTTACTAGTACTGATAACATTATCCAAACCCTTAGACTTAATGGTAAAATCTACCAAATAGTCGTTCGGTTTAATAACATATCTATATTCTAAATATTGACTATTAGATGTTTTTGCCTTCAATGATAACACCTTGTTACCATTGTCATTTGACATTGTAGGCTCAAAGTATAGATCTTGAGTATTCAACATTCTATTATCAGATGTCGCAAAATCTAAACCAAATGAAGCATTACCATCTTTTACCAAATACACCGGCACAGAATCATAAGTAACAAATTGTTTCATTTTCGCTTCTACAATCTGCCCACCTTTGTTGCTGATCTTTAGTAATAGAACTTCATTCTCAAAAGTAGTAATGTCGTTAGAAGGTTTTGCAAAACCAAAAGCACCAATTTTTCCTTGGTAATTGGCAACTGCAGTAGAATCTTTTAAATCTAATTGCGGTACATCATTAATAACAGTTTCAGTTTCTGAATTTTCTGATGCCTTCGCAGCCTCTACTTGTTCTTGCTTTGCCTTTTCTGCCTCTATCTCTTCCGGGGTTGGCTGATTTTGGTAAAACATAAAGATGAGTATTCCAAAAATAAGCACAAAGCCTATGATGGATTGTACATCAAATTTCTTTTCTTCCATGTGGTATTTCTAATTAATTGGGAATATTTTGAATTTTTAAGAAAGCAAATATATGTCCAAATATCATGTTTATGCCATTGTGGCATTACTTTGTGCCTTTTTATGCGCTAATGCGGCCTTGACCAAGCCCACAAATAACGGATGCGGATTAGCGACAGTACTTTTGTACTCTGGATGATATTGTACACCAATAAACCAAGGATGGTCATTTAATTCTACAATTTCAACCAAATTTGTTTCTTTATTAAAACCTGTTGCTTTCAACCCTGCATTTTCCAACTGCTCTAAATAGGCATTGTTAAATTCATATCTATGACGGTGGCGCTCAGAAATTTGAGATGCTCCATCATACATTTCCTTCACCAGGCTACCATCTTTCAATTCACAGTCCCACGCACCTAAACGCATGGTTCCTCCCATATCCGTCACGGTTTTTTGCTCTTCCATAATGCTAATAACTGGATCAGAAGTTTCCTCATCCATCTCGGTAGAATTTGCATTTGCCAAGTTCAACACATTACGTGCATACTCTATAACCGCCATTTGCATACCTAAGCAAATACCCAAAAACGGAATGTTCATAACACGTGCATATTCAACAGCTTTTACCTTACCCTCTATACCACGTTCACCAAAACCTGGTGCAACTAAAATGGCATCAAGTCCTTTTAGCTTGCTTTCATAGTTTGCGGCAGTAATGTATTCAGAGTGAACAGATTTCACGACAACCTTAACCTCATTAGCCGCCCCTGCGTGTATAAAAGCCTCTAATATAGACTTATAAGAATCTTGTAACTCTACGTATTTACCAACCAAACCTATAGTTACTTCATCTTTTGGGTTCTTATGCCTAACCAAAAACTCGTTCCAACGTCCCAAATCTGGATCTACGTCATTGGGCAACGCCAATTTCTGCAAGGTCACGGTATCCAAACCTTCTTCTTGCATTAACAATGGTACATCATAAATTGTAGATGCATCAATACTCTGTATAACCGCTTCACGCTTTACATTACAGAAAAGCGCCAGTTTGTCTTTTATATCATTAGAAATCTCATGCTCTGTTCTACAAACCAAAATATCGGCTTTTATACCGCTTTCCATTAAAGTTTTTACAGAGTGTTGTGTTGGCTTGGTCTTTAACTCTCCTGCCGCAGATAAATAAGGCACCAAGGTCAAATGAATAACAATAGCATTGTTATCACCCAATTCCCAAAGAAGTTGACGAACCGCTTCTATGTAAGGTAGCGATTCAATATCACCCACGGTTCCTCCAATTTCAGTAATTACAATATCATATTCACCGCTTTTACCTAGTACTTGAACACGTTCTTTAATCTCATTTGTAATGTGCGGAACTACTTGTACCGTTTTACCTAAAAATTCTCCTCTACGTTCTTTTTCTATAACGCTTTGGTAAATTCTACCGGTTGTAACATTATTTGCCTGCGAAGTACGAACATTTAAAAAACGCTCATAATGCCCTAAATCTAAATCTGTTTCTGCACCGTCATCTGTAACATAACATTCGCCATGCTCATAAGGGTTTAAGGTTCCAGGATCTACATTTATGTAAGGATCCAGTTTTTGAATGGTAGTTTTGTAGCCGCGAGATTGCAGTAATTTCGCCAAAGATGCAGCAATGATGCCTTTTCCTAACGAAGAAGTAACGCCTCCCGTAACGAAGATGTATTTGGTTTGTGCCATGTATCGAATTCTATGTTACGGGACACAAAGTTACAAATTGAGGTGAGAACTTAACGGGTTTCCTTAGGAAAATGTTTTTGTATTTTCCGAATTATCGATTCTAGACCGTTTGTTTTAATTTCTAGCATAGATTGCAACAAATCTCCCAATTTACCATCAGGAAATCCTTTTTGTTGAAACCAAACCAAGTAAGGCTCTGGTAAATCTACCAAAAACCTACCCTTATATTTACCAAATGGCATACGGTAATGTGCCAATTCTATTAATTTTTCCT
This sequence comes from Maribacter sp., assembly GCA_020629415.1. Taxonomy (GTDB): domain Bacteria; phylum Bacteroidota; class Bacteroidia; order Flavobacteriales; family Flavobacteriaceae; genus Maribacter; species Maribacter huludaoensis. The sequence continues at coordinate 1,014 of JAHDDL010000027.1, read as the reverse complement.
TATCAGGATTAATTTCCATTTTTTAATCTAAAAAAATTATCTTTAAAAAATCAACATCTCAAAACAACATGAAAAGAAGAAATTTTATTGGTACCTCGGCCGCCGCGTCCGTTGGTCTGTTAACTACATCTGCGGCAATGGCGAACAATACCAAAACTGCGGCAACCGCCAAATTAAAATACAATATTAACCATAGTGTTTGTTATTGGTGCTATGGAAGCATTCCTTTTGAGGATTTTCTTAAAAATTTAGTGGAACTGGATATACGATCAATAGACCTTGTAGGACCAGATGAATTTCCGCTTTTAAAAAAATATAACATCCATGCCTCTATGTGTTGGGGCGCCGGCATGGGAATTACAAAGGGCTTTAACGACCTTTCTTTACACGATGAATTAATTGCAGACTACGAACGTGTTATTCCTTTGGTAGCCGAGGCTGGTTATACCAACCTCATCTGTTTTAGTGGCAATAGAAATGGAATGAACGACTTAGTAGGATTGCGCAATTGTGCCATTGGACTGAAAAAATTAATGCCTTTGGCAGAGAAGCACGGCGTTGTTTTACAAATGGAACTTCTGAACAGTAAAGTTGACCACAAAGACTATATGTGCGATACTTCTGAATGGGGCGTATCTCTTTGTGAAGCTATTGGTTCTGAACATTTTAAGCTCTTATATGATATTTACCATATGCAAATAATGGAAGGTGATATTATTAGAAACATTGAAAATTACCACCAATATTACGGTCATTATCATACCGGAGGAAACCCTGGAAGACATGAAATAGATGAAACTCAAGAAATTTTCTACCCTGCAGTGATGAAGGCTATTTTAAAGACGGGCTACAAAGGCCACGTTGCACAAGAATTCGTACCTAGCTGGGAAAACAAAATTGATGCTCTAAAACAAGGTGTCACTATTTGTGATGTGTAGTTCGTTAGTGTGTTAGTGTGTTAGTGTGCTAGTGTGCTAGTGTGCTAGTGTGCTAGTGTGCTAGTGTGCTAGTGTG
>JAHDDL010000026.1 GCA_020629415.1 Maribacter sp. | reverse complement strand
ACAGATTGCCACATTGCTAAAAAGCCCCTCGCAAAGACTTTGTACTTTTTACTTAGTACTTAGTACTTAATACCTCATAATTATCTTCACCACAACTCAGTATCCAAAACTTACAATTGAGTAACTTAACTTATTTTCTAAGCAACAATTCCTCCATCTTTGAGTAACATAAAACCAACCGAACATGGAAAATATCATAAAAATCTTCATTTACATTCACGCTTTTTTTGGTGGTGTGGGACTGATTACCGGAATAGCGAGTATTGTTGTGAAGAAAGGACAACGAAATCATAAACTATTGGGCAAATGGTTTTCTTGGTCCATGATTATAAGCTCTGTCATTTCTTTGGTGGTTGCCAGAATGCCCAACCACATCAATACTTTTTTATTCTTGATGGGTATTTTTACCGTTTATATGGTATTGGCGGGTAATAGAGCCCTAACATTTAAATCACCTAAAAAGACAAAAGCCAATTGGACGGATAAGCTGGTTTCAGGAATTATGGCTTTTTCCGCCCTATTGATGATCATATTTGGTATCACAGGACTTTTAAAAGGCTTTTCTCACAGCATCCTATTTTTAATATTTGGACTAACGGGTCTCTCTCTAACTTACGGAGATTGCAAACTCTTTATAAATACATTAGAAAACAGAAAGCTCTGGCTCATAAATCATTTAAGTAGAATGCTAGGTGCACTCATTGCTTCGGTAACAGCATTTTTTGTTGCCGGTATGCACCAAGATAACTTATGGGCATGGATTACTCCATCCATACTTGGAACTGCCTATATTATCTACTGGATAAAGAAAACAAAAGGTAAAAAGAAATTAAAAACGGCTTAACCTTGATCTTTTAAATTAAGGTTTTCTGCAAAATAATCGCAAAAATCTTTCATGGTAGCAGTCATCTTTTCGTCTTGGGTCGCCTTTAGAAAAGTATCCGATAAAGAAACCAAGGTCTGATGAAAAAATGTCTTCATCTCATCTACGGGCATATCTTTTGTCCACAAATCTATTTTTAGCGATTCTTGGTTCTTACTGTCCCAAACGGATAGTAGCATTGCCTTTGCAGCTTCATTTTCAACACCACCGTCCTGTGCAGACCAGTTTAATGTTTCAGGTATCCTATTCTCATCCAATCCTACGCGCAGTGTAATCTCTGAAGTATGTAAATCTGCCATCTAATTTCTCGGTTTGTAATTTGATTTCTTAAATATTTCATCTGCAGGCATTGGCATCAATTGTACAATGCTTACGTCATTATTTTCCATAAAGGCACGTACAATTTGCCAGCCTATGTAACGACCTAACCTTCCTGGAGATTCGTTGTCCAATTCCAATCCGAATTTAGAAAACGGTGCCGGTTCTAAAAATCGTTGGTTCAGTTTATTATCGGTACTGTATAAATATTCGTTTTCAATAAAATTTCTCCACATTGGTTCTTCATTGGCAATTGCCCAGTCCATTTCCTCATCAGAATACCCTATCTTTTTACCATCGCTAGCTTCTGGCATCAATTTATCCTTTAAATACAGTTCTTTACCAAAATAGATCATTCTAGCAAGGTAAGAGCGGTCTCTAGGCCTTGGCACCACTTGCTTGGCAAAGGCGCTTGCCACATCGCTCACTAAATAATTACGATCTAATGTTTTAGCTATATAACGCTGAAAGCCTCCATAATATTTATGTTCCGGTCCCAGATAATTATCAAGGCTTATGAACAACAAACTATCCGTTAAAATAATTCTATTGTTATAGTCAACATCATTGGTAACCGTAATTAATTTAGGTACGTTGTACTGCGGAAAATAATATTTAATGTGTTTGAACAATTGCACCAAACCTTCTTCCTCATCCTCAAAACTACGGAAGGCATTGCCTACTTCTTGAAACAGTTCTATTTGAAGGGAATCTTTCATTTTCGCAATCCAAACGCTGTCAGGAGCCGGAAACAAATATGGATAAGTTTTACGTAATGACGGCAAACCCTTTTCACCAGCAGTGGCAAACTCACGATCAAATCTAGAAATTTTCAGGTCCATTGGTATAGCGGCAATCTCCTCTGCCACCTTATCACTATCATTACAGCTAGAAAGAACGAAAAAAACTGACAATAGTATAAAAATAGGTTTGACCTTAGCAAGTATTTTACAATACATTTTATTATTTACAGTGTTCAACTTATTTTTAGGGCAAAGTTAATTGATTTTACTAAATAATTAGAGTGGTATGCAAACGGAAAAAGTAATTGATCACATTGTAAATTGGTTAAAGGATTATGCTGTAAATGCAAAGCAGAAGGGTTTTGTCATAGGCGTATCCGGAGGAATAGACTCTGCAGTTACTTCTACCCTATGCGCAAAAACAGGTTTAGACCTACTTTGCCTAGAAATGCCCATTCACCAAGCAGAGAACCAAAGTGACCGTGCTTCTAGACATATTGATTGGTTGATAGAAAATTTTCCCAACGTTAGAAGACAACCCGTAAACCTTACCCCGGTATTTGATAGTTTGGTGGCCGCACTGCCTGCAGTAGAAAATGAGGAAGATAGATTTATGTCCTTGGCCAATACGAGAGCTCGTTTGAGAATGACCAGCTTGTACTACTTTGCCGCACTTGAAAGATATTTGGTTGCAGGTACCGGAAACAAAGTTGAAGATTTTGGAGTTGGATTTTACACTAAATATGGTGATGGCGGTGTTGACTTGAGCCCGATTGCCGATTTAATGAAGACCGAGGTATATGATATTGCAAAGTCTTTGGGAGTAAACGAAGAGATAATTAAGGCTGCGCCAACAGATGGCCTATGGGGAGACGACAGAACGGACGAAGACCAGATAGGAGCCTCTTATCCAGAGTTAGAATGGGCAATGAACATGAAAGACGAGGGCAAAACAATAGATGACTTTGAAGGTAGAAAAAAAGAGGTGTATGCTATATTTTTAAGGTTAAATACAATGAACCAACATAAAATGTTGCCTATTCCCGTTTGTGAGATACCAAATGAGTTAAAATAACAACTCAACTAAGAATCAAGGTATTAAATCGAAAATAAAGTCCAAAATTTTACGTTAAATGTAAAATAATGCAACTTTGGCTTCTAATTTAGAATTTTAAGCCTTACATTGCATGTTGTCTTTTCAGACAAGATTAGGTCCTGAAATCTATATAAAAAAAACAATTAATGATCAAAGTTTTAATAGCGGATAACCATCCTATCATAAGAATGGGAGTTAGGAAGGTTCTAGAATCCGCTGAGGGATTTGAACTGATCGACGAGGTAGCTACTACCGAAGATCTTTTTGAAAAACTCAAAGACACAACCCCCGATGTGGTCATGCTAGAAATGGATATTCCAGATATTAACGGAATAGCGGCATTACGAAAAATCAAGAAAGATTACCCAGACGTAAAAGTACTTATGTACAGTGGTCAATCTGAAGACGTTTATGCTCTTAGCGCCATTAGAGCCGGTGCTTTTGGATATTTATCCAAATCATCTGGTGTAGAATATATTACCGCAGCAGTTACTAAGGTAAGTGAAGGCAGCATGTTCATTACCAACGAACTTGCCCAACGTCTTGCTTTTGACGAAGGAACCAAAAAACCAAGAAGGTTCTTTAGAAAATTATCAACTAGAGAAATAGAAGTTCTAAAACTTTTAGCTAGTGGTAAACGAAACAAAGAGGTTGCTTTAGGGTTAAACCTAAACGAAAAAACAGTTAGTACCTACAAAGCTCGTTTAATGAAAAAATTAAATGTAGATAATATGGTAGATTTATTGCAACAGGCAAAAGCCTTAGAATTGTACTAAATTCTTACAACTGTATAACAAAATAAAAAAAGACCTGCACTTAGCAGGTCTTTTTCATTTATCTCATAAATATTAGGATAATACCCTGTTCAATTTCTTGTTCAGCAATTTATTAAGCTGAATGTAATTCATAATTTCCTCTAGTACTTCCCTATGATCCGTAGTAGAATCTTCAGTAGTATTCTGTAATGTGTTCATTCTTTTCTTGATCAGAAAACAGCGTAGTGTTAATATGGTCTCACTTACCAACTGCGCTACCCCTATTTCCTTACTCTTAGGAAAAATCTCTTTACGCTCCCAGTCATGCAACACATACCGCTCCTCTTCCATTAATATAGAAGATATCTGGTTGGCCATTTCTTGCTCTAGACTATTTACGAACGTGGTTATCGAGAACTCCTCCTTTTCATTTAAAGCTTCTATTAGCTTGGCATACATTTTACGAAAATCTTCGTTCGCCAATTCTATTTCATCTTCTTGCAGATCCAAGTAGATTTTCTCATAGACCTTAATTTCAGATATTTCCGGTTCTAACACCAAATCTCCGGCATCATTTTCTTTCAACACCAAATCTTCAAACTGTTCTTTATGATTACCGTACAACATGAGCGATTCTATGATTTTTCGCTCTAGCAAATATTGCACGTCTACCTTTTCTTGTTTTTCCGCATTGGTATTCCGAACAACATCAAAAGCTTTTTGCTCCTCTTTTTGTTGCGCCTGTACATTCTTTTCTTCTTTCTTACCTATTTGTGCAAGTGTATTGAACAGAACTGCCTCAGATATATTCATGATCTGCGCACACTCTTGAATATAAATTTCCTTTTGAATGCGATCAGGAATTTTAGAAATGCTATTTACGATATCTCTAACGGTACCAGCCCTTTTTATTGGGTCATTATCCGCCTCTTTTACCAATAAAGATGCTTTGAACTGTATAAAATCTTTAGAATTGCCGTTTAAATAGGCCATGACATCATCTAGCTCATTGTTCTTGGCAAAACTATCTGGATCTTCGCCTTCCGGAAACGTACATACACGCACGTTCATACCCTGCTCCAAAATTAGATCAATACCCCTTAGCGATGCCCTTAGACCGGCAGCATCGCCATCAAATAATACCGTAATATTTTTGGTCAATCTGTTGATCAACCTAATCTGTTCTGGTGTAAGTGCCGTTCCGCTAGAGGACACTACATTTTCGATACCACGTTGTGCAAATTGAATTACATCTGTATACCCCTCAACCAAGTAACAATTATCCTCTTTGGCAATAGCTTGTTTGGCATGGTAAATACCATATAACACCTTACTCTTATGATAGATGTCACTTTCAGGCGAATTCAGGTATTTGGCCGCCTTTTTATCATTCGTTAAAATACGGCCACCAAAACCTAGTACACGGCCACTTAAAGAATGAATAGGAAACATAACCCTACCTTTAAAACGGTCGAATTTTCTAGATCCATTTGGATTGTTAGCATCTTCCTTAACAATGGTCAATCCGGTTTTTGCCAGATATTCCAATTTATATCCTTTATCCAATGCCGCGTTGGTAAATCCGTCCCATTGATCAAGGCAATACCCCAATTCAAATTTCTTGATGGTTTCATCTGTAAACCCACGTTCTTTAAAGTAGCTTAAGCCAATCGCTTTACCCAACTCAGATTCCAACAGCATTTCTTTAAAATGCGATTGGGCGAATTCAGATACCAGATACATACTTTCGCGCTCACTGGCCTGCTCTTTTTGTTCGTTAGACTGTTCTGTCTCCTCTACTTCAATATTATATTTCTTTGCTAGGTACTTAATAGCCTCAGGATAGGTAAAATGCTCGTGCTCCATTAAAAAAGCAACCACATTACCGCCTTTGCCGCTACTAAAGTCTTTCCAAATCTGTTTTACGGGAGATACCATAAAACTTGGTGAACGCTCATCTGTAAACGGACTAAGACCTTTGAAGTTAGAGCCTGATTTTTTCAGTTGTACAAAATCACCAATTACCTCTTCTAAACGAGCGGTTTCATAAACTTTATCTATGGTAATTTTTGAAATCATATTGTTACCCAGCCCCTTTAAAAAGGGCTAATAAATTTGTGTAAATTAGAACATCAAAAATAGCAATAATGATTCTATTCTTTGGCACTAGACCCGGAAAGCCCGAAACTAAAAAGCTTTTTAATTGTATATGCCCTTATTGTCAGCAACAGGGAACGTTGACAGCTGTAACCCAAAAGAATTACTTCCATATATTTTGGATCAAGCTTTTTAAAATTTCCAGTACCACTACCGTAGAATGCAGCCATTGTAAACGTGGGTATTATGAAAATGAGTTTACTGAAGAGATGAACAGAGAACTGTCTAAACTAAATAATTAGCTGTAGTAACCGTTTTTACGAACGGCACCACAGCTAATTTGATTGATGAATATTTTTCTAAAGATCGAAACGTAGGCCTAAAGAGATATTTTGTTGTTCTATAGCTGCATCTTTGAATATAGGATTAAGATCATATTTTACATACAACAAAACCCCATCTACACCAGCGTATGCACTTAAACCATATACCAGATCATTGGTATTATAACTACGCTTTAATTTGTCCTTTACCTTTTCACCATCTATTGTGTATTTCAATTTTTGTCGTGTTCCTAAGTTGAACCCTGCATAACCACCTAAACCAACTCTAAATTTGTTATGCAACGAGTATCTCATGGTCTTTTCTGTAGTAGATAGCTTTGAAGGACCAAATTCAAAATGCATTGGAAATACCAAGTTATCCATTCTAAATTTTGATTTATTCAATTCATATTCAAATTCCTGAAGCTCGGACTGACCGTTATCCAATGACACCAAGTACTGATTATCCTTTGGCTTTAAGCCGTTAAATTGAAATGAAAACCCATAGTTGAACCTTAGGAAATTTGTATTCTTAAACACCCTGGTGCGCCATTGCCATCCCATTTCAAAAAATCTACTTCCGCCAATTTTATAAGGAGAATCATTTAAGGACTGCCCTTCTATAATTGCATTATTTAAACCAACGGCCAAAACAATATCAGAATAAGTTCTTCTGTCATAGACCGGTTCTTTTCTATGCCTATTTTCATTGATACGTATTCCAAACAGTTTGTCATCATCATCCCCTAATCCCAATTCAAAAGCGAACTTATAATTTAAGGAATCCAATTCTATGACCTCGCCGTTATTTCTTTCCAAAAGGGATATTTTATTATCGATAATAGCAATTCTCTCCTCTATGTTAAGCGCTCTTTTTTCTGCAGCCTTCATCTTTAATGCATTGGCCTCTTCTTCTGTAATTTCACCATTTTCCAATTGTTTAACTATTTCATCTATTTCAAATTTTAAGGCTTCCTTTTCTTGTCTAGTTATACTAAGCTTTTGCTCTTTTAAAATTTCTACTTTCTCTATATAATTATCTTGAGCCATAACACTTTGCATTAATAAAAGTGTCAATAAGGCTACTAAATACATGGTAATTGTTCTCATTTCTATTTTGATTTTTTTTGATGAATAAACTCCGCTCCCTGTCCCCATAGTATTTTATAGAGATAAAGAAAAACGATTTGTGATTGATTAATTATTGCGGTCTGCCACAGCAGTACGCACTTTTATAAAACCGGCTTTTAGGGAATCAAAAATTTGGTCTCGGAAGGATTGATCAAGTTCATCCTCAACCTCTGTCAACAAAGCCATAGCATCAACAGATTTATCTTTATTAAATATTTTATCTCTTAAAATTTCATCTTGGGCACGTTTCAGTAATGAATCTACCTCGGCATCTGTCACTGTACTGTTTTGCTCCAGAACAGTTACTTGTGCAATAACATCGGCCACTTTAGAATTAATAATATCATCGGTCACCACTAATTCCTCAACAGATGTACTAGTAGGTACTTGGTTTACCCCAACCTCAATCTCATCTTTTAATACTAAAGGCTCTTGTTCTTTAATTTGTATATTTTCTTCCTCAACCACCTTCTCTATGCTGGTTTCATTTTCTGAATGTGCAACAACCTCTACTTCCTCTTTCACTATTGGCAAAACATCTTTTACAGGAACTTCTTTTAACGTATGCTCTTTTTCAATGTCTACGATTTCTGTTGGTATTTTGGTAGCTGCAGTATTTCCACCAAAATAGAATATTGCTATACCTACCAACACAACAACACTTGCCGCAATACCCATCCATAGATATACAGGTTTCTTTTTGGCATCATCATCATTTAATTCTGATATAATTTTGGACCATGCATTTGCCGATGGCTGAATTTCGCGCTCTTGTAACTTGGTCTTAATATGTTTTTCAAATTTATCGGTTTCCATACCCTATAATATTTTGTTGCCTTAATTGATCTTGAAGCAATTTTCGGGCTTTTAATAATTGTGTTTTTGAAGTGCTCTCAGTAATCGACAGCATTTCTGCAATTTCTTTATGCTTATACCCTTCTACGGTATACAATACAAAGACCATTTTATAACCTTGGGGCAGCTTGTCTATCAATTGTTGAATATGCTCTGTATCTAAATCAGTACTCTGCGAAATCTCTTCCGACTGATTTTTCTCGTACACCTCATCATCATACACGACAAACTGTTGTTTTCTTAAATAGGATATGCTTTCCCTGATCATAATCCTACGTAACCACCCTTCAAAACTACCTTCAAACTTAAACGTATCTAAATTGTTGAACATTTTTAAAAAACCCTGCACCATTACATCTTCCGCAAAATGAACATCTTTTATATACTGACGACAAACGCTCAACATTTTTGGCGCATGCTTTTTGTACAAACGCTCTTGCGCATCGCGGTTACCCGATGACGCTTTTTTTATGAGTTGGCTCTCGTTTTTATAAAAAGGTATAATTTTCAAAATATTGGTTTGGTCTTCTATTAGCATAGACGCAGAAGAAGAAGGTATGGTTGCCTGAAGGTCAATAAAAATTAAAATTAATTCTTAAAACACTATATTTCAATTACTTAAATATAAAAAAAAAGAGTAATATTTACTTTTTACGTTCAACTACGTAATTCACCATTAATTCTAAGGCACTTTTATAATCAGATTCAGGATATGTACTTAGAAGTTTTAAAGCTTCATCTCTATACTGTAACATTTTGGTCACCGAGTAATCTAGCCCGCCTTTATCTTTCACAAAAGCAATGACTTCTTTGACGCGCTTTTTATCCTTATTGTGATTTTTTATGGAATTGATGACCCAACTCTTCTCTTTCTTGCTGCAATTATTTAACGCATAAATTAAAGGCAGTGTCATTTTCTGCTCTTTAATATCTATTCCTGTAGGCTTCCCAATTTTTTCACCACCATAGTCAAACAAATCATCTTTAATTTGAAATGCCATACCACATAGTTCTCCAAACTTTCTAAAGATTTCTACATCTGGACTATCCGGTTTTACGGAACAAGCTCCCAAAGAACAACATGCCGCTATTAAAGTGGCGGTCTTTTGCCTAATGATATCATAATACACCTCTTCGGTAATATCTAAGCGCCTAGCTTTCTCTATCTGCAATAATTCGCCTTCGCTCATTTCACGAACGGCAACAGAGATTATTTTCAGCAGATCAAAATCTCCATTATCAATAGAAAGCAACAAGCCTTTTGAAAGCAGGTAGTCTCCCACTAAAACGGCAATCTTATTTTTCCACAGGGCGTTTATAGAGAAAAAGCCCCTGCGCTTATTACTCTCATCTACTACATCATCATGCACCAATGTAGCCGTATGTATCAACTCTATTACCGATGCACCACGATAGGTACGCTCATTTACTTCGCCATTATTTAACAGTTTTGCCGTTAAAAATACGAACATAGGGCGCATTTGCTTCCCTTTTCTATTTACGATGTAATGGGTAATTCTATTGAGTAATGCAACCTTAGAGGTCATTGAATCTCTAAACTTAGACTCAAACAACTCCATTTCCTGATAGACAGGTTCCTTTATTTGTGCTACAATTTTCAGGCGCTCTTCATTAGAACATCAAAATTAGGCAAAAGCTAGGAAATAACAGTAGCTGGAAGGATAGTTTTAAAGTTGTTGGTTGCTAGCTTTTGGTTGTTGGTTGTTGGTTGTTAGCTATAACGCTTCGCGTTATGTAGAATTAAGATTTTATATTAGCAATTGCTCTAGTAATTCGTAGTACTCAATACCTTCCATTTCTGAAGCTTAGCTTTGATAAAAAATTGTATGTTCCAACAAGTCTATTTTCTATACTCTATTTTCTAACTTAATACTTAATACTTAGTACTTTTCACTTTGTACTTCTAACTTTTATTCGCCAACTGGCCACATGCGGCATCAATATCCTTTCCTCTAGAGCGACGAACGGTCACTACTATATTATTCTTTTCCAGTGAATTTACATAGCGGTCTATAGCAGCGTTAGAAGCTTGCTTAAACTCGCCGTCATCAATAGGATTATATTCTATAAGATTTACTTTAGAAGGCGCAAAACGGCAAAACTCCACTAACGCATCTACATCTTTTTGAGTATCGTTTATGCCTTCCCAAACCACATACTCATACGTAATTCTACTTTTTGTCTTTTGGTACCAGTACTGTAGGGACTCCCTTAAATCACTCAAGGTAAACTTAGCGTTAAAGGGCATTATTGACGTACGAATTTCATCAACAGCTGAATGTAAAGAAACCGCCAATTTAAATTTAACTTCATCATCGGCCATTTTTCGGATCAATTTAGGCACACCAGAGGTAGAGACCGTAATTCTCTTTGGAGACATGCCCAGCCCGTCTGAAGATGTGATTTTATCAATTGCCTTTAATACGTTGTTGTAGTTCATTAAAGGCTCTCCCATGCCCATAAAAACAATGTTGCTTAAAGGTCTGTCAAAATACAATCTGCTTTCATTATCAATAGCTACAACCTGATCATATATTTCATCGGGATTTAAATTGCGCATTCGTTTTAAACGTGCCGTTGCACAGAACCTACAATCTAAACTACACCCTACTTGACTGGATACACAAGCAGTTGTTCTTGATTTTGTAGGTATTAAAACGGACTCAACAATTAAATCGTCATGCAAGCGTACGGCATTTTTTATAGTACCGTCACTACTGCGCTGCATTTGATCTACCTTAATATGGTTAATGACAAAATTGGCTTCTAACATTTCCCTGGTTTCTTTTGATAAATTGGTCATTACATCAAAAGAATACGCAGCTTTTTGCCATAACCACTCGTAGACCTGGTTGCCACGAAAAGCTTTGTCACCATTAGAAACAAAGAACTCCCTAAGCTGCTCTCTCGTTAGTGCCCGGATATCTTTTTTCTCTATTTCTTCCATCTATTAAAGGTAGGTATTACTGGTGATAAAAATCCCGCTTTGTCAATATGTAGATAAAGCGGGATTAAAAAAATTTCCTTTTTAAAAAGGATTATATCAACTTATATGATCAACATTGCATCACCATAAGAATAAAACTTATAGCTTTCCAATATTGCTTCTTTATATGCTTTGTTCATTAGATCATGACCCATAAATGCAGATACCATCATCAACAATGTTGATTTTGGCAAATGGAAGTTTGTAATCATGGCATTTGCAATACTGAAATCATAAGGAGGGAATATGAACTTATTTGTCCAACCCTCATAGGTATTCAATGTCTGCTTAGAAGACACCGCACTTTCCAAGCCACGCATTGCCGTTGTACCTACGGCACAAATACGACGTTTTTTGGCTTTAGCATTGTTTACGATCTCTGCTGCTTTTTCATCAATGAACATTTCTTCACTATCCATTTTATGCTTAGAAAGATCTTCTACCTCAACTGGGTTGAATGTACCTAAACCTACGTGCAAAGTCAACTCGGCAAAATCTACACCCTTAATTTCCAAACGCTTTAGCAAATGTTTAGAAAAGTGCAAACCAGCGGTTGGAGCCGCCACAGCACCTTCATGCTTGGCATAGATCGTTTGGTAACGATCTTCATCTTCCGGCTCAACATCTCTCTTTATATATTTTGGTAACGGAGTTTCACCTAGCTCCCTTAATTTTCTTCTAAAATCAAGGTAAGCACCATCATAAAGAAAACGTAAGGTTCTACCTCTAGAAGTAGTATTATCAATAACTTCTGCTACCAAGGTTTCATCATCACCAAAATATAGTTTGTTACCAATACGTATTTTACGTGCAGGATCAACAAGAACATCCCAAAGGCGTTGCTCTTCGTTCAACTCACGTAAAAGAAAAACCTCAATACGAGCTCCGGTTTTCTCCTTGTTACCGTACAAACGTGCTGGAAATACTTTTGTATTGTTAAGAACCATAACATCACCTTCATCAAAATAGTCGATCATGTCCTTGAACATTCTATGCTCAATCTTTCCGGTATCTCTGTGGATGACCATTAATTTAGACTCATCTCTATTTTCAGATGGATGCTCCGCCAATAATTCGTCTGGAAGCTCAAAATTAAAATTTGATAATTTCATGTAGCTGTTATATTTAATGTAGCAAATTGCGGCTGCAAATATACAATCTGCAGATAGGCCTTGTCAAGTAAATCGTTAATTATAATTCTTTTATACCGAATTCCAATTGTTTTAGGTCGTTCCAAAAATCAGGGTATGACTTAGATACCACCTCTGCATCATTAACAAAAAGTGTTGTTTTCATGGCCAGAGGAGCAAAAGCCATTGCCATTCTATGATCATTATATGTATCTATGGCAATATCTTCAAGAATACCTACAGATGGTATTATGGTCAATGTTTTATCCGTAACGGTTATATTCGCCCCTAATTTAGATAGTTCTGTATGCAAAGCCTCTAAACGATCGGTCTCTTTAATTTTTAAGGTGTGCAGGCCGGTCAAATAACAACCTACCCCTAAACCAAAACAGGTAACCGCAATTGTTTGGGCTATATCCGGAGCATTTGCCAGATCAAACTCATTCTTAGATTCTATCTTTTTATCGGTCTTTTTTAAAGTAATGTTATTACTGCCATAAGTGGTCTCTACACCAAACGAAGTATAAATATTGGCAAGTACGCTGTCTCCTTGAAGACTTTCTTTTTTGTAGGCAGATAACGTTATTTGTGTTTCCGGAGTTGCCAGTGCGCAAATACTATAATAATAAGAGGCAGAACTCCAATCTGATTCTACTACCAATGTTTTTGGTGCTACTTTTTCCTTTGCAGAGACTTTGATGAGGTTACCCTCAAAAGAACTTTCCACTCCAATTTCCTCTAACAACGCCAAGGTCATTTTTATGTACGGCACAGAAGTGATTTTACCAATCAGTTCCAATTCTAGTCCGTTTTCTAAACTTGGAGCAATCAACAATAACGAAGAAATATATTGGCTACTTACATTAGCCGGTAAACTCACTTTATCTTTTACAATTTGCTGTCCTTTAATTTTTATAGGGGGATATCCATCATCTTGAACATAAGATATTTCCGCTCCCAGGGTCTTTAAGGCATCTACCAAGATTTTTATAGGCCGCTCCGTCATTCTTTTAGAACCGGTAAGCACTACTTCTTTACCAGCTTGTGATGCAAAGTATCCGGTTAAAAAACGCATAGCGGTACCTGCATGATGAATATCTACGGTACCTTCCGTAATTTCCAAACCTTTTGCCATAACTTGGGCATCGTCTGAATTGGAAATATTCTCTATTTTAATATTTGGATATAAAGCCGACAATAATAAACTACGGTTAGATTCACTTTTTGAACCTGTTATAGTAATTGTATCGTTTAGCTTAGTATTGGACGGACCTGTCAATTGAAGTTTCAATGCGTATCATTTTAAAAATAGAACGCCAAATATACGCCTATTTCAACTTTTTATTATTGTGATGACGGTCATGATCACGCTTTGTTTTTAAATCTAACTTTTTATCGAAAGCTTGTTGTAAATCAACACCGGTTTGGTTGGCCAAACACAATACTACGAACATAACATCTGCCAATTCTTCGCCCAGATCCTTGTTCTTGTCAGACTCTTTTTCGCTTTGCTCTCCATAGCGTCTAGCGATTATTCTTGCAACCTCGCCTACTTCTTCGGTAAGCTGTGCCATATTGGTTAATTCGTTAAAGTAGCGAACTCCGTGCTCCTTGATCCAATTATCTACTTCTAATTGTGCGTTTTTAATGTTCATAGTGTATCTTAAATTTTTTCAAAAACAATCAAAGATTGACCTTGACTTTTTACAGCTTCATCAAAAAGTTCTTTCAACCCGTTATAAAATGCGTTACCATAATGCGCAAAATTCAATTCAAAAGTAAAAAATAAATTAAGGGTACCGCTGTTATTATCAGATACATTTAATTTTAATACACCACCATTTTCAGGAATAACAAAATTTTTATTTTCAGGTAAGGACTTTACGCTATACCCATCCGGAATTTTAACATTTAAAACATACTGATATTTCATTGGGTAACCAAAATCAACTGGGTAATTTCTTTCCGAAGCCGTAAAAGGATTTTTATCGAAAAATTTTAATACAAATGGATTTAAGTAAATATCATCGCCTTGGAACAAGTTTTCAATTTCAAAATTGAAACGCTCAGTAAGCTTTTTCTCATTAGAATATTTAGATCTCTTTTCATGAGAAATAATATTAAAATCATCTGAAATCTCTTCTTCCAATTTTTCAATATAACTATCTTCATTTGTAGTTGCCAGCAATTTATCTTGTGACACCTTATTATATCCCGTATTCGTTAAATCAAAAATACCTTCCAACTTTTGTTCGGTAGTATTGATAGTCATCTGAGCCCGTAACATTACAGCATTCAAATTTTCCGGCACAATATCATACCAATAACTATCCTTATCAAAATCCATTACTCTACCGTAATAATTCAAACAACGATATGGCAGCATGCCAAAAGGCATATATTTATTAGTTGCGTCCAATAAATAGGACTTTCCTTCAATATCCAGTTTTGCGACAATATAATTAAAATCACTCATGACAGGATGGGTCTTCTTTGGCAATCCTCTTTTACGGGTGGCCATTACCATCATGTTAGCTTTTAAGCCCACCGCATTTAAAAGATTTATTAGAGCAATATTAATTTCTGCTACATTACCCTTCTTCTCGTCAAAAGCTTTTTTCACCTTATTACCTTGCCAGATACCATATTCCTCATTCCATACAAAATGTTTTTTTACAAATTCATATATATTTTTGGCACGTGTAATTTCATCTCCTTCGGTCAATAAACTTTCATCTACATTCTTTTCAAAAAAATTCTTTTTACGAAGCTGACTACCAATATCCTTATCGGTCTTAAATTCCTGATCTACATCATCCCATGATTTGGTGTATTTATCAGTACCGCCATAGAAACTCTTATATTCAGAAAGTTCAAACTCTAACTTAGACCTGTAATTATTAGATGATAGCATATATGCTTCAGAATCCTTAAATGCCGGTACGTTTTCCATTACATATTTCAAGGACTCGCAGTCGCTATCATCTTTTGTGCCTGGAAATTTAAAACAACCTTTTACTATATCTGCCTCATTAACATCTAAATTCAATTTACCCTTAAGGCTTCTATTATACAGCCAATTACCAGGTATTTTTGCATTGAACTCAGAATACAACTTAGGAATATCCGATTGAAATTCCCATCCCGTAAAATTAAAAAAGAAAGGAGATTGCATTTCGTATTCATATTCAACAATAGACCCTTCTCTAACATTAGGAAAAGTAAATTTTGTGTGAGTCCACTTTTCATTGACCTCTTCTTCAAAGAATTCACTGGCTTTTACAGAATGCTTAAACTCTCCGTTATGTGTTTGAGCCTTGATATTGACTATTTTTTCTTTTCTCTTCTTGGAACGATATAGTGGTATTTCAATATTTGCATAATCAAAGCCTTCTTTTTCAAGTATTTTAATTTTAGCATGATATTTTGTTATCAGGTAGATGTAGTCATCTCTAATTTCAAAATAATTATTACCATATTCATATAAATAAACTGCCTCAGCTTCCGGATCTTGTTCATAAGACACAAACTCACTCTCTAGCTTTGACAAAGTACCAAACTCTGGTATTTCTTGAGCAAAACAATTTTTAAAATTCACGAACAAAATGAAAAAAAGGGTAAACAATCTAAAATAGTACATACTAAAAGTGGTAGGTTGAATTTAATTTACAGTTATACAGTGTTCTTTTTAAGATATATTTTATGATGATCTTAAATTCTTTGTAAAACAACTTTCTCCGAATGTTTTTCAACTATCTGACAATAAAATTCTTTTAATTGTGCGTAATGATCATTGGAAATCAAAGCTTTTTTGAAGCTAATTTTTGAAGAAATTTGTAGGGTGTTATCCAGAGTTGATATTTGAAAATTAAAGAAGCCTAATTTATTGGGTAAAGAAATCATCTTATTCTCTGGCAATGTTGCTATTGTATAATTTTCAGGTAGTGTAATATTTACAATAAAACTATCCTCCCAAGGGTAACCGAAATCAACAGGAAATTCCCTTATTTCAGATTTAAACGGTGACTCATCTTGGGAAAGATGCAATAACGGGGAAAAGTATAATTTATCACCGGCATCATCAATACTTTCATCTAAATAAATCTCGTACGCTTGATTTATAATTTTATTTGGTTGTGTTACTTCTTTTATTTCAAAATTTGAAATCTCAATACCGCTATACTTGTCTTCTAACTCTTGAATGTATTCAACTTCAGTTTCCGCATTATATTTATCCCGTAACAACATAGCATAATAATCCGAATAGCGTTGTTTTACAGAACCTTCAAAACTTAGATCATCACCAAGAACTAAATTTAACATGGTAATTTCCTTTGACATTTTTGCAGGTAGCAAATCCACCATTACTGCCGTACCATCTTTATTGATAGCCCTGCCAAACCAATTTAAATCTCTCATTGGTAAAACATTTACCATACTATACTTTTCCGTAGCATCTAAAAAAGAATAACTTTCACCATCTTTTATACCTGCTATTACATAATTGAAACCTTTTAAAGTTGGAAACAACTGAACTCCGTGATCTCTTGTGCTTAAAATAATTGGATAAGCGTCAAAGCCCGCATGTTTTAAACATGATACCAAAAACAAATTGATATCCCCAGAATTTCCTACACCACTCTTATAAGCCTTTTTAACTCCTTCCTCTGCGGTAACACCACGATTTTTATTCCATTTTATTTTATCTTTCACAAAAGTGAGAACTTCCTTTAAACGTTGTTTTTTATCAGCGATACCTTTAAGTTTATTATCAAGGTCATCTTCAAAAAAATTTTTCTTTTCCAATTCATTACCAAATGATGTATTCTTGTAAATAGTGGCAACAACATCTTCCCAACTTTTAGCAAAATTCTCGGACATTTCACCTGGAAATTGAACGGAAACAATTTCAAAATCTACACCACTTCTATAATTATCTATATTACTGACAAAGCTCTCATCTATTAAAGCTGGAACATTTACAAGATTGTATGAAGTTACAACATCATAGGTACCAACTTGATTGTTCATTACCCGATCTGTTTTAGGATTAAGTGGCAAAAAACCTTTTTGACGTTGATTGAATCTGAAATAATCAAAAATAGCCATACTAGCTTTAAGTCGTTTTATAGGTATTGCTTCTTGAAAACGAAACTCATCGATACTGCTATAGTATGGAGATATAACTTTATACCTATACTCCAAAACGCTACCTTCCTTAACCTTAGGCATGGTAAGTTTTACCTGGTTCATACCTTTTGAAAACTCAGACTTAAATATGCCGTCTTTTTCTAACTTAGTTTCAACTATTTCCCCATTTACCAGAGAATATGTATAACCTTTTATCTTTGAGACTACTTCTGCACTACCAATACCTTTACTTAAATTTATAATCTTGGTAGCGTGATCAAACCCGGCTTTATCATAAACCTTTATACGTTCATGTATTTCCGTTACAAGTGACAATCCGCTGTTTTGACTGTAGACATAATAACTCTTTCTATATTTATAAAGGTAAGCCGCCACAGCAGAAGAATCCAAAGGATACGATTGCTCAATTAATTCTTCTTTCGACACCTTTCCAAAATCGTAATTTTGAGCATTACTTAATAATGAAAAGAACAGTGTTGTTAATATAACTATTTTAATTTGAGACATATTTATTAATTATTTATTGGCACCACCAAAGGGTATACTACCCCAAGACTTACCTAGAACTTAAAAATTTATTTACTTTGAATGCTTCGTGGGCTTGCCCTGAGGTGTTTTACTTAATACAATTTTAGTGTTATCATACTTTTTAATTTTCTTTCGAAAATCACGATAACCATCATATTTACTTTTATCGTAGAGCCCACTCTTCAACTGAATTTTTCGCTTATAACGCAATTGATTTTCACTAATTTTCTCTAATGACATTTCATAGTTGCCAAACTCTGAAGTAATGATTACCGGAGCAGGTAATTTCCCCAACTTATAATTTATTGGCAGTTTTATATCTATTTCATCATTGTCTGTATAACCTCTATCTATTTCAAAAGATAATTTTCTATCACTATACCGATTCGGAACATATTTATTGGCATTAAAAGCATTGGGTTTAAACAATAAGTCATCGCCCATTTTAGTAACATATGATTGTGCTGACAACGTTATTTTTTCAGTTAATTTAATATTGTTCTTATCATGATCAAAAATTGTCTCGCCTATGCTTAATCCATTGATATTACTCCAATATTCCGTGTAATAATCGTTTTTATCTTTTTCAGACATTGATAAAACTTCAGCGTGTTTATCATACTGTATACCATAGGTCTCAATTTCCAGATTGGCGGTTATACCACCTGTATCCGTAACTTCCATTTCACCTACGGTTTTCTGTAAATTATTATCGTTCAAATATTTGTGGGTATGCTTAATTTCACCTCCAGATGGTTTAATTACGAGCACATCCCTATCATCTGTAAAATCACCTAAAAAGCCAAACGGGATTTTTTGACTTGTACATTCTAGCCAAATATCATTTTCTTGGTTAGGTACGTTTAAAATAACATGGTTGCCTTGCATGATCGCAAAATCTTTTTCCATCCCAAGTTTTGATTTACCAGCATGAACTACACTGTAGTAAGATTCTATACCTTGAGATTTTAAAAGCGCCTTTGTATAATTGGTCAAGCCTTTACAGTCTCCATATTTAACCCTATCTACCTCTTCTGCAGCTATTGGTTGCCACCCCCCTATACCAAGTTGTACAGATATGTAACGGGTATTATTTTGTACATATTCATATATTTTCTTTATTTTTTCCTCACGATCGGTAATACCTGAAAGTTTTTCTGTTATTAGCCTTACGGTATGTTCCGGCAATTGATCGCGATCGGCAAGCAAGCTTTTAAATTGCCAATTCCCCATAGATTCCCAATCTTTGGCATAACCATCTACCCCTTCTAAATGAAACTCGTTCAAGGCAATCATAAGTTGGGGCTCATAGTAATAAAAAGAAGGACTTAAAGCTTCTTTTTTTTGTGCAGGAATTTGATTCATCTCATAGCTAATAACAGATTTAGATGAGTTATTTATGATATCATAATCCTTAAAGTTTTTCTCTTTCTTTCTCCATTGTAACGACTCGATTATTTTCATGTTGAAAGAGCTTTTCTCAACACTAACCATATAATCATCAATGGGCATCCATCTTGGAAGAAATGCTGTATTAGGTGTAGTATAGGTATAAGTAAAATCTACTGTATACGGATAAGAAGTTGGCTTATACCTAAACACCTTAACCCTTGAATCGCCATATAAAGTTCCTCCATCAACAGCGCTAATATCATAAAAATCCTTTTTTTTGATTTTTTCTATTTCCTCACCTTGGTCATTGTAAACTAGGGCTAAAATATTTGTTATTTTAGTATTGGGACTATAAAATGCATATGGCTTTATTGAATTCTCACCAGCTTTTTTAAGTATAGTAATTACCCGATGGTTGGTTACCTGCATCTTATTTTTTGCGGTAATTTCTACAATGGTTTCATCTAAGCGTACAACTGCATTCGCATTTTCTTTTAATGGTCCGTCTATAGAGGAAACGGAGTAATTGGTCTGAGCATTTATGACCGTGGTAAAGATCAAGCTCAATAGTAAAATTCGCATTATTTTTAGTTTGGCTGAGCAATACTAACGATAAAATATAATTTTTCTTACAAAATATGATGAATAATTATTAGACTCTAAGTTTTATCCTTCGTATCAATCATTATGGTAACAGGGCCATCATTCAACAATTGTACTTTCATATCTGCACCAAAGACACCTGTACCTACTTTTTTATTAAGTTTAGATTCTAATGTTGTAATAAAGGCTTCGTACAAAGGCACTGCTACCGCTGGGCTTGCCGCTTTTATGTAAGATGGACGATTGCCTTTTTTGGTACTGGCATGTAATGTGAACTGACTGACTACTATTGCATCTCCACCAGTATCTAAAAGCGAGGTGTTCATCACTCCGTTCTCATCGTTAAAAAAGCGAAGGTTCGCTATTTTATTCGTTAACCAGTCTATATCAACTTGGGTGTCCTCATTCTCAATTCCTACAAAAATGAGCACTCCCTCATTTATGGAACTAATTCTTTTTTCCTCAACCGTTACACTTGCCTTAGAAACTCTTTGTAGTACTACTCTCATTTTTTATCATCGTGAATGTCTACCCTATAATTCTCGTCTTCTCCTTTTATCATCTGTAAATAACTGTTATATCTGCTCCATGCTATATCACCAGTTTCCAAGGCATCTTTAACCGCACACTTAGGCTCATCTACGTGAATACAATTATTAAATTTACAGTCTTGTTTTAGTTCGAAGAACTCTGGAAAATAGTTTCCTATTTCCTCTTTTTCCATATCCACAATACCAAAACCCTTAATACCGGGCGTATCTATAATTCTAGCATCAAAACTTAAATCGAACATTTCCGCAAACGTAGTGGTATGTTGCCCTTGTGCGTGTTGTTGAGAAATTTGTTTGGTCTTAATATCCAAATCTGGCTCTATGGCGTTTACCAAGGTAGATTTACCAACTCCAGAATGACCGGAAAACATAGATGTTTTACCTTTCATTATTTCTTTGACCTTATCCACGTTCTTGCCCGTTGCCGCAGAAATACCTATACAAGTGTACCCTATATTTCTGTAAAGAGCCGCTAAAAATTTAATCTCGTCCAACTCTTCCGGTACGTATGTATCTATCTTGTTAAAAAGTAAAACAACCGGAATTTCATATGCTTCTGCAGTGATCAGAAATCGATCTATAAAAACAGGGTATGTGGGCGGATTGTTCAATGTCACCAATAAAAAGACCTGATCTAAATTGGCAGCTATGATATGGGTCTGCTTTGAAAGGTTTACAGATTTACGAATTATGTAATTTTTACGATCCTCTATTTCATTGATAATACCTATGGTATCGTCACCAATGGTCTCAACCTCAAAGCGAACGCTATCACCAACTGCCACAGGATTGGTGCTTTTAATACCTTTTATTCTAAACTTTCCTTTTATTCTACATTCATAGAAATCACCATTTACTGCCTTGACAGTGTACCAACTTCCCGTAGATTTATAAACAATTCCTACCATTTATCCTAAAATCCGTCCTTTTATACAAAGTAACTGCTTTAAATATAAAAATTAACATAAATTTGAAAATAGAACTAGATCGCTGAATAATAACCAAATACAAGAAAATGAAATTTATTAAAAAATCATTACTGATGTTCACGTTATCAGTATTCACTTTTGGGTCTGCCCAAGAAACTATTACAAACGAATCTGTCATTCAAATGGTGGAACTTGGTTTTGACGATTACATGATTATCGATAAAATAAATACTTCCGATGTAAAATTTGACGCATCTATAACCGCTCTAGGGCAAATGAAAAACGCAGGTGTATCTTCTGAGGTTCTTTCTTTGATTATGGACAAATCAAAACAAAACACAATGTCCAAGACCGGTATTTACTATACCGATGTCAATGGTGAAGACAAATTGGTTCAACCAAGCGTATTTTCTGGTGCAAACTCTAACCAAGTGGCACAAAAATTAGTTTCCGGTTTAATCAACGCCAAGAAAAAAGCACAACTACCAAAAACAAAATCGAACAACGTTATACGCCAAAGTCAGCCTGAATTTACTTTCATTTTTGACCCAAGTGTTACCCAGGTAGATAATATGCAAAACAACCAAGGTGGAGATACCGGTATTTTTAACTGGTGGTTTAGAATGGCAAGTAACCCTAATGAGTTTGTTTTGGTAAAACTTACTGTTAAAGAGAAAAAGAACCTTAGAGAGGTTATTACCGGAAAAAGTAGCTGGATCACCAGTAGCAGCGGTATTGATCCAAAATACGCACTAAATTTTGCTATAGAGGAAATTGAAGGTAACAAGTTCAAAGTTACTCCAGATACGTTAGAACCAGGGGAATATTGCTTTATCTATCAAGGTCAGGTTCCACAAGGTAGAGAAAACCAATCTGTATTTGATTTCTCTATTCAATAGAACAAAACTTTATTTATTATAAGACCCGATGCTTTTAGAATCGGGTCTTTTTTTTTAAGCTATTGTAATGGTAAAGCATCAATTTACAATGATATAAAGTTGTATTCTTTGCATTCTTCATTATACCTTATATTTTCACCGTACAATCTTTAAATAAACGTAAAAACTATGATCATGAAAAAAATCATCTTACTTGCCCTATTTGCCTTTACTGCAATTACCACATCTACAGCACAGGAATACAAAGTTGTTACCAGTGTAGAATCTATAGTACCTAGTGGATTAGGACGATCACGAATTATAGATACCAATGCAGATCGAGATTTTAAGGAGTTCACCTCTGAACAGACCGAGGAAGATAACATACGAAATAAATCTAAACGCAGTGATATTCGCGTAAAGGATTTTGAAGAGACCAAACTGCTTAATTTCTATAATGTGGCCGGTATTCGCTTTCAGAACATTGCGGCAAACGATGCACTTATTTCATCTAAACTAAGTGATATGGCACAAAATGGATGGGAACTTGTTTTTGTAACCAGTGGTGTAGAAGCTGATGCCGGTAACACAGATGGGCAAGGCATTTTCATTACCCGATATATCTTTAAAAGATAGCACTAATACACACAAAAAAAAGCCCGGTTTTACCGGGCTTTTTTAGTACTAGATCTTTGTATAGCTACTGTGCCAAGTTAATCTCAACACGTCTGTTTTTCTGTCTACCGTCTTTATACATATTAGTAGCAATTGGCTTACTTTCTCCATACCCTATTGCTGTTAATCGAGATGGCGAAATACCACCATTAATTAAAAATTGCAATACGGCTTGTGCCCTCTTCTCTGATAATTTTTGATTGGTAGCTTCTGAACCTATACTATCCGTATGCCCTTCAATAGTGAAATTTGCATTGGGATATTCGTTTAAAATACCGATGATATCAACCAATACCGGTGT
Organism: Maribacter sp.; assembly: GCA_020629415.1. Taxonomy (GTDB): domain Bacteria; phylum Bacteroidota; class Bacteroidia; order Flavobacteriales; family Flavobacteriaceae; genus Maribacter; species Maribacter huludaoensis. The sequence continues at coordinate 33,886 of JAHDDL010000026.1, read as the reverse complement.
TGACTCATCCTTTAATGTTGATTTACCTGTGTTGAACAAAATAGTTTTTGCATACTCGTTCAACGACTTTTGAACCTCAGCCGTAACAACCGGTTCTGGACAACCGTTATTCGCTACCGTACCCATTTCATCAGGACAATTATCATCTTTATCAAAAACTGAATCTCCGTCACTATCTGGCCAAGGACACCCATTATTCTCTACAGGTCCGCCTTCATCTGGACATTGATCCTCGTTATCCAACAAGGTATCTCCATCCGTATCTACCCAAGGACAACCATTGATTTCTACAGGACCTGCCTCATCTGGACATTGATCCTCATTATCCAATACCGAATCGCCATCGGTATCTCCCCATGGGCAACCATTATTTTCTATTGGTCCTGCCTTTTTTGGGCAACCGTCTTCTTTATTTGGAATACCATCTCCATCTGAATCTTTTGGCTGACCATAGTACACCGGAATTTTCAACCCTGCATATACATCTGCTCCTTGTATTTCATTTTTTGTAAATGTAGAGATCAATGATCCCGACCCAAGATAAAGAGGACCGGCACGTAAGCCTGCACCTACTTGCAAACCACTATACTGATAGCTACTTACGGGCAAATAGAAACTAAACCACTTACTCTCAAAACGTGGGGTCAATGAGAATACGTTTGCAGTTCGTAAATTATTCTCACCTGCAGAACGCATAGAAATATCAGTGTTGAAATTCAAATAAAAATGATTTTTAATATTCCAATCTGCATTAAAATGTAATGCCGTTGGCAACCCTGCCTTTAGATCTTCCGTAGCTTGGGTGAACGTATATAAATTTTGAAGATCATCTGAATCCTCTATATTATCATAATCGTCTTGTGTAATGGTATTATTGATATTATAGGTATCTACTAAACTACCTTTGTAATTTACTGAACCTACATCTGTAAGCGACAAACCAAATTTAAGCTTGTACTTATTTTTATCTTTCATGACGGTTTTTTCTCCGTCAGAACCTGTAACTACATAATCTTCATAATCTGGTCTCCATTCATAAACGAAACCTAGGTCAAACCCAAATCCGTTAGCATCTGGCACTTCATAATCATAATCTTCTACATCATACTGATCGGCACGCCCATAAATTAAATCTCCTGTAGATGCTAAAGTTCCAATAGTAGAATTATCCGGTAATGTAGCGCCATCCGCATCATAATCAATAGTTACATTTCTACCGGCCACATAGGCATTACCAAATCCTTTCAAATACTTAAATGACAGACCACCTTTTAAGAAATGCTCATCTTTATTCATTAATTCTTGTGCATACGTGATCCCCACTTCTGCCCAACCATGACCGGCGGCAAAGAAATCTCCTTCGTTTACCAAAAAGTCTTGACTTTCATCAATACTATCATCAAGGTCATCAATACTTTCTCCATTAAATTCATTTCCTGTCACAAAACTTCTTGCTCTTGTAAATATGGCAATAGAAGATTTTCTACCAACATTAAACATAAACGAAGGACCTAACACATCTACATTACCAGAAAAATTATTGTTATCCGAAAGGGTCAATAAGGCATCTGTATCATAGTCAAAATCACTGGAAACCAAATCAGAATACCCAACACCTATATAGTCATTAGCTAAAAAACCACTAGCTCCTATTAGATTAATATCTGTTTTAAAACGTGAATCTGCAATATTTGCAGGGTTAGAGATAACACTATTGACACCACTGTAATTATCTGTTAAAAAGCCTATATACGATTGGGCTTTTACAGCAAATGATGCCATTAACATGAACGTAAACAATACTACTTTCTTCATACTTTTTAATTGGTTAAAATGGTTCTTTAGACCCCTAACGACTGTAAATTAGGGATATTGTTAAAAATGTATTATTTTTCTTACTTATTAAAATTAAGACATAAAAAAACATCCGCATATTACGGATGTTTTGTATTTATAAAGTTATGTAAACCTTAACCGTTCACTATCTTTTCTTGGTGGTTGATAGACTCTTGGTGAATAGCCTTGAACATACGAAGAACAAATTCTTCACTAAGTCCCTTACTTTCCCCTTCAAGTATCATTGCACCTAAAATTTGGTTCCATCTATTAGATTGTAATACGGCAACGTTTTTTTGCTTTTTAAGCTCACCTATACCGTCCGAAACTTTCATTCTCTTACCCAATGTTTCTATCAATTGACTGTCAATAACATCTATCTGAGCTCTTAAGTTACTCAACTGGGCATTGTATTCCGCCTCTGGATCACTCTCTTTTCTAATTTTTAGGTCTCTCATAATCTGAACCAATTTCTCTGGAGTTACCTGTTGTGCGGCATCACTCCATGCATTATCTGGATCATGGTGCGTTTCGATCATTAATCCGTCGAAATTTAAATCTAAAGCAGTCTGAGAAACATCAAAGATCATATCTCTCTTACCTGTGATATGAGATGGATCGTTGATTAAAGGTAAATCTGGAAATCTGTTCTGAAATTCGATCGCCATTTGCCATTCCGGTATATTTCTATACTTGGTTTTCTCATATGTAGAGAATCCTCTATGAATTGCACCCAACTTTTTAATACCTGCCGTATGTAACCTTTCAATACCGCCTAACCATAAAGCTAAATCTGGATTTACCGGGTTCTTTACCAATACAACCTTGTCGGTGCCCTTAAGTGCATCTGCCAATTCTTGCATAATGAACGGACTAACGGTTGATCTTGCCCCTATCCATAATAAATCTATATCATGCTCTAAAGCTAATTCTACATGAGCACGGTTGGCCACCTCGGTAGCCGTTTTCATACCTGTTTCAGCTTTTACCTTTTGAAGCCACTTAAGCCCCAAAGCTCCTACACCTTCAAAATTTCCTGGGCGAGTACGTGGTTTCCATATACCTGCTCTGTAATAGTTTACATCGGTATCTTTTAGGGAGTGTGCTATACCTAACACTTGCTCCTCGGTTTCCGCACTACATGGCCCTGCTATTACTAGTGGATGGTCAAGGTTTAAATCATCCAACCATGTTCTCATTTGTTTTGAATTTTCCATTTTTACTTATTCTATTTCTTGTTTAACGGTATTTCTTTTTAATATTCCTTTAATCTTATTCGTATTATTCATTTCATTATAAATGCCCTCATAATCATCTTTCAACAACAGTTCCTTAAATGCGGTTAGATTTTGAATGTACTCCTCCAAAGTTTCTACCACATTCTCTTTATTCTGTTTAAAAATAGGTGTCCACATGGCAGGAGAACTCTTTGCCAAACGCACCGTGCTTTCAAACCCACTACCGGCCATATCAAAAATATCACGCTCGTTCTTCTCTTTCTCGATCACTGTTTTACCCAACATAAATGAACTTATGTGAGATAAATGAGATACGTAAGCTATGTGCTTATCATGAGCAACAGGGTTCATATAACGTATTCTCATGCCAATAGCTTGAAAAACTTTTAATGCTCTTTCTTGGAGCTTAAATGCCGTTAACTCTACCTCACAAATAATATTTGTTTTGTCTTTGAATAAATTGTTGATCGCTGCGGACGGACCCGAAAACTCGGTTCCTGCAATAGGATGACATGCCAAAAAGTTTCTTCTCTTAGGATGATTTTCCAACACCTTGCAAATCATGGATTTGGTAGACCCTACATCAAAAACAACACAATCTTCATGAACGGCATTCAAAATAACAGGAAGCTCGGTAACCATAACATCTACCGGTATACTTACAACGACCATATCTGCCAATTGTAAATCTTGATAGGTAGCTTTTTTATCTATAATACCCAAAGACAATGCTTCAGCCAAGTTTGCCTCATTAGATTCTATGCCATAGACGGTAACATTGTCGAATGCCGACTTTATGTCTTTCGCCAAAGAACCTCCTATTAAACCGATACCTATTACAAATACATTCATTTTAAAGCTACGCTTTAGTCTTAAGACCTATTATTCAAATCTTTTAATTGCCTCTTCTATCTTATGCTCCGTTATACATAGTGAAAAACGAATATAGCCTTCACCATTACTCCCAAAAATGGTTCCTGGCGTAATAAACAGATCTTTATTATATAAAATATCATCTATGAACTCTTCTGATGATACACTGCCTTCCGGCAATTTGGCCCAAACGAACATGCCTACTGCGTTACGATCATATGAACAGCCAAGCTTGTCTACCAACTTATAGATCAATTCTCTTCGCTTACCATAAACTTCCTTTAGTTCCTTAAACCAGTCATCACTGCTATTCAAGGCGGCAATTGCTCCTTTTTGTATGCCGTAGAACATACCGGAGTCCATGTTGCTCTTTACCTTTAAAATAGCATTGATATGCTCATTGCTACCTAAAACAAAACCTACACGCCAACCGGCCATGTTGAACGTCTTACTCAAAGAATTCAATTCTAAACAAACATTTTTTGCATTGGGCAAGCTTAAAATACTGGCAGGTTCGTCATTCAAAACAAAACTATATGGATTATCGTTCACCAATAAAATATCATGCTCTTGGGCAAATGCTACCATCTTTATAAACTGCTCTTTGGTTGCCGTAGCACCTGTTGGCATATGAGGATAGCTTAACCACATTACCTTTACCCTTGATAAATCTTGCTTTGCCAATGCCTCCAAATCTGGAAACCAACCATTATCAGCGGTTAAATCATAGTATTTTGGCACGGCCCCTACCAAATTGGTTACAGAGGTGTATGTTGGGTACCCAGGATTTGGTATCAATACCTCATCACCCTCATTCAAAAAAGCAAGGCTTATATGCATTATACCTTCCTTAGATCCCATTAATGGTAAAATTTCGGTATTTGGGTCTGCGGTAACACTAAATTTATTCTTGTAAAAATTGGCTATGGCATTTCTTAACTGAGGCAAGCCTTGGTAACTTTGGTATTGGTGCGCACCGTTCTCTAACACTGCTGCTTGTATGGCTTTTAAAACCTCTTGGGACGGAGCCAGATCAGGACTACCAATACCCATATTAATGATAGGTTTACCTTGTGCCATTAAACCACGAACTTCTCTCAATTTTTTTGAGAAGTAGTATTCCTGTATGGTATCTAACCTTTTGGCAGTACGTATCATTGTCTTACATTTTTATATTCACCCAAAATCTTAAAGTCTTCTGCCATGATGTTCAATAGACTTTTAGCCTTCGTGAAATCTGCATAATCATTAAAAGTTACATCAACAAAAAAAGCATATTTCCAAGGTGTTTCTATCACCGGTAACGACTGTATTTTGGTTAAATTCAATCTACAATCGCTCATAACATTAAGCACTGCCGCCAAACTACCTCTTTTATGGTCTGTTAAAAACCGTAAAGATGCCTTACTGATCTCTGCCTCTGGCAGTGCATCATTTTTTGTTTTTACAATGATAAAACGCGTAGCATTATTTTGAATGGTTTGTATGTCGTTCGCTACGATGTCCAACCCATATAATTCTGCCGCAACGTTAGGAGCAATAGCCGCTACATGCTTAAGTTTTTCTTTTTGAATTCGCTTTGCGGTCTCTGCCGTATCTACGTCTTCCACCAATTTTATATGCGGATATTGTCTAAAATATTCCTTACACTGCAATAGTGCCATTGGGTGCGAACTTACTTCTGTTATATCCTCAATTTTCTGGCCTTTTAATACCATTAAATTGTGATGGATGTTTAAATAATACTCCCCAATGATGTGTAGGTTATTATGGTTTACCAAAGCATAATTAGGAATGATCGATCCTGCAATGGAATTTTCAATGGCCATAACACCCTGATCCGCTTCTTTGGTCAACAACTTATCTACCAAAGCATCAAAAGAAAGGCATTCTACCAACTCAATATCATCACCATAACAATCTTTTGCCACTTGATGGTGGTTACTGCCCTTTATTCCCTGTATGGCTATTTTTAGACTCACTTTTGCTCCGTTTTATTCAAAAAAAAAGTTCCGATGTACATCGGAACTTAGATTCTATTTTATATTTAAAATATACTACAACAGTCCCGTACCTCTCTTAAAAAAGAAGTAAAAATAAAAACCGTTCCAGAAATATTGTTTTGTCATCACTTTTGTAATCTGTGGCTAATGTAGTAATTATATTTAAAAATGGTCGTTTTCCGTTTTATTATTTTAAAAAATTCAATTTCTATCTCAAAATACGAAGGTTTTGTGTTAAAAATTTAAATTAAACATGAATTACCAATAGAAATAAAAAAGACCTCTAGAAAGAGGTCTTTTAAACAAACTAATTATTTGTCCTTACTTTTTACTGAAAAAATATTCGTAAAGTTCTGTTTCTCCATTAAAAGTATCCGATTCTGAAATTATTAATTCATTAGCTGAAAGTCTTATTTCTCCTTCTAACAATAAGTAACCATCTGGTTCTACGTCCGTATAAGTTTCTCCGTCTCCAGTTTCAGTATATTCAAATTCTACCAAGGTCAAAATATTCTCCTCTTCGTTAAAAGCCCAGTTGCCTGAAGATGTATAGGCCTCACCACCATCTTCTTCATATATAACCTCGCAAGACTCATTAGATGCAGCGTAATCATAGCTTTTATAATTGGATTCTTGACTAAAGAAATAGGTCCCGTTTTCATTAAATGTAATCAGTAGATTATTAAGTGTATAACATTCATCCAGTTCTACCTCTCGTTGAGTTCCATTATCGCAATTTAGCGTAGAGTCATAACTTTCACATATTTCTTCACCAACGGCAATAGTTTCTCCATTATCTATTTGTTTTGTAAAATCCCAGTCGCCCACAAGATTTACATTACCTCCCCAAGACTCAACTGTTACACATACTTCTACTGGTTGACTAATGTTACCTTGGCTATCATATACACAAATTGCATAACAGAATGTTCCGGCAGGAACAGTATTAGAAAAATTGACGTCTATTACAGTATCTTCATCTTTTTGGGTAGACGCTCCTTTTTTAGTGAAAATATCTTTTCTTTCTTTTGATAAGAATTTGCCTCCATAATATACTTCTGTAGCACTTGAAGGTACATCTATATAACTATCTGCCATTCCATTTTCATCGAACAACTGAATATAAGCTCCGGCAAAATCTGTTGGTGCGTCAAAAATTATTTCAAATCCATAGTCTTGAAATGCAGTTTGAGAAGTATAATCCAAACTAAAATCTACACCTCCTGTTGGCGTTACTCCGCCATCATTCAATGTAGCCCCTTCTATTGCAATTCCAGAAGAGGTTGCATTTATATCTAATAAAACTTCTTCTTTTACATTAACTCCATCTGGATCTATATCATCTGAGAAACTGCCATTACTATCATCTTTTGAACAAGAAAAAATGATAATACTTAAAAAGAACAAGATAAATAAATTAGGTTTTTTCATAATTACGATTGGTTGTTTGTTAATATTTACTAAACGAATATTAATTACTAACTGAAAAAAGTAGTCAAAATTGTAAGAGTATACTATTTAATAACATTGGTAACTTTTTATTAAAACTTACGTTACGTTCAATATGCTATCTATCACAACATCAAGATCTTCTTGTACTTTAGGGTCTGTACTATTGATCAGAATTGAAAATACCAATTGCTCTTTTGGATACACGAAAAAATTGGAATACCCACCTACCCCACTACCCACATGTCCAAAAAACTTACGCCCTTTGGCATCTTCACTTACTTGCCAACCTAAACCGTAGTATGTAGAATTACCGTTTACTAGCTCAGCAGTTAAAAATTGATTCAAAACGGCTTCTTTTACCCCTACTTTTTGATTTAAAAATGCCTGACCGAATTTTGCAATATCTTCTGAAGTTGATAAATAACCTCCACCAGCAAGCTTGTAAAAGATGTCTACGGGAGTCGCTTTTCTAAACCCGGACATACTTTTGGTATAAAATGAAGTTACATTGTTCTGTGCTTCGGATGTTGCAATAGCATTCACATCTATATCCGATTGCTTAAGGTTATCATCAGGATGCCTTTTTGGTATGTATGTGTTTTTCATTCCCAATGGATCCAATACTTTCTCCTGCACATATGCTTCAAACGGAATACCACTTGCTTCTTGCATGGCCGCCGAAATCATTACCCAATCAAAACTATTGTACAAATATTCGGTACCTGGTTCAAATACCAACGGATCGTTTTTAAAGATTGACAAACTGTCCTTTATGCCAAAAGGTTCGTTCAAGGCGAATTCCTTGCCTTTATACACACGTATACCTGATGTATGGCTAGCCAATTGACGAATAGTGAAATCCCACTTTTTCTTGGGGTAATCTGGCAGATAGGCATAGAAAGATTTGTCTAATGAGATCAACCCTTCTTGCACCATATGTGCCAATGCGGTAGCCGCTATAGGCTTGGATACACTTGCAATTCTAAAAATTGAGGATTTTGGGTCTACATATCTTTTGGTATCTAAATCCGCATACCCATACCCTTTTTGGAAAATGGTTTTTCCTTCTTTTAAAACCGTAATTGCCAATCCTGGAAATTTATCATCGGCATACATATCTTGTAAAATAGCATCTGCTTTTACCAATCCGGTCAAAGTCGGGTCATCTCCCAACACTCGTTTAGTAGCGAATACATTTTTCAGATATTTTAAAATGGGATTCATTCCACAAAAATCAATCTTCCGTTATACAATTCTTCCACTTCAACAGTTGCCGGGCGGTTATAGCTTTGTACATCGCCAGTACCCCTTAATACTCCGGTAAGACTTTCTTGCGGATTCACTAAAATATCATTTGAACCTCTATGGTTTATGGTAACACGATCAGTGATCAATGCTTCAGCCTCAATTCTAGAATCACCCGCAGCTATGGTAATACTCATACTTTCCGCTGTTCCTTTCAACTTAAAATAGGCAATGCCGTTAACCGTTAAACTTAACGAAGCCACTTCTAAATCTAGATCAAATTCCCCATCTGTTGTTTCTGCTTCCGGATTCGTAAAACTTTCCGACAACAATCTTAAGCTATCAAAAGCCAAAACTCCGTCACTTTTAATAGGAAAACCTGTACTGCTACGTATACTGGTCAAATTAGGGGTAGTCACATAGACCGTAGTGGTAGCATAATCTCTTACATAATTACAATCGTTTGTATCGGTCAGTAATAATTGACCATCTTCTACAACAGCAGAAACCTCATTTCTAAGATTTTCACCGGTTTCTATTTCTACTTTTTGGGTGTCGCCTTGTTTTATAACCAAAGTCACATTCTCAAATACGGTAATACTCGTAAATTCAGCTACTGTAACTTCCTCTCGTATCATATCACCTGTACTCTGAAAACAATCCGAAGCGTTTTCTGAATCACAAGAATTACCTATGAGCAGCAAAACAAACATAGTAGTGAAAGTCAAAAATGTTTGGTACATCCCTTTTGTCCAATTGTCCATTTTATGTTTTCTATTTTCTAACATTATATTTCTACAATCGTATTCCTATCCCAAATTCTACCGCTTCCGCTTTTGCGCCGTGAGACTTTAAGGTTACTGCCCCAAAAACTTTATCTCCAAAATAGCGCTTTAATCCCACACGCAAATAGGTGCGACCTTCAAAATCGAACGGATAATACACGTAGTAGCCAAATTGTGAAATGACGGACATTTCATTAATGAACAGTTCATGACCCGCAAATACACCTACCCTTTTATAATCATCATCTGCATCCACATCATTCTCTGGGAAAGCAATACTTTGATACCTGATCAACTCTTTCAAAAAATTAGAAAAGTATACATCTGTTCCCACTTGAAGAGCACTTTTTCTTCCAACCCTTTTATCGGCATAGGCAGAAAGCACTACAAAGCCATATTGACCGGAATCAATAACATCACTCTCGTTTAAACCTGCTCTCAACGCAAAATTGTAACGTAATGGCTCAGTCAATTTTTCCTTTTCCCTGTGTACATAATCAATTTCAGTACCACCATCTAGATCATATACAAAACCGGCATTAAATGCCAAGGTATTAGTAGACGTATTCGGCGCCCTAAAATTGGCGTTGGAATAGTGAATTACGGACACACCTGCCTTAAATCCCAATCCTTTTATAATATTCTCTTTATGATAGTTCAGCATTAAATAGGTTGAACTTAAAAAATCCGAGCCGTAGGCATTATTTCTAAAATTGGTCTCTTTATCGTACGGGTTAGTAGCGTATGCAATACCTTGCCCTACGCGTAATTGCATGTTCCGCCTAAAAAAGTAAAAATTGTAGTGCGCATACAAACCATAATTATCGCCCAACGTGCTGTTGTTCGTATTCTGATAAATAAAGGAGTAACCCAGATCCGGATAATTATACAACTCTTCCCATTCTTCTTCCCCATACGTTTTGCGGTTATAACTTAAAATAACCCCTGCCGGGTGCGATGTGATCAAATGCGAAATATCTGGATTGTGCAGTATGATGGAACCATAGAATTGGTTGGCATCAAGCGTATACTTCTTTTTCTCGGTAGCTTCTTGCGCAAAGCAAAAACTTACCGATAGCATTACAATGGTTAGAAACTTAAAATTCATTGTAGGCAAAAATAGTTATAAGTATCAAGTACCAAGTATTAAGTACCAAGTATTATCATTATCGGACATTTTGTACTTAATACGCTCTACTAAATACTTTCTAAACCTTTAAAAAAGTGCTTCCGCTATCGCCTTAATATTATCGGATTTCCCCATAGAATAGTAATGCAATACAGGAACACCTGCCGCCTTCAATTCCTTAGATTGTTGAATTGCCCATTCTATACCTACTTTACGTACATCTTTGTTGGTGGCGCAAGCATCAACAGCTTCTATTAAATCTTGTGGCATATCTATTCTGAACACCTGCGGCAATAATTGCATGTGCCTCTTTACGGCAATAGGCTTAATGCCCGGTATAATAGGTACGGTAATTCCAATTTCCTTTGCAGCTTCTACAAATTCAAAATACTTTTTATTATCAAAGAACATTTGCGTAACCACATAATCCGCACCGGCATCTACCTTTTCCTTTAATCGCTTTAGGTCTGATTGTAATGATGGAGATTCTAAATGTTTTTCCGGATAACCGGCCACACCAATACAGAAATCACTGCAGTGTTCGCTTTCTATAGTTTCATGCAAATATTTACCACAGTTTAATGCCTGCACTTGCTTAACCAAATCTATAGCAAATGGATGACCGCCTTCTGTAGGTTCAAAATACTTTTGCTCACTACGGGCATCACCACGTAAAGCCATTACATTCTGTATGCCCAAATAATGACAATCTACCAACATGTACTCCGTCTCTTCCCTTGTAAAACCACCACAAAGCACATGAGGCACCGTATCAACATTATATTTATGTTGAATAGACGCACAAATACCTACAGTACCAGGTCTCATACGTGTTGTTTTCTTATCCAAAAGCCCTTCTTTCTTAATATAGATAGTTTCTTCACGCGATGTAGTCACATCAATGAACGGAGGGTTAAACTCCATTAAAGGATCAATATTATTGTACAATTCCTGAATATTTTTCCCCTTTACCGGCGGTACGATCTCAAAAGAAAAAAGTGTTTTTCCCTTTGCATTGGTGATATGGTCTGTAACTTTCATTTTATATTCTTTTACTCTTGGTTATGAGCAAACCTTCAAGAGGCTTATTTACTTTAATTCTTCTTTGGGCGTTCGGGCGGGCTTTTCGCTATATTTTTTCTATTTCAACAACTCTTTTTACTTAACATTGGCACAGTTCAGAAATAGAAAAAGATGCCGCTGCAATCCCTAACGCATTAGTCCACTATATTTGGTGCAAGCCATTTCTCGGCTTCTTCAAACGAAACCCCCTTTCGTTCCGCAAAATCCTTTACTTGATCCAGTTTTATTTTACCAAGACCAAAGTAACGGGCTTCCGGGTTACCAAAATAATATCCGCTTACAGATGCGGCCGGCCACATGGCAAGACTATCTGTTAACTCCACACCTATGGTTTCCTTTACTTTCAGAATATCCCAAATGGTCAGTTTTTCCAAGTGATCGGGACAAGCAGGATAACCAGGCGCAGGACGAATACCTTTATAAGATTCCTTGATTAAATCTTCATTGCTCAGATCTTCATTGGCGGCATAACCCCAATGCGCTGTTCTCACCTCTTTATGCAAGTATTCAGCAAATGCTTCGGCTAAACGATCCGCCAATGCCTTTACCATGATGGAGTTATAGTCATCTAGGTCTTTCTCATATTGCGCCGCCATTTCTGCAGTACCAAACCCTGTGGACACACAGAAACAACCCATGTAGTCTTGTTTCCCAGATTCTTTTGGAGCAATAAAATCCGCCAAGGCATAATCTGCGACTCCTTCCCTACGCTCCAATTGTTGGCGAAGGGTACGGAAAGTATAGTTCCCATCTGTTTCGGCTCCGCTAAGCGACCCTGTATTCCCTTCTAAACTTGAACTAGTATCGACTAAAATATCATCGTCATTAATGGAATTTGCCGGAAACAGTCCAAATACACCTTTAGCCTTTAATTTCTTTTCGGAAATTATCTTGTTCAGCATCTCTTGAGCGTCTGCGAATAAATCGGTTGCTTGTTCCCCAACAACCTCATCGGTCAAAATTGCCGGGTATTTACCATGCAGTTCCCAACTTCTGAAGAAGGGAGTCCAATCTATATAGGGTACCAAAAGATTCAGATCTAAATCTTCGATCACCTGAATACCCAATTCGTTCGGCTTTACAATTTCAGAAGTTTTCCAATCTATTTTAAACTTATTTCTCCGTGCCGCAGAAATTGGCTTATATGTTTTACTAGATGAACGGTTCAAGAACTTTTCCCTAAACACATCATAATCATCTTTTATACTTTTCTTATAGCTTGTAGATGTTTCTTTCTGCAATAAATCGCCCACCACGGTTACCGCTCTAGAAGCATCGTTTACATGAACTACTGCCTCTTTATATTGTGGATCGATCTTTACCGCGGTATGTGCTTTACTAGTGGTTGCACCACCGATCAACAACGGAATCTTGAAATCTTTACGTTGCATTTCCTTTGCCAAATGCACCATCTCATCCAATGATGGGGTAATTAATCCGCTAAGACCTATAATATCTACATTATGCTCAATAGCTGCTGCAATAATTTTTTCCGGTGGCACCATTACGCCTAGATCAACGATCTCATAATTGTTACACGCCAATACTACACCCACAATATTTTTACCAATATCATGAACATCGCCCTTTACGGTTGCCATTAATATCTTGCCGGCATTATCAGAATCTCCAACTTGCGGATTCAATAACTTTTCTTCTTCAATATAGGGTAATAAATAAGCTACCGCCTTTTTCATCACTCGGGCAGATTTTACCACTTGCGGCAAGAACATTTTTCCGCTACCGAATAAATCGCCCACCACGTTCATACCCGTCATTAAGTTGCCCTCAATAACCTCTATTGGCTTATCGGCAGCTACTCTAGCCTCTTCTACATCTTCAACAATATATTGATCAATACCTTTTACCAAGGCACGTGTAATTCTATCCTGTAAAGGTTCTTCTCTCCAAGAAAGATCTATTTTACTTTCCTTGGTTTTACCGACTACAGATTCCGCAAAATCTAATAAGCGCTCTGTTGCATCATCTCTTCTATTTAAGATAACGTCTTCTACATGCTCCAATAAATCTTTAGGAATATCATCGTACACCTCTAGCATACTAGGATTTACAATACCCATGTTCATACCTGCTTTTATAGCGTGGTACAAGAAGACCGAGTGCATAGCCTCACGCACCGGGTTATTGCCCCTAAATGAAAACGAAACATTACTAACTCCACCACTTACACTGGCATGTGGCAAGTTTTCACGGACCCATCTTGTAGCTTCAATAAAATCAACAGCATTTAATTTATGCTCATCCATTCCCGTTGCTACCGGAAAAATATTTAAGTCGAAAATGATATCCTCTGGTGCAAAATTTACCTTGTTCACCAAAACATCATACGAACGTTTTGCTATTTCAATTCTACGGTCATAATTATCTGCCTGACCTACCTCATCAAAAGCCATAACAATTACCGCGGCACCATATCTTTTTATGAGTTTGGCGTGGTGTATAAATTGTTCTTCGCCCTCTTTTAAGCTAATGGAGTTTACCACACATTTACCTTGAACAACTTGCAGACCAGCTTCAATGATTTCCCATTTAGAACTGTCGATCATAATAGGCACACGAGAAATATCCGGCTCCGATATAACAAGGTTTAAAAATTTGACCATGGCCTGTTTACCATCGATCAATCCGTCATCCATGTTAATATCAATAACCTGAGCACCATTTTCAACCTGCTCCCTAGCCACTGCCAATGCCTCTTCAAACTTTTCCTCTTTTACTAAACGAAGAAACTTTTTTGAACCCGCAACGTTTGTTCGCTCACCAACGTTTATGAAGTTCGTTTCGGGAGTGACTATTAGGGGTTCCAAACCTGACAATTTCAGGTATTTAGTTGTTGGTTGACCGTTGTCAGTTGATGGTTTTTTTGAAATACTTCCAGACATTATTTGGTCTTTTTATAGTAATTGATAAACCCATTAATGAGTTTTTTACATTTTAAAATTTGCTTCGCAATCGATTCAAAATCTTCTTTAATCAAATATTCTTGATCCAAAGCGATGAATAACTGAGTTTCCAGTTCATATAAAGAACCTCTAGAAATGTGTAAAAACTGGATAGTATCTGCTGCTGTTCTTCTTCCACATCCTTCAGCTATATTTGACGGAACTGAAACAGCACAACGACGTATCTGATTTGTTAACCCATACATTTCAACTTTAGGAAACTGCTGAGAAACTTTATATATCAAATTCGCCAAAACCCTAGATTCTTTCCACACTTCTAATTCTGTATATTCCATTCAGTTACTATTTACTGACAACCATCAACCGACAACTGTCAACTTTCTAGGTTCATACTTGGACACCACCTCAGCTATTGCCGTAATGTGTTCAGGAGTAGTTCCGCAACATCCACCTACTATATTTACTAGCCCCTTCTCTGCGTATTCTCTTATTTGTTCTGCCATTTGCTCAGGAGTTTCGTCGTACTCTCCAAATGCATTTGGCAAACCGGCATTGGGGTGCGCTGAGACCGCATGTTCACTTTTGGTGGACAACACCTCTAAATGAGGTACCAACTGGTTTGCACCTAAAGCACAATTAAACCCAACCGATAAAATAGGAATGTGGGATATGGATATTAAAAATGCCTCGGCCGTTTGACCCGATAATGTTCTACCGGATGCATCGGTAATAGTACCACTAACCATTATGGGAACATCTATATTTCGTTCTTCTTTAACTTCTTCTATGGCAAATAATGCCGCCTTGGCATTGAGCGTGTCAAAAATGGTTTCTACCAATAAAATATCAGACCCACCATCTAATAAAGCTTCTACCTGTTGTTTATATGCAATACGTAGCTCATCAAATGAAATAGCCCTATAACCTGGATCATTTACATCTGGTGACATACTTGCCGTTTTATTGGTGGGTCCAATACTACCGGCTACAAAACGAGGCTTATTTGGTTCTTTTGCAGTGAACTCATCTGCTACCATTTTGGCAATACGCGCAGATTCATAGTTGAGCTCATACACCAAATCTTCCATAAAATAATCTGCCATAGCAATCGTAGTTCCGGAAAAGGTATTGGTCTCTACAATATCTGCCCCAGCATCAAAATACTGACGGTGAACATCTGCTATAGCATCGGGTTGCGTTAACGACAACAAATCATTGTTACCTTGCAACGGATGTTCCCAATCCTTAAAGCGTTCTCCCCTAAAATCTTCTTCAGTAAACTTATAACGTTGAAGCATAGTACCCATGGCACCATCCAGTATTAAAATACGCTCTTTTAAAATTTCTTTTATATCCTTCATTTTACGCTTAACAAATTATTTGTTCGCTTTAAAATATATGATATCAAGTAAGGAAAGGAAGGTAATTATGTTCTTTCTTTAGTTATCTGTCCTTTTGAATGAGGATAGAATGTAGCACCTTCTTTTCCACTACGGAAAGGGTTGCCAAGGTTTCACAGGGTCTAGTCCCTCCGCCTTTCTTGATAACAATACAATTTAATTAGGAACGAATTGCAAAGTAACGGCACTACTCGCTCTTTACCAAGACTTCAATGGTTTTTTTAGCCAACGAAATTCTTAAAAAATGTCACAAAAAAAGCCCCCGCACGTCTAAAGCATCCGGAGGCCGTACTACTCAAATAATATAATTTATGCGATACTTTGTACTACTTCTTTCTTTGCTTCTTTCTTAGAACCATCAAAACCTTCAACACCACCAACGGTTGTATATTTCATTACAAAGCGCTTACCTGGGTTGATCTGCTGGTATGCATATTGGCACATAACAGCTGCTTCATGGAAACCTGAAAGTATCAATTTCAACTTACCTTCATAAGTATTCACATCACCAATGGCATATACTCCCGGTATATTGGTCTGGTAATCTTTTGCGTTATTTACCTTAATGGCATTTTTCTGAATTTCCAAGCCCCAATCACCTATAGGACCTAATTTAGGAGACAGACCGAATAAAGGAATAAAATTATCCACTTCTAAATAAGTATCTTCTTTTTCCTTGTCCGTGTGCTTAATAACCACTGCCTTAAGTTCATTTTCACCGTGCAGCTCTTTTACCTCAGCTTTGGTAATCAACTTGATTTTACCCAATTTCGCCAGTTCAGATGCTTTCTCAACGGAATCCAATGCCCCTCTAAATTCATCCCTTCTGTGTACCAAGGTTACTTCTGCCGCTACATCGGTCAAAAATATAGCCCAGTCCAAGGCAGAATCTCCACCACCGGCAATGACCACTTTTTTATCGCGATATACTTCTGGATCTTTGATCATATAGGAAACACCTGTATCTTCAAAGTTTACGATGTTAGCAATAGGTGGTTTTCTTGGCTCAAAAGAACCCAGACCACCTGCAATCACCACTACAGGCGCATTGTGCTTTGTTCCTTTATTGGTAGTAACCACAAAAGAACCATCTTCTAACTTATCTAGCGTTTCTGCTCTTTCTCCCAAAGTGAATCCTGGTTCAAAAGGCTTTATCTGTTCCATAAGGTTATCTACCAAAGTACCTGCCAAAATTTCTGGAAATGCAGGAATATCATAGATAGGCTTTTTAGGATATATCTCTGAACACTGACCACCTGGTTGTGGCAATGCATCTATTAAATGCGTTTTTAACTTTAATAATCCTGCTTCAAACACCGTGAACAATCCGGTAGGTCCCGCTCCTATAATGAGCATATCTGTTTTAATCATAATTCTCTTTTTAGTAAAAAGTAATTCTACAAAGTTGACATCATTCTATACAACTACTTTTTAGCTTCTTTTAATTTCACTTATTCTATATACTTATCCTTTACTAAATATGCTATGCTTTATTTACTTCAACAAAACTAACATGCTCTTCAGCAAACTTATGAGTTGCCTCCGCTAACGCTTCACGATGTCTAACTACTTCTCCTATGATAATGATAGCAGGATTAGAAAGATTTTCTTTCTCCACCACATCAACTATGGTATCTATAGTCGCAACTCCTATTTTTTCATTCTTTCGCGTTCCGTTCTGAATTATAGCTATAGGTAATTCCGATTTACCTTCAGACTTAAATAATTCTACTATCTGAGGGAGTTTTGACATCCCCATCAATATGACTACCGTAGCACTACTTTTTGCAGCTAAGGCAACATCTGTTGATAGTTTATGCTCTTTTGTAGTTCCTGTAATTACCCAAAAACTTTCTGAAGAACCTCTTTTTGTTACCGGAATGTTTTGATATGCAGGCACACTTAAACTTGACGATATACCAGGTACCATGGCTACTTGCAACCCATGAGAAGCGGCATATTCCATTTCTTCCGAACCGCGACCGAATACAAAAGGATCCCCTCCTTTTAACCGCACCACATGTCCGTTAGATTTTGCCCTACTTACAATAAGCTCATTAATTTGCTCTTGTTGATATGCATAGCATCCTTTACGTTTACCTACAAAAATCAATTCCGCATTCTTGGCATAATCCAGCAACTCCTCATTCACCAAAGCATCGTACAAAACCACATCGGCATTTTCCAGCGTTCTGATCGCTTTTAACGTAATCAGCTCCACATCACCTGGTCCTGCACCAACTACGGTTAACTTAGGTTTCTCTATATGTTGTAAATGATTTGCCATTATCTATGCTTCTGCCAATTCTTGCTGTCTGAACTTTTCAACAGTTTCCAAAAATTCTTTCGCATCCTTTATGTAAGATTGTGCAAATTCTTTTGTTGGTTCGTTCTGATTTAATTGAAGTACCAATTTTTCAAATCCGCCCGCTACGGCAATTCTACCATCGGCAACAAATTTCTCATCAAAATCCTTAATGATACTTACGTGGGTATTCACTTTCGTATTTTCTGCGGTCAACATCGCCTTAGCCGAGTTTACCATAGAAGAATATGCGTGATAGATGCTGGCAGACCATTTTTCCGCATCGAACATTTCTTGTGCATTCTGAATTTTCTCTTCACTTTCAAAAAGTAATGTTGCGATCAAGTCGATAACAACACCGGCACATTCACCTACACCGATAGCTTTTTCATAACGCTCCGTATTACCCCAATCTATAAAGTCTTCTGGCGTTAAATCATCTATTGATGATAATGGCGTAAGAAAATCATAGAAATACATTTGTCCTTTTTCGGCATAATAATCCGGGAACGATAGATCTCCACCATTGGCATCAAAATCATTTAAAATCAAACGCAATGCTTCCGGACCTCTTTTACTTGGCACTTTTACCACCTTGTCCGCAAAACGACCGTTACCATTACCATCATTGCTACCGCCCAACAATACCTGAAGCGCAGGAGCTACCAATTTATCCTTTGTACGAACGGACATGCCCTGAAAACCAATATTTGCCATATTGTGCTGCCCACAGGCATTCATACAACCACTGATTTTTATGACAACATCATCGTTATTTATATAATCTGGGTATTCTGTTTTTATCACTCTTTCCAGTTCCTCTGCAATTCCCGTACTACTTGCAATTCCCAGATTACAGGTATCCGTACCAGGGCAAGCGGTGATATCAAGAGCCTTATTATAACCAGCCTCTACAAAACCTAACTTTTCCAATTCAGTATAAAAGAATGCTACGTTCTCTTCTTTTACGAAAGGAATCAAAATGTTTTGACGTAAGGACAATCTTAACTCACCTGCTGCATATTTCTGCACCAAGTTTGCCAATAAACGTGCTTTATCCGTATAGAAATCACCCAATAACACCTTAATACCCAAAGCAAAATAACCTGGTTGTTTTTGTGGTATTACGTTGGTAGATTTCCACTGTTCAAAAGCTTTTACGTCACTAATCTCTACTGCCGGAACCTCTAATTCTGACACCTTCACCTTAGGATATGCCTCTGGGTCTATTGGAAAAGTATCAAAAGGTACCGCCGTTTTCTCTGCCGCCAAAAGCTCCTTAAATCCGTCAAGACCTAAATCTTTCAACAAGAATTTCATTCTAGCTTTAGCTCTACTTTTACGTTCACCGTAACGGTCAAAAACACGAACCACGGTTTCCATTAAAGGAATTATCTGATCCGCAGGCAAAAAGCTGTACAACTCATCGGCATGTCGTGGTTGGGAACCCAATCCGCCACCAAGCATTACTTTAAAACCTATTTCACCATTTTGTATTTTGGCAATAAAGCCCAAATCATGCATATAGGACAAACCGGTATCCGCATCACTTGCGGAAAAAGAAACTTTGAACTTACGTCCCATTTCTTGACTTACAGGATTTCTAAGGAAATACTGAAATAATGCGTGTGCATAAGGTGAAACATCAAAAGGTTCATCAACATCAATACCCGCCGTTTCACTTGCGGTTACGTTACGTACCGTGTTACCACAGGCTTCCCTTAAGGTAATTTCATCTTTCTCCAATTCTGCCCACAACTGTGGCGTTCTATTCAAATCTACATAGTGGATCTGAATATCTTGGCGTGTGGTAATATGCAATCTACCTGTAGAATATTCGTCCGACACATCACAAATACGAAGCAACTGCTTAGAGGTCACCTTACCATAAGGCAACTTTATACGAATCATTTGAACCCCTTCTTGACGCTGTCCGTAAACACCACGTGCCAACCGAAGACTTCTAAATTTTTCTTCATCTAGCTTGCCACCATGAAACTCATGAATTTTACGTTCCAATTCAAGAATATCCTTTTCAACTACCTGATTTTCTAATTCTGTTCTAAAACTTTGCATTGCTTAGTATTAAATGTTCAGTATAAATACCGATGTAAATTATTACTATATTTTGCCTATAGATTTTATAGACTTAATAAAAACAGTCAATATAAAATTGACATGTTTATATTAACTTATGAATCCTGCACCTACGGTACTGTTGGATTTTGTATCGATCAATATAAATGAACCGTTTGTTCTGTGATTTTTAAATTGATCATAGAAAATTGGTTTATTTAAACGGAAACTCACTTGAGCAATATCATTCATGCCCAAAGACTCCGTTTTCTCATCTATACCAGAATAATCCGGAGCGATCTTATGGTGCACTTGCTCTACCTTTGCCAATACTTTATTGACACCATGTTGAACAATATATTTATTACCGGCCGCCAAAGGCAATGAATCCATCCAAGAGATCGTTGCCGTAAATTGCTTGTCTACCGTTGGCAGATCACCCGCTTTCACTAACATATCTCCGCGACTCAAATTAATTTCATCTTCCAATGTTATGGTTACCGATGATCTCCTTGATGCCGTTTTATATTTCTTATTATGAAAATAAATATCTTTTATTTTAGAGCGTGTCTGTGATGGAAGCGCCACTACCTCATCGCCTACGCTTAATTCGCCACCATATACTTTACCGGCAAATCCCCTAAAATCATGGTGTTCATCCGTTTTTGGACGGATAACATATTGCACCGGAAAACGTGGTGTACCCACATTGAAAATATCCTTTCTATCCAATGCTTCAAAATGCTCCAACAAAGACTGTCCCTTATACCAAGGGGTCTTGTCTGACAAGTTTACTACGTTATCACCTTTCAACGCGCTTACAGGAATAAAAGTGATTTTCTGATCTTGATAATCTCTCTTTGCCATCAATGACTCAAAATCAGCTTTAATTGCATTGTAAGTTTCTTCAGAATAGTCTACCAAATCCATCTTATTAATAGCTACCACTACATCTTTTATGCGTAATAGGTTATTGATGAAGAAGTGTCTATTAGTTTGCTCTATTACCCCTTTACGTGCATCGATCAAAATGATCGCCGCTTGTGAAGTTGAAGCTCCAGTTACCATGTTACGCGTATATTCTACGTGCCCAGGTGTATCCGCTATAATGTAACTTTTCTTTGCCGTTGAGAAATAGATATGGGCTACATCTATCGTGATACCTTGCTCACGTTCCGCAACTAGACCGTCTGTTGCCAAAGAGAAATCCAAATAATCATATCCCTTTTGCTTACTGGTCTTTTCTATTGCCTCTAATTTATCGCTGGTCAGTGACTTTGTATCATACAATATTCTCCCAATCAAGGTACTTTTACCGTCATCTACACTACCTGCTGTTGCTATTTTTAGTACTTCCAATTTCGTTGTTCGTTGTCGGTTCTTGGTTGTTAGTTTTATTCGTGATGTACTATCAACGAATAACTAACAACTATCAACCAGATTAAAAATATCCTTGTTGTTTTCTTTTTTCCATTGCCGCTTCTGAACGCTTATCGTCTATACGTGCGCCACGCTCTGAAATGGATGAATCCCTAATTTCCTCTACTACCTTATCAATCGTTTCTGCATCTGAAAGAACGGCTGCCGTACAAGACATGTCGCCTACGGTACGAAAACGCACCAAACGTTCTTCTACTACCTCATCTTCTTCCCTAAATACGATACCATCTTCTGCAGACCAGATCATACCGTCCCTTAAGAAGGTTTTACGCTTATGCGCAAAATAGATGGAAGGAATTTCAATTTGTTCCTCTTTGATATACGACCAAACATCTAACTCTGTCCAGTTAGAAATAGGGAATACTCTTACGTTCTGCCCCAATTCTATTTGCCCGTTCAACATATCAAACAACTCTGGGCGCTGATTACGCTCATCCCACTGACCAAAATCATCTCGAACAGAAAATATACGTTCTTTTGCACGTGCCTTTTCTTCATCTCTACGAGCCCCACCAATACAAGCGTCGAACTTAAATTCTTCAATGGCATCTAACAACGTTGTTGTCTGCAAGCTATTTCTACTTGAATACCTACCAGATTCTTCTTTCACCTTACCTTGATCAATAGAATCCTGTACATTACGCACAATTAATTCCAGACCCAACTCTTCTACCAATCTATCTCTAAATTCTATGGTTTCAGGAAAGTTATGACCTGTATCTATATGCATTAAAGGGAAAGGAATTTTTGATGGCCAAAATGCCTTCTGTGCCAAACGCACCAATGTGATCGAGTCTTTTCCTCCCGAAAACAAAAGTACCGGCTTCTCAAACTGAGCTGCAACCTCCCTAATGATATAAATAGCCTCATTTTCAAGGGCATTTATTTGAGATGTATCTTTTAAAAGGTCTAAAGAAGGTGTTGCCTCCAATTCCGTGCTTGTATTACTCATTATACTTTTTTAGATCAATTATCTTTATTTTTTCTACTACCTAGGGTTAACTATGCAACCCGCACTCCCTATTTGCCAACACTTTGGTTGGATCAAAATAGTTATGCTCGTTAGGTAAATCATACTTTTTCAAATAGGCATCTAGCTGAGTATCGTTCCAATGATAAAACGGACTCACCTTTAATACACCGTCTTTACTTAGGCTTAATATATCCAAACTATCCCTATGTGCGGTCTGCCCTTTTCTAAGGTTAGTAAACCAAACATCTGGTTTAAAATCTGCCATTGCCCTTTTAAAAGGCTCCAATTTCACCTGCTCGGTAAACTCTGCATGCCTAGGATCATCTATTTGTGGTATACCCATTACGGCATCTCTATGCGCGGTAGTTTGTTTTGGCACATATAATTTTATGTTCAAATTCAACCTTTCAGTCAATTCTTCTGCATGTTTATAGGTTTTAGGAGTATTATACCCTGTATCGCACCAAACCACAGGAATATCTTTTCTCACCTCTGAAACGGCATGCAAAATAGCCACTTCGTATGGTCTAAAATTTGTAGTTACTACAGGAACCTGAGCATGTTTTACTGCCCAAGAAATAATTTCTTGAGGTGGTATTCCTTTAAACTGAACGTTCAATTGTTGAACTTGTGCTTCTGTCAATGCCATAATCCTTTTCTTTTCTATTTACCCCACTTTACTAAATTCCAGATTCTTTCGTGAAAAAAATACAGAATCATTTTTGTTACAAAATCTATAGAGGCAATAGAGGCCGCAATAGAAATTTCACCTGTTAATATATAGGATATCACCAACGTATCTAACGTACCAATTACCCTCCAACTAAACGCTTTTGCAATACTACGTAGCGGTTTCTCTGAAGTTTTATCTTCTTTATAGGTAGTCTTTGACTCTTTTTTATTCAAAACAAGTTGATCTGCAATCATCTTTTACTTAATTTTTATTACCCTACTAATTTAATAGAGTTTTCAAAAATAGTATATATTTTCAAAGTAGTCGCCAAAAATTCAGATAAATTTCTATTACCCTATAGATTTAGTAGATTATTAACAAATGGACACAAAAATTTACTATTTCGCAACATATTGAATTCCAATAAAATAATAATGAATGAATTTTGAACGCTAAGAAATGATATCCTTTAAAGTATTGCTTCTGTACACCTCTAAGGCACTATCACGCACCTGCAACATTAATTTATGTACGGAGCATGTGTTTTCATCAGGACAATCATCGCACGTCTCATAGAAATTAAGGCTTACACATGGCACCATTGCTATAGGGCCTTCAAGCACCCTCATAACATCGGTCATTGAAATCTCCTCTGGAGTTTTTAACAGATAATATCCCCCGCCTTTACCTTTCTTAGAACCCAAAAATCCCGTTTTTCTCAAACTTAGAAGTATACTCTCCAAAAATTTTTGAGAGATATTCTCTTTCTCGGCAATTTCTGAGATTTGAACTGGTTTTTTATGAGGTTGAGACGCCAAAAAAGCTAGCGCCTTTAAACCATATTTTGTCTTTTTTGAGAGCATGTTGCTAAGATAGCCAAATAAAAAATATGTACTAAATACTTGAATCAACAAATCATCGTTATACAGTCACAACCATTAAATTAATTATGAAAAAAGTACACTTATTATCGATTATTACAATGTTCGCTTTAGTTTTCACATCATGTTCTAGTGACGATGACGCTTCTGTTTCTGCCGCTAGCGAGAGTGAAATAATTGGAACATGGAACTTGACCGCTCTTGAAACTAAAGATGGTGAGTCCGTTACAACTTTTGAACAAACTTCTATAGAAACTACGTTTACGTCTATTGGAAAAGATTTTGACACGGTCGTCACTTTTTCCGAAGACCCACAGAATGTTATCAGCGAAGGTTCTTACACTACTATATTGACTACAACCTTTATGGGAGAATCACAATCTGAAGAAATAGTTGGTGAAGATTTTTTTCAATCCGATAAATGGAGACTAGATGGCAACACTTTATATTTTGTTTCTAGTGATGAAGAAGAAATTGGATTGACCATTACAGAGCTAACCGATTCTAAAATGTCTCTTAGATATGAATTAGACGATACCGTTGAAGTTTTGGGCGGTACTACAAGTGTTAGTGCCACTTATAATATGACATTAACAAAATAACCTTCCTTATATAAAACAAACAAAAAGCCCGGTATGTACCGGGCTTTTTTTGTTTTTATCACTATCTCTTTTAGCCTAAAGCTTGAGCAATATCCGCTATGATATCGTCTATATGTTCCAGACCTACAGAAATTCTGACCGTACCATCTGATATCCCCACTGCAGCACGTTCCTCTACACTCAATTTACTATGTGTTGTTGACGCTGGATGTGTTACTATGGTTCTTGAATCTCCTAAATTGGCAGAAAGGGATAATAGTTTAATGGAATCGAAAAACTCCCTACCCGCTTCTAAACCGCCTTTAACTTCAAAGGCTACTACACAACCACCCGCTTTCATTTGCTTTTTTGCAATTTCATATTTTGGGTGCGATTTTAAAAATGGATATTTTACCCAATTTACCTTATCGCTCGCTTCTAAATATTCGGCTAACTTTAAAGCATTATCACAATGCCTATCAACTCTTATTGCCAGTGTTTCTAAACTTTTAGAAAGTACCCACGCATTGAAAGGTGAAAGTGCCGGACCGGTAATTCGTGAGAATCGATATACCTTATCCATCAAATCTGCACTACCTACGGTAATACCAGCCAAAACCCTGCCTTGACCATCCATTAGTTTGGTACCGGAATGTATGACCAAGTCCGCCCCAAATTTAATAGGCTGTTGTAAGTAAGGTGATGCAAAACAATTATCTATGATTAAAATTAGATTATTCTTTTTGGCAATCTTACCCAACTCTTCTAAATCTAATACATCAACACCTGGATTGGTAGGTGTTTCCGCATAGATGATCTTTGTTTTCGGAGTAATTAGATTTTCAATTTCTTCTAAGGCATCTATTTTAAAGTATGTGTGATCAATATTCCACTTTGGAAAAAAGTTGGTAAATAATGAATGCGTAGAACCAAAAATACTTCTTGCCGATAGCACATGATCACCGCTATCTAACAATGCTGCCAATGTAGAAAACACCGCTGCCATACCCGATGCAAAAGCAAATCCGCTCTCTGCACCTTCCATTTGGCATACCTTTTCTATAAATTCAGATGAATTAGGATTAGAGTATCTTGAATAGATGTTACGATCTTTTTCCTCGGCGAACGAAGCACGCATATCTTCAGCATCTTCAAATACAAAACTAGAGGTCAAATACAATGGAACGGAATGCTCCAAATTTTCGCTTCGTTTTAATTGTGTACGTATTGCGTTCGTTTCAAATTTATTGTTGTTCTTTTTCATTTCACTAATTCTTCTCTTTTCCTATTCCTATTTCTACTTTCATATACTTCGTACTTATGACTTTGTACTTCGTACTTTTCACTAGCCTTTCTCCGCAATTCGCAATATATCCCCAAAGACACCTCTTGCGGTTACTGCCGCGCCCGCGCCTGCACCTTGTATTACTAACGGGTTTTCCCCATAAGATTCCGTATAGATCTCTATTATGGAATCCGACCCTTTAACTTGCCCTAGGGCACTTTCTTTGGGCACGGAGACCAATTTAACATCTAACACTCCTTTTTCTTTCTGAAGATTTCCGTGCAGATCACCTACATAACGCAATACATGATCTGGTTTTTGGTTTTTCTTAATTTCATTGAACTTGGTATCCAACACTTCTAAATGCTGTAAGAAGAAATCTACCTGACCATCTTGCAATTTTTTAGGTATCAGGTTTTCAATATTGATATCCGTAAACTCATTATGCAAATCCAGTTCACGTGCTAAAATCAATAATTTACGCCCAACATCATTTCCTGAAAGATCTTCACGTGGATCTGGTTCCGTAAATCCTTTTTGCATTGCATCTTTCAAAATCGATGAAAAAGGTACATCCACTTCTGAGAATGTATTGAAAATATAACTTAAAGAACCTGAGAATACGCCTTTTATCCTTGTTATATTCTCTCCGGATAAATGTAACAACTTAATGGTATCAATCAATGGCAATCCTGCTCCTACATTGGTTTCATACAGATATTGCTTTTGATTTTTTTGCAATTCTTCCCTCAGTAACTGATAAAAATCGTAACGCAAGGTATTGGCAATTTTGTTAGATGACACAATATCAAAACCATGCTCTACAAATTCAAAATAGTTGGCAACAAAATCTTTACTTGCCGTATTATCTATTACAATAAGGTTCTCTAAATGGTGACGCTTTGCAAATTCAAAGACGTCATCAATCTTATACGGTTTTCCTTTCTGCTCTAATTTTGTTTTCCAATTCTTGGCAATGCCTTTTTCATTCAACAATATCTTTTTAGAGTTTGCAATTCCAAAAACCCTTAGGTCTAATTTCTTGCGCTCTTTAATGGACTTTGCCGATTTTAAAATCTGTTCTATCAACGTACCGCCTACATTACCGTGACCGAAAATCAGAATATTAATTTTCTTACTGATGCCGAACACCTGACCGTGCATAACATTGACCGCCTTATGCAAATCTGATTTCTTTACCACCAAACTTACGTTCTTGCCAGATACCGTATTATTGAACAACAACGGTACGATCTGGTTTTTAATCAATGCATTGAACGGATTGTGAAAAGTGCTTAAATCTTGACCTACGATAGATATGATAGACACATCATCCATCACCGTAATCATATTTACATCCTTTGATTCAAAATCGTTGCTAAACTCATTTTCCAGTGCCAGCTTTGCCCTTTTTGCCTTATCCTTTTTCACCACAAGACCTATTCCCCTTTCAGATGATCCTTGGGAAATAATGCTCACACTAATATTGCTAGATTGTAAGGCTTTAAAAATACGGGCATCTACCCCTACTTTCCCTAACAAGCCACGACCTTCTATATTAATCATGGCAACATCTTCTATTACCGAGAGCGACTTTATACCTTCTTTACTGGATTTGGCACTTATTAAAGTACCCTCATTATCATCATTATAGGTATTTAAAATACGTAAAGGAATGTTCTTCTCAATTAAGGGAATTATGGTTTTGGCATGTAGAATGGTTGCTCCAAAATTGGCGAGCTCATTTGCTTCTTCATAAGACAGGTTCGCCAGTCTTTTCGCCTCTGGTACATAATCAGGATTTGCCGTATAAATACCATCAACATGAGTGTAATTCTGTAATTCTTCGGCATCTAAGAAATTAGCCAATAATGCGGCGGAATAGTTACTACCATTCCTACCTAAGGTCGTTGTCTCGTTCTCCACTGTAGAGGCTATAAAACCGGTTACTACCGCTACCGTATCACTCGGAATCTCAGCAAATTTTAAAAGCACCAATTCTTTGGATTCATTTTCAAGCACCTTGGCGTCACCAAAGGTATCATCGGTCTTAATGACTTCACGTGTATCTACAAGTTTGGCATTGATTCCTTTACCGATCAATAGTTTGGTTACCAGTTTGGCAGAGATCAACTCGCCATACGCCAACACCTCATCTTTTATTTTGGCACTGTAATCTCCCAACAAAGAAACTCCTTCATACAATTTTGCCAAGCCTTTGAATTCGGCAGATAGATTTACGTTGGAATAGGTATGTTTTTGATACTTTTCCAGCGCTTCAAAATCTGACCTATAATCTTTTCCCTTGGCTGCTTTCTCTAGCATACCCTCTAGCTGATCTGTAGCCTTTTCCCTTGCGGAAACCACCATGGCTACATTCTCATTGTTCTTGACCTTTTGTGTAACGATATCCAATACACGCTCAAGTCCCTCGCCATTGCTCAACGATTTACCACCAAATTTTAGGATTTTGATCTTCTTGATATTACCGTTGGTATTAAAAATACCGGTCAGCAATTTTTCCATTTGATCAAACTCGATCAAAAAGGCATCATGCCCATGTAACGACTGTACTTCACCATAGGTAACATTGCTCTTTGCCTGTGCCAATTGCTTAAAGGTATCTTTGTTTTCTTGGGCAGTAAAGAACATATCCGAATCTACCCCGATTATATGAATATTGGTATCGCTATTTTGTAGTTTAATAAAATTCTCATCACCATCCCTAGTAACATCAATGGTCTTTAACAATTGATTCATCAACTTATACGCAGACAATTGAAAACGCTCTTGTAGCTTATCGCCATGGTGCATTAACCAACTTTCTACATTAAAAACCTTAAGCTCCTCATTGGTACTTCGTTTAAATCGCTCTTTAAAGGAAGCCGGGGTCCTATAACATAACATGGCATGCATACGGGCATCATGCACAGGTTGTTTAGAATTCACTAAAAACTGTTCCTGTATTTGGCAATTGGCTATTAACCAATCGGTCGATTTCCAGTCAGATGCCACAGGAATCAAATGTTCTGTCAGTGTTGGGTGCAATGCTGCCATTTCCCAGGCGATACCACCACCTAAAGATCCACCGATCAATGCAAACAAACGTTCTACTTTTAACTGCTGTAGGCCCAATAAAAATATTCTAGCCACATCACCGGCTACAAAATCCTTATAGTTCTCTATTACAAACTTGTCATGACCATTGCCCGGAATGTTGAATGCCAAAATAGTGTACTTGTTAGTATCTATACACTTCTCTTCCCCGATCAAGGCAGACCACCAACCATTTTCACCGGTAACATTAGAATTGCCTGTTAATGCATGGTTCACCAATATAATGGGTGCAGTATGCAATTTTTTTCCAAATACCTGATATGATAATTGAATATCTTGAACACTACCGCTTAGGGTCTTGTATTTTTTAATCTGTAGTTGATGTAACATCTATTTCAAAATCAATTTGTGGCTGAGCTTCGACTGCGCTCAGCCACCACATGTAAAATAATATATTCTTGAACCTTCAATGACTTCGGCTAGGCTCAGCCGCCACCAATATTCTTTTTTTCTTAAACCACCGATCACTTCGGCTACGCTCAGTGATCGGTGGTTTCAGCTTTTACCTTATCTAATTTAAAGACTGGCAAATGCCTGCTCTAAATCTGCTTTTAAATCTTCTATATCTTCAAGACCTACCGACAAACGAATTAAATCTTGCCCAACCCCTGCACCTTCTTGCTGTTCTGCAGTTAATTGCTGGTGGGTAGTACTTGCCGGGTGAATGATCAATGATTTAGTGTCACCAATGTTGGCCAACAAAGAAAAGATCTTAGTGGCATCGGTAACCTTTTTAGCCGCTTCAAAACCGCCTTTGATACCAAAGGTAACCAATCCGCTTTGACCTTTTGGCAAGTATTCTTGCGCCAAGTCATAGTATTTATTGCTCTTTAATCCTGGGTAATTTACCCAAGCCACTTCTTTCCTTCCTTCTAACCAAGTAGCCAATTCCAATGCATTTGCACTGTGTTGCTTTATACGTACCGGCAAAGTCTCTAAACCTTGTATAATTTGGAAGGCGTTATACGGACTCAATGCACCACCAAAATCACGTAAACCTTCCAGTATCAATTTAAAGGTAAATGCTGCAGCACCTAATGCCTCGCTATATACCAAACCGTGGTAACCTGCAGATGGTTCTGTAAATTCAGGGAATTTTCCGTTGGTCCAATCAAACGTACCGGCATCTATAATTGCGCCACCTAAAGACGTTCCTTGACCGCCAATATATTTTGTCAATGAATGAATGACCAAGTTGGCACCGTGCTCAATAGGGTTTAACAATGAAGGAGTAGCTACCGTATTGTCTACTATAAAAGGTACTCCTGCTGCTTTAGACTCCTTTGAGATTCCTTTTAAATCCAACACATCCAATTTCGGATTCCCTAAAGACTCCACAAAGAAAGCCCTTGTATTATCTTGTACCGCTTTTCCAAAATTTTCAGGATCAGATGCATCTACAAAGGTGGTCGTGATTCCGAATCTTGGTAGGGTAACATTCAATAAATTAAAGGTGCCACCGTATAAACTGCTGGATGCTACAATATGATCGCCCGCTTTTAACAAGGTCAATAAACCTGTAGAAATAGCAGCAGTACCAGATGCAAAGACCACAGCACCAACACCACCTTCAACAGCAGCTAATCTATCTTGTAAAATTTGATTGGTAGGGTTGTTTAAACGTGTGTAAATAAACCCTAGTTCTTTAAGTGAAAATAAGTTTGCGGCATGATCGGTATCATTAAATACATACGATGATGTTTGATAAATAGGCACTGCCCTTGTACCTCCATTTATAGTGGTGTCGTGACCTGCGTGTAATGCGTTTGTTGCTAATTTGTAATTACTCATGATTTTGTTGTTTTTAAAAATTATTTTAATAATTAAAAAGCCCAACTTAACCACATAAAAATGTGAGTAAGTAAAATCAAAAAGTTATAAGAAAGTAATATCGAAAAAATCGATTACTGTTATCCTTCCCCTAAGGGTAGAATGTAGCACCTTCTTTGTATGGAACAAAGGGTTGCTAAGGTTTCAAAGGGTCTAATCCCTCCACCTTTCTTGATAACTATTCAATACGTGTGTGAACTTTGAGCTACAAATATAAAGGCAGAAAAATTTAAAAACCTAGTATTTTATGAAAAATATATAATTTGAGGGTGTGTTGTTATTTTTCTGTGGGTCTTTAAAATTAAAACATGTGTGGTTCAAAATATTCTACAAAGTCAACATATATGTGTTTTTTAAAGTAAAAAAGAAGCTCACGTGTTCCAAACCTGTTCTCGATACACTTTCTACCTCATGAAAAATGAGATAGAAAGCA
The DNA here is from genome assembly GCA_020629415.1 of Maribacter sp. Lineage (GTDB taxonomy): Bacteria > Bacteroidota > Bacteroidia > Flavobacteriales > Flavobacteriaceae > Maribacter > Maribacter huludaoensis. Next base: position 2,324 of record JAHDDL010000026.1, on the reverse strand, counting down.
CTCGAACTGACAATATGGTTATTTGAATTTTAAAAACTTTACAAAACTAAGTACAGATGTCTCTTCGAGTGATTTTTACGACCTTTTTCGGGAAGAAAAATTATGTTAAATAGAATTGGTAACACTGGCATTAGCAAACAGCATGCCCTCTTTTGCCAAGCGATCAATATTGGGTGTTTGCAGTAATCTATTATCATATGCGTCTATAGCCTTATACGCATGATTATCTGACATGATGAAAATAATATTGGGCTTTTTAGTATTGCTTTTTTGCGCCCTAGTCGTAAATGGCAGCAAGAAAAGTAGGACTGCAGCGGTTAGGATTAATTTTTTCATTTTGGTTGTTGTTCGTTCGTTGTTGTTCGTTGTTGTTCGTTGTTGTTCGTTGTGACTTTTATTATAAGTATGAAATAAGTTTATTTTAAATTACTTCACGAACAATTTGGTTGATTACAATTTACAAGTGAATTTTAAATTCACCTTTTTAATGAAGTCAAAATCGTCAATCCAGTCAACATTCATATTATCGCAAACATGAGGGATTTTTATTTTAGTTTTCTTACTTATAAAATCCTTTTTCTCCTTAGTTACCACGGTAGCTTTTTCTTTCATAGCGTGTGCAATTACCCAAGGGTCTGCTTTAGAATGTATTCCATTACTCGAAACTAAATATTGATGATCAGAGTTTGCCGCATAAATCTCTTTTAAACAATTAGCTACTTCCCCATCTATTTTCTTTATAGGAATTTTGCTATTCTTCAACCATTTAAAAAGATCATCTTCACCTTTCTGAATTTCCTCATAAACTAACTCAGGAATAAAAATCTTACCTTTCTGACCTAGTTCATCTAAAACTTCCCAATATGATGGACAAATATCAGGGGAATAATATTTTTGCCATGCTTGAATAAGAATATTAGCATCTATACAATAAATAACTTTTTCATCTTCAAACATTATGTAAGTAGTTTTTCGAATTTTTGAAAATTATTAATTTGTGTATTAAGAAGATTACTTGCAATTGAAGGAGATAAAGACCCATTATTAAAAGAGTCCATAACAATTCTCGTAAATAGCCTACTATTTTTATTTAACCGAAGTAGATAAGGATTAGGTCCATTCTTCTTTTCTTTCTGTTTTTCCTTTTTTAACCTTTCTTTTTCTAAGAATATTTCAAACTCAGTTTCAGCATCATCCTTTAATAGTTTATATTCAGAAATAGTTATTAAATTCAAATTTAAAGCTCTTACTAAAAATGCAAATGAACTAACACCCAACTCCTTAGATTGCTTGAAAATTAAATTATTAGAGTCAAATATATTCCTCTCAAGTTGTGTGATTATTTCTTTTGGCATTAAAGCATTTGCAGCGACTAAATTGCAGAATAATTCAACTGGATGAAATCTTGATAGAGGTCTTTTACTATATTCAATATCCACTTCATTTGAAATACCTGACTTAGCTATCCATATATGTGCTAATTCGTGTACAAGTGTAAATAGTTGTGGTGCACTCCAATTATTCTTCGAATTGACAAAAAGAAAAGGTGCATACCTGTCAGCAATCGCAAACCCTTGTATTAAATCTCTATCTAAAAGTAACCTAGAATGATAATTACTCGCTCGTGAGACGAAAACACCAGATGCTTCTGCTTTCTCTATCCATTCGTTGATTGGAGTCTTATTATAATTTGCCGGATTTATGTTTAAAGTATTTAAAATATCATTTGCAACAATCTCTGGGTTATCATTAATCGAAAATTTACCAACAAAAGGTAGTGGACTTTCTCCCATATCTTCAAAAAATTCACTTATCCAATTTTGCTTTTCTTGAACTTCACGAATAATAAATAACGAGGCCGTATCTAATTTTTTCGAATCATTTCTCCTATAATCTTGAAGTGGTTGGAAATCTTTAGGAATTTTAGGTAGAAACAATAGCGAGAATGGTCTTTTAAAACTTTTTGCCAAAACTTGAGCTTGTCGAATAGTTGGGAAGTCACTTCCACTCTCCCAGGTTAAATATCTCTCCGGCGATACAGAAACTTTTTTTGCAGCATCTTCAACAGAAATTCTCGCGGATTCTCTGGCCCACTTTAAAATCTCAAATGTTATAAATGCTTTATCAGCCATATCCTTAATCTACAAATTTAACTTTATTTATAAAACTAATAAGTTACCTCCTAATTTTGAAAATTTACTCCATCACAGAAAACTCTATACTTGAATCCGTAAACACCGTATGTGTTTGGGTTTTAAAGTCCGACTCGTCAGCTTCAAAAATATTATCTACATAGGTCTGCGGATTTAAATCTATTAGCGGAA
>JAHDDL010000025.1 GCA_020629415.1 Maribacter sp. | reverse complement strand
CCTCCGGCTCCACAATTAAGCGCAAAAGGTTTGCGCTTTAGCACATAATTAGTCCGACAAGTTTACTTGATCGGGCTATTTTGTTTTTAATATATTATTTGCTGTTTTAGGAGTGTCAAATGAATTTACGGAACGGTAAATATCAATATAGGACAAGACAACCTTTTTGTATTGCAAGTAACCTCTAAATAATACTATATATACCTTATTTGTGTTTGATGTATAAATTAGACCTTAACCTTACTCATAGCAATAATATCGGTTAGGTTTTTAGCAATTAATGGCTTGGATATAAAGTCACGAACTAATTCATAACTTTTTCCTTTATCAATTTCTGCTTGATCAAAATGAGAACTAACGATAAATACCTTTGGCTTTTTTTTAAATGTCAATTCTTGAAACTTATCTAAAAACTCCCATCCGTTCATAACAGGCATATTTAAATCCAACAAAATAATATCTGGCAATGGTTGGCCATTTTTTAAATAGGATGTTAAATTGGTCAATGCCTCACAACCATCTTCAAATACCATAATATTTGCGCTCACAAAATTATTGTGATTTAAAAGAATTTTGGTGCCATATACACATATTGGGTCATCGTCAATAATACAAACAGTATCTACTTTCATAGCAATTATTTTTAGGGAAACTTTCCAATTCTTTAACCATAAATTTTTAACAAGATAAAACTTACAAAATTTTAATAAAAAAAGCTAATCTGTTTAAGATAATTAATTAATACAAAACCTTTTTTATCTAAAGGGCATATTTTATCATTAAAAACTATATAATTTTTAAAAAACTAAAAACAATTTAAGACCTAATACAAATATTTAGCGAATATCACTATTTGAACAAATGATGTTCTTAACGTCTATATATAATATTTGTATAAGAAATAATTATACCGGAGCTTGTCACTTTTTATTGATTGTAAACAAATGTGAATATCGATGTTATTAACCCACTCATATCTATTTTGAGAAAAAAGGTGGTTGATCCACATTTTTATTTATTTTTGAAATCTACCAAACCACCAATGACCGAAAATATTAGACAAATGTTCAGTAAAATGAACGACGAAACCCGCGAAGAAGCTTTACAATTATTAAAGTCGGAATTTAATTTGGAAAGCACCAAATTCGTAAAGAAAAACTGGATTATAGGAGGGCGTATTCCTGAAAAAAATCAAGAAAAAATTGTACTTATTTTTCAGAACTTGTTAAGAGTTCAGGTTTTTAAAATCAAAGAAATAAAAGTAACCTTATAGCCCTTTACTGGCAAATCTTTACTTTAACTTTTTTCAACAAAAAAAAACCGATACACTATGAGGATGCATCGGTTTTTCAACTAACTCAAACTTATTCTAAACTCGCTGCAAAGATGCATTCATTTATTAGGATCAAGTTTAACTAAACATCAAGTAAACTTTAAATTCGTTTTACATTGGTGCAACCTACAATGGAAATAAATGAACAACCAACCTCTTTAAATAAACTCAAAACCACAACACCGCTACGGTAGTTCATATTTCGTTAATCATTTTGTACATCTTGTTTAGTTTAATTCTTAATATTAAAAACTTTTAAAATGAAAAAAATACCCGTAACTGGGTATTGTTCAGATACCCAACTTCCAATAGTTTTACCTAGTAATCAATCAGATTTAAAAGAGCGTGGTTGTTAGTTGTAAAAATCCGTTCTCCCCACAAGAGGACGGATTTAACCTAAGTGAAATGCAAAGACAAAAAGAAGAACTTCAAATATTGGCCAGAATAGGAAAACGAAAAATAAAATCGTTAAAGAATAGCTACGAATTAACAGAAACTGAGCTTTTAACAATCATTAAACTACATTATAAATATAGAAATCGGAAGGAATTAGACTTTACTAAAACCTTGAATATATTTTAGACCAAGCCCTTCATGGAAATTGCCTATCGAAATCGGGGGAACTAGAAAAGCAACGAAAATGAAGGGGTTGGTTTTTTATTTTTATAATAAATAACACCAAATCCACCATAATATATAAGCAAATTCATTAATAAATAGACGTAAATTTGTTATTAACATAGGGTGTTAATAACATTTACATGCATTTCATCGAATAAAATGAACTTTTCGTCGTTAATGAATAAAGTTTAAATATTTTCGAAACGCGTTAATAAAATAGCGAGATAATTTTTATCACCAACTACATGAAATTTTACCCTACCAAAGCCTTTTTCGTCCCTGTAGCAGCCATTGTATTTCTTTTAAGTTTATCCTCTTGTGGGAAAGACTATGATCTTGTTTCAGAGTACGTAGTAAGAGATAATGCAGAAAAAATAATTACAAGCAATAATACTGAAAATCCTAATCACAGTGTTACCGTAAGTAATGAGCTAAGTTTTTCTGACAAGAAATAAAACTTTTATATTTTTTTAATAAATTATATTTGCCGGTTTCTATAAATCGCTAAACGCTATTGTATTATAGCGTTTTTCAAAATCCATCTACAACAAGTAATTCTTTTACTCAAGAAGTAAAATAGTAATAACTCTCATTTCCACTAATTAAATTTATTAGCACGCAATGTCTGTATAACATTGTACGCTGTTTCAATTCTAAACCTAAGAAGAATACCATTTTATTATTGCATTTTCTACTAACTTTGCAGTACTAAATACATTCTTCTCTTTTTGTACACGATAATTGACATAGAAACTACCGGAAACGGTATAAAGGGTAATCGCATTACAGAAATTTCCGTATTCAAATATGACGGTCATGAAGTTATAGATGAGTTTACATCTTTAGTGAATCCGGAATGTGAAATACCTGCTTTTATCACCGGTCTTACAGGCATTGATAATGACATGGTACGGAATGCTCCGCTGTTAGAGGATATTATTCCACAGATTATTGACATTACCAAAGACACCATATTTGTAGCGCACAGTGTTAATTTTGATTACAATGTCATCAAAAACGAGTTTAAATTATTAGGTCATGATTTCTCTAGAAAGAAATTATGTACGGTTCGTTTATCAAGAAAATTATTACCGGGCTATAACTCCTATAGCCTTGGGAAATTGACCGCTGCATTAGGTATACCCTTGACGGATCGGCACCGCGCAAGAGGTGATGCTCATGCAACCGTACTTTTATTTCATAAATTATTAAGGGCTGAAAATGCAGAAACTGTTTTTAAGCAATTCTTAAATTCAAAATCACAAGAAGCTACTTTACCTCCGGGATTACCAAAAGAAGAATATCTAAAACTACCGACCACCGCTGGGGTCTATTATTTTAAAGATCAGAAAGGAAAAATTATCTACGTGGGAAAAGCCAAGAATATTAAGAAACGAGTTCTTGGACACTTTTACGACAAAAAAACCAAAGAAATCACTCTTTGTGCCGAAACGGCATCTCTAGATTTTGAAGAAACTGGTAATGAACTTATTGCTTTATTGAAAGAATCAGCTGAAATTAAACATCACTACCCTAAATACAATAGTGCACAAAAAAGATTTATTCAACAATATGGCATCTTCACTTACGAAGACCGAAACGGTATTATACATCTTGCATTCAACAAGATTAAGATGACACCAAATCCTATAGCTATTTGCTATAGCCCTACCGAAGCCAGACAATACTTAGAAACCCTGTGCAGCACTTTTGAGCTTTGCCCTAAGTATTGCCATCTTCAAGAAAATGTGGACGTATGTTCTCACTACAAAATAAAACAATGCCTTGGTATATGTTCTGACCTAGAAATGGTAGCAGCATACAACCAACGGGTTCAAGAAGCTTTACAAAGTATAAAAGACGTTGCAACTACTATGGTTATAAAAACCAATGGCAGAACTTTAGATGAAAACGGATTTGTGGTTATTAGAGAGAACAATTATGCCGGTTACGGATTTGCTCCTGCCGAAGTAGCCATTGAAGATATGGCAGACTTAGAGATGTTCATTACACCACAAAAAAATACGCTGGAAAACCAGCGTATTGTTGAAAGCTATCTAAGAAAAAATCCTACAGCTGTATTTGCATTATAACCTAAGCGATTATAGTGTTGTTGGACAAACGTAATCTGTCTTCTCTAAATCTTCATTTTTAAGTGCTCCATAACCTCCTTTAACATCGATCAGATTATGAATACCACGACTTTTTAAAATAGAAGATGCTATAACAGAACGGTAACCACCTGCACAATGCACCAAAAATTCTCCTTTTTCAGGAAATTTGGATAAATGCTTATTCAGTTCACTTAACGGAGTATGTACGGCACCTACCAAATGCTCGCTTAAATACTCACCATCTTTACGCACATCAAAAACGGCATTACCTTTATCTATTAAAGCTTTGGCTTCAGGTGCCGTAATAGAAGTTATTTGATCCACTTCCTTCCCTGCCGCTTTCCAAGCTTCTATTCCGCCTTTTAAATATCCGATGGCAGCATCAAATCCTACTCGGGACAATCTAGTAATAGCCTCTTCTTCTTTACCTTCAGGAATCACCAATAGTAAAGGCTGTTTGGTATCGGCAATTAAATCGCCCACCCAAGGAGCAAAATCACCGTTCAATCCTATAAATATAGACCTTGGTATATGACCTTTTACAAATTCATCTTGGTGTCTAACATCTAACACCAAGGCCTCGGTATCATTAGCTGCTTTTTCAAATGCATCCGGCGCTAATTCAACATTACCACGATTAAGCACATCGTCTATATCTTCATACCCCTCCTTATTCATTTTTACGTTTAAAGGAAAATATTTAGGTGGAGGCAATAGACCATCGGTTACTTCTTTAATGAATTCTACCTTGGTCATATCCGCTCTAAGAGCGTAATTCATTTTTTTCTGATTACCCAAGGTGTCCACCGTTTCTTTCATCATGTTCTTACCACATGCAGAGCCGGCACCATGTGCAGGATATACGGTAACATCATCAGCCAAAGGCATTATTTTAGTACGCAAACTATCAAACAACGTACCTGCCAATTGCTCTTGGGTCATATCAGCAGATTTCTGTGCTAGATCAGGTCTACCCACATCACCTAAGAACAAGGTGTCACCAGAGAAAATTGCATGATCTTTACCATTTTCATCACGCAACAAATAAGTAGTACTTTCCATAGTATGCCCCGGTGTATGAAGCACTTTAAAAGTGAGTTTGCCCAACTTAAATTCTTGACCGTCTTCGGCAATGATAGCGTCAAAAGTAGGGTTAGCGGTGGGACCGTAAATAATAGGAGCTCCTGTTTCTTTTGAAAGCGTTACGTGCCCGCTGACAAAATCTGCATGAAAATGGGTTTCAAATATGTACTTGATTTTGGCATTGTCATTTTCAGCCCTTTGAATATAAGGCGTTACCTCACGTAACGGATCAATAATGGCAACTTCCCCATCACTCTCAATATAATATGCTCCTTGAGCCAAACAACCTGTATATATCTGTTCTATATTCATACTAAACTACTTTATATTATAACAATCGCTACACCTTTAAGGTACAAGATTTTTTTAATTTATATTCCTTTTGGGCTTGGCCATTCTACTATTTTCATAGGCTACTTTCGCGGCCAATAAGGAAATCTCATTGGGGTCATCAAAGAAATCGACAGCTTCTTTTGTTTTTACGAACAAAAATTCTCGCTGTAATTCCTTGATAATACCTGTACTAAAAATAATATCCCTTGTTGGTCCAATGGCGCCTGCAATGTAAAATTGCAGTTCACGTTCTCTAATATCGTGTATTAATTTAGTCAACATATCCGCAGCGGTGGCATCAATGTAATTTATGGATTCTGCATTCAAAATAATTCCTTTAAGTGCCGGACCTTTTGCCTTTATATGCTTAAGCAATTGTTTTTTAAAATAAGCTGAATTACCAAAATACAACTGAGAATCGAACCTAACAATCAAAAGATCGTTACGCACCACCACCTCATCTGCAAAACGAATTACATTTTTATAATAGTCGGAATTGCCAATATTACCAATCTCTACAAAATGGGGTTTAGAAGTCCTATAGACCATTAGCAATAAAGAGCATAGAACACCTATTAAAATACCTTGTGTGATACCGATGAACAAAGTGATCAAAAAAGTCACCAGCATCACAAAAAATTCATCTTTTCTGTTTGACCATAAATATTTAAAGTACTTAATATCTATAAGTTTTACTACGGATACCATAATGATACTAGCCAGAATAGCATTGGGTAAAAACTTAAACAACGGTGTTAAAAAAAGTAAGGTCAACACCACCAAAATAACACTGAAGACAGCACTTAAATTGGTTTTAGTACCAGCATCAAAACTAATTGCCGATCTAGAAAAACTTGCTGTCACTGGATACCCTTGAAAAAAAGAACCCACAATATTTGATGATCCTAAGGCTATTAATTCTTGATTTGCCCTTATGGTATCTTCCCCTGTTTTATCTTCAATGGCCTTACCTATAGAAATAGCTTCTAAATAGCCCACCAATGCCAATGCTATAGCAATTGGCGCAAGTTGCTTTACATCTTCAATATTCAATGTAGGCATTATAAAAGATGGCAATCCACTAGGTACGTTTCCTACCAATTTAACTCCGTAAGTTTCTAGCTGAAAAAAGTAAACCGCCACAATCCCCAACACTACGATAATTAATATACCGGGAATGTTCTTTGCCCACTTTTTAAACCCTAGCAACAAAGCTATACCAACAAGACCGATTGAGAAATCCACATAATTTATTTCTCCTAGCTTATAAAAAATATTGATTACGGTCTTGTAGATTCTGTTACTTCCTACTACGGAAATACCCAACAAATGTTTCATTTGGCTAAAAACAATTATAATAGCCGCGGCAGATGTAAAACCACTAATTACCGGTTTTGAAAGAAAATTGACCAAGAAGCCCATTCGCAAAACCCCCAATAAAAACTGAATAACACCTACCATTAAGGCAAGTACCACCACCATTTTTATATAGTTTTCTACCCCGGTTATAGCCAAGGTACCCAAACCTACAGCCACCAAAAGCGAATCCATAGCCACAGGACCAACCGCTATTTTTCTTGAGGTGCCTAAAAGTGCATAAACAAGGACAGGAAATAAAGAGGCATAAAGACCATGTACGGGTGGCAAACCTGCTATCATTGCATATGCCATACCTTGTGGCACCAATACAATACCTACGGTAATACCCGCCAACAAATCTTTTACAAAGTCGGTTTTTTTATAGGATGAAATCCAATCCAGAAAAGGAAAAATGTTTTTCACGCCGTAAATTTAATCATTTCATAGGGCATGAAAGCCTATTTGACAGCCAAGATCATGTATTTAAAAGTATATTAAACTCCAAAGCTTTCGTCACCCAAAAATCCAGGTCATTTTCATTATCGAACCCATCAGGACCAACAAACAAAAAACCACGTGAAGGCTTACCCGTAAAATCCATTGGGCTACTACCCGGTTTATTTAGCAATTCTTCATAATTGAGTTTCCCTACTCTTACCATTAACTTGTCTTCTTCGGTTTTTTTATCGAACATAATACCAATGCACATTTTCCCATTGACCATAAAAACGAGCACGCCCATCATTTTCTTCTCCTCTACAAACCCTTTTCCCTTTAATCTTGGTCTTACCCTATCTGCCAAATATTCACTGTATGCCATTTTCTAAAAGTCCAACTCATTAGTTTCAAGTTCCATGTATTTTACCTCATCGGTAATTGAAGCAATATTGCCTGCATAATTTTTACCTCGAAGCTTGCCCACGGTATGTGCCTCTAATTCCACCTTGTCATTTCTGTTCAATAGTTCTTTTAACTCCTTTTCAAAATCCGAATGTGAGGAAAGCCATTGCTCTTCCATATCATCGGATAGTATTAATGGCATGCGGGGTTCTTTTAATTTTGGGTTATTATGAATTTTAGCCATCATGCCATTACCAACAGTGGTTACAATTGAAAAAGAATGGATAGTACCACCATGTTCAGGGTGTATCCATTTAGACCATAATGCAGCCAAAGCTAATGGTTCATTACTTTTTCGGTGGATGAAAAATGGATAGGTGTTATTTTTAAAATGATGATGCTCATAAAATCCGTCCACATAAAGTATACAACGTTTCTCATTGGCTGCATCCCTAAAGGCGGGTTTTTCAAAAATGGTTTCTACCCGAGCATTTAATGTACTGTTCCAAATTTTCTTTTGTTGATCTACATTATTTACCCAATGCGGAATTAACCCCCAAGTAGCTACTATGGGATAAAAACGATCCTGATTAGTGTAGATCAACACGTCTGGATGTGAAAACCCCGATGCATGATGAAGCGGTAGATCGGTCAACGGCCCTAATTTTTCAACAATTTCTTCAATTGCCTTTAAATCTTGATTACGTTTCGCTCTTTTTAGCTGCGCTTCCAAACTGGTTTTTACATCATAACACATACATCTGTACTTAACGGTAGTTTTTGACTACAATGGTTTTAAACTTACCTTAAAAATGGCAGGCTCATCTTTTAGCACCATAAATCCTTCCGCTAAATTCTGTTGTGCCACAGCATATGGATAAAAGGTAATCGGCTCTATACAAACCATATTTGGCACCTCTGTCCAAAGCATAAAATGGCTAAACCCTTCAGATGTTATTTGAATGGATTTCTCATCTTTTAAGATAATGGTATCCGTTTTAGGCACTTGTAGTGCCCTACTACCCACCGCCATTACTTCTGGAATAGTAATGTCTTGATTGCCCGTTGAGATTACGGCATTTTCTGAATGTAGCATAAATGCCGGATGATAACCCAACATAAAAGGCATACCTTCTTCTCCTGAAATAGAAAACGTAACTTCTAAAGTATTGTTCACCAATTCAAGTGTTTTTATGAACTCAAAATCATAAGGCCAACTCAATTTTTCGGCAGTTGATTTTGCTGGATATTTAGAGTTTAAAATTTCCGTATTCGCGCTATATTTTTTAGAAAATACGGCTTTACTATCGGTACTATCCGTAAGTACATATTCCATTTCACGCAATAGTCCATGTTGATCTTGGGTAGCAAATCCTTTTGGAGTATTTACCTTAAAGTCCGCTTCATTGGTAGGACCGATCAACGGAAACATTTCAGTATCTACACTTCGCCAACCGGGGTTCCCTTTTTGATGCATAAACTCATGACCAGAAACTTGGTAGCCTACCAATTCTCCAGCTTCAATTTTAACCTGATGGTCTCCTACTTTTATTGTTGTTATATTACTCATTTATCAATCTATAAATTAATAATGCCGTTCTTTTTGTTAATGCTTCTATCGTATTCAAGTTCACGGTTTCCTCAGGAGTATGGGCAGCATTTCCCATAGTACCCAATCCGTCCAAACAATCTACATATTCCGCTACAAAAGAAGTATCTGCCGCTCCTCTTTTACCGGGATCATATGCAATTACCTCACCTTGTTTCAAATCAAGGCTTACTTGATTTAGCTTTGCTAACAAAGCTTTATTTCCTTCTGTAGGTTGCATTGCCGGATAACTATCTTTGAAAGTCACCTTTGCAGATGTATGTGGTAAATTGTTAGCAACAACCGTTCTCATATTGTCACGGGCACGTTCCTTTTGTTCTTCGGATATAAAACGCAATCCGCCACGCACCTCTGCTTTTTGCGCTACTACATTGGTCTTACCGAACACCCTACCCTTACTGGTCATTTCATCAAATTCAACAAACGTTCCTCCCACTAAAGTTCCAGGGTTAAAGGTCAATAAATCTTCACCCTTAACATCGGTATAAAAACCGTTCAATATTCTTGACATTTCAAAAATGGCACCTGCACCCGTGTCTTCACTAAAAATACCCGATGAATGCGCTCTTTTACCTTCCACTTCAACTTTCCAGCCAGATGATCCTCTACGGGCAACGGTAGCATAATTGAACCCTGTAGAAGTTTCAAAACCCAGACCAATATCACTTCTTTTTGCTGCTTCAATTAAATCGTGCCTACTTTTTTCCAATGGACTACCAGTACTTTCTTCATCTCCGGTAAAAGCGACTATAATCTGAGCATCATCTAGCAATCCGTTTTCCCTTAATGCTTTTAATGCATAGAGCACAATGACATTGCCACCTTTCATATCATTACCTCCTGGCGCATGGGCAATAGAATCGTTCACCATTTTAAATGTTTGAAACGGACTATCTTCTTCAAAAACCGTATCTAAATGACCTATTAATAATAATTTCTTTCCTTTGGTCCCTTTGATCTCCGCAAATAAGTGTCCCGCTCTATTCATTTCTTCGGGCATGGGAATCCACGTACTTTCAAAACCAATTTCAGTAAAAGCAGTAGCAAATTCTTTTCCTACCATTTCTACCCCTTTAAGGTTTAAAGTTCCGCTATTGATATTGACGACTTTCTCCAAGAATGAAATTGCCTCATCATTATTTTTTTCGATGGATTTTAAAACCTTCTTTTCGTTCTTAGAAAGCTTTTGCGCATTGCTAGTGGTCACTAACAACAATGTAAATAGTGTAAAAAGTAACTTTTGATGCATGTGGTCTGTTTTACATCAAATTTACCAAAAACGCTCAAGTTAATGCTAGAATAAACCACTAACTATGTTAAGTTTAGACCAATGTATAATGTGGTGCAAATAATTACTATATTGCACCATAATCTCTTTTTTATGGCAACAATACGAAAATCTATAACCTTTACTGATCAGCAAGATAATTGGATAAAGTTAAAAGTAGAGAGTGGCGATTACACTAATGACAGTGAATATATACGTGATTTGGTTAGAAAAGACCAACAAGAAAATATGAAATTGGCAGAATTAAAAAATGCCATTGATGAAGGTTTACAGAGCGGAAGAAGCTCACTAAAAATCACTGATATTATTGAGCAAGTAGATAATGGCAAATTATAATTTATCTACCAAAGCACAACAAGATTTAATTGCTATTTATAAATATGGTATTAATTTTTTTGGACAATCACCAGCAACAAGTTACCTACAGGAGTTAGAAAATTTTCTATTGGAATTATCTGACAGACCTAGCTTAGCCAAAAATGCATCACCAATTGCAAATGGATTAAAGTTCTATAATTTCAAAGCTCATGTTATATTTTACCAATTTGAAAACAAGAACGAAATCTATGTGGTAAGAGTTCTAGGAAAACGAATGAACTTTGTAGAACATCTATAATTCAAACTTCTACTACTCAAATCGGATAGCCTTTACCGGTGTAATTCTGGTTATTATATATGATGGAATCAGTAACATCAATAAACATAACAACAATACCCCCGCATTTAAGAAAAGAATAGTCCACAGATCTATACTTACGGGTATGTACTCAATATAATACTCCTTTGGATTTGGAAATTTAAATACCCTAAACTGATCCTGAATAAAGATAATACCCAAGCCTATAAGGTTGCCCCAAAACAAACCTACCGCAATCAAATAAGCTGCATTATATAAAAAAACCTTTCTAATACTCCAATTTGTGGTACCCAATGCCTTTAATATACCGATCATGGGCGTTCGTTCTAAAATAAGTACCAACAATGCAGTAATCATATTAATACCGCCAACTATGATCATAATGCCTATGATCAGGGCAATATTAAAATCAAAAAGTCCGATCCATTCAAAAATTTTATAGTACTTATCTTTTATGGTCTTGGTATCTAAACTAGCAACCGTTTCTCCGTAAATCTCATTTGCTTTTTGATCAATATCATCAAAACTGTTCAAGAATATCTCAAAATTACCAACTTCGGTATTTTCCCACTTATTCATGCGTTGAATATGCCTTATGTCGGTGAAAATATAGAGTCCGTCAATCTCTTCAAATCCACTATCAAAAATACCGGTAATGGTGAACTTCCGTTGATTGGGTATTTTATCCGCTGCATCATCCCGTAAAAAAAAGGTGAAAAACGAGTCGCCCACTTTAAAATTGAGTCGGTTTGCCATTATCCTGGAAATCAACACATCTGAATTTAACTCCCCGGAATAATCTGGCAACACCCCGTCAATAAGAAACTCTTCAAACGGTTTCCAATTATAATCCTTGCCAACACCTTTGGCAATAATACCTTCAAAAGTATCTTCCGTTCTTATAATACCCGCCTTGGTGGCCACCGCCTGAATATGTTGCACCCCATCTACCATTTTAAAATCCGGATAGAACTCTTGTTCCGTACTCACAGGTACCACAGATACTTCAGAATTATTATTATCGTAATTATAGATTTGTACGTGACCGTTAAAAGCGGTCACTTTTTCACGGATTTTTTCTTTTAAACCCAACCCCGTAGCAATAGCGATCAACATCATAACCACCCCAATAGCAATTGCGGCAATAGCTATTTTTATTATTGGTGCGGATATACTAATTTTATGCTCCTTACCCTTTATAAGCCGTTTGGCGATAAAATATTCTAGATTCAAATGATGTTATTTTTATCCAATTTCAAAAGTACAGTTTTATTATGGTTTTTGGTATTGGCTACTTGCGGAAACGATTCCGAAAATGTAGCCGAAGGCACGCAAAGCCAAACCGAGCCACAAATAGTACAAGAGAAAAAAGAAATAGTTGTAGCCGCTAACCGTACGGAAGCCTATCTACCAATTTTAAAAGGGAAAAAAATAGCTGTTGTCGCCAACCAGACCAGTGTCATTTTTAAATCTGAAGGTCATACCCATTTGGTTGATAGCCTACTATCTTTAGGTGTGGACATTAAACATGTTTTTGCCCCAGAACACGGATTTAGGGGGAATTTTGATGCCGGTGAACACGTGAACAATAGTAAAGACATCAAGACAGGGCTAGAATTGATATCCTTACATGGAAAAAATAGAAAACCAAACCAGGATCAATTAGAGGGATTAGACTTAGTACTGTTCGATATACAAGATGTGGGCGTTCGTTTTTACACTTATATTTCTACCATGCAATTAGTGATGGAGGCTTGTGCAGAAAAAGGTATTCCCGTTTTGGTATTGGATAGACCAAACCCGAACGCACATTATGTAGATGGCCCAACGATGGAAGCAGAACACACTTCTTTTCTTGGCATGACCCAAATACCTTTAGTGTATGGTATGACCATTGGTGAATATGCAAATATGATCAATGAAGAAATGTGGCTTGAAGGAAATAAAAAAGTAAATCTTACAGTAATTCCTCTAGAAAACTGGACGCATGACATGTTCTACAGTTTACCCATTAGACCTTCGCCAAACTTGCCTAACGATACTTCAATTACCCTATACCCGAGTTTAGGAATGTTAGAAGGCACCAATATCAATGCCGGGCGTGGAACGGAGTTTCAGTTTCAACGTTATGGAGCGTCATTTTTAGATTCAAAAGTGTATGATTTCACCTATACTCCCAAACCAAATTTTGGTTCTAAATACCCAAAGGAAGAGGGGAAACTTTGTTACGGCAAAGATTTATCGAGAACCGAACGAATTAACGAAGTAACAATGGATTTTATGATTGACGCCTATACCAATACCTTGGACAAAAGTAAATTCTTTTTAACGAGCGGATTTACCAAACACGCAGGCAATAATAGACTTCAAAAACAAATTGAAGCCGGTGCCACTAATGCCGAAATTAAAGCAACTTGGCAAAAAGACATTGAAAAGTTTAAAAAAATAAGGGCAAAGTATCTACTTTACTAAAGGCTGTTCATTAACCACATCCGCTAGGTTACTACCATCTGTAGTAGGTTTCCTATACCCCACAAATGGATATTTCAACAATGAGCTAATTTGACCATTGGCCACCTCATCTGGGAAAGTGTCTACGCCGTAGATAATTTTCTCTCGATCTAAATGCATGTAGGTACCGAACAAACGATCCCACCAAGAAAAGATATTACCGTAATTAGAATCTGTATATGGTAACACGTAGTGATGATGTACTTTATGCATATCTGGAGAAATCAACACCCAACTAATAGCTTTGTCCACACTTTTTGGCAATTTAATATTGGCATGATTGAACTGTGATAATACTACCGAAAGACTTTGGTACAACATAATTATGCCTACAGGAGCACCAACTACAAATACACCCACCAAAGTAAAAATATAACGAATTAAACTCTCTAAAGGATGATGTCTATTTGCTGTGGTAGTATCAACATTATGATCCGTATGGTGAACCAAATGCACCATCCACAAAGGTTTTACACGGTGCTCTACCAAATGCGCCAAATATGCTCCTATTAGGTCAAGCAAGGCAACACCTAAAAATACATAAGCCCATAATGGCATTTCTGGTAACCAATTAATGATACCGAATTCATTGGCAACTGCCCAATCTGATGTTTTTAGCAACAAAAATGCTAATGGGAAATTGATAATTATGGTACTTAGTGTAAAAAAGAAATTAGGAACCGAGTGTTTCCATTTGTTATAGCTACCGTTAAATAGTGGTACTATGCCCTCTAGTATCCAAAAAAATGTAATTCCACCAACCAAAATAAGTGATCTGTGCGCTGCAGGGATTGATTCAAAATATGTTATAATCTGTTCCATGAAATGAGTGAGTCGTTTAAGTTATGAGCCGCAAATTAACTTTCTAACACACAATTATTGTATCGTCAATAAAAAATATGAATTATGATAAATTCGCAACTAACCACCCAATATAATAAACTTTTGTTGATTTTAAATTGTAAAATTTGATTTTAAGAAATAATCAGTCAATTACGCAAAAAACATAAAATATTACAAAAGAGTAAATTTCATTGAATCCATCACCCTCCAGGTATCTTGTATTTTATATACTTTTTTCAAAACAATCAGAAAGTTCTTGTCCTTATTTGAAAACGCTAAGGTTATACTTCCTCTTTCAATAGGCACATTATTATCAGGACTACTCTTAAAACTTACTTTTTCTAAAATGATATCTTCCCACAACACCCCGAAAGAACGACCTCTTGTACTTACTTTTCTAAAGTTTTCAATAGCTTTATTTTCAAAGTTTAAGATTATAGCATCTACAGACGGAACATTTTCATTAGGTTGAGTTTCTTTAACTATAGGAATAAGATATTCAACTTCGTTTTTAGTAGGTAAGATTTTTAAAAATTCTTTTTCACTCTGAGATTTCAGGGCATTAAAAACATTATTTACAAGCTCAGTATTTCTAAAATCTTCTTGTGCAACGGAAGTATAGGTTACCAATAAGGAAATCATCAATAAAGAAAAATAAAGGGTACGTTTCATCAATAAAGTTTTGGTTGAATAGTATATCTGAGGTAAATAAAAAACTATTAGCTAATCTAATTCAAAAACAACATTTCTTTCGGTATTTGTCTTATACCTGATTTTGGGAGCAATCTCTAAACTAGCACCATAGCGATAATTTTTACTATTTGGGTTTAGCATATAATCAAGTTGATGTTGGATCATTTTTTCAAACGGGACTAGGAAGTCCGCCGTATTACATTGTTCAATCGTTCCTTTATTCAACAAGTTTAAAACGGTATAGACCGATTCTATGGTGCTAAGACAAAGTGCTTCTGGTTGTTGTTTGATGATGAATTTTGATGCTATGCTATTATCAAAACTAACCCTATTTAACTTTTGCAAGTTCTTACTCAATTTAAGCATCTTTCTGGCACAGGGCCAGGTACCATCGAGAATGAAAATATTTGCACCTTTACCTATAAAATTATGCATTTCAGCACTACTTCTTTGAGATAGGTTAAAACTGTTTTTACCCGGGTAAAGTAAAAATGAATTTTCATTACTGTCCAATAATTCATTTACACGAGTATTATCACTAAAATCTACGCCCACTATTATTTCAGAATTTTCCAGTTGAAGATTCGTCATGTAGCCTGTACCGTTCCTTTCCTTTTTATACTCCTTAGGGTGCATTAAAATAATGAAACGTGTTTTAGTTTTTACGGCACTAATATGTTCACAAATACAGGTACTTGAAGGTCTCATGCATTGGTAACATTTTACTCTTGGATTATTTATATCAACTAGCAATCTTAATTTATTTTCAATATTCTACTTACTTCATCAACTTCTTCATCTCCTCTACAATATTATAAGCAGCTGGGCAAATAGCCACATTTTTTAAGGTAAGATTACTAATTTGCTGAAACTTCTTTCTATCCGTATGTGGAAATTCTCGACATGCCTTGGGACGTACATCATAGATAGAACAGTAATTATCCGCTCCTAAAAAAGTACATGGTACTTGCTGTAACACATAATCGTTCTCCTCATCTATACGCAAATAGCTTTCAATGAACTTCTGTGGTTTCATTCGGAACGATTTTGAAATTCGTTCCACATCTGCGTTGGTAAACAGCGGCCCTGTAGTTTTACAGCAATTGGCACAGGTTAGGCAATCGGTACGTTCAAATTCCGCCTCATGCAGATCTTGCATGGTATAGTCCAAATCTTTTGGTGGTTTCTTTCTTAGTTTGGCAAAGAACTTTTTATTTTCATTATGTTTTTCCCTTGCTTTTTTGGGCAATTGTCGTAAAACCTCTTCCATGTATCAAATTAATTCTTCAAAACTAGGAAAGTAGTACCAAAAAGCGAGACTTTTACAACTAGAAATACAAGAATTTTGGACAAGGACATTTTAGGAACGGCACTTTTAGATTATCAAAACGGAAACTACACCGAAGATATTACCACACATTCATCGCTTCAAGAAGAAGATGTTTTGCCACTGCCCTATATGTTCAGGACATTTGAAGAAATGCCGGAACTGGAGCAAAAGGCATTACAATTGTGCAAAGGCGAAGTACTTGATGTTGGTTGTGGTGCCGGTAGCCATAGTCTGTATTTACAAAATAAAGGATTTTCCGTTATTGGGCTAGATGCATCTAAAGGTGCTACCGAAGTTAGTGCTATACGCGGACTCAAAAATATTGCACACACTGCACTTCTTAATTACGAAGGTGATAAATTCGATACTATTTTAATCCTAATGAACGGCGTAGGCTTGGCAGGCACATTGGCAGGACTTGACCAATTTTTTACAAAATTAAAATCCCTCTTAAAAGACAACGGACAAATTCTTCTCGATTCCAGCGATATTATCTACATGTTTGAAAATGATGAGGATGGCGGCTATTGGATTCCCGATAATGTTAACTATTACGGCGAGGTAAACTTTAGTATGGAATATAAAAACGAAAAAAGCGAATTGTTTCCGTGGCTATACGTAGACTATAATACCCTGCAAAGAGCGGCAAATTATAATAATTTAACATGCGAACTTGTAATGGAAGGTGAACATTACGACTATTTAGCTAGATTAACGCATATGAAGTAATAGGTTACCTATTTTATCGTTATGCTATGTAGAGAAAATAATTGGCATGTATAAGTTAAGAAGAATTTTGTTTTTAGGTATTTTGGCATTTGCCATATCATGCTCTAAAAATTCATCTGACGATGAAAGTCCAGAAACTAGAGTTGACAAAAGTGCTAATTTATTGGCAACGGGAGATTCAGCAAAAGATATTCTTTCTAACGAAAACTTTGATAAACTCTTAATTGAAATAGCCTATGTTACCGGTTTTAAACCTACCGATGAGGCAATGGCAGATTTTACCGAATACCTTAAAGAACACACTTTTAAGGAGGATATTGAACTGGTGTATAATGAATTATCCAGTCCGTCAGAAGATGAACTTACTTTACAAGAAATTGCAGATTTAGAAATTTCCAATAGAACCGCCTTTAACACGGGCAGAACATTGGCTATCTATATTTACTTTGCAGATTCCCCTGCTGAAGGTGATGACCTTGATGGTGGTTTGGTAACGTTAGGTTCTGTTTACCGTAATACTTCAATGATCATTCATGAAGTAACGGTCAGGGATTTGGCCGCCCTAAGTATTTCAATTAGCGAAGCAGATGTAGAGACCACGACCTTGAACCATGAATTTGGACATCTATTCGGTTTGGTAGACCTAGGAACTGAAATGGTCAACGACCACCAATCTGAATCCGAAAATGAAGATGGGCAATTAGTACCTGACAACCATTGCAACCAAGCCGGTTGCTTAATGCGAGCCGAATTGCAATTTGGCAGATCTTCAGGAAAATCTTCAACAGCAAATTCCCTCTCCCAATATGAAGCCGGTGTAAAATCTGGTTGTAGATTAACTGGACATTCGGTTCTAGACCTGCTACAACAAAATACCGGAAAGACCACGAACACAGTAGCCTTGGATGCTGAATGTATATTGGACATTCAATCTAATGGAGGCCGTTAACGAATAAATCCTGTTTTAAGGAATATTTAAATACTTATGGGTCTGTAATGACACTTTCCATTTTGGGTTGTTCATTACATAGTCAACGATCAGTGGCACCACCTTGTCCCTAACACTCCACTCTGGTTGTAAATACAAAATGCAATTGGCATTCGTTTTCGCAGCCTGTTCTTCTGCAAAAATTAAATCATGCTTGTTATAGACAATTACTTTGAGCTCATGAGCTTCATCATAGATACGGCCTTCGGGTAATTTATTCTTTTTGGGCGAAAGACAGATCCAATCCCAATCACCAGAAAGTGTATAGGCACCAGAAGTTTCTATATGGGTTTTTAAGCCCTTTTCCTTTAAGGCTTTTGTAATCGGGCTCATATCCCACATTAAGGGCTCACCACCTGTAATAACAATAGTATCTGAATATTTGGCGGCATTATCCACAATTTGCTCTATAGCCGTTGGCGGATGAGTCTCTGCATTCCAGCTCTCTTTTACATCGCACCAATGGCAACCAACATCACACCCACCTACTCGAATAAAGTAGGCTGCGGTACCTTTATGGAAACCTTCGCCCTGTATGGTGTAGAACTCTTCCATTAATGGTAAATACACCCCTTTATTCACTTTCTCAAGTACCTCCGCATTTTTCATTCGGCAAAGATACGTTTTAGTTCATTAATTCTATAAGAAGTCGGCATCGGTAAATTCTGTACTCAGGCACGTACAGTTCGCACATCAAATGTTAAAAAATAGTGATATTTAAGGCTGGTCTAGTCTTTTGGTTTGGTTAAAAATCCCCTATTTTTATCGAAAATATATAACATGGCCGGTACCGAAGATTTTTTTGACCATATAGTAAAAGGATATTCCACAAAAGGAGACTATATAAATATGGGTGCAGCAATGCTAAATGGCGAAGCTGTAAAAGACGCTTTTGTAAAAATTCCGTTGAAAACATTAAACAGACACGGACTTATTGCAGGTGCTACAGGTACAGGTAAAACAAAAACGCTGCAGGTATTGGCAGAAAATTTATCTGACAAAGGTATTCCTGTAATGCTGATGGATTTAAAAGGTGATTTAAGTGGATTGGCACAACCAAGTCCCGGTCATGCAAAAATTGATGAACGCCACGCCAAAATTGGTTTCCCTTTTGAGGCAAGTAGCTTTCCTGTTGAAATTCTTTCATTATCTGAGCAAGATGGCGTAAAATTGAGAGCTACGGTCTCTGAATTTGGTCCTGTACTGTTATCTCGTATTCTTGACCTTTCAGATACGCAATCAGGTATTGTATCGGTAGTATTCAAATACTGCGATGACCAGAAAATGCCGTTGTTAGATTTAAAAGATTTCAAAAAAGTACTACAATATGCTACCGGAGCAGGTAAAGCAGATTTTACCAAAGAATATGGTAGAATCTCTACAAGTTCAACCGGCGCAATTCTTAGAAAGATTATTGAACTAGAACAGCAGGGAGCTGAATTGTTTTTTGGTGAAAAATCTTTTGATGTAAACGACCTTACCCGTATTAACGAAGAAGGAAAAGGGTATATCAATATTTTACGATTGACCGACATTCAGGACAGACCTAAGTTATTCTCGACATTTATGCTGAGCCTTCTTGCAGAAATCTACGATACCTTCCCTGAACAAGGAGATAGCGACAAACCAGAATTGATTCTATTTATAGACGAAGCCCACCTTATTTTCAAAGAAGCTTCAAAAGCGTTGTTAGATCAAATTGAAAGTATTGTAAAACTGATTCGTTCTAAAGGAATCGGTTTGTATTTTGTGACCCAAAACCCTACCGACGTACCAAACGATGTATTGTCTCAATTAGGTTTAAAAGTACAACATGCGTTAAGAGCTTTTACCGCCAGAGATAGAAAAGCAATTAAATTGACTGCAGAAAACTATCCTGAGTCCGAGTATTATGATACTAAAGAAGTGCTTACCTCATTAGGTATAGGTGAAGCTCTAATTTCTGCTTTGGATGAAAAAGGTAGACCTACGCCATTAGCTGCAACATTACTGCGTGCGCCAATGAGCCGTATGGATGTTTTGACCAAAAAAGAATTGGCAGAAGTTATCGACAGCTCTTCATTGGTGAAAAAATATGGAGAGGTAATTGATCGGGAAAGTGCCTATGAAATCTTGAACGAAAAAATTGAGAAGGCAGAAAAATTAGCTGAAAAAGAAAAGAACAAACCGGCTGCCAGAAAAACATCCAGTAGAGCTAGCACGAGACAAAACCCCGTAATTAAGGTATTAACAAGCGCAACGTTTATTAGAGGTGTTCTTGGAGTATTAAAAAAAGTGATGAGATAGGATATGAGATTTAAAAACACCCTTTTATTAATGTTATGCTGCGGAATACTTGTTAATTGCGCAGGGGAAACAAATACTGATTTTTTGATATCCGGTGACCAAGTAGGCAAATTATCAAAAGAAAGTTTAGCACGTGATGTTGAATTAATATTTGAGAAAGATTCCGTCGTTCAAGATACCGTTAAACTTAAAATTGGCAGCGGGGCAAGTAAAATCAAAATTTTTGAAAGAGGTGCCGGTGCATTGTTGCTTACCCTTACCCCCAATAACGATAGTATTGCCACCATACAGAATGTGTTGATCAATGATGAAAGATTTAAGACCTCTAAAGGTATTTCAAAACTGAGCACTTTTAAGGAAATACGGGAAAACTACCCGATAAAAAAGATTATTACATCTTTAAATAATGTAGTGGTGCTATTAAAAGACAGTGATATTTATTTTACCATTGACAAAAAGGAGCTTCCAGAAAGTCTTAGATATAACGCTAATAACAACATTGAAGAAGTTCAGATACCGGATGCGGCCAAAGTGAAATATATGATGGTAGGCTGGGATTGATCAATTAAAATTCCAAACTTCTCATATCCTCAAGGATAATAATGTAATATATTTTAAATTTTAGCAGGTGCCGGTATTTCTACAAAAATTTATACCTAAATTAATAGGTTTTTACCTCAACGTTCTTGTTTGGTTTTCGCCAAAAAAAGCTGCTAAAAAAGCTTTTTTAGTCTTTATAAAAGTTAGAAAAGGACGTGTACTGCCCAATCAAAAGACATTTCTTGATAATGCCAAATTAGAGGTGTTATCGTTGGACAAAAATGATATTCAAGTATACAATTGGCCCGGAAACAAAGAAACCGTTTTATTGGTACATGGTTGGGAAAGTAACACTTGGCGTTGGCATAAACTTATAGAGAAATTACAAAAGGCAGGTTACAACATTGTAGCCTTTGACGCCCCTGCTCACGGGTATTCTTCAGGCGGCAATCTTCATGTTCCCTTATATGCAGATACTGTACAACACATGTTAACCAAATACAGACCAAAAACAGTTATAGGCCATTCTATGGGCGGTATGACCGTTTTGTACAATGAATCTTTAAACCCCAATAAAACGATTGAAAAAATAGTTACCATTGGTTCTCCATCAGAGTTTCATGAAATTCTTAGCCATTATAAAGATTTATTAGGTTTTAACGGCAGGGTTTTAAAAGCCTTAAAAAGTTTAGTGTACAATAAATTTAAATTTACGGTAGAAGAATTTTCAAGCTCCAAGTTTGTGGAGAACAACCAAAAGAAAGGTTTACTTTTTCATGACAAATTTGATAAGATCGCACCTTATCACGCCTCTGTTGATGTACATAAACATTGGAAAGGGAGTGAATTAGTTAGTACAGAAGGATTAGGGCATTCTATGCACCAAGATGGGGTAAACGAAAAGATCATATCTTTTTTAGAAGGATAATTTCTTATTCTATACAGCACACCCAAAAGTCACTTTTTATTTAATTTTAAATAAAAAATGGCAAGGTCAAATAATATACCTCAGATAAAGAACGAAGAACAATACCAGGCATTGGTAGACAAGGGCTACAGTAAAGAAAAAGCTGCACGTATTGCTAATACAAAAGATGCGGGAAAGAAAGGCGGTAAAGCTTCTACATATGAAGAAAGGACCAAAAAGGAACTTTATGACCAAGCTAAAGAAATTGGTATTGACGGACGTTCCAAAATGAGCAAAAAAGAGTTAATTTCAGCCTTAAGAAATAACTGATTATGCAAAACGTAACACCTTTCCACATTGCCATTCCTGTACACAACTTAGCGGAATGTAGAACTTTTTATAGAGAAATATTGAATTGCGAAGAAGGCCGTAGTAGCGACCACTGGGTAGATTTCAATTTATTTGGACATCAATTGGTGATACACTACAAGCCTAAATCCGAAACCGAAACCGTACATCACAACCCCGTTGACGGTCACGATGTGCCCGTACCGCATTACGGAGTAGTATTACCTTGGGATACTTTTCAGAGCTTTTCAGAAGAACTAAAATCCAAAGGTGTACAATTCGTCATTGAACCATATGTTCGTTTTGAAGGTAAAGTAGGTGAACAGGCTACCATGTTTTTCTATGATCCAGCTGGCAATGCATTAGAGTTTAAAGCTTTTAAAGATATGAGGCAGTTGTTTGCGAAGTAAGACACAAGTTTAATCTGCGTTTTTTAATCGTTTATCAAACCAGGATATGACTAATTCATCTAGCTCTTTTCTTTTATTTGAGAAAAAGTGATCTGTTATAAATTCTTGATATTCAAAATCATATTTCAAGTCTGATAATTTTTCTGCAAATTTAGTTGTAGAATCTTGATTTGCTCTTTTATCATTTTTACCGGAGATAATTAATAAACTACTATGTTTGTTTAATTTTTGCGGCCAAAATATAGCGGAACGTTTTTGTAATTCTACTTCTTTATTCTGATAATAATTTGGAATACATTCAGCTAAAACCGCTGTTTCCATTTTAGGTCTATCTTTTATCAATTGAAACAAGTCCGTAACCCCATTACCTACAATAGCAGTTTTAATTTTATATGACTCTTTTAAGCTTAAGTATGTCATTATACCTCCTCTTGACCACCCGAACATACCAATACAATTTGCATCGGCTTTTTCAATTTCTTTTACCGTTTCTGTCAAATTCAAAACATCATTCAATTCTTTACCACCAAACTCATCTTTTTCTCGATAATTACTTCCTATAATAACATACCCTTGTTCAGCCAATTTTGAAGTATAATTAATTATAGTAGACAAGTTTAGTGGAGCAAAATCCCTATTTCCACCACGATTAAAAATTATAACAGGATAGACTCCTTCTATCTTAGGTTCAACCAGAATACCTTGTATTTCCAGAGAATCACTATGATAAGTTATAGAGAAGAAATCTAATTTTTCTAAATGAATAAAATCAGGTTTCAAAGCATTATTTTCAGAAACCCTATTCCAAACTGGCGTATTGGTAATATTAATAACTTCTTTAGAAATCAATTTTCCGTTTTGGGCAAATCCGACATTTATAATGGTTAAGTTTAATATGAAGTAGAATATATGTTTCATTAGATTGCTAAACAAATTACTACTGCGACCAAGAAGTAGGCACTCTATCCCAGCGGTGCTTTTTTAATTCTTCATACAGTTCATTGGATAATAAATTGCCATCACTATTGGCTGTATTCGCCAATACATTACGTTGCTTACGCATACCAGGTATGGTTGTAGCTACATTATCATTCATTAGAATAAAACGCAATGCCATTTCTGCCATGGTCATACCCTCAGGAATTAACGGTCTTAAAGCATCGGCATGCTCTACCGAAGAAATTAAATTCTCAGGCACGAAGTAGGTACCACGCCAATCCCCTTCAGGGAACGTAGTTTCCTTCGTCATAGTTCCTGTCAAAGTTCCTTCATCAAAAGGTACGCGTGCAATGGTTGCGATATCTAACGCTTTACAAAGTGGAAATAAATTATCTACTGGCGCTTGATCGAATATGTTATAAATGACCTGAACGGCATCTAACATTCCTGTTTTTAAGGCTTTTATTCCATTTTCCGGTTCCCAACGATTCATACTAATGCCCATTGCAGCAACTTTACCTGAAGTTTTTAAATCTTCAATAGCACGTTGCCATTCTTCTCTGTCGCTCCAACCGTCATCCCAGGTATGAAATTGCATAAGGTCTATTTGCTCCAACCCTAAATTCTTTAAAGTCTTATGGGTGTATTCCATAATATGCTCCGTAGGATAAGATTCCTCAAAAGCATATTCTGGCTTTGCTGGCCACTGAAAATTTTTAGGTGGAATTTTACTAGCCGTGTATAATTTCTTAGAAGGATGTCTTTTTACCAACTTGCCCAACAGCTCCTCACTATGACCTTCCCCGTATCCCCAAGCGGTATCAAAGAAATTGACGCCCTTTTCAACTGCCAAATCCAACGATTTTGCAGATTGCGAGTCATCACTTGCCGTCCAACCGGCCATTCCCCACATTCCGTATCCCACTTCGCTTACTTGCCAATCTGTTCTTCCGAATCTTCTGTATTTCATATGATAAACTTAACCATTGAAAATAATAATTTAAAGGTTTCGTTATTATTAAAATCTAACTTTTCTTGTATGTTGAAATTAAGAGTTTTCTACAAAATAATATTTTCACTTTTATTTTGCACTTGGATTAGTTGCGATAATGACTCAACTGAAGGAATGATTGAACAAGAAATGATTAGTAAACCTGTTATTTCTATTTCGGAAGATCTTAGTTATGTTGAAACAGAAACCAATTTCTTGATTAAAATTGAATCTGATTATAATGTACAAACTGAATTGTCTATCGACAATCAAGAATTAATTTCCAGTACTGAAAAATCTTTTGAATTTACAATTGACCCCTTTCTATATAATATTGGAAATCATATTTTAAAAATCAAATCCACAGATTCTCAAAACCAAGAAACATCATATACTGTTAACATAGAAATAAAAAAACTTCTTTTTGAAGACCAGACATTCTACCAAAAAGAAAATCCACTTCAGGGTTTGAGATATATTTCTGTTCATAATCAATCTGGAATTCTAATTGATATAAAACAAATAGAAGGTATAAATGATGGTAAATTCTACGCCGACAATAATTTTATTAAAGAAGATTTAATAGTTACTAGATATGAACTTCCTACATTATTTAATGGGTTTTATCATTTGTCATCCTTTGTTGATGTAAGACCAGGTACTGTTGTCAATGAAGATCACAACTTTAATAGTCCATATTTTTTTCCAAAAACCGAGTCTCTAAATTTCACCTCAGAAATAACACCGGCACTAATTGCAAATAATTTCAATAGCACCATCGTAAGTAAAGATAACTCAGATTACGTTTTATTATATTCTTTGGCTCAGACTAAAAACTTCCTAATAACTACCTCTACTGATAACCTGGATACTTTAGATAATTTTAAATATTTCTTTATAGATGACATAAACAAAACCGAATATGTCTTAGGTGATTCCAAATCACTTACTAACATTGAAGAACTTGAAATACCAGTTTCGTCAAATTTCAGATTAAATTTATATGGTTTTATTGATAATAATGATTTCCAAAACAATAAATACTACGAAGCATTTGTATCGCGAAATGCAAACAATAACATTATTGAAATACCACTTATTGATGAATTTGAAATTAATCAAGCTAGATTAGCATATTCAGAAAATAATACTGAAATTTTCATAAATCAGGATATAACAAATAAGAAAATTGAGTCTCCGAATGTTAACATATTACAAGATGGTAATACTGTAAATATTTCTGGAGAGTATGATTATTTAGGCTTAAATGTTATACTTACAACTTCTGATTTATCAAATACTGTAAGCTGGAGTATTATTACTTCTGAAAAAGATAATATTGACATGCTTCATAAAACAATCGAAATACCCGAAATAATACATGAAACATTATTAAATGTCGGGATAAATATGAATGTCAATGAAACATCTGATCAAGGCAAATTCTTAACCTGCACCCTTTACAAGAATTACGACTATACTTTTAATCAAAATCAATTAATTACTCAGCCAAATTATTCTTCAAATCGAGATGGATTTAGCTTTAAAAAGACACTAAGTTTCAACTAGGTCTACTTATACCTCCAACTTGTTAAATCGGCATCTTTTGGAGCACTTTTCTCAATACGCTCCATAATCTTTGGCACATACATACTATTGTAACGTAGGCGCGTTATGGCATTGGGTTGATCTGGATCACCATTCCAGCAATGTTCATCACGGTCACCGTATTTTACTTCGCCTTCATAATAAGGATCCGTTGTGCTTTCAAGAAAATCCTCCATTAGGTAGACAGCGTTGTTTAAATAGTAATTATCCATATCACCACAATAGATATGAATTTTACCTTTTAAGTTATCGCCCAGTTTATCCCAATCACGTTCAAGAATATGTCTTAGATCAAAATTCTCTTTCCAATACTCAGCAACCTCATGGTCAATATCTCCTGTCATTTTATCCCAAATTCTTTCAGGATAGCCATCTTTGCCTTGTGGGGAATAAGTTGCTTCCCAAATATCCCATTGTTGCCCTGACCTAGATTTATCTCCCAAAACCAACTCTAAGTGATTTCCTTGTCTTAATGTAGAATGTATTTGACCTAAATAATTACGATGCGACGGCACTTCCAACGTTTTATGTGCACTCTTATAGAAATAGGCATTTTCATCTTCGTATATGTTTGTCAACGTATATGCTCTAAAATCAATAGGATCGGGGCATGCCGCAAAACAACCATTGTATTCATCGGGATATTTGACCTGTACCGCCAAAGCTTCCCAACCGCCGGTAGAGCCACCGTAAAGAAAACGAGACCACCCCTCTCCCATGCCCCTGAACTGTTTTTCAATTTCCGGAATAAGCTCATAGGTAATAGCATCTCCATAAGGACCTTGACTAGCAGAATTCACTGCATATGAATCATCATAATATGGGGTTGGGTGTTGAATTTCAATAATTAAAAAGCGAGGAAAATCGGGCTCGTTCCATCGTTTATAAAAATCGTAGGCTTCTTGCTGTTGAATAATATTGTACCCTTCTAAACTAAAACGCTCAGAATACTCTGGCTTTAAATTAGGGTCTGGAGGTGTAGTTCTAAATCCGCCAAAATCCGAAGGAAAATGACCGTGAAAAACCATCAGTGGATACTTGGCTTCCGGATGCTCGTTAAACCCCTTAGGCAACAATACATGAGCTCCTAAAAAGATATCCCTCCCCCAGAACTCGGATAATTTTTCAGATTTCACCTTTATATGCTTGATCCACTCGGTATCTTTTGGTTCTTCAATGGGCGGAATCACCTGATCCAGTTCTACCGACACGTTCTCAAACCCGTTGCTAGCAACCCTTATCTTAAAAGGCTTGCTATATAAATTACCTGGTGATTTGTTCCATTGTTGTCCCTCGCCATTATCCATAGGCAACTTAACGGTATGGCCAGTAGATAGGTTAAACGTTTCATACACATTAAGAAGTGCCTGCACATTATACTCCCCTGGCGGTACATCTTTTAAACTTTCATACGGGTAACCAAACACAGATTCATTGAAAGTCAATACTGAATCCTTAGCCCAATTCTCCACATTCATACCAAAAATGAGCTGGGTGTTTAGTCCGTCATTAATTTGAAAACGGGGTTCATCACTATCATCCGAAGAAAGCATTAGCAGCAAACGTCCATCTTTTGCCAAAGAATCTACCTCAGCAGAATAACTAACCTTTATTGAAAATTTGCGCTCTAATTTAGGTGGCTGTGTGCAACTTGTTACACAAGCAATAATAGCTAACAACAAAAGATTTTTTTTCATAAGGATAAATGTTTCACAAAAGGTACAGTATTCTCTTTTGACATCAAATACCAAGATTAAATTTTCAACGTTTTAAATACATGACATTTTAGTAGTACTCCCTAAATCTATGTTATGAAGAAAATACTATACACCATACTGATTACCATTTCAATAACCGTATTGGCAAGTTGCGATTATGATGATAGTAACGATATTGACATCTTAGTACCTAACGACACTACCGAAACCGGTGTAACCATCAAAAAACTACCGGCATAAAAAAAGCCCCACAATAGTTTGCAAGGCTTTTAATATATTTTATACTGTTCTAGTTTCTACTTCTATGTCTTTCACGAGCTAACAATGTGTTTTTTAGTAACATTGCTATGGTCATAGGACCAACCCCACCAGGTACAGGTGTAATATAGGATGCTTTTTTACTTACATTCTCAAAATCAACATCACCCGTAATATAATAACCCTTTTCCTTTGTATCATCTGGTACTCTGGTGATACCAACATCAATGACAACAGCATCGTCTTTTACCATTTCCGCTTTTAAGAATTTAGGAACTCCTAAAGCAGAAATTACAATATCTGCTTGAGATATAATTTGAGTAATATTCTTTGTATGACTATGGGTAAGTGTTACGGTAGAGTTACCTGGCCACCCTTTTCTACCCATTAAAATACTCATTGGTCTACCCACAATATGGCTACGGCCAATAACTACGGTATGTTTACCTTTTGTATCTACTTTATAACGCTCCAATAATTCAAGAATACCAAACGGCGTTGCAGGGATGAACGTACTCATATCCAAAGCCATTTTACCAAAATTGGTAGGGTGAAAACCGTCAACATCCTTATCTGGATCTACAGCCATAATTACCTTTTGGGTATCTATCTGCTCTGGCAACGGTAACTGAACAATAAAACCGTCAATATCATCATCAACGTTCAATTCTTTGATCTTGTTCAATAATTCTTGCTCAGAAGTAGTACTCGGCATTTGAATTAAGGTAGATTCAAAACCAATACGTTCACAAGAACGAACTTTACTGCCTACGTAGGTTAAACTAGCACCATCACTACCAACAATAATTGCCGCCAAATGAGGTACTTTTTCACCACGCTCTTTCATCTTGGCAACCTCTGCCTTGATTTCCTCTTTAATTTCGTTGGATACTTTTTTACCATCCAATAATTCCATATCCGCTTTTCTTTAAGTTGTTTTGTTAGGTTGTATTATTCGGTCTTTATTTCATTCCTTTCATGGCACCCATCATCTGCATCATCTTCTTACCGCCACCGCCTTGCATCATTTTCATCATCTTGCTCATTTGATCGAACTGCTTTAAAAGTTGATTGATCTCTTGAACTTCTCTACCTGAACCTTTTGCAATACGTTTTTTTCTACTTGCATTTAATTTAGATGGCGTAGAACGCTCATCTGGTGTCATTGAATAAATAATTGCTTCTATATGTTTGAAAGCATCATCATCTATATCCAAACCTTTTAGGGCTTTACCTGCACCAGGTATCATCCCCATAAGATCTTTCATATTACCCATCTTCTTAATTTGCTGAATTTGGCTCAGGAAATCATCGAATCCGAATTTATTTTTAGCAATTTTCTTTTGAATTTTTCTGGCCTCTTCTTCATCAAACTGTTCTTGAGCCCTTTCTACAAGTGATATTACATCACCCATACCCAAGATACGATCTGCCATACGTGAAGGATAGAAAACATCTATAGCTTCCATCTTCTCACCGGTACCAATAAATTTAATTGGCTTATCTACCACAGATTTAATAGAAATAGCGGCACCACCACGGGTATCACCATCTAATTTGGTTAAGATAACACCATCAAAATTCAAGATATCGTTGAATGCCTTTGCCGTATTTACAGCATCTTGACCAGTCATAGAATCTACCACGAACAAAGTCTCTTGAGGTTGTATCGCCTTATGAATATTGGATATTTCATTCATCATAGCCTCATCAACAGCTAAACGACCAGCGGTATCAATGATGACCACATTATGTCCGTTTGCCTTTGCATGTGCTATACCAGCTTTAGAAATAGCTACTGGGTCTGTATTTTCCCTATCTGAATATACTTCAACACCAATTTGCTCACCAACTACGTGCAACTGATCAATTGCCGCCGGACGGTATACATCACAAGCCACCAATAATGGTTTTTTAGTTTTCTTTGTTTTTAGGAAATTGGCAAGTTTACCAGAGAAGGTAGTTTTACCAGAACCCTGTAAACCAGACATTAAAATAACCGATGGATTACCTGAAAGGTTAATACCTTCTGACTCACCGCCCATTAATTGGGTTAGCTCATCTTTTACAATCTTGACCATTAACTGGCCAGGCTGCAAGGTGGTCAATACATCTTGCCCCAATGCCTTTTCTTTTACCCTGTTGGTAAATTCTTTGGCTATTTTAAAGTTAACATCCGCATCCAATAAGGCTCGGCGTACTTCTTTGGTAGTCTCTGCAACATTAATTTCTGTAATCTGACCATGTCCTTTTAGTACATGTAATGCCTTGTCTAGCTTATCGCTTAAATTATCGAACATTCTTTTCTTTTTTAAGGGGTTACAAATTTAATAATATCAATGTAAAATTCGTAGCAAGTGCCAGAAAATAAACAAAACAAAAGAGCATCCATTATAAATGGATGCTCTAAAGTTGCTTGTGGGGCAAAAAAGGAATTCTATTTACATAAACTCCTCCACAAAAACATCTATCAATATCATAGGCGAGGCCCAACTCTTTACTGCCAATGAAATACTTTTAGATGTTTTTTCTAAAACTTTTTTAACGGATTTCTTTTAAATAGTATTTACCCGATTAAACCAATTTGGTACGGGTATTAATGCAACGTTCAAGAAATTCTGATTATATATACGGGAGAATGGGAATCTTAGACTTTGAAAGCTTAAGTATTCGACAAAGTGCAATAGTAATATAAAAATTGCCATGATACTAGAGCATACAATACCATAGTACCTTGCTATGAACATACGGGTTAAAAAATAAAATAGAAGTTCCTACTACTAATTACATACGTTCCGGAACCGATACGCCCAACAAAGCAAATGCATCTTGTATAACCTCCGAAACCTTCTTGGACAATTGAACACGTAATGCCTTTTTAGCATCATCGGTTTCACCTAAAATAGAGACTTGCTGATAGAAAGAATTAAACTCTTTAACCAAGTCATATGTATAGTTTGCAATCAAAGCCGGACTATAATTATCCGCAGCTAATTGAATAGTATCCGGGAACAATTGTAATTGCTTGATCAACTCCTTTTCCTTGCTATGAAGCGCTGTAACCTTAACTTCGTTAGCAGTATCAATCCCCATACTTTCTGCCTTTCTTAAAATAGACTGAATACGTGCATAGGTATATTGAATAAACGGACCCGTGTTCCCTTGAAAATCCACAGATTCTTCAGGATCAAAAAGAATACGTTTCTTAGGATCTACTTTTAATATGTAATATTTTAAAGCCCCTAAACCGATCATTTTATAAAGTGCTTGCTTTTCTTCTTCGTTATAGTCATCTAGCTTACCTAACTCTTCTGAAATATTTGCAGCAGTTTGGGTCATATCTGCCATAAGATCATCGGCGTCAACGACAGTACCTTCCCTACTTTTCATTTTTCCGCTAGGTAGATCTACCATTCCGTAGCTTAAGTGATGTAGTTTGTTAGACCAAGAAAAACCAAGTTTTTGTAAAATCAGAAACAATACCTTAAAGTGGTAATCTTGCTCATTACCTACGGTATACACCATACCATTTACATCTGGGTGATCTTTTACACGTTGTATTGCTGTACCAATATCTTGGGTCATATATACCGCTGTTCCATCTGAACGAAGTACAATTTTTTCATCCAAACCATCTTCGGTCAAATCTATCCAAACACTACCATCTTCTTTTTTAAAGAATACGCCTTTTTTTAATCCTTCGGCAACAACATCTTTTCCTAAAAGATACGTGTCACTTTCATAATAAAGGGTATCAAAATCAACTCCAAGATTTTTATAAGTCACTTCAAAACCTTTGTATACCCAACCGTTCATAGTTTTCCAAAGTGCAACGGTTTCTTCGTCTCCAGACTCCCATTTTAAAAGCATTTCTTGTGCTTCCAATAAAATTGGCGCTTCTTTTTCCGCAACTTTCTGTTCCGTACCGTTAGCAACCAACTCCGCTATTTGCTCTTTATAGGCTTTATCAAAAGCCACATAATAATTACCAACTAACTTATCTCCTTTTAACCCTGTTGACTCTGGCGTTTCTCCATTTCCAAACTTCTGCCATGCCACCATACTCTTGCAAATATGAATACCACGGTCATTGATAATTTGAGTTTTATAAACCTTCTTACCAGATGCCTTTAAAATTTCTGCAACAGAATATCCTAATAAGTTATTACGAATATGCCCTAGGTGTAATGGCTTATTGGTATTTGGTGAAGAATATTCTACCATTACAGCATCATCAGATTCTTTTATATATCCGTAATTTTCGGTAGCAATAATAGAATTGAAAAAATCTAAATAAAACCCATCATTGATAACAATGTTCAAAAATCCTTTAATCACGTTAAAGCCGGCAACGGTAGCAACATGCTCTTCTAAATAAGCACCAATTTGCTCACCAATTTGAACAGGATTTCCTTTAACAACACGCAACATTGGGAAAACCACAATCGTGATATCTCCTTCAAAATCTTTACGGGTAGGCTGAAACTCTACATTTGGCAATTCTTTGTCAAAAATAGATTTTACCGCCTCTTTTACTTTATCTGATAGTACCTCTTGAATATTCACCAAAACGTTTAATTAAGGCTACAAAATTAAACATTTTTTATGCTTTAAGATGAACAGATGCGGCATTGATTCGGCATTTCGTTAACTTTAATGAAAACTGCGCAACAATTTTACCATGCTCGTAAACGTAACTTATAATAACAAAGAGATTTCAAGAAAAATTGACACTGAAGTGGGCAAACCTTTTACTTTGAAAGAAAGATGGTCTTTGAACGGTATAGGTTCTCCAAAATTAATAATTACGGAAACGAGTATTGAAATTAGAAATTTATTGATTTTAGATAATAATAGAGATACGTGCAATATAGAAATGAGACCAAAAGGAATCATAGTAGGGTTCCGATCATTGTTAGAATCATATGCATTGGTGGTCCCTTATTACAAACTTTCTATATATAAAGGCGAAGCATCTGTTTATTCTATCTATAAAGACCATCATTTTATAAAAGTAGCATCTGATACCAAAGCCGTTCAGAAATTCTTCAAAAAAATATTGGACTATAAGGCCGATAATGCACCAACATCAATAGAAGACCTATAATATGTTCGCAAATCTGCCTAAAATAGCTATAAATCTTACAAAAAATCAACAAAGCTTGATTTTTGCCGGGTGGATAATACTAGCTTTAAATTTACTAGTCATTGCAATTTTTTATGCTGATTTACCCGAAACTATTCCTTCACATTTTAATTACAGAGGAGACGTTGACGGATATGGCAAGAAAAATACTATTTGGACATTACCCTTGATAATGTGTTTTACTTACACACTACTTTATCTAATTATAAAAAAAGTAAAACCTTGGAACATGAATCATCCGGTTAAGGTAACAGAAAAGAATGCTCCACAAGTTTACAACATGTCATTACAAATGTTGATATTAATGAACTTGTTAATAGCAATTATAGCTACTCCTGTAATTATAGAAACCATATTACAAGCTTATAAAATAGACATACGGTTTAAAATCTCAAGCCTATCATTAATAATTGTGGCAGTCGTGACCCTACTACCAATTTATTACATCTTTAAGATGTTTAAAATACCTAAATAATGAAGATACTACTCACCGGTGCCAATGGTTATATAGGTATGCGACTTCTACCGCAGCTTTTAGAAATGGGACATGAAATTGTTTGTGCGGTACGTGATGAAACTAGACTTTCGGTAGACAAAGAGACAAGAAATCTGATAGAAGTCATTGAGATTGATTTTTTAGAGGAACCCAAAGAAAATGTAGTCCCAAAAGATATAGACGCCGCTTATTTTTTAATTCACTCTATGAGTTCTTCTACGCAGGACTTTGATGATATGGAGGCGAAAACTGCTGAGAATTTTAACAAGTATGTTTCCAAAACTCAAATTAAGCAAGTAGTTTATTTAAGCGGAATTGTCAATGATAAAAATCTTTCAAAACATTTACAGTCACGAAAAAATGTGGAGGATATACTTTACCAAGGCAATTTTAACCTAACAGTTTTAAGAGCCGGAATTATTGTAGGTTCCGGAAGTTCCTCTTTTGAGATCATTCGGGATTTATGTGAAAAATTACCGGTAATGATTACTCCCAAATGGGTATTGACAAAAACGCAACCCATTGCCATACGTGACGTTATTACCTTTTTAACAGGAGTATTGGGTAATGACAAAACCTACAACGAGTCTTTTGACATTGCAGGACCAAACGTTCTTACCTATAAAGAAATGCTCCATAAGTATGCAGAAGTAAGAGGTTTTAAAAACTGGATTTGGACAGTACCGGTCATGACACCTAAACTATCATCATATTGGCTATACTTTGTAACCTCAACATCATACAAGCTTGCATTGAACTTGGTGGACAGCATGAAGATAGAAGTAGTAGCAAAGGACACACGTTTGCAAGACATACTTGGCATTACGCCTCATACATACAAAGATGCTATTGATTTGGCCTTTAAAAAAATAGAACAGAACTTAGTGATCAGTAGTTGGAAAGACAGTATGATCAGTGGTCGTTTTGTGGACAATTTGGAAAAACACATACAGGTGCCTAAATATGGTATTCTTAAAGATTACAAACAACTTAAAATTTCAAATCCTGATGAGGTTCTAGAGCGCATTTGGAGTATTGGCGGTGAAACCGGATGGTACTACGGAAATTGGCTCTGGAAAATAAGGGGCTTTATAGACAAGCTTTCTGGAGGAGTTGGACTACGACGTGGCAGAACACATGCACATAAAATTTTTGCAGGTGACTCTTTGGATTTTTGGCGGGTATTACTAGCGGATAAAAAAGCCAAACGATTATTACTATTTGCCGAAATGAAACTACCCGGCGAAGCATGGCTAGAGTTTAAGATTGATGAAAACAATATTCTTCATCAAACCGCAACATTTAGACCACGAGGATTAAGAGGTAGATTATATTGGTACAGTATAGTACCTTTTCACTATTTTATCTTTGGCGGAATGATCAAGAATATTGCCAATCAAAAAAATACCAATTAATATAACACCCTTACCTTAAACCGTCTTAGATAATTTTAAGGGCAACTCCGTTAATCTTTCTCCAGTTAAGCGTCTAACAGCATTTGCTATTGCTGCACCAATTGGTCCTAGAGGTGGCTCCCCTACCGCACCAGGCGTATCTTTACCCTGCAGTAGAACCACATCAATTTCTTTAGGGGCGTTTTTCATTAAAGCCATTTGATATGGACCGTAAATGGTCGGGATCAATTCTCCATTTTCTACAAACATTTCTTCATAGAGCACTGCACTTATCCCCATGATCACACAACCTTCGCATTGTGCACGTATTTGATCTGGATTTACCGCCAAACCTGGATCCATAGCTACGGTTACCTTATGCACCACTATTTCATTATCTACAATAGAGACCTCGACTACTTGGGCGCAAGGTGTATTAGCATCTATGGAAGCAGCAAAGCCCATTGCACGGCCATTTATGACTTCTTCATGATAATTTGCTTTTTTAGCTGCTGCTTTAATTACATTTTTTAACCTAACATCAATAGGCGCCTCGCCAATTTGGCCTATTCTAAATTCTACAGCATTCTTTTTTGCCTTAATTGCCATTTCATCTATAAAGCTTTCCATAGCAAAAGTGTTGGCCAATAAACCTAAACTACGCCACCAACTAGTTGCAAAAGGCAAAACTACATGCCAATAAACCGCCCTAAAGTTAGGAATAGCAGT
Organism: Maribacter sp.; assembly: GCA_020629415.1. GTDB lineage: Bacteria > Bacteroidota > Bacteroidia > Flavobacteriales > Flavobacteriaceae > Maribacter > Maribacter huludaoensis. Next base: position 25,366 of record JAHDDL010000025.1, on the reverse strand, counting down.
GTATTGAATAAATCCGCCACGAATAGCGCCTACATCTGCCCCTAAAAAGTTAGTCAAAAAATTGGGTATTAAAGCTGAATCTGTAGCCACATCACCACTTACAAACTCATGTTCCAGCGTATCTAAAAAGCCTTCACTGTTTAATTTCCCCTTAATAATATGATGTGTTGGCGGGCGAAACATATCATGCTGAAACTCCTCTTTTCTACTAAAAAAATATTTCACAGGTTTACCTACAGCTTTAGACATTACAGCTGCCTGTACAGCATGTGGCGTATGCAACCTTCTACCAAAACCACCACCTAGATAAGTAGGCACAATATTCACTTTTTCGGTATCTAAACCTAAGCGTTTTGCAACTTCTTTTCTAGTTATACTTACAACTTGTGTTGAAATTTTTATGGTAGCGCTGTCACCATCTACAGAAGCCACAACACCATTAGGTTCAATTTGCGCATGTGCCCCAATAGGACTTCTAAATTCTAATATTTCAAAATCATCATCCTCACCAAAAGCATTACCGTTTTTCTGTATGGTGGTAGAATTACCGTTACCAACGGTCATCATATTTTTAATGGCTGCAGTATCTAAATCCCCATAGTTTTCCCATGTAACGTTTATGGCATTTTTGGCATGCTCAGCTTCCATCATAGAATTGGCGACTACGCCAACAAAATCATCTTCAACTATTATTTTTACTACACCCGGCATGTGATCTGCTGCCAAGATATCCGCGCTTACAAAAGTTGACCCAATTTTTGAAGGCCTTACAACTGCACCGTAGAGCATTCCCGGCATTTCTGCATCCATCCCAAAAATGGGATCGCCATATACCTTAGCATCCAAATCTACCCTCGGCACCGGCTTACCTATAAATTTATAATCTTTTATATCTTTCAAAGCAGGAACATCAGGTATCTCCCAATTTTCAACACCCTCTGCCGCAAGTGCATACGTTAAACTTTTTCCCTTAGCCGATATAATACCGTTTTCTACTGAAAGTTCATCAATACCGACTTTCATCTTACGAGCAGCTTCCTTTATAAGCATAACCCTAAGCATGGCAGCGAGTTCCCTTAAAGGTTCCCATAATCCTGAAATTGAAGTACTACCGCCTGTTGCAAAGCTATCAACATTACCGGTAGATGAAGCGGCATGGACAACCTTTATCTGATCCATGGAAACCGACAGTTCATCTGCGGCCATTTGGGCAATTCCAGTAAATGTCCCCTGCCCCATTTCCATTTTAGGAGAATGCAACAGAATTTCGTTGTTCTTGGTCACTTCAAACCACATCATGGGTTTATCGGTATTATCCGTGTAAGGAGCTTCAAGTGAATTTGCAAATCCTAATAATTCTCTACGAATTGGATTCCTAAAAATGTATGCACCAATTGCAACTACACCAACAGTTCCCAAACCACCTTTAATCAAGAATTTACGTCTAGAAGTTTTTTTTGAATCATTTCCTTTATCAGCCATCTATTATAACTCTTTAGATTCATAAATTTCTTTCTTCGAATGCAACTCTGCAGCTTTATGTATAGCTTTTCGCATTCGATAATAGGTACCACATCGACATACATTTATAATATTATTATCAATATCCTCATCGGTAGGTTTGGACACTTTATTTAAAAGGGCAGCTGTAGCCATCATAAAACCAGGCTGGCAATAGCCACATTGAGGCACAACTTCATCTATCCAAGCTTGTTGAACTGGATGCGGATTTTCTCTATCTCCTAAACCTTCAATAGTAGTCACATCTTTACCTTCCGCAAATTTTACCGGATAAGAGCATGAACGCACCGCTTCACCATCTACATGCAAGGTACAAGCGCCACACGCTGCCTTTCCACAGCCAAATTTAGTTCCCTTTAAACCTAAAGTGTCTCTTACGACCCATAGTAAAGGGGTGTTTTCATCTGCTATAGAAACGGTTTTATGCATACCGTTAACAGTCATAGAAATTTCCATAAAATTTATTATTTAGATGGGATTATTGCCCCGTTGGCAAACCAATTTTCAACCGCCTCCTTAAATTCTTCTTTAGAAACAGGTGGTAAAGATCGTTGCCTACCATTGGCATCTATACCTGGTTCCCATGCCCAAAGTACAAGATCATCCTCTGTCATGTGTTTAACTAGATCTTCATGACTTCTATTGCCATTCATGGTCATATCCAACAATCGTTCTGCAATTTCCTTCCTTGTCAGTCCTTCCCAAGCCATGGAAGCCGGAGCCAATGCCCAATGTGGTGCACCGGGAACTCCAGAATTTAAATTATTTTCTGATTGATGACAGGTGTTACAATTAGTAGCTTCAAAACCATGATCATCTTCTCCCCTGGCCATATCAAAATAATGAGGATGACTTTCATCTCCCTGCTTAGGAATATCATCACTAGGATGACAATTCATACAACGTTGATGGGTAAGTACATCCATCATCTTATCATAATCTTGGTTAGAACTTTTAGATGTTAGCTCTACCGGTCCGTATTTAGAAACCTTGGGCGTATTTGCCCAAACGAACAGATAGCCGAAGACAGATAATACTAAAACAACGTAAAATGGTTTTGACTTCATAGTGATATAAATATGTAAAACACCTAACTCCTATGAAGATAGCGAATACTTTACAAAAAAGTTACCCCATTAAAATATATAATTTCAACAGGGTAAATATTCAATTTAGTTCTTTGGAAGAAACACTTCTGCCATCATACAGCGGGCACTACCACCTCCACAAGTTTCAATAGTATGTAAAGAACTGTGCAGTATACTACAGTGATTCTCAATTTGCGCAACTTGTTCTGGTCGTAAACTATGATAAGCAGCAGAACTCATAACCATATATCTTTTATCATCGCTACCTAGTACTTGAAGCATATTTCCTGCAAAATGATGCATTTGTTGTTCGGTAATAGTGATTACTTCTTTTCCATCTTTTTTAAGATGGTCCAATACATTTTTACGTTCTTTCTTGTCATCAATGGTATCTGCACATATAACTACAAAATTTTCCGCCAGAGCCATCATTACATTGGTGTGGTAGATGGGCAATCTTTTACCGTCTACAGACTGGTTAGCCGTAAATATAACCGGAAAGAAATCAAAATCTTCACAAAATTCAATAAACAAATCTTCATCCGCCCGTTCAGAAAGTGCGCAATATGCTTTTTTGTTTACCCTATCCAATAATATACTACCAGTACCCTCAAGATACAGTTCTTCATCTTCGGCAGAAGTATAATCTATAACATCTTTAATTTTAAAACCGTTCTCTTCCAATATCTCAAAAACATCTTCTCTTCTTTCATTTCTTCTATTTTCTGCAAACATTGGGTATACACCTACCGTACCGTTGGCATGGAAAGAGATCCAGTTATTGGGAAAAATACTATCTGGTGTATCTGGCTCTTTGGTATCTTGAACTACTATAACATTAACTCCTTTATCTTTTAATACGGATACAAAAGCATCAAACTCCTCTTGGGCTTTCTTATTTATTTCTTGATTTTTCATATCAATATCTTCCATGAAGTAGTTGTTCACAGCGGTCTGCTCGTTCATCCTAAAGGATACCGGGCGGATCATCAATATTGTATTTGTTATTTGCATAGGGGTACTAATTAAATTGTTGTTGTTTTATGAATTATGATCTGATCAAGGGTAATGTACTACAACGCAACAACCCTTCTTGTTTTGATATTTCTGCGTACGGTATTTCCTCTACCGTAAAGCCTTGCTCTCGCAACCAATTGTTTAAACGTGTAAAGTTTTTTTCAGAAACGACTACATCTGGCGATATGGAAAAAACATTACTATACATATGGTACATTTCATTTGCATCTATCTCAAAAATATTTTCCTTACCAAAAAAATCAACCAGCCACTGGTACTCTTCCTCTATTAAAAACCCGTTTTTATGTATAATAGCTTTTCCGTTACCCAAAGGCTGAAAACAACAATCTAAATGCAGCGCATTCTCTTTAGCTACGGTGTTAGATTTTCTTAGTTCGAATGATTTAACCGTTTTATGCGGAAATTGTTTTTTCAAGTAATCAACAGCTGCCTTATTTGTTCTTGCTGTAATAAAAGAAGGATAATCTTTTGCGGTATAGGTACCTACAAAAATATAATCGTTCCAAGGCATTACATCACCTCCTTCAACATGAACATCTTCTGGCGGAGTTAATATATTATTGTCATCAATTTTATCCAAAACATGTAGTATTGCCTCAACCTCTTGTTCTCGATCAGGCAGTATATTGGCTTTTATTAATTTATCTTCTATTACAAAAGCTATATCCCTAGTAAATATTTGATTACAATCTTCAAGAACTTCAGGTCTAAAGACCTTAACATCATACTTCTCAAAAACCTTTCTAAAAGCTTCCATTTCTGCAATCATATCAGCTTCAACGGGGTATGTACCCGCTTTAATATGTTCTGCAGATTTTGGATCATAAGCCTCTTCCAAAGTTGGTGTTGGTCCAGAACTTTTGGCTATTCCTAAAACAACGGCTTTCAAAGGTGAAATTTCGTCGTTAATATTTAACTGTAACATTTGTATTTATTTAAATCTGAATTAAAACTGGCACAAAAAAAAAGCCCCTTTAAAAATTAAAAGAGCTTTTTGTTTTTTTATTAACGGTAGCAATCTACCTTTTATCAAGTTCGACAAAAGGTCTTAAATTTTCACCAACATAAACTTGTCTTGGCCTACCGATCGGTTCACCGTTCAACCTCATTTCTCTCCACTGAGCGATCCACCCTGGCAATCTACCAAGAGCGAACATTACCGTAAACATTTCTGTTGGTATACCTAAAGCTCTATATATAATACCTGAATAGAAATCCACATTCGGGTATAATTTTCTATCTACAAAATACTGATCTTCAAGCGCTTCTTTTTCCAGGCCTTTTGCAATATCCAAAATAGGATCATCTATTCCTAGATCAGCTAACACCTCATCTGCAGCAACTTTAATAATTTTGGCACGGGGATCAAAGTTTTTGTATACTCTATGACCGAAGCCCATTAATCTGAACGGGTCAGATTTATCCTTAGCTTTAGCCATATACTTTTTAGTATCGCCACCATCAGCTTCAATAGCCTCAAGCATTTCTAATACCGCTTGATTGGCACCACCGTGCAATGGTCCCCAAAGTGCAGAAATACCGGCAGATAAAGATGCGAACAAACCGGCATGTGAAGACCCAACGATACGAACTGTACTAGTAGAACAGTTTTGCTCATGATCCGCATGCAAAATCAATAATTTGTCCAATGCCTCTATGACAACCTTGTTTTGTTTATAATCTTGGTTAGGACGCTTGAACATCATTTTATGAATGTTCTCTACATAGCCTAAACTATCATCTCCATAATCTAAAGGAAGTCCTTTCTTTTTACGCAAAGTCCAAGCTACAAGAACTGGGAATTTAGCTAAAATACGCACAATGGCATGGTACATATCTTCATCTGAACTTACATCTACCGTAGATGGGTTAAATGCAATCAACGCACTGGTTAACGATGACAAAACACCCATTGGGTGAGCAGATTTTGGAAAACCATCCAATATCTTTTTCATTTCTTCATCTACATGAGATTCGTCTTTAATATCCTTATGAAATTTAGACAGCTCTTCTTTATTTGGTAAATTTCCAAATATTAATGCATAAGCAACTTCCAAGAAATCCGCTTTCTCAGCTAATTCTTCTATTGAGTACCCTCTGTAACGTAAAATACCTTTCTCGCCATCTAAAAAAGTAATTGCACTTTCACACGATCCTGTGTTTTTATAACCTGGATCAATAGTTATAATTCCTTTGGTTACCGAACGCAATGATTTGATATCGATTGCAAGTTCATTTTCGGTTCCTTTAATAATAGGAAACTCGAATTTTTCACCATTATATTCTAAAATAGCTTTGTCTGACATTTTTATTTTTACGTTTTATATACTTCTCGTAAAGTTAACAAAACAGGATTGGTCTACCAATTTCACAAATCTGTTTTGGGTAAAATTAACAATAAGTACTATGAAAGGCTTTCATTACAACAGATATAATGACTCGTAATAGGCATCTAATGATTTTTCCCAAGTGAAACGAACTTTTTTAGCGTTGGCCTTAATTTTTTTCCAAGCAGTTTTATCATTTTCCCAAATAGTCAAGGCTTCATCAAAACTATTCACCATATTGGTAATTTGCTCATCATAGGTGTCACCGCTAAAAGCAAAGCCTGTTTTTAAATGTTCCACGGTATCTTTAAGACCGCCTGTATGATGAACCAAACATGGATTACCATTTCTCATTGCCAACATTTGGCTAATACCGCATGGCTCAAACAAACTAGGCATAAAATATAAATCGGTCTCTAAATACATAGAGTCTATTAAATCTTCAGATTGCCCATTCGTGAATACGAAATTTTTATGATGATAACTCATATGACGAAAAAACTCTTCGTAATCTGGGTCACCTGTACCCAATAATATGAATATGCCATCTATATCATTTAATCTTGAGAGCATTTTCTCAAAAGCTTCCGGAGATCGTTTTAAAAAATAAAATTTTTGTTCCGTAAGCCTAGCCACACTAGACACAATAAATTTTGGTCTATTGTCCACCAACTGCATAATTTTTTCACCGGTATGGGCAAGAAAATCAGCTTTGTATTTTTTTGAGTTTTCTTGAAGCCATCTAAAAATTGCCTTTACCGTATTTCTATATAACAATCCCTTTTCCGCTTCTCTAATATTGCCATAGTTACTTGCATTTAAAATGCCAAAAAGTCTACCTTCATTGTTTGCATTGATCAAATCCTGTTCTAAACTTTCTCCTCCTATAAACTCCGGTCTTCTACTAGGCAAAAGAACATCTTCTTTGTAAGATGGTGAAACTGTATGTACCGCATCGGCAAAACGAATGCCAACAGCCATTAAATTAATGCAATCTTGGTAGCGAGGATCCATCAAAGTCCTGTGATCCAATTGAATTTCAGGAAACCAATTGTTGACAGATGCGTAATTGTTATAAAAAGGACGTATCCCTTGTATCGCTAAATTGTGGATAGTGTATACATATCTTACCTTTTTCAAATCTTGGTACTGCGGATGATATCTTTTTATAAACAAAAGCGCCGCAGAATGCCAATCGTGCATATGCACAATATCCAAATCACCAAATGCCTTTATTTTAATAGCCTCGGCCGTAGCGGTACAAAATATAATGAACTTTATAAAATCATTAAAAAAAGGCTCTGTTGGATCATCATGATAAATATGCGCTATACCTCCTTCTGTAATTTCAGGATGATGTATAACATAATGTGTTATATTCTTATCTACTCTTTTTGGAATAACTTCATATAATTCGGCAGAATATGGTACACCCCTAAGACTAAATTCAAGTTTTGTTTTAAAGATCCCGTTTTTATGTAGTCTAGAATAAGAAGGCACAACTACATGAACCCTATCATCTCGCTTTGATATTTCCCTAGGAACATCCCTGACAACGTCACCCATTCCACCAGCTTTACAATCAGGAATGGCGTCATTCTCTGCGGAAACAAAAAGAAAATTATTCATACGCTAACAAAGAGAGATTAATATTGATTTATTCTCAAAAGGTAGTTAAAGTTTTGAAGTATGCCAAAAAAAAAGCCTTTCTAGAAAGAAAGGCTTAATTAATTATTATTCTTAAAAATCAACCTAATTTAAAAGCCTTTTCTTGAGGGTAGTAAGCCGTACTTCCTAATTCTTCCTCAATACGAAGTAGTTGGTTATACTTGGCCATACGGTCAGATCTTGAAGCTGAACCTGTTTTTATTTGACCTGTATTTAAGGCAACCGCTAAATCTGCTATAGTATTATCTTCCGTTTCACCGGAACGGTGTGACATTACTGAAGTATAACCCGCATTCTTTGCCATATTAACAGCTGCAATTGTCTCTGTCAAGGTACCAATTTGATTTACTTTTATCAAAATTGAATTTGCAATACCTTTTTCTATACCTGTAGATAAACGCTCTACATTAGTTACGAATAAATCATCACCAACTAATTGAACCTTATCACCAATTTTTTCAGTCAAGGATTTCCAACCATCCCAATCATTCTCATCCATACCGTCCTCAATAGAGATAATAGGATACTTGGCGCTTAGATCGGCCAAATACTGTGCCTGCTCTTCAGATGTTCTAATTACACCAGATTCACCTTCAAATTTAGTATAGTCATATTTACCATCCACAAAAAATTCTGCCGCAGCACAATCCAATGCTATCATAACATCATCACCTAAGGTATAACCAGCGTTTTTGACCGCTTTAGCAATAGTATCCAAAGCATCTTCAGTACCACCGGCAAGGTTTGGTGCAAAACCACCTTCATCACCTACTGCGGTACTAAGTCCACGGTCATGTAAAACCTTTTTAAGGTTATGGAAAATTTCCGTCCCCATTTGCATGGCGTGCGAAAAACTTTTTGCCTTAACAGGCATAACCATAAATTCTTGGAATGCGATAGGTGCATCTGAATGAGAACCACCGTTTATAATGTTCATCATTGGTACCGGTAACGTATTTGCGCTAACACCACCAATATATCTAAAAAGTGAAAGTCCCAATTCGTTTGCAGCAGCCTTGGCAGCAGCAAGAGAAACCCCTAATATTGCGTTAGCTCCTAATTTAGATTTATTAGGCGTACCATCTAAATTTATCATAGTTTGATCTAATAGGTTTTGATCGAACACGCTCATTCCTAAAATTTCTTCAGCAATAACACTATTTACATTATCTACAGCTTTCATGACACCTTTGCCCATGAAAGTTTCACCTCCATCACGTAACTCAACAGCTTCATGCTCACCAGTAGAAGCACCAGAAGGAACCGCCGCTCTACCCATTACACCATTTTCTGTAACTACATCTACTTCAACAGTAGGATTACCTCTAGAATCCAATATCTGTCTTGCGTGAACATTTAAAATAATACTCATTTTTAATCTTTTTATTTGTTGTTTGTTTGAAAAAGTAAAGATACGAAACGGGAAAATCAATGGGTTTATTTACACATTAGATTTCCCAATAATTTAATGTTTATTTAAACTATTTCGTTATGTTTTGCACTTTTCTCAATTAATTTAAAAAAATCATCAAAAAGATAGTCAGCATCATGTGGTCCTGGACTTGCCTCTGGATGATATTGAACTGAAAATACATCTTTATTTTTCATACGAATACCAGCTACAGTTTGATCATTAAGGTGTGTATGTGTAATTTCCAAATTATCGTTAGCTTCCGTTTCTTCCCTATTTATTGCAAAACCATGATTTTGAGAAGTAATTTCTCCTTTTCCTGTTATTAGGTTTAAAATAGGGTGATTTATTCCCCTATGCCCATTATGCATTTTATAAGTAGAAACCCCGTTTGCCAATGCCAAAACTTGATGCCCTAAACAAATACCAAATAAAGGTTTATCAGTTTGAATCATTTTTTTAACTGCGGCAATGGCGTCCACCAATGGTTCCGGATCACCAGGTCCATTTGAAATAAAAAAAGCATCCGGATTCCAAGAAGACATTTCTTCAAAGCTACTATTGTAAGGAAACACCTTAACATATGCTCCACGCTTCACAAGGTTTCTTAGTATGTTTTTCTTAATACCTATATCCAGTGCAGCAATTTTAAAAGTTGCATTCTCATCACCAACAAAATAGGGTTCTTTAGTTGAAACTTTAGATGCAAGCTCCAAACCTTCCATACTAGGCACCTCCTTAAGGCGATTTTTCAATTCCTCAACATTCTCAACATCAGTAGAAATTACGGCATTCATAGCCCCGTTATCCCTTATGTAACTAACTAAGGCACGCGTATCTACATCAGAAATGGCAAACAACTCATTTTTTTCTAAAAAACCTTGTAAACTATCATCTGCCAAAGGCCTTGAATATTCATAACTGAAATTTCTACAAACTAATCCAGAAATCTTTATGGATTCTGATTCTACTTCCTCTGCATTAACTCCATAATTACCTATATGGGCATTAGTGGTAACCATAATTTGTCCAAAATAAGAAGGGTCGGTAAATATCTCTTGATATCCTGTCATTCCGGTATTGAAACATACTTCTCCAAAAGCGGTACCTTCCTTATCCCCCACAGATTTTCCATAAAAGATAGTCCCATCTGCAAGTAATATAATAGCTTTTCTCTTTGCCTGATATTTCATTTTAGTCTTATAATTTATTCGTTCACAAAAAAACATAAAAAAAGGGATAAGCTAGAAAGCTTATCCCTTTTCATTATTAATATTTATCGACAATTTTATTCCTTAGAATCATCTGTCTTAGCTTCTGTTTCATTTTGAGCTTCTTCTACTTTGGTTTCTTTCTCAGAAGAAACGGCAGCAGCATCGCTTCCACTTGATCTTCTACTTCTTCTTGTAGATTTCTTCTTAGGTTTGCCAGCGTTGTACAATTCGTTGAAATCAACCAATTCTATCATTGCCATATCAGCATTATCACCTAAACGATTACCTAATTTTATAATTCTAGTATAACCACCTGGTCTATCTGCAACCTTTTCAGATACTACACTGAACAATTCTGTAACAGCGTTCTTATCACGTAGGTTTTTAAAAACGATACGTCTGTTGTGCGTACCTTTCTCAGCACTAACATTATTTTCAGCTTTTGACTTAGTGATCAAAGGCTCTACAAATTGTTTTAAAGCTTTCGCTTTAGCAACTGTAGTGTTAATTCTTTTATGCTCGATCAAAGAACAAGCCATGTTAGCTAACATTGCCTTTCTATGGGCAGTTTTTCTACCTAAGTGGTTAATTTTTTTACCGTGTCTCATGTTTTTATTTTATCATCTTGCTACCAAACTCGTTAGACCGAGGAGCAAAATATGATTAATTAATCTTTATCTAATTTATATTTTGATAAATCCATACCAAAACTTAAGCCCTTGTTAATTACAAGCTCTTCAAGTTCAGTCAAAGATTTCTTACCGAAGTTTCTGAACTTCATTAAATCATTCTTATTAAAAGAAACTAAATCACCTAAAGTATCAACTTCAGCCGCTTTTAAACAGTTTAGAGCACGAACAGAAAGATCCATGTCCACTAATTTAGTCTTTAATAACTGTCTCATGTGTAAAGACTCTTCATCATAAGTCTCTGTTTGAGCAATTTCATCAGCTTCTAATGTAATGCGCTCGTCAGAGAATAACATGAAGTGATGAATAAGAACTTTTGCAGCTTCCGTTAAAGCATCTTTTGGATGTATTGATCCATCAGAAGATATTTCAAAGACTAACTTTTCATAATCCGTCTTTTGCTCTACACGAAAATTTTCTATACTATACTTTACGTTTTTAATAGGTGTAAAAATAGAATCTACAGCAATAGTACCTAATGGTGCGCCAGATTTTTTATTTTCCTCTGCAGGAACATAACCTCTGCCTTTTTCAATAGTAATTTCCATATTGATGCTAACTTTGTCATCCATATTACAAAGCACTAAATCTGGATTCAATACTTGATAACCAGAAATAAACTTTTGAAAATCACCTGCAGTTAATTGGTTCTTACCGCTAACAGAAATTGAAACAACTTCAGCTTCTGAATCTTCTATTTGCTTTTTGAAACGAACTTGTTTCAAGTTTAATATAATCTCTGTTACATCTTCAACAACGCCAGGTATGGTAGAAAACTCATGCTCTACCTTATCAATCCTAACCGAAGTAATTGCATGACCTTCTAAAGAAGAAAGCAATACTCGTCTTAATGCATTCCCAACAGTTAATCCATAACCAGGTTCCAAAGGGCGAAATTCGAATTTACCTTCGAAATCAGAGGAATCGATCATTATTACTTTATCGGGTTTCTGAAAATTAAATAATGCCATAATTGGATCGGTATTGTTTATTTAGAGTATAACTCCACGATTAATTGTTCTTTGATATTTTCTGGAATCTGTAATCTTTCAGGAACGGTAACATAAGTACCTTCTTTCTTTTCACTGTTCCAAGAAATCCACTCATAGACTGCACTACTGGCAGCTAATGAATCTTGTATACTTTGTAATGATTTAGATTTCTCCCTAACACCAACAACATCTCCTGCTTTCAATGAATAAGAAGGTATGTTTACCAACTCTCCATTTACCGTAATGTGTCTATGAGATACTAATTGTCTTGCACCACTTCTTGTTGGAGAAATACCCATTCTATAAACCACGTTATCTAAACGAGACTCACATAATTGAAGTAAAATTTCACCTGCAACACCTTCTTTTCTCTTTGCAGTCTGGAATAGGTTTCTAAATTGCTTCTCTAAAATACCATAGGTATATTTAGCTTTTTGCTTTTCCATCAACTGAACAGAATATTCAGATTTCTTTCCTCTTCTTCTGTTATTACCGTGTTGTCCTGGAGGGTAATTCTTTTTTTCGAAAGATTTATCATCTCCGAAAATTGCTTCGCCAAACTTACGGGCGATTTTTGATTTTGGTCCTGTATATCTTGCCATTTTCTTTAAATTAGAAAGTGAGATTATGAATTAAGGCTTATCCTTCGATAATCGTAATTACACTTTCGGTGAAATATTACTAGTTAATTAAACTCTTCTTCTTTTTGGAGGTCTACATCCGTTATGCGGCATTGGAGTAACATCAATGATTTCCGTTACTTCGATACCAGCATTATGTAAAGATCTTATTGCTGATTCTCTTCCATTACCAGGACCTTTTACATATACCTTAACCTTTCTTAAACCTGCTTCGTGAGCAACTTTAGAACAATCTTCTGCAGCAACCTGTGCAGCATAAGGTGTATTTTTCTTAGAACCTCTAAAACCTAATTTACCGGCAGATGACCAAGAAATAACATCTCCCTTTTTATTGGTTAGAGAGATAATGATGTTGTTAAAAGAAGCACTAATATGAGCCTCTCCAACAGAATCTACTATAACTTTACGTTTCTTGGTAACTTTAGTATTTGCCTTTGCCATACCTAATTATTATTTAGTTGCTTTCTTCTTGTTAGCAACTGTTTTACGCTTTCCTTTTCTAGTTCTAGAATTATTCTTGGTTCGTTGACCTCTTAAAGGTAAACCTGACCTGTGACGAATTCCTCTATAACAGCCAATATCCATTAAACGCTTAATGTTCAACTGAGTCTCTGAACGTAATTCACCTTCAATTACAAATTCAGAAACAGCTTCCCTGATACGACCTATTTCATCATCATTCCAATCAGAAACCTTAGTATCTTCGCTAACTTGGGCTTTACTTAATATTTCTTGTGACCTACTTCTTCCAATTCCGAAAATATAGGTTAAGGCGATTACACCTCTTTTTTGTTTTGGTATATCTATACCTGCGATTCTTGCCATAACTACCCTTGTCTTTGTTTAAATCTAGGATTCTTTTTGTTGATTACGTACAACCTGCCTTTTCTGCGAACAATCTTGCAGTCGGCACTTCTCTTCTTAACTGATGCTCTTACTTTCATCTTGTATCTTAGTATCTATATGTAATTCTTGCTTTAGTAAGGTCATAAGGACTCATCTCCAATTTAACCTTGTCTCCAGGTAAAAGCTTTATATAGTGCATACGCATCTTACCTGATATATGTGCTGTTACCACATGTCCATTTTCCAACTCTACACGAAACATTGCATTTGATAATGCCTCGATAATAGATCCATCTTGTTCTATTGCTGCCTGCTTAGCCATAAATTATGCTACTTTTCTATTTTTACCGGTTTTCATTAAACCATCATAATGTCTATTCAACAAATATGAATTTACCTGTTGCACTGTATCAATAGCGACACCAACCATAATTAAAAGAGAGGTACCACCATAAAATAACGCCCATCCGGCTTGAACATCCATCAATTTTACCACTATCGCCGGTAAAATAGCCAGCAAAGCTAAGAAAATAGATCCAGGTAACGTTATTAAAGACATAATCTTATCTAAATAATCTCCAGTTTCTTTTCCGGGACGTATTCCGGGAATAAAACCACCGCTTCTTTTTAGGTCATCTGCCATCTTATTGGTAGGGACTGTAATTGCAGTATAGAAATATGTAAATATTATAATCAAGATTGCAAACAATAAATTATAAGCCCATCCAAAAATATCACTAAACTGAACCTGCATCCATTGTCCAAATGAAGTATCATCAAAAGCTCCACCTATCATTCCCGGCACAAACATAATTGCCTGTGCGAAAATTATTGGCATAACTCCAGAAGCGTTTAACTTTAAAGGTATGTACTGTCTAGAACCCATAATGTTTTTTTCATAACCGCCAGAAGCAGTTCTTCTTGCATATTGAACAGGAATTTGTCTTGTAGCCATAACTAAAAGAATACAGGCCAATATTACCAAGAACCAAACAATCACCTCAATCAATATAAACATTAGTCCACCATTATTATTAGTTGTTCTTGAAATAAATTCCTGAACAAAGGACTGTGGCATTGTAGCAATAATACCGATCATTATTAACAAGGAAATACCGTTACCAATACCTTTATCGGTAATTTTCTCACCTAACCACATAGCAAATACAGTACCGGTAACCAAAATAATCACGGCCGGTACCATAAAATCAAGTCCTTTCCCTAATAAAAAAGCACTATCCCTAACACCGAAAGCCTCTAAACCATACAAATAGGCTGGAGCTTGAACAATACAAATACCAATGGTCAACCATCTAGTAATTTGATTTATAGTCTTACGACCGCTCTCTCCTTCCTTTTGCAACTTCTGAAGATAAGGAATTGCAATACCCATCAACTGGACTACGATAGATGCAGATATGTATGGCATGATACCTAATGCAAAAACAGAAGCGTTAGCAAAAGCTCCTCCTGTAAATGCATTTAAAAGACCAAAAATACCTTGGTCAGTACTATCCGTTAAACCACCTAGCTGCGTTGAATCTATACCTGGAAGTACGATTTGACAACCAAAACGATAAACCAACAAAAGACCTAAAGTAATAAGAATTCTATTTCTTAGCTCTTCTATTTTCCAAATATTGGATATTGTATCAATAAAATTCTTCATGCTTTCGTTTATGCTTACAAACTTATTGCTTCACCACCTGCTGCTTCAATTGCTGCTTTGGCAGATGCTGTAAATTTATGTACCGAAACTTTAAGAGTAGCCTTTAACTCGCCATTTCCTAAAATTTTCACTAAATCATTTTTACCAACTAAACCATTCTCAATTAAAATGTCCAAAGTAACCTCGTTGTCAATAACTTTATTATCAACAAGCTCCTGTAACTTCTCTAAGTTGATACCTTGGTAATTTTTACGATTGATATTCGTAAAACCAAACTTAGGTACACGACGTTGCAAAGGCATTTGACCACCTTCAAAACCAATTTTCTTAGAATAACCAGATCTTGATTTTGCTCCTTTATGACCTCTTGCAGCAGTTCCTCCTTTACCAGAACCTTGACCTCTTCCAAGGCGTTTTCCGTCTCTATTAACTGAACCTTCTGCAGGCTGTAGACTATGTAAACCCATTTTATCCTATATTTAAGCTTCCTCTGTAGAAACTAAATGTTTAACTTTATTTATCATTCCAAGAATGTTAGGAGTATCATCATGCTCTACTACCTGACCAATTCTTTTTAAACCAAGAGCCTCTAAAGTTCTTTTTTGATTTTGAGGTTTCTTAATTCCACTTTTTACCTGTGTAACTTTAATCTTTGCCATAATTTTCCTCTTAGCCTTTAAATACTTTTTCTAAAGAAACACCTCTTTGTGTTGCAATGGTTTTTGCATCTCTAAGTTGCAATAAAGCATCAAAAGTAGCTTTCACAACATTATGCGGGTTTGAAGACCCTTGAGACTTAGACAATACGTCATGAACACCAACTGATTCAAGTACCGATCTTACGGCACCACCGGCAATTACACCGGTACCATGAGATGCAGGCTGAATATATACTCTAGCCCCACCGAATTTACCTTTTTGCTCATGCGGCAAAGTACCCTTGTTCAAAGGTATACGTACTAAATTCTTTTTACCATCTTCAATTGCTTTAGCAATTGCAGTAGCAACTTCTTTAGATTTACCTAAACCGTGACCTACAACACCATTTTCATCACCTACAACAACAATTGCAGAAAAACCGAATGCTCTACCACCTTTTGTTACCTTAGTTACACGTTGAATACCAACTAATTTATCTTTTAAATCTAAACCACCTGGCTTAACAGTTTCTACGTTTTTATATTTTTGGAACATACTAGTATATTAGAATTTTAGACCTGCTTCTCTTGCACCTTCAGCTAGAGACTTAACTCTACCATGATACAAATTACCCCCTCTATCAAAAGCTACTTTATCCAAACCAGCTTTTACAGATTTCTCAGCGATTGTTTTACCAACCAAAGCAGCAATCTCGGTTTTATTTCCTTTTACTTTTGCAATATCCTTATCTCTTGAAGAAGCAGATACCAAAGTGACTCCTTTAACGTCGTCTATAACTTGAGCGTAAATTTCGCTATTACTTCTAAATACAGATAACCTTGGCCTAGCTGCAGTTCCAGAAGAAACCTTACGAATTCTACGACGGATTCTTAATTTTCTTTGTGTTTTTGATAATCCCATAATATCCTATTATTAAGCTGACTTACCAGCTTTTCTTCTTAATATTTCACCTACAAACTTGATACCTTTCCCTTTGTATGGCTCTGGCTTACGGAAAGATCTGATTTTCGCTGCTATATGACCAACTAATTGCTTATCATGAGAAGTCAGCTTTACGATAGGATTCTTACCCTTTTCTGATATAGTCTCAACTTTCACCTCTGGTGCCAAGTCAAAAACAATGTTGTGTGAAAAACCTAAAGCCAAATCAAGTTTTTGTCCTTGATTACTTGCTCTATAACCTACACCAACTAGTTCTAATTCTTTGGTCCATCCTCTAGAAACACCTTCTACCATATTGGTGATAAGTGATCTATAAAGACCATGCTTTGCTTTATGCTCCTTAGAATCAGAAGGCCTTGTTACAAAAACCTGTCCGTCTTCTACTTTTATCGATACTCCCGAGAACTCTTGAGTCAACTCACCTAACTTTCCTTTCACAGAAATGATGTTGTCGTTGATTTCAACTGTAACCCCTTCAGGAATTGCGACTGGATTATTACCTATTCTAGACATTTTCTAAATCTTTTATCAATTAATAAACGTAGCATAAAACTTCACCACCAACTTTCTCTGCCTTTGCCTGCTTGCTAGTCATTACACCATGAGATGTAGAAACGATTGCAATACCTAAACCATTCAATACACGAGGCAAATCTTCGCTTCCCGCATATTTTCTAAGACCAGGCTTACTAATACGCTGTATTTTCTTGATAACAGGTTCTTTTGTAAGCTTATCATATTTCAAGGCTATTTTAATAGAACCCTGAACTTTACTTTCTTCGAACTTGTAACTTAAAATATATCCTTGGTCGAATAATATTTTAGTAATTTCTTTCTTTAGATTCGACGCAGGGATTTCAACAACCCTATGTCCCGCTCTACTCGCGTTTCTAACTCTCGTTAGGTAATCTGCAATAGTATCTGTTACCATATAAATATAATTCGGAAACGGTTTTTGGCAATTTCACCAAACCTGAATCCATTAATAATTCTTTATTTACCAGCTAGCTTTCTTAACTCCTGGTATTAAACCAGCGTTAGCCATCTCTCTGAATTTTACCCTTGAAATACCAAAAGTTCTCATGTAACCTTTAGGCCTTCCAGTTAATTTACATCTGTTATGCAAACGTACCGGAGATGCATTTTTAGGTAATCTTTGTAGTGCTTCGTAATCTCCAGCTTCTTTCAAAGCTTTACGTTTCTCAGCATAATTTGCTACAGTCTTTTCCCTTTTTCTTTCACGGGCTTTCATTGATTCCTTAGCCATACTAATTCTTTTTAAAAGGTAAACCTAATTCTGTTAATAATGATTTCGCTTCTTTATCCGTATTTGCAGATGTTACAAATGTAATATCCATACCATTGATTCTATTGATCTTATCAATATTAACTTCTGGAAATATAATTTGCTCTGTTACACCTAGGTTGTAATTTCCACGACCATCAAAACCGGTAGCTTTGATACCTTGAAAATCCCTAACACGTGGTAAAGCAGAAGTAACCAAACGATCCAAAAACTCATACATGCGCTCACCTCTTAGTGTAACTTTTGCACCAATAGGCATACCTTTTCTTAACTTAAAGGCAGCAACATCTTTCTTTGACATGGTAGCAACGGCCTTTTGACCAGTTATCATTGTCATTTCATCAATTGCATGGTCAATAAGTTTTTTGTCAGCAACAGCAGCTCCTACACCTCTACTCATTACTATTTTTTCTAACTTAGGAACCTGCATTACATTACTGTAACCAAACTCTTCGGTAAGGGCAGCAACAATTCGCTCCTTATACTCTTTCTTTAATCTTGCAACGTATGCCATAACTAAATTACTTCATTGGATTTTTTGGAAACCCTAACTTTTTTACCATCCCTCATCTCGTAACCTACTCTTGTTACTTCGCCAGTTTTACTGTCGATCAAGGCCAAGTTAGAAATATGGATTAAAGCTTCTTTTTTTACAATACCACCTTGAGGATTCTTAGCACTTGGCTTCTCATGTTTAGATACCATATTGGCACCTTCTACGATGGCTTTATTTTTCTCAAGATTAACGCGTAAAACTTTACCTTCGGTACCTTTATGATCACCAGCAGTAATTCTTACCGTATCTCCTGTTTTGATTTTTAACTTTTTCATCTTGTCCGTTATATTATAATACCTCTGGGGCCAATGATACAATCTTCATGAACTGCTTATCCCTAAGCTCTCTTGCTACAGGTCCAAAAACACGAGTTCCTCTCATTTCTCCGGCAGGATTCAATAACACACAAGCGTTATCATCAAATCTGATATAAGACCCATCTGGTCTTCTAACCTCTTTCTTTGTACGAACTACAACAGCAGTTGAAACCGCACCTTTCTTGATACCTCCGTTTGGAGTTGCCTCTTTTACAGTAACAACAATTTTGTCACCTATTGAAGCATACCTTCTTTTGGTACCACCAAGAACACGGATAGTTAAAACTTCCTTTGCCCCTGTGTTATCCGCTACTTTTAGTCTAGATTCTTGCTGTAACATAACTTATTTAGCTCTTTCTAAGATTTCTACTAATCTCCAACATTTGGTTTTACTCATAGGTCTAGTTTCCATGATCTTTACAGTATCACCAATGTTACAATCGTTCTTTTCGTCATGCGCAACATATTTCTTTGTCTTCAAAACGAATTTACCGTACATAGGATGTTTTACTCTTTTCACTTCCGCAATAACAATAGATTTCTCCATTTTATTACTAGTGACAACTCCTACTCTTTCTTTTCTTAAATTTCTTTTCTCCATAAAGCCCACCAGTTATTGGTTCTCCCTATTAGTTAATTCAGTAGCTAATCTTGCTACCGTTCTCCTTACTTTTCTAATCTGAAGCGGATTTTCTAACGGAGTTACAAAATGTGCCATTTTCAAATCTGCATGCTGCTTCTTGTACTCGGCCAATTTCTCCGTAAGTCCTTCCACAGACATTTCTTTAATCTCTTGTTTTTTCATTATTACTTACGTTTAATTTCCAGCCTCGTAATCACGAGCTACAATGAATTTTGTTTTTACAGGAAGTTTCTGAGCCGCTAATCTTAAAGCTTCTTTTGCTACTTCCATAGGAACTCCGGCCACTTCGAACATAATTCTACCAGGCTTAACCACAGCTACAAAATATTCTGGAGCACCTTTACCTTTACCCATACGTACCTCTAATGGCTTTTTGGTAATAGGCTTATCCGGAAATATTTTAATCCACAATTGACCTTCTCTTTTCATAAATCTAGTAGCAGCGATACGCGCAGCTTCTATTTGGCGTGAAGTTAAAAATGCAGCATCATCAACATTTTTTATACCGAACATACCATTTGAAAGTTGGTGTCCTCTTCCAGCAAGACCTTTCATACGGCCTTTCTGCATCTTACGGAACTTCGTTCTTTTCGGTTGTAACATTACTTTAGTTCTTTAAAAAATTACTTTCTACGACGTTGTTTTCTTCCACCTTCTTGCTTACCACCTTTAGAAGAATCTTTTTGCATTCCTACTAACGGGGATAAATCTCTTTTACCATATACCTCACCCTTCATAATCCAAACTTTTATACCAAGTTTACCATACGTAGTTTGAGCTTCCTGTAAAGCATAATCAATATCCGCTCTAAAGGTAGATAATGGAATTCTACCATCCTTATAAGATTCGGAACGAGCCATTTCAGCACCGTTTAATCTACCAGAGATTTGAATCTTTATTCCTTCGGCATTCATACGCATTGCTGCAGCGATTGCCATTTTTATAGCTCTTCTAAAAGAAATTCTACTTTCAATTTGACGAGCAACACTTGCCGCTACTAAATTAGCATCAAGCTCCGGTCTCTTTATTTCAAAAATGTTGATTTGAACCTCCTTATTGGTGATTTTTTTCAACTCCTCTTTTAACTTATCAACTTCCTGACCACCTTTACCGATAATAATACCAGGTCTTGCAGTAGTTACAGTAACAGTGATCAACTTAAGAGTACGTTCAATTATAACTCTTGAAACACTAGCCTTAGAAAGTCTCGCATGAATATACTTACGTATTTTATCATCCTCAGCCAATTTATCTCCGTAATCGTTACCACCATACCAGTTAGATTCCCAACCTCTAATGATTCCTAGACGATTTCCTATTGGATTTGTTTTCTGTCCCATTCTAGTTTTCTGTTATGTTTTTTGACCCCAAAACCAATGTAACATGGTTTGAACGTTTTCTAATTCTATGTGCTCTACCTTGTGGAGCAGGACGCAATCTCTTTAACATTGCACCACTATCTACTCTAATCTCAGCTACGATTAAATCAGCATCCTCTAAACTAGCCTCTTCATTCTTCGCTTGCCAATTTGCTAAAGCAGAAAGCAACAATTTCTCCAACTTTCTAGATGCCTCCTTAGGATTGAATCTTAATATCGCCAAAGCTTGCTCTACTTTTACACCGCGAATTAAATCTGCGACCAAACGCATTTTCCTAGGTGAAGTAGGACAGTTGTTCAACTTAGCGAAAGCTACCATCTTTTTCTCAGCCTTTATTCTTTCGGCCATCTGTTTTTTACGAACTCCCATAGCTTACTTTTTTCCTTTGTTTTTCGCACCTGCATGACCTCTAAAAGATCTAGTTGGTGAAAATTCCCCAAGTTTATGTCCTACCATGTTTTCTGTTACAAAAACAGGTACAAATTGTTTTCCGTTGTGCACCGCTATTGTCATCCCAACAAAATCAGGAGTGATCATAGATGCCCTAGACCAAGTTTTAATTACCGCTTTCTTACCGGATGATACACTTTGCTGGATTTTCTTTTCCAAACTATAGTGAACGTAAGGTCCTTTTTTTAGTGAACGTGCCATTTCTTTCTACTTTTTTATTTCTTTCTACGTTCGATTATATACTTATTGGTACTCTTGGTCTTAGAACGAGTCCTGAATCCTTTAGCAGGTATTCCGTTTCTCGATCTTGGATGACCACCTGAAGCTCTACCTTCACCACCACCCATTGGATGATCGACAGGGTTCATAGCTACCGGTCTAGTTCTAGGCCTTCTACCCAACCATCTACTTCTACCAGCCTTACCTGATACCAATAATTGATGATCTGAGTTAGATACGGCACCAATAGTTGCCATACAACCTGAAAGAATTAATCTAGTTTCACCAGATGGCATTTTAACAGTAACGAACTTACCGTCTTTTGCCATTAATTGAGCAAAGGTACCTGCACTACGAGCCATAACAGCACCTTGACCAGGTCTTAACTCAATACACGAAATTATAGTACCTAATGGAATCTCACTCAATGGCAACGCATTACCGATCTCAGGAGCTACAGTAGCACCGGCAGAAACCTGCTGATCAACCTGTAAACCGTTTTGAGCGATTACATAACGCTTTTCACCGTCCGCATATTCCAAAAGAGCAATAAATGCAGTTCTATTTGGATCGTACTCTATAGTTTTAACGGTTGCAGCAACATCCTGCTTATCCCTTTTAAAATCTATTACACGATACCTTCTCTTATGACCACCACCTTTTTGGCGTATAGTCATTTTTCCTTGACTGTTTCTACCTCCGGACTTTTTTAACGGAGCAAGCAAGCTCTTCTCCGGCTTATCAGCAGTAATGGCGTCAAATCCATTTACTACTCTAAAACGCTGTCCTGGAGTGATTGGTTTTAATTTTCTAACTGACATTTCTTGTCTTTATAGATTACTGTAAAAATCGATAATATCACCTTCTACAACATCAACGATGGCTTTTTTAATAGCGTTCGTCTTACCATGTTGCACACCAGTTTTTGTATATCTGGATTTTCTTGAAGGACCGTAATTCATTGTACGAACCTTCTTCACAGAAACACCATAAGTAGCCTCAACCGCATCTTTAATCTGCAATTTATTAGCCTTAGGGTCAACTACGAATCCATAACGGTTGTTCAACTCGCTATCAGCAGTCATTTTTTCCGTTATAATTGGCTTTATCAACACACTCATGATATTATTGTTTATTTAAATTCGATTCAATTCCTTCTAAAGAGCTTTCTAACAACACCACACTATTTGCATGAAGAATTTTGTAAGTACTTAATTCTGAGTTAGTTATAACTTCTGAGCCCTTAAAATTACGCGAAGACAAATATACACCTTTATTTGAATCACCCAACACTATTAAAGACTTTTTATTCTCAAGACCTAAAGTCTTTAAAACCTGAATAAAATCTTTAGTTTTTGGAGTATCAAAATCAAAGTCTTCAACTACCAAAATCGCATTTTCTTTAGACTTTAAAGTCAATGCAGATTTTCTTGCCAAACGCTTTAAGTTTTTATTTAACTTTTGACTATAATCTCTAGGTCTTGGTCCAAATATTCTACCACCACCTCTAAAAACTGGTGATTTAATACTACCTGCTCTTGCAGTACCTGTACCTTTTTGCTTCTTAATTTTTCTTGTACTACCAGCGATCTCAGCTCTTTCCTTTGCTTTGTGAGTACCTTGTCTTTGATGAGCTAAATACTGCTTTACATCTAGGTAAACCGCGTGATCATTAGGCTCTATAGCAAAAACATCATCAGAAAGGTCTGCCTTTCTACCTGTGTCTTTTCCTTTAATATCTAAAACTGCTATCTTCATTACATCTACCTTTGTATGGTTACATAAGCATTCTTATGGCCCGGAACACAACCTTTTACTACTAAAAGATTTTTTTCAGGAACTACTTTTAAAACTCTAAGGTTCTGAACTGTTACACGATCAGTACCCATTCTACCGGCCATTTTCATACCTTTAAATACTCTTGCCGGATATGACGCCGCACCAATAGAACCAGGAGCTCTAAGTCTATTATGCTGACCATGTGTTGCTTGACCAACACCACCGAATCCATGACGTTTTACAACACCCTGAAAACCTTTACCTTTAGACGTACCAATAACATCTACAAACTGTCCTTCAGCAAAAACATCAACACCTACGGTGTCACCTAATTTAAATTCACCTTCAAAATCTCGGAACTCAACGACTTTTTTCTTAGGAGAAGCACCTGCTTTTTTAAAATGGCCTAATTCAGCCTTAATAGCACGACTTTCTGCCTTGTCATCGAAACCAAGTTGAAGGGCACTATACCCGTCGACCTCTTCGGTTCTGACTTGGGTAACTACACATGGTCCAGCTTGAATAACGGTACATGGAATGTTTTTTCCATTCTCGTCAAAAATACTGGTCATGCCTACTTTCTTTCCTATTAACCCAGACATACTTATTTATATTAATTATTACTTATTAAATTCAACTCAAAAAAATAGGGTCAAAATAATTTAACCCTAAATTATTTTTATCCGTTTTTCCCTCGCACGCAGCTTAGGACATGTCACCCAACCCTTTACAAGGTCAGGTATTGCATTACACCTTAATCTCTACTTCAACACCACTAGGAAGCTCTAACTTCATAAGTGCATCAATAGTTTTAGACGAAGAACTATAAATATCCAATAACCTCTTATAAGAACTCAATTGGAACTGCTCTCTAGACTTTTTATTTACGTGCGGTGAACGCAAAACTGTAAATATCTTTTTGTGTGTTGGCAAAGGAATTGGTCCTGTTACAACAGCACCGGTAGTCTTTACCGTTTTTACAATCTTTTCAGCAGACTTATCCACCAAATTGTGATCGTAAGATTTTAGTTTTATTCTAATTTTCTGACTCATGTCCTAAATTTATGCTGTTATACCTTTTGCTGCTTTAATAACTTCCTCCGAAATATTAGAAGGAGTTTCTGCATAGTGTGAAAATTCCATTGTTGAAGTTGCACGACCAGAAGACAATGTTCTCAAAGAAGTTACATATCCGAACATTTCAGATAATGGAACTGTACCTTTAACAACTTTTGCCCCAGCTCTATCACTCATATCACCAATGGTACCTCTACGTCTATTTAAATCTCCAACGATATCACCCATGTTTTCTTCAGGGGTAATAACTTCTAACTTCATGATTGGCTCCATAATAACGGCACCTGCTGCTTTACCGGCAGCTTTGTAACCCATCTTTGCAGCCAGTTCAAAAGAAAGCGCATCAGAATCAACAGGGTGAAAAGAACCATCCTTAAGTACAACTTTCATTGAATCCATTTCATAACCGGCCAAAGGACCATTTTGCATAGCAACAGTAAATCCTTTTTCTACAGATGGAATAAATTCTTTTGGAATACGACCACCCTTGATTTCATCAACGAATTGCAATCCTTCACCATCAAAATCCTCATCCGCAGGACCCATTTCAAATACAATGTCACCAAACTTACCACGTCCACCAGATTGTTTCTTATACGTCTCTCTGTGTGAAGCTGTTTTAGTTAAAGCCTCCTTGTATTCTACCTGAGGCTCACCTTGACTTACCTCTACTTTAAATTCTCTTTTTAAACGGTCAACAATAATATCCAAGTGAAGCTCACCCATACCAGATATAATCGTTTGTCCAGAAGCTTCATCAGTTCTTACGGTAAACGTAGGATCTTCTTCAGCTAACTTACCTAAAGCCATACCTAATTTATCAACATCAGCTTTGGTCTTTGGCTCCACAGCAATACCAATTACCGGCTCTGGGAAGTCCATACTCTCCAATACTATCGGATGCTTTTCATCAGACATCGTATCACCAGTCTT
>JAHDDL010000061.1 GCA_020629415.1 Maribacter sp. | reverse complement strand
AGAGCATCTGACTGTTAATCAGAGGGTCCTTGGTTCGAGCCCAAGAGGGGGAGCAGAAAGCGAAATCCAATCTATTTATTTAGGTTGGATTTTTTTGTTTTTGGTAAATGTTTATATACGTTAGCAAGGATTTAGACTAAATTCATCAATTTTTTATTAGATTTTTATTACCATTTTTATTTATAGTTTATAAGATTCTTAATTAGAAATGAATCCGTTGAAAGAAAATTCTTTTATATTTTTAAAAGAATGGAATTTTTTGATGAGCTTCAGAAAATTAGATTTAAAAAAATTGAGTAATTATGTTTAATTCTTTAGTAGAAAATATGAGTTTAAATAATTCCGAGTTAAGCGGTAATACCATAATTGCCATCTGGTCAATATTTGGTACTTTAATAGGAGGTGCAATTATATCATACGGTACATGGTATGGAACTGAAAAAAATAATCGCAAAGAAAAAATAGAAAATGAAAAAACTATAAAAGAATTAAAAGAAACGATAATAAATTTAAGTGCGGAAAATAAAGCAAAAACTCAAGAGGTTTTAGATTTTAACACAAAAATTGACGCTAACACTTTGTTAATAAAGTCTGTGGTGTCATCTATTGAAAAAATATCAGGAAATACAGAGAAAATTTCAAGTAAAATTAAAGCAGAACAAAGTGAGAAGGGAATGATATCACTTACTCCAAAAGAATTTGAAAATTATAAAATAAATTTTGGAAGTATTTCCGTTGTAGTTTCAATTCAAAAATTAATTAATGGTTACTTAGTTTCACCCACTAATTTACTTGCTCCAATTTATTTGAAATTGGATAAGGGAAAGCTTTTAATATCAAGTAAAGTTTATGATTCCGAAATGAATTTAGCTCTTGAAATAATTGATGGGGAATGGGCTTCAAATAAATCTAATAATTTTTCTATTAATTATGATGCTTCGGGGTTAGAAATTATAAATAATAAAGGTCAGATTCAGTTACAACTTGATTTATATGATAATATAATTCGAATTAATGGATTATTTTATAATAACGATACTGTTGTTCTACTTTCTGATGGAATGACTACCATGAAAAATATTACTGACAATAGAAAAAAGATAAATGATTTTATGAAAGTTCTAGAGAGAAATTTTAAACATACAGGTAAGGATTATTTAGGAACTAGGTCAAAAAAGTATCTTGAAATAGTTAAGCAAAAAAAGCGATTTCAAAAGGAAATACAACAAAAGAAGCAGGAATTAGCAAATATGGATAAACAAAAATTTATCAAATATTGTAATTTAAAAGTTGTAGAATTTTCTAATCTCTATTTAAAGTATAAAAAAATGGAGGATGAAGCTAATATTAGTGGAAGCCAAAGTATATTAGCTAATCGAAAATTGGTAGGTGAACAGTTTCAAAATGAATTTAGACAAAAATACCTTGTGGAAACTTATGCGATTAGTTTTGAATTGAAAAAGCTACTGAAATATGAAATTTCTAATGATTTTAAAAATCCAAAAATGGACAGTATGGGTGATATTTTAGTCATGGATATCGAAGACTCGTTCAGTTCAATAACACCTTTTTACTTAAATATGTATCTTCAAAATATTAAACGGCAAATAAAGCTTTTAAAATAAGGTTATTAAAAGGGTGTCAACTCGCTTTTATATTTGATTTAGATATTAGATAAATAAACCTTATTTATTTTAAATTAGAGTTTTAGAGGGTGAGCAGAAAGCGAAATCCAATGTATTTATTTAGGTTGGATTTTTTGTTTTTGGTCAATGTTTACGGTCATTTTCGCTGTTTTTCCCGACACCTCTACTATTATAAATAAAATCAATTCTTCGCTATATTACCTGAGATTCGGTGTTCTATTCGGTATACCATTTTAAATTATAGGTATCCCTATTATTCAAATAATTAACGGAGCAGGTCATTTCAATACTTTAAAATTCATCCACAAACTTTTTCGATATCTTTGGTTTACTTAACTTTTGCATTTATAAGATCCAAATATGTCAAATTACCTAATTACCGTAAACAAAGAAGAATTACAATGTAGCACTAATGATGTAGATTCTTTAGATAGTATATTGGTCAATGAGAATACGCTTCATGTTTTAGATAAGAATAGCGCTTTTGACGTAGAAATAATTCATTCCAATTTTTTGAACAAGACCATCACCCTTTCCATAAACGGAAATATTTATGATGTTAAACTTGAAGATGAGTATGATCAGCAAATTAAAAAGATGGGATTGCTGGCGGTAACCACTCAAAAACTAAACGAGGTAAAAGCACCCATGCCCGGGTTAATTGTGGATGTTTTGGTAGAAGTTGGGCAAGAGGTCATAGAGGGTACTCCGTTACTGGTACTATCTGCTATGAAGATGGAGAATGTTATTCTTGCTCAGGGCGAAGGCGTAATAAAATCAGTTGAAGTTAAAAAAGATGATGCTGTTGAGAAAGGACAGTTAATTATTGAAATGGAATAGAAACAATCTTATAGCCACCATTGTATAAAAGGAAAATTAAGTTTTAATGAAAAAAATACTAATAGCCAACAGAGGTGAAATAGCATTACGGATAATGAAGACCGCTCAAAAAATGGGCATTAAAACCGTAGCTGTATATTCTGAAGTTGATCGTATTTCTCCACATGTGAAGTTTGCAGATGAGGCAGTTTTACTTGGTCCTGCCCCTTCATCAGAATCATATCTTGTGATGGAAAAAGTAATTAACGCAGCAAAGGATACAGGTGCAGATGGTATTCACCCTGGTTACGGATTTTTAAGTGAAAATGCGACTTTCGCACAAATGGTGGAGGACAACGGGATCACTTTTATTGGACCCAAACCTCATGCCATTAAGGTGATGGGGAATAAACTAGCGGCAAAAGAGGCGGTTCGTGATTATGATATTCCTATGGTTCCCGGTATTGAAGAAGCTATAACAGATGTGGTCTTAGCCGAAAAAGTTGCAAAAGAAATAGGATTTCCTATACTAATAAAAGCATCTGCAGGTGGTGGTGGTAAGGGAATGCGGGTAGTTGAAAAGTTAGAGGATTTACCAGAGCAGATGCAAAGGGCAATAAGTGAAGCACAAACGGCATTTGGTGACGGATCTGTTTTTATTGAAAAATATGTGGGCTCGCCCAGACATATAGAAATTCAGGTACTTGCCGATACCCATGGTACTATTGTTCATCTATTTGAACGTGAATGTAGTGTTCAAAGAAGACATCAAAAAGTAGTGGAAGAAGCTCCTTCAGCTGTACTTACTCCAGAAATAAGAAAAGCCATGGGTGAGGCTGCCATAAAAGTAGCTAGAGCTTGCGATTATGTAGGTGCTGGTACGGTAGAGTTCTTGTTGGATGAAAACAAGAATTTTTATTTCTTGGAAATGAACACCAGGTTGCAAGTAGAGCATCCGGTGTCTGAGTTGATATCTGGTGTCGACTTGGTAGAGCAACAAATCAAAGTAGCTCGTGGCGAAGCGTTGGCTTTTACCCAAGAAGATTTAAATATAAACGGTCATGCACTTGAAGTTCGTGTATATGCAGAGGATCCTTTGGCAGATTTTATGCCCAGTATAGGGACATTAACCACCTATAAAGTACCGGTAGGTGAGGGTATTCGTGTTGATGACGGTTTTGAAGAAGGTATGGAAGTGCCTATTTATTATGATCCCATGCTTTCCAAGTTGATTACCTATGGTAAAACCAGGGAAGAAGCTATCCAATTAATGATTAGGGCTATTGAAAATTATAAAGTAGAGGGTGTTGCCACAACCTTGTCTTTTGGAAAGTTTGTCTGTGAACATGAAGCCTTTACTTCAGGTAATTTTGACACCCATTTTGTTAAAAACTACTATTCGCCAGAACATTTAGAAATGCAATATGCCGAAGAAAGAAGAATAGCGGCCTTGGTAGCATTGAAGTTGTATAAGGAAAATGAAAAGGTTTTAAAGGTTCCGTCCAAAAATTCTTCTAATTGGCAGAAGAGTAGAGTGTAGAATTGCAAATAAGATTTGAACGAGTAGCATGAAAGATAATAAAGAGATTTTAGCGGAAAAACTGGCATTGTCCAAATTGGGTGGAGGTCAAGCACGTATTGATAAACAGCATGCCAAAGGAAAGTTAACTGCTCATGAAAGAATTCATTTTTTATTGGATGAAGGTTCATTTGAAGAAATGGGTGCCTTGGTTACCCACCGTACCAAAGACTTTGGCATGGAAAAACAAGTTTTTTATGGTGACGGAGTAGTCACTGGTTATGGTACGATCAACGGAAGACAAGTTTGCGTCTTTGCACAGGACTTTACCGTTTTTGGTGGTGCCTTGTCTGAAACACATGCCGAAAAAATCTGTAAGATTATGGATATGGCCATGAAAATAGGTGTTCCAATGATCGGTCTTAATGATAGTGGCGGTGCCCGTATTCAAGAAGGTGTACGTTCCTTAGGTGGTTATGCGGATATTTTTCATAAGAACGTAATGGCATCGGGAGTAATTCCCCAAATTTCAGCTATTATGGGACCTTGTGCCGGTGGTGCGGTATATTCGCCAGCCATGACCGATTTTACCTTAATGGTAGAAAACTCTAGCTACATGTTCGTTACTGGACCTAATGTGGTAAAAACGGTAACCAATGAAGAAGTAACATCAGAAGAACTTGGTGGCGCATCGGCACATGCCACTAAGTCTGGTGTAACACATTTAACGGCTGCTAATGATATTCAATGTATAGAACAAATTAAGCAGATGATCGGGTATATGCCTCAAAACTGTGAAGATAAACCTGAAGATGTTCACTATACACTTGGTAATGAGGTACGTGATGTGTTGGAAGATATTGTGCCCATAAATACAAATCAACCCTATGATATGCGCCATGTCATCAATGGTATTGTTGATGAGGATACCTTCTTTGAAATACATAAGGCCTATGCAGATAATATTGTTGTAGGGTTCGCTAGGTTGGCAGGCAAAAGTATTGGTATTGTTGCCAATCAACCTATTAGCTTGGCAGGGGTGTTAGACGTTGATAGCTCTAAAAAGGCTGCGCGCTTTACTCGTTTTTGCGACTGTTTTAATATTCCGCTTTTAGTATTGGTAGACGTTCCTGGGTTTTTACCGGGCACTGATCAAGAATGGAACGGTATTATCACAAACGGTGCAAAATTACTGTATGCCCTAAGTGAAGCAACGGTACCTAAAGTAACCGTAATTACTAGAAAAGCATACGGAGGTGCGTATGATGTTATGAACTCCAAACATATTGGTGCCGATCTAAATTATGCGTGGCCTGGAGCGGAAATTGCCGTTATGGGAGCCAAAGGTGCAAGTGAGATCATTTTTAGGAAGGAAATAAACGCTGCTGATGATCCAGAAGCAAAATTAGCTGAAAAGGAGGCGGAATATGCAAAGTTATTTGCCAACCCCTATAGTGCTGCCCAAAGAGGATTTATAGATGAGGTTATTCTTCCTAAAGACACCAGGAGGAAACTCATAAAAGCCTATACCCTGCTTGAAAATAAAGTGGCGGTCTTGCCAAAGAAAAAGCACGGCAATATTCCGTTATAACAAGTGTTCGTACTTTAAGCTTTTAGTGAAGAATCCCTAACGATCAAACTGGTCTTTATCTCAACAGTTTTGGTATGTACTTCGTTGGGTTGACTTTCTATTTCTTTGATTAGAAAACGAACCGCTGTTCTGCCGATCTTGTCGCCAGGTTGGTCAACAGTGGTCAAAGCCGGACTGATGATGGTTGAGTTGATAGAGTTGCTAAAACCTACCACTGCAATTTCGTCTGGTATTTTGATCTTAAATTTATGTAATGCCTTTATGGCGCCAATAGCAGCATTATCGGTAATGGCAAAAATGGCATCTGGACGTTTTTTCATACTAATGAGAATATTGGCCAACCGTCTTCCATTGCCCAATGAAATATCTTCGGTGCTTAATATTAGCTTGTTTCGTACGGGTATTTTATATTGGTTTAAAGCGCGTAAATAACCGGCAAATCTTTTTTCTGAGTTGTATGAATTTTCGGTTTCTTTAATTATGGCAATTCGTTTTTTGCCAAGTTCTATTAGATGTTCAACAGCGTTAAAAGCAGCTTCTTCTTCATTGATAACAACTTGGGTGCAAGGTATTTTACTTGATACTTTGTCAAATAATACAATAGGTATTCTATTTAAAACCTTTAATACTTCTTCTACATCTTTTGTTTTTCTGGCCAATGACATTAGCACTCCGTCAACTCCAAATTGGGTCATGGTATTTAGCATTTCTGTCTGCTTGGTGTCGTCATTATTAGATTCAGATATAATTACTCTGTACCCCCTTAATTCGGCTTCCTCAATAATTCCTTTTATGATCGTAGAAGTAAATAGGTGTGAAATGTTGGGTACAATAACACCTAGTATATGTGTTTCTCTTGAACGGAAGCCTCTGGCAAATAAATTAGGAACGTAATTCATTTGCTTAGCTAGTTTTTTAACTTTCTCCTTGGTTGCAAGACTGATATCCGGGTGATCGTTCAGTGCCCTTGAAATTGTTGAGATAGATAAACTCAATTCTTTAGAAAGTTCTTTTAAAGTGGTATTTCTTTTTTTGCTCATGATTGGAAATGAGTAAATTATGTTGAATTTGAGAGAATAACAATATTACAAATTAAATTGCAAACGTTTTCGCAAACGTTTGCATAGGTAATTCGTTATTTTTAGGTTAATAGAATGCTATATTCATATAATTTGGCTTCAAAATCAACGATTTGATAATTTAAATCGACTCAACTTAAAAAAACCCAAACATTATGAAGAAAATTATTTTTGCGGTAATCGGACTTCTTATCAGTGTAAGCTCCTTTGCACAGACCGATATTTCTGGAACCGTTACGGACAATTTAGGAGACCCTATT
Source organism: Maribacter sp. (assembly GCA_020629415.1). Taxonomy (GTDB): domain Bacteria; phylum Bacteroidota; class Bacteroidia; order Flavobacteriales; family Flavobacteriaceae; genus Maribacter; species Maribacter huludaoensis. The sequence goes on along the minus strand of JAHDDL010000061.1, from coordinate 7,048 downwards.
CCCGGTGCAAATATTTTAATTGTAGGTAGCACTTCGGGTACAACATCGGATTTTGATGGTAATTTTTCTTTTTCAACAGACCTTACTGGTGAGCAGATATTACGTATATCGTATATCGGTTTTACTTCGGTAGATAAATCTTTGACCTTAAATGGTACTACACAAACGGTAAATGTCGTGCTTCAAGAAGGTGGTCAGTTATTAGATGAGGTAGTTTTAACCGCATCAAGTACATTTCGTTCTCAAAAGCAGGCTCCCTTATCGATCAGTTCTGTGAAAATGAAAGAAATAACCAAGCTATCCGCTAACAGTCAGGCAGATATTCTTAGAAGTGTCCCAGGTATTACCGCTGAAGGTGGTGGTGGTGAAACGGCAAGTAATATATTCGTTAGAGGTTTGCCTTCCGGTGGTCAGTATGTTTTTAACCCACTGCAATATGACGGAATGCCTTTAATTAGTTCTTTCGGACTAAATTCTTCTGCGCATGATGTCTATGCAAGACCGGATATAGGTTTTAAAGGTGTAGAATTTGTTCGTGGTGGTGCAGCGGTATTATATGGTGCAGGTTCTGTTGCCGGTATTATAAACTACACAAGTAAAACGGGTGATACAAACCCTGGTAACATTATTAATATTGAAGTGGCCAACCAAGGTAGAATAAAAACGGACTTCTATTCCGGTGGTCAACTAGGTGGTGAAGATTCTAACACGTATTACGCTTTTACTGGTTTTGTTCGTCATGATAGAGGTCCTATAGATGTTGGTCTTCCAACAAAAGGTGTTCAGTTTAGAGGTAATATTAAAAAGAAATTCGATAACGGTTCTTTTACGTTAAGCGGACAGTTTATTGACGACAAAGCTCAATTTTACCTTCCAATTCCATTAAGTGGTGGTAGTAGAGAACGTATAAACGGTAATGATGGTGACCCGGTTGAACAATTGTTATCCGGTGATTTGGCGAATACCTCGTTCAACACACCAGGCGGAACCTATAATAGTCCTATTTCAGATGGTGTTGCTACCTCAGGTGGTTACCTTATGGGTGATTTCAATTACAGATTTGAAGATGACCTTAAATTGACCTCCAAAATTAAATATGCAAATTACAAGCACAACTTTGCCCTGTATGTAGGAGGAAATGGAACAAACGGAAATCCGATAACATTAGATAATTATGTAGAAAGTATAGCTCCTGGTAATTTAGGGTATACTGCTGCTTACCAAAGTGGGTCAGGTGCTCAAATTAACGGTAACGACTTGGTAATAGATAATTTGCATGTGGATCGTTTACGTCCAATGACAGATTATTCTGGTGAGATCAACCTTACTAAGTCTATTGAAACGGCAAATGGTGGTAACCATAACATAACCGTAGGTTCTTACATAGCCCGTACTGAGGCAGAAGATGTAAATTATCAATATAGAGTGTTGACAGAGTTCAATAATAACCCTCAATTGGTAAACTTAAATTATATCGATGCCAGTGGAAATAATGTAGTGTATTCTCAAGGCGGTTTATATAACCGTATTGGTCAAACTGCCAATAACTTTCTTTCTCAAAATAGAGTAGCATTATATGTTACAGACGAGATGATTTTAGATAGATGGCGTTTTGATGTTGGTTTTAGATGGGAACATACAGATGGTATCAATAGCCGTGGTGGTATTATGAGCGAAACGGTATATGCTGACCCTGAACTTACAGCTGCGTTAAGTGACGTGCAAACTGCTGATGGTACGTTCTTAAGAACTGAAGTAAATGCTAGTGCTTGGGCACTTTCTCTAGCGGGTTTGTATGAGTTAACCGAAACTACCAATCTATACGCAAACTTTTCTAAAGGATATTTCTTTCCACAACTAAGAGGTTTTGCTCCGGTACCGGGTATTTCAGAAAGTCCGTACGATGCTGAGAACATTATTCAGTTTGAAGCTGGTGCCAAATTCGGAAACCAAAAATTCTCAGGTTCAGTTGCAGGGTATTACGTAGGTCTTAAAGATCGTATTTCCATTAGGCAGGCAATTGTTGGTGGTCAATTAATAGATGAAACAAGAGCTGAGCAAAACACAAGAACTATAGGTATAGAGGCAACTTGGGATTATAGCCTTGCACAATATCTAAATCTACGTGGTAATGCTACATATCAAAACCACGAGATTACAAAAAATACCGATTTCGATTTGGTAAACGGTACGTCTACAGAAGCTAACGTTGGTAATGAATTGGCTAGACAGCCAAACCTGTTGGGCGGATTGGGACTGTATTATGACAATGCTGCTTTTGATGCCAATTTCGGTTTCAACTACACAGGTTCAAAATTCACCGATGATACCAATAATATAGAATTAGATGCCATAACAATTGGTAGGTTAGGTGCCGGTTATACATTCTCTAAAGAAAAGAATAACCAATCGGTTCGTTTGGGGGTATCGGTCTTTAATTTATTTGATAGTGACGGAATTACGGAAGGGAATCCAAGAGCAGGTTCAGCAGGTCAAACAGAATCTCAATTCTTTGTAGGTAGACCAATTCTACCTAGAAGATTATTTGTGACGGCCACCTTTAATTTCTAAAAAGAATTTGTTGTTCGTTTAAGTTTATTGATAGGCACATTGGTAGTCTAGACAATTGCCAATGTGTTTTTTACTCGATATTTCAATAATTAATATGTTGATACTTATGTCGATAAAAGGACTAAGTTTTCAATTCAATGCCTCGTAGGCTAGTTGCTGAGGCTGTTTATTACAAAATATGAAGAAAGAATTATATAAGAAGGCTATTGCGATCTTGGATGCAAATTTTCAAGAAGGTGGATTTACAATACCTAGTGCAGGGCTGTATCCTTTTCAATGGAAGTGGGATTCAGGTTTTATAGCTATCGGTTTTACACATTACGATGTAGAAAAGGCTAAAACCGAAATGAGAACCTTGTTTGATGCACAGTGGGAAAACGGATTTATACCACATATTGTTTTTCATACGGAGAACGATTCCTATTTCCCTGGGGCAGATTTTCATCAATCTGAATTGCATCCTTTATCATCAAAAAAATATAGGTCTACTGGTATGACACAACCACCGGTTTCTGGTTTTGTGTTGCAAGAAATGTATCGTATTGCAGAAGATAAGGATGATATGTTGCACTTTATCAAAGAAGAGATCGATAAGGTTTTTGACAATCACGTGTATTTCTACGAAAATAGAGACCCAAAAGATGAAGGGTTGGTCTACATTTATCACAACTGGGAATCTGGTACGGACAACTCCCCCGTATGGGATGATATCTGGAAAACGATGGATCCGCCGGAATACACTTTTGTTAGAAAAGATACTACGCATGTAGATGCTTCCCAGCGCCCTACTAAAAGGGAGTATGACCATTATCTGGACCTTATCGATATTGCCAAACAGCACAATTATGATGATGCTAAAATTGCCGAGTTATCCCCCTTTTTGGTTCAAGATCCATTGTTCAATGCAATGCTTATAAAATCTAATCAGGCGTTAATTGAATTATATGAATCGATCGGGGGTCATGAAGATAAAATTGCAACCCTATCTCAATGGCAATCAAAAAGTATTAAAAGTTTCAATGATAAGTTGTTCGATGCGGCATTAGGGGCATATGTGCATTATGATTTAAGAAACGAGAAACCTATTCGTCAAATTACTTCATCGTCTTTTTCACCTTTGTTCGCACATATTCCATCTGAAGAAAGAGCTCAGGTTTTAGTGAAAACAATGATGGAGAAGTTCGGTGGAGAAGACAAATACCTATGTGCATCGTTTGATCCTACTGATGATCGTTTTAATCCTAGAAAATATTGGAGAGGTCCTGTGTGGATCAATATGAACTGGATGCTTTTTCGTGGGCTAAGAAGTAACGGTTACACAGATCTAGCAGAGCGGATTAAAAAAGACAGTTTAGAACTGATAGAGCAATACGGTTTTTACGAATATTTTGACTGTAGACGAGATACCGGAGATAAAAATCAGACGGGATACGGAGGTAACAATTTTTCGTGGAGTGCAGCTTTGTATATAGACATGGTAAATACAGACTAAAATTATAAATCATGTATTATATTGATTACTTTTTAATTGCATTCTATATGTTCAGCATTGTATTGGTTGGTCTATTGATTCTAAAAAATAAAAACTAAGGTATGAACTACGTTGACTATATCATTATTGTTGTTTATTTAGCAGGGTTTTTAGGTTTGGGCTTCATGTTCAAGGAAAACAACTCTGGTGGCGATTACTTTTTAGGTGGTCGTAAAACATCATGGCTGCCATTAAGCTTATCGGCAATGGCAACCCAACTGTCTGCCATAAGTTTTATCTCGGCACCTGCTTTCGTCGGTTTAAAAGATGGTGGGGGTATGCAGTGGCTAACGTATGAGTTTGGTGTACCATTGGCAATGGCATTTTTGCTTATTGCGGTATTACCAACACTGTATAAATCAGGTATTGTTAGTGTATATGAATATTTAGAGAAAAGATTTGATTCTTCATCGCGGTTATTAATAAGTTTCGTTTTTCAAATAAGCAGGTCTGTAGCTACAGGGGTTATGGTATATACTATGGCCTTAATTTTACAAGCCACAATTGGATTGGATTTTTGGATTTCCATTTTAATTATCGGACTCATTACCATGGTCTACTCTTTTCAAGGAGGAATGAAAGCGGTGATATGGGGAGATGTTATTCAAATGAGTATCCTGTTTATAGGTATAATCATTTGTCTATATTTCGGATTTAACGAACTTGGCGGAGTAGATAATTTTCTTACACATGTAGATACTGATAGAATTACAGCGGTAGATTTTAATAAATGGGGGTTTAACAATGCCGATGGTAATGATGAATTTGGGTTTTGGCCCATGGTCATTGGCGGATTCTTTTTGTACGCTTCTTATTACGGTACCGATCAAACCCAATCGCAACGATTGTTATCTTCAAGTAGCATGTCTAACCTTAAAAAACTGATGATGGCAAACGGATTATTGCGTTTTCCGTTTACATTGACCTATTGCATTATGGGGTTGGTGTTGGGTACGTTGCTGTTGCAAGATGTTAGTTTTCAAGAACAGATGGAAACCGTGTACCAAGCCAATATAACTTCATTACAAGGAAAAAAGGCAGATTTAATGGTGCCGGTCTTTATAATTAAGTATTTGCCAAATGGGGTAATCGGTATTTTGATCGTAGCTATCATGTCAGCAGCTATGTCTACCTTGAGTTCTACGGTAAACTCCTTATCTGCCGTAACTATGGAAGACTTCGTAAAAAGATTTAACCCTAATATGCCAGATAAAAAATACATGACCTATTCAAAGTTATTGTCTATTTTTTGGGGTCTGGTCTGTTTGTTTTTTGCATTTTTTGCAGGTAATATAGAAGGCACGGTCATAGAGGTCATCAATAAAATAAGTTCGGTTTTCTATGGTCCAATTTTGGCAGCTTTTATTTTGGCAATACTTACCAAGAGAACTCATGCTCTTGGTGCCAATATAGGTATAGTAGTTGGGGTATTGTTCAATGTTTACCTATGGCTATATGTGCCTCAGATCTTTTGGTTCTGGTGGAATGCACTGGGGTGTATAGTTACTGTATTGGTTGCGCTTGGTGTTAGCTACACGGTTAAAAGAAAGGTGAACGAAGGGTTAGAGGTCGAATATTATAGCGGTAAAAAAGAAGTGGCAATTTTAGTTGCGTATTTTATTGCAATTGTTGCTTTTAGTGTTGCATTACCAAGTATTTTGAATTAATCTTATAGCAATGAAGTTTGTAATAGCACCAGATAAGTTTAAAGGCTCATTAACCGGATTCCAATTTTGTGATGCCGTAGAGGAAGGACTCCTAATGGTGTTCAATGATGCCGAAATTTTGAAAAAGCCTTTAGCAGATGGCGGTGATGGTACCATGGAAGTCGCTAAACATTATATAAAAGGAGAAACGGTAACCATAACTGTAAACGATCCTCTTTTTAGACCTATAAATGCATCTTATTTATATTCTGATGAAACAAAGATTGCCTACATAGAAATGGCGGAAGCATCAGGATTAAAATTGTTGAATGTAGATGAGTTTGACTGCATGGAAACGACAACATCTGGAACAGGTGAATTAATTTATGATGCGCTTGAAAAAGGAGCGACAGAAATTATTTTAGGTATTGGCGGCAGTGCTACCAATGACGGTGGTATGGGCATGGCAAATGCGTTGGGTTTTCGGTTTTTGGATGAAAAAGGACTGGAGTTATCCCCAATAGGAAAACATCTTTCAAAGGTGAAAACTATAGATGATTCCAACAAGCATCATAGATTAGATGGGGTAAAAGTGAAAGTCGCATGTGATGTCACCAATCCTTTTTATGGGCTACAAGGTGCCGCTTATATTTATGCGGCACAAAAAGGTGCTTCTGAAAATGAGATTATATTTCTAAATCAGGGTTTGTGCAACTTTGCAGAAATTATCAAGAATCGCTATGAAATCGATTTACAGAAGGTAAGTGGCTCCGGTGCAGCAGGTGGTGTTGGTGGTGGCGCCCTTGTTTTTCTCAATGGCGAATTAATTTCTGGTAATAATTTGATAAAAGAATTGGCAGATTTTGATAATGCCATTAATGGTGCAGATTGGATCATTACCGGCGAAGGTCAGTTAGATGAGCAAACGCTTTCTGGTAAGACCATAGATGGGGTAGTAAAATCTGCCAAATCTAAGAATATATCCGTTGCCGCACTCTGTGGCTCGGTAAGTATTAGCGTTGCACAACAACAAAAATTCGGGTTAAATTATGTGGCATCGATCATAAGAGGCATTTCTACTTTAAATCAGGCTATGGAGCAGAGTAGGGACAATCTTGTAAATGCCACCTTTAATTTTGCAAGTTTAATTAAATAGGTTACAATTATTTTTACGGTTTAGCAAGGAAGTAATTTTGATTATTCTTTGCTAAATACTGTCCGTTTTTTGTAAATCTGTACTTTTTTCTTCTCTTTTTTTTAGTGACGGCCCTATTTTTTTAAAACGATAATATCCATCGGT
>JAHDDL010000024.1:13973-63955 GCA_020629415.1 Maribacter sp. | reverse complement strand
TAACAACTTTAGTAAATAATGGAGATGGTAGCTTTACGTATACCTCAGAGAATGGAACGCCGGTACAATTCCAAGCATCTACCATTACAGATAATGGCGATGGAACATCTACGATTGGTTTAGCTGATGGCGGAACTATTACTGTAGACAACGATGGAGTGGATAATGTAGATGATGCGGATAATAGTCCAAATAATGAAATACAGACAATTACGTCAACAGATGGTTCGGTAACAGTGACACAAACGGATATTAATTATAACTTATCTGTACCAACAGCAAACGGTGCAGAAACGATTGTAGAAGCTGCGCCAGACACAGATATTAGTGTAAGTGGTACTGGTACATCAGCTGATCCATATTTAATTGCCAATACAAGACCTGATATTTTTTATCCCCCTTCTATAGAGGTAGATGTGGCAACAACAGGTACTGGTAGAACAATTGATTTACATGCAGAGTATATAACACAATATGGTACTCCTGATGTACGTAGTGCAGGTGCTCCAGCAGCAATACCTACATATGCAAATACTGAATTATACTACTATGTTACGTATTATGATCCTACGGTATTTGCCAATGTATCGGTTAGTGCAACAGGTGTTATGCAGTATGATGTTATTGCAGTACCAACAGATTATAATACATTGATTAACGTAGTTTTTGTAGCACAATAATTAGCTAATTGAAGCATAGATTCCAAATCGATTTGAAAAAAACACATATATATAAAAACATATTTCTCAGTATCGTTACTACGATACTGGGGGTATTGGTATCTAACGCCCAGTTTTTGCTTCAGGCACCTACGGACAGTGATCAAAACAATTTTCGTTGGTATGAAGCTTCGGACACGGCAACGGTCCTCGGTACCGATTCTTTTTACGAAGTCACCCAACCGGGTATTTACTTTGCAACCTATGACGGTACCTTATGTGGCTCTAATGCAACAGGGTATTTTATTGTAACAGATTGTAATAATCCAGACAATGAAGTAACTATGGATATCACTTCTAACGTACCAAGCACAGCTTCGGTAAGTTGGAGTCCGCCATTACCAGGTGATCAATTAAGTCCCATGGTCATTGCTACAGATGCCGTTGTAAGATATACGGCAATGGTAACAAAGGCGGGTAATACGTTTAGCCTACCAAATTTTACGGTAGTATGTTTGCCTGAGGCTGCAGATTTAGAAGATGATTTGGTATCTACGGATGAGGAAGTACCAGTAATTATAGATATTTATGGTAATGATGCCGATTTACCGGATGTAGGGGCTCTGACAACTACAGATCCGGCAAATGGTTCGGTAACCATTGATGACGGTGGTACACCAAACAATCCTATGGATGATATTGTCACCTACACTCCAGATGTAGATTTCAATGGTACAGACACTTTCGATTATACGATTTGCAATGCCTACGGAGATTGTAGTACAGCTACGGTTACAATAGAGGTATTACCAATATTAGATACTAACGATGACTCTATTGCTATAGATATCAATGCAATTACAGCTATTAATACATGGCAAGTAAATGATAATGATTTACCTACAGAGGGTACGTTTAGCGTAACACAACCAATCAATGGCTCGGTTACTGTTGATGATAATGGTACACCAAATGATCCATCCGATGATATTCCAACATACTTCTCTAACAATAATTACTTAGGCACAGATACTTTTGATTATACCGTGTGCGATACAGTGGGCAACTGTAGTACATCGACCATAACAATTCTTATTAATCCGTTAGGTGTTGATTTGGATAGTGATGATGATGGTATCGTTGATAGTTTTGAAGATTTGAACTTAGATGGCGATAATGATCCGTCTACCGACCCAACAGATTCTGATGGAGACGGCTTCCCAGATTATTTGGATATTGATGCAGATGGCGATGGTATACCTGATAATGTTGAGGCTCAGGCTACGGCAGATTATATTCCGCCTTCAGGGATCGATGCGAATACCAACGGGTTAGATGATGCGTATGAAGCTAATGGTTTAACTGGATTGTTCCCTGTAGATACGGACGGAGATAACCTACCTGATTATTTAGATGAGGATAGTGATAATGATAACGTACTGGATGCTATTGAAGCTCATGATCATGATCATGATGGTATTGCAGATGTTGTTATGATTGGTTCGGATAAGGATAATGACGGATTGGATGATGGTTATGAAGGTGCAATTTCGGTTGATACGGATGTCAATGATGAAATTGATGATCCTTACACGCAGCTTCCAAATACCGATGGTGATGAGGAATCTGATTATAGGGATACCGATGATGACGATGATGGTATAGAAACTCGTGATGAAGATATCAACCTTAACGGAGATTACGTTGATGATGATTCTGATGATGATGGTATACCTAATTATTTAGATTCAGATTTAGGTCAGCTAGAAGAAGAAATAGAAGTTTTCAACGTTATTACACCTAACGGTGATGGCATTCATGATGTTCTAAGAATAGACGGCTTACAGAATTACCCTAACAATACATTGAAAATCTTTAACAGATGGGGTGTAGCGGTGTATATGACAAAAGCATATGATACAGAAGGCAATGTCTTTGATGGAACATCTGAAGGTAGGGTAACCGTTGACATGGACAGTAAATTACCAGTAGGTACATATTTCTATATTCTAGATTATGAATTACCGAACGGAGAAACAGAAACCCTGTCTGGTTACATATATATAAATAGATAATAAGAATGTTGAAAACATATATAACCATACTTAAAAAGAATTTTCTAAAACAAGTTGTTGTCGTTATGGCATTATGTTTTGGGTTGTTTGCCTATGGTCAGCAAGATGCACAGTATACCCAGTATATGTATAACACCATAAGTGTCAATCCTGCATATGCCGGATCTAGAGGACATATCAGTTTAGGTGCTTTGCATAGGTCTCAATGGGTAGGATTAGATGGGGCGCCTACTACACAGACTTTTAATGTACATTCCCCAATTGGTTATAGGGGTGTAGGTTTAGGACTTTCAATAGTAAATGATGAAATAGGTCCTACGTCAGAAACCAATTTTGATATTGATTTCTCGTATACGGTTTGGACATCTACTGAAGGTAGATTAAGTTTTGGTTTAAAGGCCAGTGCCAATTTATTGGATATCAGGTTTTCAGAGCTAAATCAATATACCACAGACCCTACTTTACAACAAGATATAGATAATAGGCTTTCGCCAAATATTGGCGCCGGGGTGTATTATCATACCAATAAATTCTATGTTGGGTTGTCTGTACCTAGATTTTTGGAAACAACGCATTTTCAGGAAACTAACCTATCTACGGCCAAAGAACAAATGAACCTTTATTTAATAACTGGTTACGTTTGGGATTTAAACGAGTCCTTAAAATTTAAGCCGGCCTTACTTACCAAGGCTGTTCAAGGGGCACCTTTACAGGTAGATCTATCTGCAAATTTTATGCTAAATGAAAAATTCATTTTGGGAGCGGCCTACAGGTGGGATGCCGCATTTAGTGGTATGGCAGGTTTTAACGTATCTAATAAGTTTTTAATTGGTATAGCGTATGACAAAGAAACTACCGATCTTGGTAATACGGCTTTTAATAATGGATCGTTCGAAGTTATTTTTAGATATGATTTTATTATGACCAAGAACAACTTAAAATCGCCTCGTTTCTTCTAGATTTATCTTTTTATATTCTTCTTTACGTTAAATACCTAAAACGCCTTATTTTTACCTTATGAAGGAAGAACAGGTAATTCTCGTAAATGAAAATAATGAGCAAATAGGCACTATGGCTAAAATGGAAGCCCATGAAAAGGCAGTTTTACATAGGGCTTTTTCCGTTTTTATAACGAACGACAATGGCGATATTATGCTGCAACAACGTGCGGCATCCAAATATCATTCACCATTATTATGGACAAACACCTGCTGTAGTCACCAGCGAGTAGGAGAGACCAATATTGAAGCTGGCAAGCGTAGACTACAAGAAGAAATGGGTTTTCAGGCCGAATTAAAAGAACTGTTTTCTTTCATTTACAAGGCTCCTTTTGATAACGGTTTAACTGAGCACGAACTAGATCATGTCATGATAGGTACTTACAACGCTGAGCCAAATATTAATATTGAAGAGGTAGAGGCATGGAAATGGATGTCTCCTGAATCCATTAAAGAAGATATCTCCAATAATCCTAATGCTTATACAGCTTGGTTTAAGATAATCTTTGACAAATTTTACGAACATTTATTTAACACACCGGCATAGAGATGAAAGTTAAGGTAAGTAGAAAGGCACATTTTAATGCAGCCCATCGTTTGTATAGAAAAGACTGGGAAGACACTAAGAATACAGAAGTTTTTGGTAAATGCAATAATCCTAATTTTCATGGCCACAATTATGAAATGATTGTAAGTGTTACAGGAGAAATAGATCCGGAAACAGGTTTTGTAATGGATATGAAGGTGTTAAAAGATTTGATCAAAGAAGAGATTGAAGACTATTTGGACCATAAAAACTTAAACATTGAAGTAGAGGAGTTTAAAACCTTAAACCCTACGGCAGAGAATATAGCTGTGGTTATATGGAAAAGGTTAAGGCCAAATATTCAAGATACCCATGAACTTGAAGTGGTTCTTTTTGAAACGCCAAGAAATTACGTTACGTTCTCAGGATAGTTTTTAAAGTTAATTGTAAGATTTTTTTTAATTCAACGTTATAATAGTTATTAAATAGATCAACTTAAAAATATAGAATGATACATCCTTTAAAATTTAGGCCCATTTTAAAAGAAAGACTTTGGGGCGGTACCAAGCTAAAAGAGGTTTTTGGAAAACCAATTGAAAGTGATATTACCGGCGAAAGTTGGGAGTTGTCTACCGTAAAAGGTGATATTTCTGTAGTTGCAAACGGTAGTTTAGAGGGCAAATCTCTTCAAGAACTAATAGATTCTAATGCAGAAGAATTGTTAGGTAAGAGTGTTGTAGAGCGTTTTGGAAAAGAATTTCCGATCTTAATAAAGTTTATTGATGCAAAGCAAGACTTATCCATACAACTACACCCAAATGATGCTCTGGCCAAAGAACGTCATAATTCATTTGGAAAGACAGAAATGTGGTATATTATGGATGCCGATCCTAATGCAGAGTTGATCGTAGGTTTTAATAAAGATGTTACCAAAGAAGAATATGCTGAAAGTGTTGCTAATGATACCTTGCTTGATCTTCTTAATTATGAGCAAGTTAAAGAAGGGGATACGTTCTTTATAAATACGGGTAAAATTCATGCAATAGGAGCAGGGGTGATGTTGGCGGAAATACAACAGACATCTGATGTTACGTATCGTGTTTTTGACTTCAACCGAAAAGATAAAGAAGGTAATCTTCGTGAACTGCATACAGAGTTGGCGTTAGATGCTGTAGATTATGAAAAGAAAGATGATTTTAAAGTTGAATACGGTCATAATAAGAATGAGGTAAATACTATGGTAGATTGTCCATATTTTAAAACAAACTTCATTGAGCTTACCGATAATTTAGATTTAGATACGGCACAACGCGATTCATTTACAATTTTTATGTGCGTTGGTGGAGAAACCAAAATTAGTACTGCAGAGGGTGAAGTGTCTATTAAAAGTGGAGAAACAGCTTTGTTACCAGCTTCAACCCAAAAAATTTCCTTACAGTCAACCGGTGCTAAATTATTAGAAGTTACTATTTAAGTTCTAATTAACGATACGGCAGTTCAAAAATCGTATTTTTGCAAAAAATAATTAGAGATGGCAAGTATTAAAAATTTAAAAAAAGATATTAATAATGTTCTTGGTGACATTATAGAAGGAGTTTATATAGTTGAGGCTACTAACGGTACTACACACTCAAAAGAGGGGTCTGCCATTATAGATGAAGCAATTGTAACTTTTGACGAGTTGGTCGCTAAAATCAACAAGAATGATGTTGAGAACAAGAAAGCACATTTCAAAGAAGTTAGAAAAGAGTTGGAAACTAAAGCAACTAAATTGGTAGAAGACTTGAATAAGTTAGCTTAATTGGAGACTATCTTAAAATAAAAAAGCATCCTAATTTATTAGGATGCTTTTTTATTTTGAACAATTAGTATGGTTCTAATTTTTTTTCAAAAGTTCAGCTAATTCCTTACCATATTTAGATTCAGCTACCTCTGGTGATAGTACACTGTAAATTGAATCTAAGTATTTGACGTTGGCATCTGGTATTTCTTTTAATGCAATGTACGGCGCTATAAATGAAGATTTGTTGTTAAGCGCAAAGTTGATTGCAAATGCATAACCTCTTTGTGTATTTCTATTACTGATATTCGTTAATGAATCAATACTTATCTGGCTTAACTCACCATTAGGTTGTGCTGCATTCATCATAATTTCAACATTCTTTTTGTTGATGTTGCTCATGTGTTTTTTGTATTCCTCAAGTTTTTCATGAGTTGTAGAACCAGTAATCTTTGCAGTAGTATCAAAAGTATTCCAATCAGTATTGATAGTAATAGGTCCAGGTTCGGCAAAGAATGTAATGCGATCGTTAATATCGTTATTATCCTTTTTGTCAAGGTATAGATAAAATATCTCAGGACTTGTTAATTTGGTCTCAAAAGAAAAATTTCCATCTCCGTTAATAGTAAGGGAATCAACAGTAATTAGAACTGAGTCCGGTACATGTTGCAAATAAAGGGTACCTTTTTTCAATCCTTTTATTTTACCGCTTACAATCATAGTTTCTTCTGCATTGTCGCCACATGAGCTTAATGCCAAAAGTGCGGCAACAACAAATAATATTTTCTTCATTATTATAATTTAGGGCGCAAATATCTATAAAATTTGATAATAAAGAACGCCAACTCTTTATTTTGTTAGTAAATATGTGTGGTTACAAACTCGATGCAACTTCCATCAAATAGGCGCAAAGTAAAGCGCCACCGGTACCTACAACATAACCAAGAACAGCTAATAGCACACCGACCGAAGTTAATGACGGATGAAATTCCGCAGCTACTACTGGGGCAGAGGCGGCACCACCAACATTTGCCTGACTACCCACAGCTAAAAAGAAATAAGGTGCTCTTATAAGTTTGGCTACCAATATCATCAATCCAGCGTGAATGGCAATCCAGATAAAGCCAACAGCAATTAATCCAGGGTTTTCAAGTACTTTGTTCAGGTCCATTTTCATACCAATTGTAGCAACCAGAATATAAATAAACATGCCGCCAATTTTACTGGCACCTGCACCTTCATAATTTTTAGCTTTAGTGAAGGATAACGCTATGCCCAAACCTGTAGCGATAACTACCATCCAAAAGAATGCAGAGCCTAAGAAGGATAGAAAACTCTTTTTATCGCTAACAGCGTCAAAACTACCTTTTAAATAAGTACTTATATGGTCGCCGAAAAAATGAGCTATCCCAACAGCGGTAAAAGCTAAGGCTAGCATAATCATATAATCGTTCAAAGTTGGAACCCGAGTAATTTTCTCGGTAAATTCGGTCACTTTTATTTTTAAAGTTTCAATGGCCGAGGTATCTGCTTTTAACCATGCGTCAATTTTTTTTGTTCTACCAACTCCTAAAAGTACAATGGCCATCCACACATTTGCAACTACAATATCTATCAATACCATACCACCATATTTTTCAGGATTGTATTGAAAAATCTCTAACATTGCCGCCTGGTTGGCACCGCCACCGATCCAACTACCTGCTATAGTGGATAGCCCCCTCCAAATAGCATCAAAATCATTTCCGCCCACGGTATCCGGAGAGAATATTGAAACAATCAGTATAGCAATTGGTCCACCTATAATTATGCCGGCACTGCCTGTTAAAAACATGATGAGAGCTTTAGAGCCCAAATTTGATATGGCTTTAATATCAATACTCAATGTCATGAGAACGAGTGCCGCAGGTAGTAAGTACCTACTTGCCATAAAGTATAAATTGGAAATCTCATCAGAAACAATTCCGGTACTGGTCAAAATAGCCGGTAGTAAATAGCACATAAGAACCGCTGGAACAATGGAGTAGAATTTACTCCAAAATCCGGTTTTTAGGCTAGAAGTATAAAAGATGAACCCTAGGCATAGTGCCAAGAGTCCAAAAACTACCGTATCATTAGTAATTATGGGTTGTGCATATAGGTAAGGCATAAAAGTATTGGTGAGTTGGTATGTTCAAATATAGTTAATTAACCAAGTTTTTGGCAATATAGTTCGCTACACCATCTGCTGTATTCTCTAATGTGATGTAATCTGAAATTTCTTTAACTTCTGCTCTGGCATTGGCAACGGCAACACCGCATCCTACATTTTCAAGCATTTCAATATCATTATAGTTATCGCCAAAGGCAATAATATCCGTGAGGGATTCATTGGCTTCTAAAAGTAGTTTGATCGCAGATAGTTTTGATACCGTCTTAGGGGCAATTTCAATTAGCGTATCGTTAGATCTATACAGATTAAGATGTCCTCCCAGCTTTTCCTTTAGAACCGGCATTAAATCATCGGCACTGTTCTTGGTGCACATAAGCATGATCTTGTGAGCGCCAACATTTCGTTGGTCCCAATCAGTTAAGGTGCTATGGGTATCTTGAAAGGTAGGGTTAGATTTTGTGTATTTTATTTCTTTCTCTACACGTAAAGAGGTTTTTGGTACATACCATTCATTATTGTAGTATAAACCTAAATCAGCTTGTTGTTCTTTACATAGTTCATAAATATCCATTAGTGTGGTAACAGGAATGAACACAGAGGTTAAAACTGTATTGTTTAACATAACCAAAGCGCCATTGTAGCAAATTATAGGTTGATCGGCAATGCCTAAGTCCTCTTGTATATAGCGCATGCCACTTGGCATTCTTGCAGAAACTAAAATGATTTTAGTATCATCTTTTATTTTATTGATCTGTTCAATAGCAAATTCAGAAACATCACTTTTAGAAGAAAGCAACGTGCCATCTAAATCTGAACATAGAATTTTATACTTCATTTTAGATATTTAACCAGTAGGTGAGCTTTAGGTTTATAGATCGATATTTAGGTTCAAAAGAATTTACAAAATAATTGTCGTTATAAACTATGAATAAATCTGATAACGGGGTAAAACGCCATTGTAACCTAGAGTTAAAACCTAAATTATCTCGTTGATTACTGTATTGTACAAGTGTTGACCAAAATATAGATTTACTAAAGGTAACGTCAATTTTAGGGCTTATTAGCCAAATATCTGTACTTGAGTATGGAGCTGGTAGGGATATTTTATCATAGTTCATAGCTAAGGACAAAAATACCTTAGGTTGAAATCTTAATGATAATTCACCTCTTACGGACAATCTATCACCATTGAAAAAGCTACCTACCGTAGGCTCTATGCTATAAGCAAATCGTTTTCTTCTATCTGATTGATATTCCAAGGAAACAAAGTTGTAATGATATCCAAGCATGCCCGGTAACGGTACGGCGTCATCTAAACCTGTTGGGTCAAATTCATCAAAAAGATAGGTATACGAATGTGTATAGGAAAAGTTGATTTCTGACTGATCGTTGAACTTAGATTCCCATGAGCCTCTTAAGTCATAATCTGTGTGTAGAAAATCATTATCGGGACTCCAGGTCAAGACTGGAAAAAACTGAAAACTATGGCTCTGCAAAGCACTATCTTCAGGCCAGAACACACGCTCTATCATAGTGGCCGTTTTAAAAATATCAGTTCTACGTATAAAACCAAGATCAGACCTGAAGTCTTCACCAATGTAGACTATGTCTTCAAAAAAGTTCCAGTTTCTAGAGTTATATTGCAAAAATGCCCCTGATGAAAGATTAGCCTTGCCCGCATCATGGGCAAAAGACTTGTGCAAATAGAATTTACCGTTCCAAATATTATTATCGGATATTAAATTGTAATCAATACCGGCAACCCTATTATAACGATCTTCATCATCTTGAAAATCGTAGTCCTTGAACGTTTGTCTATTGATGAAGAACATACCAATATTAGATCTGCCAAAAACATTTTGTTGAAGGGCCAGCATGGTATTGTTGTTGGACGCAATGTTTTTTTCTAGATCTTCTGCGGTCTGTAGATTTAAAAAACCTAATCGTAGCCCTTTGTTTATTTTACCGCTTAATCTAACGCCCCCAATAATTTTATTTTCTATGGTATTGTCCGCTGTATCTTTGGCTATTCCTATTCGTCTAGAGAAGAACGGATTTGCATCTCTACCACCACCGAAACTTCCGAACAAATCACTGTTATCAATAAAAAATTGCCTTTTTTCAGGTAGCGAAACTTCAAAACGTGTTAAATTGGTAACCTGGTCATCAGCTTCCACTTGAGAAAAATCGGGGTTTACCGTAACATCTAAATTCATACTATTGCCAATAGCGATCTTGGCATCTCCACCAAAGTTTATTTTAGTTTCTGGCTCGTTTAGCTCAAAGTCTTTTTGAGAACCGAAATTTACATAAGGTATGACTGCAAGAGGAGTGCGGTATTTCCCTAACGGTTTTTCAAAAACCATATCGCCCATAAACGTGAGTCCATATATGTTCTGGTTTTGGGGGATGTTCATCCACGTGCTATTCTCGTTAGACTGTGTATCAAATCTGTAACTATTGAATCGCCATTTTGTTTCTCCTTCCTTAAATTTAAAGGCCGTTAAGGGAATTACCATTTCTGCGGTATAATAATCATCATATATTTTAGAATCTCCGCGCCATTTTACATCCCATGAAATAGTAAAACCATTTAAGTTTAAACCACCGCCGGAAACCAATCCTTCACGACGTACTCCGTATGGGTTTATTCCAAATAAGAAAGCATTGTTGCCATCATTGAACGTATCAAAAAGTAAGGTGATGTTATCACTGTTTCCTGCTCTAAAATCTCGTTTAAGTGATTGAATGGAATAATCTGTACCAGCGGTATGAACGATAATGCCTACATATAGGTTCATTTCATCGTACAGCATTTTAATTTCTGTCTGTTTTTTTGACTGTACAGTGTCCAGGGGAAAGAATTGCCAAAATTGATCGGCTTGGTCTGCCTCTGTCCAAATTGGTTCGTCAAGAACACCATCTGGGGTTATTTTTGCAGCTATCTTCTTAACGTTAAATGATTTTTCATCTATTTGAGCATTTAAAGAATAGAAAAAAAATATAAGTACAAGTGTACCTAAGTATTTGGTCATTTCGGTAAAAGTTTGGTAGTTGACCAAATTTAAGTTTTTGTTCTGTTAAATAAATGCTAAACTAAATTTTAGGTGCTAAATTGATATGGATACAGTGTTGAATTTGGCTATAACTAACCCTTAAAATCCTTACTCTTCTTTTTATTCGGATTTTTAAAAAGGCGTTTAAAAAATCCGTCACGTTTAACTGGGGCACAATTCAATGCTTTTTGTACGTCTAAAGAAGGTTTTTTAAAATTGACTTTGGTATAGGTGTCAAAATCCCTGTCTTTGTTCAATTCTTTCATCCATAGCCCAAATAAAGGAAGTGCTGCATTTGCACCTTGCCCAATACTTGTATTGCTAAAACCTATTTCATGTTGATCAAGACCTACCCAACTGATATGTACAAGTTTTGGGGTAAGGGCAACAAACCATGCATCTTTGTTATTTTGTGTAGTACCAGTTTTACCGGCAATGTCATTTTTGAGTCCGTAAGTATTTCTTAATCTAGATGCCGTACCGGAATTAATCGTAGATTTCATCATTTCAATCATAATTTCACTGGTTTTTTTAGAAAAAGCAGCTTTTTCGTTCAATTCTGACTTAAATTCAACCAAAACGGAGTCTTTATGGTTAGATATGCTTTTAATGATTTTAGGTTTTACATGCTTACCATTATTAATGTAACTTGTATATGCTTGCGCTAAATCTATAATTTTTATTTCACCGGTACCTAACGCAATGGATGCTTCTTTAGGTAGCTTATCTTCAATGCCCATTTTTTTTGCCATCTCAACTACGTTTTCAATACCGGCTTTTTCTAAAACTTTTACAGCGATTGTATTGATAGAGTTGCTAAGCCCTTCTTCCATTGAGTAGTTGAGGTATGCTTCATCTTTATTGCCAGAATTAGAAGGAGACCAACCTTTTAGATTATCATATTCAATTTCTTCTGCAGAGAAATAGGTACAAGGAGAAACACCTTGTTCTATTGCTGTGGTATATACAATAGGTTTAAACGTAGAGCCAACCTGGCGTTTACTTTGAGAAATATGGTCATACTTGTACTGTTCAAAATTAATGCCACCAACCCATACCAAGATGTCACCATTTGTGGGGTCTACCGCTAGTGAACCTGTATTTAAGAATTTGGTATAGTGTTGAATACTATCCATAGTACTTGCCATTTGTTCTTCGTCACTTTGCCAAGATTTAAAAATTCTCTTTTGTTTGTCTTTAGATAGACTATCAATTATCTGCTCATGAGTCAGTCCAGATTTTTGTAATCTTTTGTAAGCAGAAGTACGTCTGGCTATTTTTTCCATCAATTTTTTATCCTTCAACCAAGGTGCATTGGTACCGTAACTTTTTTCAAAACTATGTTGCAACTTGGTCATATGTTCTACCATGGCCTCTTCTGCCAATTTTTGCATCTTATAGTTTAAGGTCGTGTAAATTTTTAGTCCAGAAGTGTAGATGTTATAATTGGTACCGGCTTTGTTCTGTTTACTGATCCAGTTCAGCATTTCTTTACGGACCTCTTCTCTAAAATAGGGGGCAATACCGGCATTGTAATCAAAATCCCTAAAATCAAGATCAAGTTTTTCCTGTGAAAATTTAGATACCTGTTCTTCAGAAATAAAATCATTGTTATACATGGCGCGTAGTACCAGATTACGTCTACCAAGACTTTTTTCAGGAAATATTCTTGGGTTGTACCCATAAGTAGCTTTTAGCATACCTACTAAAGTAGCGGCTTGAGTGGCGCTTATATCTTTTGTTCTAGTATTAAAAAATTTAAGTGCGGCACTCTCAATACCAAAGGTGTTGTCACCAAAAGAAACCGTGTTTAGGTAATTGGTTATAATTTCTTCTTTCGTAAAAATTTTCTCCAGTCTTTTGGCAATGATCATTTCTTTGATTTTGTTGACCACAATATTGGTTTTATTCCTTTCTTTTCTGGGATATAGGTTTTTTGCCAATTGTTGGGTTAGGGTACTACCGCCACCAGAAGAATTATCGCCTAGAAGAACCGTTTTAAAACCTACCCTTAACAAACTTCTAAGGTCTACGCCAGAGTGCTCGTAAAAACGTTCATCTTCTATAGCGATCAATGCCTGTATTAAATGTTCTGGAAAATCTTTATAAGAAACAGGTTGTCTGTCATAAAGGTAGTACTTGCCGATCAATACGCTATCTGCGGTAAAAACCTCAGAAGCCCTTTGATATTGAAAATTTGAAAGTTCTTTTTTAGAAGGTATTTGTCCCCATAAGCCCATATTTATACTGGCAATGAACAAAATGAACAAAGCAAATAGACCCAAAACACCAATGCCAATTACTTTACGGATACTAATTTTTCTTTTAGATGATTTTCTCGTCTTCTTCTTCATAACCGCAAGTTCAGATATAAATTTAATCTTACCAAGTTTTAACAATGCCTTAAAGTTTGTTGTGCTATTTTTGAGAAAATTTTAATGATGATGAAGTATATTATTTTACTGTTTTTGGTGTCTAATTTCACTTTTGCAAATGATATGTTCTGGTCCAAGACCGGGCATAGGGTTGTGGGTGAAGTTGCAGAACAACATTTGAGTAAAAAGGCAAAACGCGCAATTGAAAATTTGCTTGATGGGGAGAGTTTGGCAGCAGTAGCTAATTTTGGTGATGAGATAAAATCTGATCGCGCATACCGTAAGTTCAGCGCTTGGCACTATGTAAATATACCTTTTGGTAAGACTTATGCAGAAATAGAAAAGAGCGAGTATGGTGATTTGGTACAAGGGGTAAATACTTGTATTGAAGTTATAAAGGATAAGAACAGTAGTAAAGAAGATAAAGCCTTCTATTTAAAATTTTTGGTACATTTAATTGGTGATCTGCACCAACCAATGCATGTTGGCAGGGCAGAGGATAAAGGCGGTAACGATATTCAATTGCAATGGTTTGGTAACGGTACCAATTTGCATAGAGTATGGGATTCCAATTTGATCGATGAAAATGGAATGAGCTTTACGGAACTATCCACGGAATACCCTGAAATGTCAAAACAACAGATTAAATTTCTACAAAGTGGAAGCTTACTTGATTGGGTAGAAGAATCTCACTTATTGGCAGAAAAAGTGTATGCCTCTGTTGAGCCAGGTGAAAAGTTAAGCTATCGTTATAGTTATGACTGGTGGCATACTGTTGAAGATCAATTGCAAAAAGGCGGTGTTAGGTTAGCTGCCGTTCTAAACGAGACCTTTAAATAATAAGCGCAACTGTTAACGTTTAGATATTTTATTACTGGAGATGTGTCTTTGTCTAGAACATCTAAACCTGTCAGTTTCATCTGATCGCAATTTGGCATGTTTTGTAGCGCGGCCTTGTACACGTTTACGCCACATTCTAAAACTACTTGGTTTCATTTCGCGACGCATGACTTCAATAGTCTCTTGTTCGCTAATACCAAATTGAAAAGTAATGGCTTCAAATGGTGTACGGTCTTCCCATGCCATTTCAATAATACGGTCTAATTCTCTTTCTGTAAATTCTTTTATCATAGCGATATAAAGGTACTACATGATAATAAAATGTAAAGACTGCGTATCCATTTTTTTGTAGCTCAATAAGAAATGAAAGAAAAAAGAAACCGGATGGTGATTTTTCACCATCCGGTTTCTTAAAAAAATATAGTTCTATATATAAGGTATAAGTATTACACTAAAACGTTCTTTAATTCATTTCTGTACTCTGACGGATTTTGACCTGTAAATGCTTTGAAAGATTTGTTAAAGTGAGAAAAGTTGTTGAATCCGCATTCAAAACATACTTCTGTAATACTCATTGGCTTTTCTGCAAGTAATTTAGAGGCATGCACCAATCTATATTCATTAACGAACTGAACAAATGTCTTGTTGGTAATTTTTTTAAAGTACCTACAGAAAGATGGTATCGTCATACTTACCATTGAGGATATCTCTTCTAGCGTCAATTCTTCTTTGAAATTGTTCTTTACGTGATTGAATACGATGTTGATACGGTCGTTATCCTTTACGTCCGTGGTAAATGAAAAACCTTCGGCATTCAATAATCGCATGTCATCAGAATTGCCCAGTTCATTTAATATATTAAGGATAGATAGTAATCTTTGAAAATCTGTCTGATATTCTAACACTTCCATCTTATCACCTATTTTTCTTTTTGTTTTTCCAGAAAAAGCAATTCCGCCACTAGCACTGTTGAACAAGCTTTGAATTTTTTTCATTTCAGGAAGGCTAAAGAAATCTGGCCCCAAAAAATCTGACTTCATCTGTACCACCGTTTCACTGGTATTGCCGGTAAGGGCGTCCGTAAAACCACAATGGGGTAAATTACTACCTATTAATATAAGGTCACCGTTTGTGTAATAAGATACATGGCTACCAATTTGTCTTTTACCAGATCCACCGTTAACATATACCAATTCAAGTTCTGGGTGGTAATGCCATAGATTGTTTTTGTTCAATCTATGTTCATCAAACTTCTGATAGGTGAAAGAATGACCAAAATCTGGTTTGATCGCTTCAAATGTAGGTTTCTGTTTTACCATGACGTTAGGGGATTATACTATAAAATTAAACCTTCTAATTTCTATGTTCTTTACAAAATTAACCAAAATATGTGGAATCTTAACCATAGGGTAATAATGGATATGTAAGGTGGTTAAAATAGCACATAAATTGGGAAAATATGATGTAGTAAGAGCTTTACAACGGCTGTATGTTTGTAGTGTAAATTATCATTAACCCTTAAATAATTTATATTATGAAAAACCTAGTAAAATTCACAACAGTTGTTGCCTTTATGTTCGCTACAGTAGCAGGCATGGCAAGAGAGCCGAAATTAAACCTATTATCTGCAGGTAAAGCCAAGAGTGTGGTTTTAACTATGAATGCATCTACTAAGGGTGTTCAGGTTAAGTTAATGGATTCTGATTTAAATGTTATTTATTCAGAAAAAATGACCGAAGGTCAGTTTAGCAAGAAATTAAATCTTAAAGATTTGACAGATGGAGTATACTTCTTATCTGCCGATGATAATATGACAGAATATTCATATACAATTGTTTTAGATAACGATAATGTGAAAATCGTAGAATCTGATGAAGAAATCAAGCCTTTCTTTAGAAAGACCGATAACATGATCTTCATGAACTATTTAAACTTAGATAGAGCGGACATGTCTATCAAGATTTACGATACAGAAAGTAGAACAGTATTTACACAAGAAGTAGCAGATGAGTTGATTGTTGAGAAAGCATTCAATTTCACAGATGCTTTCCCTGGTACTTACACTGTAACGGTGAAGTCAGCAGGTAAGACATATACTGAAGAGTTTGTTGTTAATTAAGTTGATTTAAGTTGATTTAAGAAGGGGACGGGAGCGTCCCCTTTTTTTTTGCTATAAGTTCAAGTACATAAAAGCCCAATACATTAAAGCAAATTGTATTGGCAATCTTAATAAAAGTAACCACTTAGGAAAACCTGCACTTGCTTTGTCACTTGATAACATATAAAAGTGCACTAATAAGAATACGGCAAGCATTGCTATAATGCCATAAATGGAAAGGTTTTTGGTCTCTTTAAAAAATAGACCGATACCTAATAAAATCTCTACCACACCGCTTAATAGAACCAGAGCTTTATGGGCAGGTAGGTAGCGTGGCATAATTCTAAGGTAGACCTTCGGTTTTATAAAATGCATAATGCCCGCAAAAATATAGATTGCGCCCATTAGATATAAGTGCCAAGGGTAGATCATAGATAATTTAAAAGATTAGAATTTTAAGCTTTGGTATTTGCCGAAATCCATTTCATTATTTTTTCTTCAAGTAGCGCTAACGGTACACAACCAACTTCTAACACTTTTTCGTGAAATACCTTAATATCAAAATCTTTACCAAGGTTAGCTTCTGCTTTAGCACGAAGTTCCATGATTTTAAGTTGCCCTATTTTATAGGATAAAGCCTGACCAGGATTCGCCATATATCGTTCAATTTCAGAAGTAATACTAGCTTCGGATTCTGCTTCGTTATCTAAGGAATATTGAATAGCCTTTTCTCTAGACCACCCTTTTGAATGCAACCCTGTATCAACCACCAAGCGAACTGCACGGTGCATTTCCGCTCCAAGCATACCAAAATATTGATATGGATCTGTATATAGACCTAATTCTTTACCTAAAGATTCAGTATATAAAGCCCAACCTTCTCCGTAGGCACTATACCAAAGTGTTTTTCTAAATTGTGGTAGATTTTCATTTTCTTGTGTCAGTGAAATTTGAAAGTGGTGGCCTGGTATAGCCTCGTGCAAGAATAAATCTTCATCTGAATACGTGTTGTAAGAAGTAACATCTGGAATAGGAACATAGAAAATACCGGGTCTGGTACCATCTAAAGAACCGGGGTTGTATTCTGCACTGGCGGAAGCTTCCCTAAAAGCCTCTGTACGTCTAACCTCAAAAGGAGTTTTAGGCTGTTTGCTAAATAAAGCATTTACCTTGGGCATCATTCTCTTGTGAATATCATTAAAATTGGCAATAACCTCTTGCGGATCCTTAAAGGGCATTAACTCTTTTTTGTTGCGTACCTCATTGAAAAATGCTTTAAGGTCACCTTTGAAACCAACTTGTTTTTTAACAGCTTCCATTTCAGCACTAATTCTAGCCACTTCCTTTAATCCTATTTCATGAATTTCTGAAGCCGTCATATTTGTTGTGGTATATAACTTTATCTGATGTGCATAATATGCGTCACCATTTGGGATACCTTGTATACCACTACTTTCTCTACCGGCCTTTAAATATTCCGCTGCCATAAAATCATGCAATTCTTTGTATGCCGGTATTATTTTATTGGTGATAACAGCCGTGTAAATTTCGGTCAGCCTTTGTTTGTCGGCTTCTGGAAAATCTGCAGGAAAGTTTTTAATAGGGGTATAGAAGAGGTTGTCTTCAAGACTGGTATTTGCTACACTTGCAAGTTGTGGTAAAACTTTTTTAATAAGAGATTTAGGCAATACGGTTTTAGCTTTAATACCTGCTTGCATTTTAGATTTTGCGGATTGCAACCAAACCTCATAATCTTCTAGACGCTTGCTCCAATTTTCATAGTCTTTCGTAGTTTTAAAGGGTTGGGCGCTAGAACCACCGGCTAATTGCCCCATCATTAAATTCATGGACCACATTTGGTCTATTGGAGTATATTGCTCAAAAGCTAGACCTTCTAAATTTACTTTGCATTCCCATTTTAGAATAGATTTGGACATCAGTTCACTTTCAGAAAGTTGGGCGTCGTCAAATTTCTCCGCTTTTTCCAAATAAGTTTGATAGTAGTTGACCAGTTCTTTCTTGTAACTATCAGATAGAAAATTTGGTAGTGTGTCGTTGTATCTGTTATCTCCTTGAAAAGTGGCGTTCAACGGATTCAGTTTTAATCCGTCATCATAATAATGCGCCAATAGGGTCATGAAACCAATATTGTGCATAGTAGGGTTAGAAGAAACTTCCCCGTTTGTTCTTAATTGCGCTTGAGTTTTAAGCCCAAGGATGAGGGCAAATGCTATAATAATATTTTTCATTACTTGTGTATTAAAATTATGATAGGTATTTCTTGAACCTGTCCTTTTTATATTGTGGTACAGCTTCATTGCTCATGAAAAGTTCTAGCAAATCTTTAGATTTTTCTTTTGCAAAAATCAATTCATAAAATTGTTGTGTGGTAAATGTATTTCTAGATTGTTCTACTAGTATAAATTCATCTCCGGCCGATACAAGACCTTCTTCTAGAATTTTTACGTAGGTGCCAGGGTGATTATGTGTAATAAATTCTTTTAAAATTTTTTGTGTGCCAAAGCGAATACCTAGTTTATAGCAAGGCTCTCGCGGTTGTGATACTTGTACTAAGGCATTTCCTATTTTGTATATATCGCCAACACGTATTTTAGATTCATCAAGACCTTCAACGGTTAAGTTTTCACCGAACATGCCCCAATCCCATTCTAGTTCAGGGTAAAGTTGTTTCCAATAATCATAGTAATCGGCAGAAAAGAGATAACATGCTTTATGTACGCCGCCATGATGCACACGGTCTATAACAGTGTCATTTTTGACATCATTTTTAGTGAGAAATAAGGCCTTAGAAGTTGGGTATTTGAAGATACCGGTTTGCTCGGTAAATCCGTTCCATTCAAAAGTTACTGCATCTCCTATGTTCGTTGAAATCACCTTCATGTGGTGAAGATAAAAAAAGCACTAGTATTTATGATAAAAGGTTTACTTAAAGTTGACCAAACGGGTATTAAATCGGTTAAAAACGTAGGGTATTTATTAGTAACCTATGATTTTTTCGTCTGTTTGTTGCTTATTTCTAAATTCAGTAGTTAGCTTTTGTGTCTTAGTTGGTTGTCACGCTGTCTCGTAATACAATGCTATGTTGGTTAATTGACGTTGTGCTGTTTTCTGGGAAGTACCAGAAGGGTATGGTAATTAAGGTATCTTTTTCAAAAATTCCTTTTTCCTTCTCGTCAGGTCCAAGTATCCTTAAAAAATGTTTTCCTCTTGATAATTCTTCAATATCTAAAATCGTTTCAAAACCAAATTGTTCTTGTTTGTTTTTAGTCAAATTGAAAATAGAAACTTGTTTTTTCGAGTCTATTTGAAGTTCAAAAATAGAATCGAATACCTTTAAATATTTGGATTGATTTTCAAGATTGTCAATTGGTGTTACATGAAAATTAACTAAACCTGAAGCCGACTGCATGTTAGTTAAATGAAAGCCAAAGCCTCTTTCATCTTCTTCGGGTAAAAGTGTAGAATCATTTTTAAAAACAGCATCTTCCATATAATTAGTATAGCTTATAAATACCGGTAAATAGGATTTTTCTATAATTTTAGAGGGTATAGAGGCAAAGTTCACCATATCGGTATCTTCTGATAATTGGTCTTCGTAGTTTTCTTTACCTGTAAATTGTTGTGAAGTATTTTGTTCATGATCAAGGTAGTTAGATCGTAATGTTCCAAAACCGGAAGAAAATAATGAAACAATAAAATAAACGGGTATTATTAATATACCAATCCATCGAGCTTTTTTCTGATCTAAGAAATTATATACTAAAGGTCTGTATAAAAACGAAAGTGTAATGTAGCTAAATATCCTATAAATTGGATAGTATATTATTGATGTCCATTTGTACTTCTTTAAAATACCAGCGCCTAAAAAATCAATCAATAATAATAGAATACTGAATACGTAAATAAAAATGAAACAACCTTTTATAAATTCATAAAACGTTTCAGAATTAGATTTGATTATTTCAAGATAATTTATACTCACAGCCAAAACACCTATGACCATAAAGAATGAAATTAAATAGAAAATCATTAAGAAAGCTAACGCAAATAAGGTGCTGCAAATATTCTCAAGCCTAGAAATATAATGGTCAAATGCACCTACTTTGTTTTTTAGGAAGGAGGTGAATTTTTCAGAGTAGTTTAAATTTCTATAATCGATATCTCCAGATACATAGCGTAATCCTCTAGCGCCAATCCATAAGCCTCTAATGACTACATGGGTTAACAATATTATTATTAAAATTAGCATGCTGGTTAAAAGTGTGCTTAACATGAAACTAGTAAAACCTTCCTCTTTTTGAACAGCTTTTAATAATTCTAAATCTATAGAATCATAACCAGCTATTAAACCATAAATGGCAAACCCAGAGATAATAAGTTCTAGTTGCCAACTTTCTTGCTGTAGGTTATCCAGTAGTTTTTTAAATTGATTACTACGGTAGTCGTTTTTCATTTGGTCAATGGTTTCTCAACTGAAAGATAACAACATTTAACAAAAAAGCCACTACAAAAAATGTAGTGGCTTTTTCAAGATTATAAGAAATGGAAGTTACTTCACCATCTCGTAACTACGCTTAATAAACTCAGTTAAAGCTTTACCTTTAAGTAAGCCTTTAGATAACTTCGCCAAGTCAAGTGACTGATTGATCAATCGCTCTTTTTTCTTCGCAGTTTTCGTGTTTAAGAATTCACTTACCAATGGGTGGTTTGTGTTTACAATCAGGTTATACATTTCTGGCATGGCACCCATACCGAACATACCACCGCCACCGCCGGTCTGTTGCATTTCTTTCATACGGCGCATAAATTCAGGCTCCGTAATAGTGAACGGAGAAGAATCACTGTCCATAGCTTCTAACTGAACCGTAAAGCTTTTATCTGTAATAGCTTCTTCCAATTCTTTTTTCAAAGTCTCTTTTTCATCGTCAGATAATTTAGAGATTTGAGTTTCTTCCTTTTGGATCAATTTGTCGATATGATCGGCATCTACACGGGCAAAAGAAATATTCTCTTTAGAACCTTCTAGCTTTTGCATTAAATGACCTATAATTGGCGAATCTAATAACAGTACTTCATATCCTTTAGCTTTTGCAGTTTCAATATAACTATGCTGTGCTTCTTTGTCAGATGCATACAGAATAACTGTTTTCCCGTCTTTATCCGTCTGTGTATTTTTTATTTTCTCTTGTAGTTCTTCAAATGTAAAATAAGAACCATCTACAGTTGGGTATAGAGCAAACTTGTCCGCTTTGTCAAAGAATTTATCTTCAGAAAGCATTCCGTATTCAATAACTATTTTAATATCGTTCCATTTAGCCTCAAAATCTTCTCTATTGTTTTTAAATAAGGAATTTAGCTTATCTGCAACTTTTCTCGTGATGTAGGAAGATATTTTTTTAACGGCGCCATCAGCCTGTAAATAAGAACGAGAAACGTTCAATGGAATATCTGGAGAATCTATGACTCCACGTAGCATGGTCAAAAATTCAGGAACAATACCTTCAACATTATCTGTTACAAAAACTTGATTTTGGTACAACTGAATTTTGTCTTTCTGTACATTGAGGTCATTCGTCAATTTTGGAAAGTACAGAATACCCGTTAAGTTAAAAGGATAGTCAACATTCAAGTGAATATTAAACAATGGCTCTTCAAATTGCATTGGGTACAATTCTCTGTAAAACTCCTGGTAATCTTTTGCTTCTAAATCGGCTGGTTGTTTTGTCCAGGCCGGATTAGGGTTGTTAATTATATTATCTACTTCTTTAGTAGGAGCCGGGTCTTCTTCTTTTGCACCTTCTGGTTTTGGTAATGTTTCTGTTTTCATTCCAAATTTAATTGGAATAGGCATAAACTTGTTATACTTGCTTAACAGCTCTTTTATTCTATTATCTTCTAAAAACTCGGTAGAGTCATCTGCAATATGAAGTATAATTTCTGTACCACGTGTCTCTTTGTCGGCAGGCTCCATAATAAATTCAGGAGAACCGTCACATGACCAGTGAACTGCTGGTTCGTCTTTAAAGCTTTTTGTAATGATCTCTACTTTATGGGCAACCATAAATGCAGAGTAAAAGCCAAGTCCAAAATGTCCTATTATACCAGAATCCTTGGCAGTATCCTCATATTTATTTAAAAACTCTTCGGCACCGGAAAAAGCTACTTCATTAATATACTTCTTAACTTCCTCCTCTGTCATACCAAGACCTTGGTCAATGATATGTAGTTTCTTTCCTTCTTTGTCCGCTTTAACTTCAATAATAGGGTTGCCGTATTCAACCTTAGCTTCGCCAATAGTGGTCAAATGTTTCATTTTTAAAGTTGCATCGGTTGCATTCGAAATCAACTCTCTTAGAAAAATTTCGTGATCACTGTATAAAAACTTCTTGATCAGTGGAAAAATGTTGTCTACGGACACATTAATTTTACCTGTTGCCATTTTTTATATTTTTTATGCCACGGTCAGCGCGGCCATTGTTAATAATGATTGTTCGTTGCTATTGGTCAAAAAAAATACCACAATAGGTTATTGTGACAAACTGACAGTTATGAGCCTATGAAAGTTTAACAAATATTTTTGTTTAAATTATATTTAAAAAAGTTAAACATAACGTATATTTGTAGTGTGATTATGAGAAATTGCTATGAAAAAGAATTTACAGCATAATCACATGTTGATTATTTATTGGTTAGGTTGTTTAGGAACGTGCTATCACCTGATAGCACGTTTTTATTAAATATAAGCTAATGTTTCATAAAAACTTCTAACTGTGAAATCTGCATTGTACCTTATAATAAATTAATTAGATATGTCTGCTAAAGCTAAAAAAGTAACAAAAGATTTAATCATTACTATGTTTATGGACTATGTGCTTGAGCACGAAAAATTACCAAAGACGGTCTATAAATTCTGTAAAGTGAACAATATTGAAGAATCGGATTTTTATCTGTACTATGGTTCTATTGATGCTCTAAAAAAGGGAATATGGGATACTTTTTTCGAGAATACGATAAACGTAATCCATAAAAATGCGGAGTACCAAGAATTTACCAATAGGGATAAAATGCTTACATTCTTTTATACTTTTTTTGAGGTGCTTACCTTAAATAGGAGCTATGTATTGTTTGTTATGGATAATGCGGGCAGTCCGCTTAAAAATTTGGAACAGTTAAAAGGTTTAAGAAAAAGTGTCAAACAATTTGCCAAAGGTTTGATCAATGATGGCAATGCCGACAAAAACCTGAAGATTACAAAACATAATCCACAAATATTTTCTGAAGGTGCTTGGCTACAGACAATGTTTTTAATGAATTTTTGGAAATCTGATGACTCTGCTTCATTTGAAAAAACAGATGTGGCCATAGAAAAATCCGTAAATACAATTTTTGATTTATTTGATAATACGCCATTGGAGAATATTCTGGATTTTGGAAAATTCCTTTACAAAGAAAAGTTTGCCTAATCTTACTCTTACAATATGAAAACTCTAGACAGAATACCCACCGGAAAGATAGAACGGGCAAGTAAGTTGGTAAGAACTGGTGCAAAAATTGGTGGTAATTACGCTAAGTATATTGGTAAAAAAATTATTAATCCGGATACTACCAAAGATGAGTTGAATGAAGATAATGCCGCAGATATTTATGACGGATTAAAATCATTGAAGGGTAGTGCTCTTAAAGTTGCTCAGATGCTGAGTATGGAAAAGAATCTCCTGCCTAACGCTTATGTTGAGAAGTTTTCATTGTCGCAATTCTCGGTGCCTCCGTTATCTGCACCGTTAGTGCGTAAAACCTTTAAAAAATATTTGGATAAATATCCAGAAGAGGTTTTTGATACATTTGAAAAAGACTCTATAAATGCTGCCAGTATAGGTCAGGTACACAAGGCAACTAAAGATGGTAAAAACTTGGCCGTTAAAATACAATATCCAGGTGTTGCACAAAGTATAAGCAGTGATTTGGCCATAGTGAAGCCTATAGCAATTCGTATGTTCAACTTGCAAGGAAAAGATTCTGATAAATACTTTAAAGAAGTTGAAAATAAGTTAATTGAAGAAACGGATTACCTTTTGGAAGTGGCTCAGAGTAAAGAGATTACAGAGGCGTGCAAAGTAATACCAAACATCAATTTTCCTAAATATTATACAGATCTTTCAAGTCAGCGCATTATTACGATGGATTGGATGACAGGTGTGCATCTAAGTGAATTTACAAAAACAGGTTTCTCTCAGGCTACTGGAGATAAACTTGGTCAAGCTTTATGGGATTTCTATATGTTTCAAATTCATGGGTTGCGAAAAGTCCATGCAGACCCACATCCGGGTAATTTTTTGGTAAGTAAAAATGAAGAGCTTATAGCTATAGACTTTGGTTGTATTAAAGAGGTTCCAGATTCTTTTTATGTGCCTTATTTTGAACTTGCTAGACCAGAAGTAATCTCAGATGATAAAAAATTCACAGAAAAACTTTACGAGCTAGAAATCTTGATGCCGGCTGATACGGCAGAGGAAATAGTGTTTTTTAAATCTATCTTTTATCAATTGTTAAGCTTGTTTACATCACCTTTCCATAATGACAATTTCAATTTTGGTGATGAAGTTTTTTGGGGTAAAATTGCAGCATTGGGAGAGCAATTCTCATCGGACAAGCAAATACGTAAAATGAACGGTAATAGAGGTTCAAAGCATTTCTTATATATGAACCGTACATTTTTTGGTCTATACAACTTGTTGCATGATCTTAAGGCAAATATAAAGGTTAACGATTTTAAGAAGTATTTGAGTTAAGTTTTTTGATGCTTTTAGTTAAGAGGTTGATAGTTATATTTTCAAAAAAATTCTTAATAGTTGTTTATATTGCAACACTAATTCAACCTGGACTAGATCAGGACTAAAATATTACTATGTATAATTCAAAAATAATCGGCTTAGGTCATTATGTACCTGAAAATGTAGTGACAAATGATGATTTGTCAAAAGTGATGGATACAAATGATGCTTGGATTCAAGAAAGAACCGGTATTAAAGAAAGAAGACATGTGGTTAGAGGTGATGGCGATACTACCACTTCTATGGGTGTAAAAGCGGCTAAAATAGCTATTGAAAGGGCAGGTATAGATAAAGATGACATAGATTTTATCGTATTTGCTACTTTGAGTCCAGATTATTATTTCCCTGGTCCGGGTGTATTGGTACAGAGAGATTTGGGTATTAAAACTGTAGGGGCATTAGATGTACGTAATCAATGTTCCGGTTTTGTATATGCAATTTCTATAGCAGACCAGTATATAAAAACGGGTATGTACAAAAATGTACTTGTTATTGGTTCAGAATTACATTCTCATGGACTGGATATGACTACCAGAGGCAGGGCGGTATCGGTAATTTTTGGAGATGGTGCCGGTGCGGCAGTATTGACTAGGGAAGAAGATGCTACAAAAGGTATTTTGTCTACACATTTACATTCAGAGGGCCAGCATGCAGAAGAACTATCTTTAATTGCCCCTGGCATGGGTAATAGATGGGTGACGGATATTATGGAAGACAACGATCCTAACGATGAATCTTACTTTCCATATATGAACGGACAATTTGTTTTTAAAAATGCGGTGGTACGTTTCAGTGAAGTAATTGTGGAAGGTCTGGAAAAAAACAAATTAAAATCTACCGATATCGATTTATTGGTACCGCATCAGGCTAATTTGAGAATCTCACAATTCATTCAAAAGAAATTTCAGTTAAGTGATGACCAAGTTTTCAATAATATCATGAAATATGGTAACACTACGGCTGCATCTATTCCAATAGCACTTACAGAGGCGTGGCAAGAGGGTAAAGTAAAAAGTGGCGACTTGGTGGTTTTGGCTGCATTTGGTAGTGGTTTTACTTGGGGCAGTGTAATTATTAGATGGTAAAAATAAAGCACCCATAGTTTTGGCTATGGGTGCTATATAGTTTTACTTAAAAAGAAAAAACCAACCAATCTTCTGTATTAAATATCCCTATATATAGTAATAGACGTAAAAATGTTTTCAATGTTACTGCAACTTGCGTTTAATGTAAGCAGTTTGTATCTGTGGTAGTAAGATTGCTTTTAACAGCATATCTAAAAAAAAGAAACCCGAACATTCCAAAATAAATTGGAAGCCGGGTTTCAAATGCTGATAGGCTATACTAAACACTAACCATTAACTATAAACATATAGCGTTACCAACAATTTTTTAAACTCGTAAGAGTATCAAACTTTACTAATAGACGAAATATTGCCTAATTAGTTACATATAAGTAAACTTTTAACATTTTTTTATTATGAAAAAGACCCTAGTTTTCGGAGCCTCCTTAAAACCAAATCGATATAGCAATATTGCAATACATCGACTAGTAGATTCGGGTATAGAAACCTTGGCTTATGGATTAAGAGAAGGTGAGGTTTCCGGTGTCAATATCAATAATAATTTAGACAAAATTAGTGATATTCATACAATAACCCTATATATAAATCCAAAAAGACAAGAAGAATATTATGAACAGATCATTTCTTTGGCTCCAAAAAGGGTAATTTTTAATCCGGGAACTGAAAATCTTGAGTTTTATAAATTACTAAAAGACAATGGTATAGCGTTTGAAATAGCGTGTACTTTAGTTCTTTTAAGTACGCATCAATATTAAGCGATATCGTTAATTTTAGCGGTAGTATTTTTTTTGCGGATTAGCCATAATCCTACAAAAGTTAGCAGACCATTCAACGGTAATAGTTCATAACCGAAGATATAACCACCAAAAAAGTCATTTGGCAACTTTGCTAAAAGTAGAATTATGGTTACACAAACAAGTGCAACGACCCAAACATATTTGTCTTTTACCTGATGATCGGTAAAGATGCCAAAAGAGAATAATCCCAACAAAGGACCATAGGTATAAGAGGCAACTGTTAGTAGCCCGTCAATTACATTTTTATCCAAGATATATTTAAAAGAGATTACCACTAAAATTAAAAGCAAGCTCATACCAATATGTGTAATTCTGCGCGTTTTTTTCGCTACTTCATCAGATTTCTTTTCGGTACCTAAAAAATCTACACAAAAAGAAGTTGTCAGTGATGTAAGCGCGCTGTCTGCGCTACTGTAGGCCGCGGCAATTAAACCTAACATAAAAGTTACTGCCACGGTTATGCCTAGACCACTGTTCAAAGCTATTTCTGGAAACAAAAGATCGGATTTTGGTGAGCCGTCCATCATTGGCAATGCAATATTGTGTGCATCCGCATAAATGAAAAGTAGAGCTCCAAGTAACATAAAAATAAAAGTGACTAGTACCAAAACTACACTGAAACTGACCATGTTTTTCTGAGCTTCGCCTAAATTTTTACAAGTGAGGTTTTTTTGCATCATATCTTGATCAAGACCGGTCATGCATATGGTGATGAACATTCCGCCTAAAAATGATTTTATCAAATGGTTTTTAGAAGAAAGGTCATCGGTAAAAAATGTTTTGCTGTATTGTCCTAGTTCTGCTGAGTTCAGAAATTCAATGAATGTCCAGTTCATTTTATCCAATATAAAATATATAGATAGTCCTACTGAAACTAACATGAATAAGGTCTGTAGTGTATCTGTCCAGACTATGGTCTTAATTCCTCCTTTAAAAGTATATATCCAAATGAGTAAAATAGAAAGAATAACGGTAATTTCAAACGGAACCTTCCATGCATCGAATACGAACTGCTGTAGAACAATGGCAACTAAAAACAACCGAAACGCTGCGCCAAGTACCCGAGATATGAAAAATGAAATAGCCCCTACCTTGTAGCTTACAAAGCCAAATCTATCATCCAAATATTCGTAAATTGAAGTAACGTTCTGTTTATAATAGATAGGTAATAATACAAAAGCTGTTACCAAATACCCTAAAAAATATCCAAAAACAACCTGCATGTAGCTAAATTGGGAAGCGTCTA
This sequence comes from Maribacter sp., assembly GCA_020629415.1. Taxonomy (GTDB): domain Bacteria; phylum Bacteroidota; class Bacteroidia; order Flavobacteriales; family Flavobacteriaceae; genus Maribacter; species Maribacter huludaoensis. The sequence continues at coordinate 35,416 of JAHDDL010000024.1, read as the reverse complement.
CCCAACCAGGTACGGAGATGAATGTTACACCAGAGAGCGAAGCTCCTACCATACCAAAGGCAACTAAATACCAAGGGGATTGTTTACCGGCCTTAAAAAAATCTTCATTAGAGTCGTTTTTCCCTGTGAAGTATGAAATAATCAAAAGCAATACAAAGTAACCGGTAATGAGTAGTAAGATATGAGAGGCGTTCATGTTGTAAAATTTGCGGCAAATTACAAAAACTTAAATGACGTAGGTCAAATAGATCGCTTCCTAATAAAATTATGGGGCAATATGAATTTGGGCATAATGCAGAAGCTAACGGTAGTGACTATGTTCGTGTTTTTGTTAATTTTAAGAAAACTATACGATTGGTCTATTAAGTTTAATCGTAAATTTATGGCCATATAAGCCTATGGATTTTTCGTCAAAATTATTAGAAAACGCAGTATATGAAGTTTCACAGTTACCTGGTATTGGTAAGCGAACCGCATTACGTTTGGTATTGCATTTGTTAAAACAACCAGAGCAGCGTACAGAAAATCTATCTACGTCATTGGTAGATTTAAGAAGTAAGATTCAATTTTGCGAAAATTGCCACAATATATCTGATACGGCGTTGTGTGAAATATGTGCAAATCCTAAAAGGGATGGTGCATTGGTTTGTGTGGTTGAGGACATTAGGGACGTAATGGCCATTGAGAATACAGGGCAATTTAGAGGTAAGTATCATGTATTAGGTGGTAAAATCTCACCAATGGAAGGTATAGGTCCTCAGAATTTGAAAATAGGGACTTTGATTGACAAAGTAAGAAAGGGCGTAATAAAGGAATTGATTTTTGCGTTGAGTTCTACTATGGAAGGTGATACTACTAATTTCTATATTTTTAGACAAATTGAAGGGATGGAAGTAAAAACATCTACCATAGCAAGAGGAATAGCGGTTGGGGATGAATTGGAATATGCAGATGAGGTAACTTTGGGCAGGAGTATTTTAAATAGAGTTCCATTTGAAGGGTCGTTAAGACAAGATTAACGGCTGTTTTTCGTTTAAATATCAATAAAAAGGTATTTATTTTATTATTTTTGCAAAAAACATAAACAAAACAAGCTTTAAATTATCGATATGTCAAAATTTGAATTGAAACTACCGCGTATGGGAGAGAGTGTTGCAGAAGCAACATTGACATCATGGTTGAAAGAGGTAGGTGATACAATTGAGATGGATGAGCCCATTTTTGAAATTGCTACGGATAAGGTTGATAGTGAAGTGCCAAGTGAAGTAGATGGTGTTTTAATTGAAAAATGCTTTAATGTTGATGATGTTGTAGAAGTTGGTCAAACAGTAGCTATTATTCAGGTAGGTGGTGATGTTGATTTGGGCGATACCACTAATAATGTACAACATATAGAGGAGCCGGAACCGGTTCTTCAAGAAATGGTTGCCGTGGCAGAATCTGCGGTAATGCATGCAAGGGCGGAAACGGCAACGGTTCAATTAAACGGAACCTCTGATCGTTTTTATTCTCCGTTGGTTAAGAACATTGCAAAAGAAGAGGGTATTTCTTTTGAGGTGCTCGAAACAATTCCTGGAACAGGAAAAGATGGTAGGGTAACAAAAGATGATATATTGAACTTTGTTAAAACAGGGGATAACAAGCCTGTTGAAAAGGCGGTTGCTCCAGAAAAAGCAGTTGTACAAGATAGGGTAGAGGCACCGGTAGAGGTTGCTGCCCCGCGACCGGTACAAGAAAAAATTGCGGCACCGGATATTGCTGCTAAAACTGCACCGGTAGCTCCGGTTAGTACTACTGCGCCAAAACCGGCGAGCACCCCGGCTCCTGAAAAACCGAAGACGCAAGTTTCTCGTGGCGATGAAGTAATACCCATGTCCAGAATGGGTAAATTGATAGCCAAGCATATGGCAGATAGTGTAGCAACATCTGCACATGTACAGAGTTTTATAGAGGTGGATGTAACCAACATAGTTACATGGCGAAATAAAATAAAGGACGCTTTCTACAAAAGGGAAGGTGAGAAATTTACGTTTACCCCAATTTTTATGGAAGCCGTTGCCGTAGCATTGAAGAAATATCCTATGATGAATATTTCGGTTGATGGCGATACTGTTATAAAAAAGAAAAATATAAATATAGGAATGGCGGCAGCGCTACCTGATGGTAATTTGATCGTGCCGGTAATTAAAAATGCCGACCAATTGAATTTATTGGGCATAGCGAAGGTTGTAAATGATTTGGCAGACCGTTCTAGAAACAATGCGCTTAAACCTGATGAAGTACAAGGTGGTACCTATACCGTTACCAATGTGGGTACATTTGGTAGTGTTTTTGGAACGCCAATTATCAATCAGCCACAAGTAGGTATTATGGCATTGGGTGCTATTAGAAAAATTCCGTCCGTAATAGAAACACCGGAAGGCGATGTAATAGGTATACGTAGTAAAATGTATTTATCTCACAGTTATGATCATAGGGTCGTAAATGGTGCTTTGGGTAGTATGTTCGCAAAAGCTGTGGCAGATTATCTTGAAGCTTGGGATATAAATAGAGAAGTGTAATTAAAGTAATATTATAATTGCAGCACCCCGTTATACAAATTGTATAACGGGGTGTTTTGTTATTTCAAAGGTTTCTTTTTGTAAGCATATGTATAAGTTGTTATACGTGAAATATGAATAAAATGAATATTTCAAAATATTTGTTTTTTCGTTGCATTTTTAATTTTGAAATAAAATTAATCGCAAGTAACTTTATATGGCTAAAAACGAAAGTGTATTTTTGTTGAAAGTAGAACTTGTATGGAATTAAAGCTTACCAGACCTATTTGTTTCTTTGATTTGGAGACGACCGGGGTCAATGTAGCAAAAGATCGTATTGTTGAGATAGCGATATTAAAGGTATACCCTAACGGGAATAAAGAAAGTAAAACATGGTTGGTGAACCCTGAAATGGAAATACCGGAAGAGGTGGTTGCCGTACATGGTATTACCAATGAAAAGGTGGTCAACGAACCAACATTTAAAGAGCTTTCTAAAGAAATTTATAAAATTATAAAGGATAGTGATTTGGGCGGTTTCAACTCAGACCGATTTGATATTCCTTTGCTGGCAGAAGAATTGCTACGTGCAGGTATTGATTTTGATATGAAAAATACGGTATCCGTAGATGTACAGACCATTTTTCACAAAATGGAAAAACGTACCCTAGAAGCTGCCTATAAATTTTACTGTGATAAAGATCTTACAAATGCCCATAGTGCTGCGGCAGACACCAATGCTACCTATGAGGTGTTGCTTTCTCAGTTAGATAGATATCCCGATCTAGAAAACAATATTAAAAAACTATCAGAATTTTCTAGAAGAAAACAATCGGTAGATTTCGCAGGTTTTATTGCCTTGGATGAAGATGAAGAAGAAATCTTTGCCTTCGGTAAACATAAGGGCAAAAAGGTTCATGCAGTGTTGGAAAATGAGCCAGGTTATTTTGGTTGGATGCTAAATGCGGATTTTCCATTGTACACAAAAAAGATTCTTACACAAATTAAGCTGAGCAAGCTGAATAATAAATTAAGTTGAAGATGAGAATTTGTGTAGTGTTGTTTCTTTTGGTAATGTGCATGGGTCATGCTCAGGAAGTTTTGGTAGAAGGTCACGTTTATGATGATAAAACAAAAACCGCTGTTCCTTATGCCAATATCAGTTTTTTGAAAACCCTAAAGGGAACTTCTAGTGATGAAGAAGGATACTTTTATATTGATGTACCTGAAACGTACTTGGAAAAAGAAGTTCATATTTCCGCTTTAGGTTTTAAGGATACTATCATATCGGCAAAAGTAATTTCCCAAAAGAAGAAAATTTACATGCAAGAAGAGACCTTTGAGCTGGAAGAAGTGGTGGTTTCTCAAAGTTTAGGAGATTCGCAGGTATTGAATCCTGTGAGTTCATATAGTATAAAGAGCGGATTTTCTTCTGCGGAGACCCCTTGGGTATTGGCATTGTATTTTCCTAATATAGGCGCTGCTAAGAAATATTTGGAGAAAATAACTATTCATGTACAGCAGAACAGTAAGTTTAAAAGGGCGTCGTCTAAATTTAGACTTAGAGTGTATGATGTAGATAAGAAGACACGCAAGCCAAACCATGATCTAATTCGTAAAAGTATCATTTTAGAGAGTTCTACAAAAGAAGATTATGTTTCAATAGATCTTTCAAGCATGGGTATAAGAATGCCAGATGAAGGAGTGTACATAGGGCTAGAGTGGATTTTCCTCCCGTACAACTGGTATACCAATACCTATAAACATGCCATAACAAATAAAAAAGTGGTAGAAGATCGTTTTGCACCTACATTTGCTGCTGTATATCAAAAGAACCAAAACTTTAAAACTATGGTCTATGGTATGGGTGAATGGAATGATTTTGCGATCAAAGCACCGGGCAACAATGAAAATTTGATACCCGCCATTAGTTTAAAGTTGTCAAAGAAAAAATAAGTGCCGATGAAAATTATATGTATAGGTAGAAATTACGCAGCACATATTGATGAGCTTAAGAACGAAAGACCAGAAGAACCTGTTGTATTTATAAAGCCAGATTCTTCGGTATTGCCAAAACAGCAAGATTTTTATATTCCAGAATTTTCGGATAATGTGCATTATGAAGTTGAGGTCTTGGTGAAAATCAAAAAAGTTGGTAAGCATATCAGTAAAGAATTTGCGCCTACATATTATGATGAAGTGGGACTGGGAATTGATTTTACGGCAAGAGATTTACAATCTAAATTAAAAGAAAAAGGGTTGCCTTGGGAGAAAGCCAAGGGTTTTGACGGTGCGGCGGTAATTGGAGAGTGGCTACCTAAAACTGAATTTAAAGATGTTAATGACCTTAATTTTAAGTTGCTAAAGAACGGCGAAGTTGTTCAAGACGGCAATACAAGTTTTATGCTTTGGAAGATAGATGAAATAATTGCCTATGTTTCAACGTTCTTTATGTTAAAAAAAGGCGATATTATCTTTACCGGAACACCTGCAGGTGTTGGCAAAATAAGTCCAAATGACTATCTTACGGGTAGTTTGGAAGATAAAGAGCTTTTTACCTTAAAAATTAAATAATGATTTATAACCTGGATAAGATTAACGAGATGGCAGAGGGGGATCAGGATTTTATAAATTCTGTTATTTCTGTTTTTTTGGAAGAAGTACCCGAAGATTTGGAAGCTTTGGAAAAAGCACTTCAAGAAAAAGACCATGATCAAGTGTACAAACTTGCACATAAAATAAAACCAAATGTAGATTTGTTGGGAATGGAGCAAACTCGTGCTATAGCCCTAGAATTAGAAACCTTGGGAAAGCAAGAGGCCAATATGGCAGAGATCGAGAAAAGATTTCCAATGCTAAAGACAGATATAAATCAAGTGGTGGCAGAATTAAAAAATGACTTTCAGTTATAATGCTTGCTGAAATAATTACTATTGGCGATGAAATTCTCATTGGTCAAGTTATAGATACCAACTCCGCATTTATTGGTAAGGAACTGAATAAGATCGGTGTTTCAGTTTATCAAATCACCTCTATACAAGATGAACGTACACATTTATTAAATGCTTTTAAAGATGCGTTAGAACGTGTAGATATCGTTATAATTACAGGCGGTCTAGGACCTACAAAAGATGATATTACCAAGCATACCTTATGTGAGTTCTTTAATGATGAACTTGTAGAGAATGCAGAGGTATTGGCGCATGTAGAAGAATTGTTCGCCAAATATATAAGTAACACCCCTATTTCTGATATCAATAGAATGCAGGCCTTGGTGCCAAGCAAGGCAGAGGTTTTGCATAATGCCAATGGTACTGCGCCCGGTATGTTAATAAGACATAATGAAGTAACGTTTGTTTCAATGCCCGGTGTGCCTTTTGAAATGAAGCACCTAATGAAAGAATCTGTAATTCCTAAATTGGCGGCTTATTATAAAAGACCACATATTATCCATAAAACCGTAGTGACCTATGGTATGGGGGAAAGTGCTATTGCCAAACGTATAGAGGCTTGGGAAGATGCATTGCCTTCAAACATTAAGTTGGCCTATTTACCTAATCTGGGTAAGGTAAGATTGCGTTTGTCCGGTAAAGGACCGGATTATGATGAGCTTGAGTCTGCTATAAACAACGAAATTGAAAAATTACATCCATTAATAAGCGATATTGTTTTTGGATTGGAGGATGATGAAAGTATAGAGGAGACCGTTGCAAAATTGTTGACCGATAAAAATTTGACTTTGTCCACTGCGGAGAGTTTTACCGGTGGTAAAATTGCAGAAAAAATAACCTCTATACCTGGTGCATCCAAATATTTTAAAGGCAGTGTGGTCAGTTATGCTACAGAGGCCAAGATCAATGTGTTAAATGTGCCCAAGAATATTGTGGATGAGCATTCTGTGGTAAGTGCAGAAGTTGCTTTGGCAATGGCAAAAGGGGCAAAAGATTTAATGAAAACCGACTTTGCAATAGCTACTACTGGTAACGCAGGACCTTCAAAAGGAGATTCAGACGCAGATGTAGGAACGGTATTTATCGCTATCAATGGTCCAGTGTCTACTTATGTGCAAGAATTTCAAATGGGAAGCACCCGCGAGAGGGTTGTGGAAAAGTCTGTAAATAAGGCTTTTGAGCTCCTTCAAAAAGAAATTTTAAAAATGTGATCTTTATTGTTGTTGGATCGATAAAAAAGATATAAATTTGCACCCTGTTTAAAAGAAAAAGTCAGCACGATGTCAAAAGTTTGTGAAATTACGGGTAAGAAGGCGATGTTTGGGAACAATGTTTCGTTTTCCATTAATAAAACTAGAAGAAGATTTGATGTAAATCTTTCTAAAAAACGTTTTTACATTCCAGAAGAAGACCGTTGGATAACACTTAAAGTTTCTGCAAGAGCTTTAAAAAGTATCAATAAGAAAGGTATATCTGCTGTTTTAAAAGAAGCAAAAGCAAAAGGATTAGTTATTAAGTAATCTGGAAAATAGAGCGATACGATGGCAAAGAAAGGTAATAGAATACAAGTTATATTAGAATGCACTGAGCATAAAGAATCTGGTCAACCAGGTACTTCAAGATATATCACTACCAAAAATAAGAAGAACACTCCTGAGAGATTGGAAATTAAAAAATTCAATCCTATTCTTAAGAGAATGACCGTTCATAAAGAAATTAAATAGATTTTCATTTTAGAGAATCACAAAATAATATAAGTCATGGCTAAGAAGACCGTAGCAAGTTTACAGACAAGTTCTAAAAGATTGACAAAAGCTATAAAAATGGTTAAGTCACCAAAATCAGGTGCTTACGTTTTTGTAGAACAAGTAATGCCACCAGAATTGGTAGATGCTTGGATTGCCAAGAAATAAGAAATATAACTTTTAGTAGTTATTGAGCCCCTTTCCTACGAAAGGGGCTTTTTAATTTTTATATTTGAATAACCATAGGATAAACAATGAGCTTATTTAAAAAAATATTTTCTTCTCAGAAAAAGGAAACCTTGGATAAAGGTTTGGAAAAAACAAAAACTAGCTTTTTTTCTAAGTTAGGAAAGGCAGTTGCCGGTAAGTCTAAAGTAGATGATGACGTATTGGATAATCTTGAAGAGGTACTGGTTTCTTCAGATGTTGGTGTAGATACTACATTAAAGATTATAGAAAGAATAGAAGCAAGGGTTGCTCGTGACAAGTATGTAGGTACAGATGAGCTAAATTCTATTTTAAGAGCTGAAATAGCAGGTCTTCTTTCTGAGACTAACGACAGCGAAACAGGCGATATTCAAATACCAAAAGATAAAAAACCATATGTAATTATGGTAGTTGGTGTAAATGGTGTTGGTAAAACCACCACTATTGGTAAGCTGGCACATAGGTTTAAAAACCAAGGTTTAAAAGTAGTATTAGGTGCTGCGGATACTTTTAGGGCAGCTGCTATTGATCAGTTACAGGTATGGGCAGATAGGGTAGATGTACCTATTGTAAAACAGCAAATGGGTAGTGATCCCGCTTCTGTTGCTTTTGATACCTTAAGTTCTGCCGTTACCCAAGATGCAGATGTGGTTATCATAGATACTGCCGGGCGTTTACATAATAAAATCAACTTAATGAATGAGTTGACCAAGGTTAAACGTGTTATGCAAAAAGTAGTTGAAGATACGCCACATGAAGTATTGTTGGTGCTAGATGGTTCTACGGGACAAAATGCATTTGAGCAGGCAAAACAATTTACAAAAGCAACAGAGGTAACTGCATTGGCAATTACCAAATTAGATGGTACGGCAAAAGGTGGTGTGGTTATCGGTATATCCGATCAATTTAAGATACCGGTGAAGTATATTGGTGTAGGGGAAGGTATTGAAGATTTGCAAGCATTCAATAAGTACGAATTTGTAGATTCATTCTTTAAAATTTAAAATTGAAATACGGCTGGTTCATTTTTCCTCTTTTATTATGTAAACTGAGTTGGGGGCAAATGAACCACCCAAAAGCCAGTCCGTTCTCCAAGATCGAACAACACGTCGGACTCTCTAAAATTACAATAGCATATTCAAGACCATCTGCAAAAGGACGAATCCTGTTCGGAAATCAACCCAACGGTGAACCTGGGCTAGTTCCTAATGGTCGTATCTGGAGGGTTGGTGCCAATGAATCTACTAAAATATCTTTTAGTACAGCTGTTATAATAGATGGTAAAACATTGCCCAAAGGTACCTATGCTTTGTACGCTTTTCCTGAAGAAGACCTGTGGGAAATTACTTTTCATAAAAATATAACACATTGGGGAGATGGTAGGTCAAATTATAATGCGGAAGAAGATGCTTTGCGTATTAAAGTTGTTCCTTCTCATAAAAAAGATTTTCAAGAGACCTTTCTAATTTCATTCGATAATATTAATCATAACGGTGCATCTATGCATTTGAATTGGGGAACAACCCAGATTACTATCCCACTAACATTTGACACTAAGTCTATAATGCAAGAGCAAATAGATGAAATGCTTTCAACTGAACCCACCGCACAAACCTATTACGAAATTGCTAGATATTATCAAGAACAGGGTATGAAGGCTAAAGAAGCTCTTGGCTTTGTTGACAAGGCAATAAAAATGGATGGGGATACCTATTTCTTTCATAGAGTTAAATCCTTATTATTGGCAGATTTAAAAAAGTATAAAGAAGCTATAAAGGCATCTGAGATTTCAATGAAGTTAGCTGAAAAGGAAGGTAAAGATGAATTTGTTCGTTTGAACAAAAATGATATTAATAGCTGGAAAGCACTACAAACTAAAAATAGATAATGGTATGAAAAAGCATGTTTTATTACTGGTCATTATTATATTAAGTGCTTGTAAAAACAAGCAAGAAACTATTAATGAAAATGTAGTTCTTTGGATGCCGTATAATGATTCTACCGAGGTTGCCGCTAATGCCGATCATGAAAATGGGCGTATGCAGTACAAATTGATACAATCTAAAATTTTAGATAAAAATGAAGTGTTTCTACCGCTATATGAAGAAACTTCTAAGGTAACGGAAGCGGAGTATCAGAAGTTGCTCCCTTTGATCTTGGAGCAGGATATTTTTACAATACGTAAACATATTAAAGAAGGCAACCTTACATATGAAAAGCTAGTACTTTTTTATTTATATCGCATCTATAAATATGAGTTGGATAATGCAACTACGTTAAATACGGTCATAGCTTTAAATGAAGATGTAGTAGAACAAGCGCGAGAGTTAGATAGGCTGAATGAGAAAGGGGTAGCAACGCAGACTCAACACCCTATTTATGGTATGCCTATTTTACTGAAGGACAACATAAATACATTGGGTATGAAAACCACTGCAGGTTCAATTACTTTAATGAATAATGAGGTTGATGATTCATTTATAGTTCGGCAATTGAAGAAGAATGGGGCTTTAATTTTAGGTAAGGTCAACTTAAGTGAGTGGGCTTATTTTTTATGCTCGGGCTGTCCCGTGGGCTATAGTGCCTATGGCGGCCAAACGCTTAATCCGTATGGGCGTAAGGTATTTGAGACAGGAGGTTCAAGTTCGGGTAGCGGTACGGCCGTTGCTGCAAATTATGCAGTGGCAGCCGTAGGTACGGAAACTTCAGGTTCAATTTTATCGCCAAGTAGCCAAAATTCCGTAGTTGGTTTAAAACCTACCATTGGTTTGTTGAGTAGATCGGGTATTGTGCCTATTTCCAGTACATTGGATACTCCGGGTCCTATGACAAAGAATGTAAAGGACAATGCCATTTTATTATCTGCTATGTTGGGATATGATGAGTTGGATGCTGCCTCTGTAAAAGAAAATTATCCAGGTATTTTATCGGCAGGCTTACATGCAACACCTTTTTCTGAAATGAGATTAGGTGTAATTGAAGAGTTGGTGCAAACCGATAGTATTTATAAAAAGACCATAGAGGAATTAAAAGAAGCTGGCGCAACAATAGTTGAATTTACTCCACCAGAAGTAGCTATGAACGGTTTTTTAAGTATTTTGAATATAGATATGCGAAATGATTTAAAGTCTTATCTTAAACAACATGCAAATCCTGAATTGGTTAAAATTTCTTCAATTTCAGATGCGGTATCATTCAATAATTTAGATTCGTTATTTAGAATTCCATATGGGCAAGCTTTGTTTGAAGGGATAATTAATGATTCTACCACAACTGCCGAGTTAGAAGAGATAAAATCTAATCTTGAAAAAAATGGACGCACATTCTTTGATAATGCGCTGGATAAATATAAGCTAGATGCCGTATTGTCCATAAATAATTATCATGCGGGTTATGCAGCTGTTGCAAAATATCCGGCCTTAACGGTTCCAATGGGTTATAAAACATCTGGTGAGCCAATTAGTTTAACATTTATAGGAAAACAGTTCTCAGAAGCAAATTTATTGAGATTAGGTAAATCTTATGAAGAAAAGTTTCCAAACCGAGTGTTACCAAAAGACTACCAAAACTAAATTTGATGGCTTAAAATGAAAAGAAGAAGCTTTATAAAAAAGTCTTTTCGGTGGCTAGCGGGTTTGGGTTTACTGACAGGATTATATAGTTGGCAGATAGAACCGTTTTGGATTCAATTTGTGCATCTAAAAATGCCGTTAAGGAATTTGCCAGATGCACTAGTTGGGAAAACGCTAATGCAAATAAGTGATGTTCATATCGGTAATTCTTTTGATTATCAATATATTATAGATGCATTTAAAGAAGCTCAAGAGTTACGCCCAGATTTTGTGGTGTATACTGGCGACTATGTTACCTATGAAGACAATGAGCAAATAACACAATTAAGAGAGGTGTTAAAATTTGTTGTTAAAGGTACTTTGGGTACTATTGGGATATTGGGTAATCATGACTACGGAATTGATTTTGTAGAGGAACCGGTAGCACAAAATATAACAGAGAGTTTAGAAGATGTAGGGGTAACCATGTTGCGTAATGATGCGGTAGAGATTGCCGGACTCAATTTTTTAGGAATGGATGATTTTTGGGGAAGTAATTTTTATCCAGAAAAGACTATAGAAAAATATAACCCCACTAAAGCAAATATTACCCTATGTCATAATCCGGATGTATGTGATCTTCCCGTTTGGAATAATTTTAAAGGTTGGATACTTTCTGGTCATACCCATGGCGGACAGGTTAAACCACCTTTTCTGCCACCACTTATTTTACCTGTTAAAAACAAAAATTATGATGCAGGTATAAAAGATTTAAAAGATGGGAGAACCCTTTACATTAATCGTGCTTTGGGCTGTTTACGACAAGTACGTTTTAATGTTAGGCCAGAAATTACAGTTTTTAAGCTTTTAAAAGAGGTCTAAAGTGATGCTGAATTAATCAATGGATTGAATGACTACATCAGCGCCCAATCTAGATTTGCCGACTAAGCTTGGTTGTGTGTTGTCTTCTAAATGACGGTGGCCCAAAGCAACGGAGAAGAGAACTTTGTGATTTTCAATTTTTAAAATTTCTTTATATTTCTTAGGTTCTATACCTTCCATTGGCGTAGAATCTATTTTCATGGTAGCGCATGCTGCCAAGAAGAACCCTAAAGTAATATATACTTGTTGTGACAGCCAATTTATAGTTTTCTCTTCAGGTTGTGGTTTTACAACTTGCTGGTAAAATTTAATTGAACCTTCATGTAAATTTTCTTCAACGCGTTTTTCAAATTCTTCAAGATTGTCCAATACGCTGAATACTACCAAATGGCTGGCATCTTTAATTTTAGAGGCATTGGAATATGAGGCGTCGGCTAATTGGTCTTTTATCTGTTTGTTAGATACGAAGGTGAACAGCCAAGGTTGGCTGTTTATAGAAGACGGACTTAGTTTTAATATATGCTTTAAATCTTCGATCTGTGAATCGGAAATTTTCTTTGTGGCATCGTATTTTTTGGTCGTATATCTTTCTTCGGCAATGCTTCTAAAATCCATTTTGCAATTTTATACAAAAATAAGCATTGTTACTAGCTAAGTAATAACTAGGTGATCAAGAAGTTACTTAAATAAATACAAATGCTATTGCTCCATGATGGCATTTAGTAATTCCCAAATTTCATTATCAAAACTAGAAGGTCCTAAAAGTTCTTCGTTGCTTGCTCCGCCCATGCGTACAACTACCAAATCTAAACTTGGTACCATATATAATTTCTGGTCGTTAAGTCCAAGTCCGGCATATAGATCGTCAGGTGCATTGGGTATTAGGCTACCGGAGTATTCATCTATGGTGCTTGGTAATCTAAAGCTACTTTTGCCATTTAACCAATAGAGATAACCGTAAGAAAGATTTAAATTTTGCGAAGTGTTTGTCATGGCATTAAAGTAATCTTGGTCATCGAGAATTGAAATTCCGTCCCAGTTACCTTTAGTTAAATTAAGAATGCCAAAACGTGCCATACTTCTTGCAGAACTAAAGAACACATTGTTGTATCCAATTTCAAGAAACAAGCCTTGCATACCAATGGGTTCTTTTATTTTTTTTGAGAAATATGAATTAAAATCGGTTTCCGTGGCATTTGCAATGACATTATCTAGCAAGGTATACGGTGCATTATGGTAATACCAGAAAGTGCTTGGTTCGTTTAAATAATTCAAACATTGGGGCTCGGTACAAAAAATATCATCTACGGTATAATCTAGACCGGTAGTCATGGTCAATTGATTTTTTATGGTGATGTTCATTTCTTGTTCTAAAGGCAAATTAGACCAGCCTTCACCTAAATGTGTAGAAGTTGCATCCGTAATATCCAAATACCCTTCTTCTTGGGCGATACCTGTTAACATGGCGGTTAAATTTTTTCCAGCGGAATTCCAGGCATGGTTATCATCGGACTTAAAATCACCAAAGTATTTTTCAATCACTATGCGCCCATTTTTTAACACTATAAAGGCATCGGTATTGTTATTTTCCAAAAAGAAATAGAGGTTGCTTAGTTCATCTTCGTTCCATCCTAAGTTTTCCATTGATATGGTTTCCCATTCATTAGATCGTGATATAGGAGGGAAATAGGTTTCTGTGGGTATTGCTGCCGTTACCGGGGGTGTACCGCTCTTTCCGGTCTCTGAACTAGGTTCAGAATCACTGGAGCACGATGCTATAATTAGAGATAGGGCAAACAGCCTGAAATATTGGGAGAATTTCATGGTTAATTTAAGATTTGGGTGTACATAAACTGCAATCAAATAAAGATTACAAGTAAATTTGTCCATATCTAACGTTTTTAAATAGCCAAATCGTATTTTTGCACCCCAATTTAAATTATGAGGACAAAAACTCTTAAGAAGAACAAAATCAACGTAGTAACTCTAGGTTGTTCAAAGAATGTTTATGATTCTGAAGTACTCATGGGCCAATTAAAGGCCAACGACAAAGAAGTTGTACATGAAGAAGAAGGAAATATAGTTGTAATTAACACCTGTGGTTTTATTGCCAATGCAAAAGAGGAAAGTGTTAATACCATTTTAGAATATGTTCAAAAGAAAGAAGTAGGTGCAGTAGATAAGGTTTTTGTTACCGGTTGCTTGAGCGAGCGTTACAAACCAGATTTGCAAAAAGAGATTCCTAATGTAGATGAGTATTTTGGTACAAGCGAGTTACCGGGACTATTAAGAGCTTTAGGTGCAGATTATAAGCATGAATTAATTGGAGAACGATTAACGACGACACCCAAAAATTATGCTTATTTAAAAATTGCGGAAGGTTGTGATCGTCCATGTTCTTTCTGTGCAATTCCACTGATGAGAGGTAAGCATAAAAGCACACCTATAGAAGAATTGGTTACAGAAGCGGAAAAGCTTGCCGCCAAAGGTGTAAAGGAGCTTATTTTGATTGCTCAAGATTTAACGTATTACGGATTAGATTTATATAAGAAAAGAAATCTAGCCGAGCTTTTAGAAGCCTTGGTAAAGGTAGAAGGTATAGAGTGGATACGTTTACATTATGCATTTCCGGCTGGTTTTCCAATGGATGTGCTAGATGTAATGAATAGGGAACCCAAGGTTTGTAACTATTTGGATATTCCATTGCAGCATATATCTGACCGTATTCTTAAAAGTATGCGCAGAGGTACCACAGAAGCTAAAACTACCAAGTTACTTAAGGAATTTAGGGCAGCGGTACCTGAAATGACCATTAGGACTACATTGATAGTTGGGTACCCTGGTGAAACAGAAGAAGATTTTGAGATTCTTAAAAACTGGGTAACCGCTATGCGTTTTGAACGTTTGGGTTGTTTTACCTACAGTCATGAAGAAAATACTCATGCTTATACTTTAGTAGACGATGTTCCGGAAGAAGTAAAACAAGAGCGTGCTAATATTATCATGGAAATACAATCTCAAATATCTTGGGAATTGAACCAAAAGAAAGTAGGGGAGACGTTTCGTTGTATTATAGATCGTAAAGAAGGAAACCACTTTATCGGAAGAACCGAGTTTGATTCGCCAGATGTGGATAACGAGGTTTTAATAGATGCTACTAAGCACTACGTAAAGCAGGGAGAGTTTGTAAATGTAAAGATTACGGAAGCGGCTGACTTTGACCTTTACGGAGAGCCAGTTGTGTAATTAATTAAATAGAAATCCCACTCTAAAACCGCCCCAATTGGCAGAATTACCAGAGGTAAATTCTTTGGTAATCGTTGTTCGAGTATATTCTAAATACAGTTTTCGGTATTTGAGTATGAGTCCGTAGTCGACTTGTGCGGTCAACCTTTCTATATTTTTCGAAGAAATGGTATAAGGATTGTCATTGGTGAAAATGCCGCCTTGCAAGGTGGCATCAAAACCAACTACATTAACGGTTGGTTGTACAAAAGCATAAAATTTAAACTTCGATGGTGTACTGTTTCTAGAAAACGGATCATTTAATAGTCCGACAGTAGAATTAAATCCCACCGATGCATTTGTAAATAAGGTTCCTAGTTGTAGTGAAGATATTGCTTGTGCATTTACTATGTTTTTATAATTAAAAATTTGTTTCTCGTAGCCAATTTCATAATTCAACACTAAATCGTTCTGGATTTGATTATCCCAACCACCGGGAGTTTTGTTTTCGATAAGTTTATGAATTGCTGTTTGCATTTCTTTACCAAATGCCCCTGGACCAATAAGTCCTAAGCTTAATGATTGAGATAGTCTTGATTTGGTAATGGTATCTGTTGCAACAACAAAACTCTTAAAGTAGATAGCTGCGGCAAAAGGTCTATCATCAAGTTGTATGTCAGAATTTACAAAATCACTCGGTGTATAGCCAATATGCTCTAATGCTAATCCGTAGGTAAAGTAATTACCTTTTATCTTGAAGATTATATGGTTTACCGGGTTCTGGGATAAGCTTGGATCCACATACTCAAAACTATAACCTTGTGTTTAATTTTTATCTGATTCAGCGAAGAAATCATTGTCATAATTAAATCGGAAATACCTTTCACTACCCATATCTCTAAAGGAGACAAGATGGTCTATTTTTTGACTTAAAAGAACCGTTGGAGGTAGGAGCAGTAATAGAATATAATATTTCATCACACTACTTACGTTATAATTTCATGAAGGTTTTGCCTATTAATAAGTAAAATTAAATCAACCACCTTTACATCATATTATAATTTATATAACAATGGTTTAATTGTTGATTCCCAGATCAGAGAGAGGTGAATAAAATATAGGTCAAGCAAACTATGGAGAACTGTTTGTAGATTTTAATTTAGCGTATTTTCGGAATGATTTTTTTACTAAAACCATTAAAGCTCTTTCTTTACCATCCCAATAGTGAAGTAGCCTAATAGGGCAATTACTATCCCAATGATAAGCCACAACCACCATTTGTTTTCAAAAAGAGGGTCTGTTGTTTCGGTTTGGGGTTTTGGTATTTCTTCCACACTGCCAAAATTTAGTTTTGTAATGGTGTCAGGTAATGAAACGGTGGTTTTGGTAATATCGTAATTGGGAAAATTACCGTTCTGTTTGCCATAAACTAAATAATATGTAGCCGGTTCTGTAAAACGTGTGGTCAAAGTATGCACATAACCTTTTACATTGGTCCCTGATATTTTTAAAGGCTGATTGTCATTGTTTACAACAATTACTCGAACTTTATTTGCTAAGGTTCCAGGTAGTTGAAAACTATTATTTTCCATGGATGAAAGTGTCCTGGTAGCTAATGGTCTATAGTTGTAATAGAATCCTTTATCCGTTTTTACACTATCTGCTAAATATTGAATAGAAATAGATCGGTAATAATCAATTTTGTCATCAACTGTTAATTCTAATAAGTTTAATGGAACGCGTTTATTTAGTTCAATATCTATTATTGTTTTCTTTTCCTCTTGTGAAACCTTAAAGGATTGTATGATATAATTACGATATTCTGCAGCTTTTTTTGCTTTTTTAGAGATAGTTACTGATGCCAGATTCGGTTTTTCGGTACTTCTGATCAGTATTCTGTAGTATCTATAATTTGCATCTGGAAACTTTAATGTGGTAAACGAATAGTTTGTCTGGTCATTATTAATCGATAAAATGCGATAGTCTTCTAAAATAGTGAACCATTGTTTTTGATGTTGACTTCCTTCAAGGGTAATTTCCCAATTAAAATTAAGGTCTTCAATGTTTAATAGAATCTCATTAATAGTTTCTTTCTGGGGCAGTTCGTAGGTATAGTAATAACCTTTTTGGGTATTGACGCTGTTCAATAAATTAAAGGATATCTCTGAATTAGAATTTTCTGCTTTAGAAACTTTGTGAAGGTAAGGTGCTTCAATAGTATCGTTAGCGGTGACCCCATAAATACGAATGTCACTCATATTGGTATTCACTTCTGAAAATACATCATTTGGTATTTCTATGGCATGCCATTGACTGTCTATTCCTTTTAATTCTATTTTTTTGGAATAGGAATCCATCTGTGCGAAACAAAATGAAATCGACAGAATAGCAATTATGGTTAGAAAACTATTTAGTTTCATCAGAAATAATGTGTTTGTATTTATTATAAAGAAATGAAATAATCAATAATAATACTCCTAATGACACAAATACAATGGTCTTAGAAATAGTGTTCAACGATGATATGTCATAGAAAAACAATTTGATCAAAGTAATAGAGAATAGGGCAATAGCACCAATACGTAGGTGTTTTTTCTTTTTCCAAATACCAAGACCGATCAATAAAAGGGCATAAACACCCCAAAGTATGCTAAGACCTAATTTATAAGACTGATCAGATCCGGATATATCCATCCAATTTAATAATTCGCTACTTGAAACCCATATAATGGTGGTATGCATTAGAATTTCAAACGGAATTTTAGTATTGAATTTTAAATACTCTTGCTGTGCTAATTTATAAATGGCGAATAGAAGAAATGTAAGAAATGCAAAAGAAATATAGCGTATGTATATGTTATATGCTCCTACATTATAAAATTCCGTAAGTTGCTGGGTTAGGTAATTTTCACGCAGCTCGCTTAAGGTATAAAGTCCGTTTGTAAGGAATATGAAAGTTGTTAAAAGCGCAGCGCCTAAGGCTACAATACCTAATATCTTGTTTTTGATTTTTAAAATATGTACAAAACTTAAAACGCCAAAGAAAAACATGGTATAAAGAATTAACCAAATAGCTTCAAAATCTTTGAGATTGTAGTTGTATTCAGGGTATTGGCCAGATGTACTTGATATTTCAATTTTAGATAACTGAAAGGCATTGTTCCAATACTGTTCAATTTCAAGATAGAATGCAAAGTAGAGGGTTCCTATGAACAGAGCGGGAATACCAAAGGTCATTAGCTGTTGAACTATTGAAGGTTTTTCAGTGCTGAATTTTGTTTGTATCCAACTCATGAATCCAAATACGGCAACGCAAAGTATAGATGTTAAAAACGTAGTGTTTAATAATAGATTCCATTCATCTTTAGTATTCATATAAGAGTACCTTGCTGCCCAGTCCATGGTTAAACTAAAGAATGCTAGAGCAACTAAAATATAGGATAGATATTCATAGAATTTGACTTTTTTGGTGCGTCCTATCCAAAATAATAAAGCGGCTTCAAAAGCCCAGAATAACGTTACCCAATTGCCATCTAACTGAACAGGGACCGCTATGGTAATAAACGTAAGTACAAACCCAGATGTTAAGAAGAACAGCTTTCGGTCGGCTAATTTTCTTTTGAAGATAATTACCGTTATTACAAAATGAATAAATGCATTCAATAGGGTGAATAAGCCTAGGTAAAACTCTCCGCCTTTATAATCATAGAGCCAAGCAATACCAAAGCCGTAAAAGATGAACGAGTTTAGCATGATCAGAATAATATCTGCAACTTGAAATTTCTCTGATTTAATTAATTTAAAAGCTAAGAATGTGGCATAGAACAAAAAGAAGAATATTGCTAAGAAGCTAAAGCCCATAATAAAATCTTCATCATAACTTGAGAATGCGTACCACGATCCGTAAATAAGCCATGTAAAGGTGAAGGCAACGTAGTAAAGAGCTTTCCAGTATTTTTTAAATGAAATTGCCAAAAGACCAACATTGATCAAAGCAATGTAACTGAATAGGGCGGTAGCGTTACCAGAATCGTTACTTAATAAAAAAGGAACGCCGTAAGCGCCTACAAGACCAACATGTGCAATGATCTGCTTATTATAGTTGATGGCCGCAACCACACCAAAAACGGTAAATAGAAGCATTAGGCCAAAAGCTGCTATTTGCGGGAATAGCCCATAAAGATCGTATGCCAAATAAGTTAAAAAATAAAGAATAGCCAATGCACCGCTCACCAAAACAGCGCTATAACTCTCATATTTGGCTTTTAATTTAAATCCGAATCCTAAAAGGCCCAAGCCTACCAAATAGCCAAGAATAATTCTGGTAAGCGGACTAATTAAATTATTTTCAATAGAGTATTTTGCGCCGATACCAACACCTATTACGGTAATCAATATCCCTATTTTATTAATTAGGTTTTCACCAATGAACTTCTCTAGGTTAGATTTGCCTTTTTGAAGCTTTATTATCTTTTCAGGAATCTTTTTAGGCTCTTCTTGTATAGAAGCAATTTCTATTGGAGCTTGAACAGGAGTGGGTGTTTCAATTTCAACTGCTTTATCAATTAATGCATCCTCTTTTTCAATAGTAACTTCTGAAGATTTAGTGGTATGTTCAGAAGTATTTTCGTTGAATTTTATTGCCTGTGTATTTCTAAGAATTTGAATATCCCTACGAATTTCATTTACCTCAATATTAAAGTCTTGCTGCTTTTTTAAAAGCAGTTCTAACTTTTGCATTAATGCATTTATTTGCTCTTGGTCGTTTGGCATTGGTGGTGGTTTTTGCACTAATAGCTCAGTGTCTTATATTTTAAACGTAAAACATGCAAATATGTTGGAAAGAGTGCCATGCAACCATAAAATAAAATATCCCTGAAACAATTAACGTTGCTTCAGGGATATCTAATCCAGTTGATTTTTAATTTAATTACTTTTCAAAATATAAATAAATATACATGGCCATTCCAAATTCTGTAGTATCGGTAGATACCAAACGCCAGCCATTTTTAGCGTATTCGTTTAATTTTTCTTGAATTGCTTTGTTAGATGATTTCGCTAAATGATTTTTATCAAACGTAAATTTCGAATAGAAAATAAGCGTTTCAACTTTATACTCTTTCATATTTTTTTATTTAACCATGAATAAGGCATTGGCAAAAAATAGTTTTCCATTTTCCCAAAAACCTCTAAATAAAGGATTGTCTACCATGTAAATTACTTGACCGCGACCCATATCCTCGGTACCGAAGATTAAGGTTTCGGCAATCTTTTTCTTTGCTTCGCTACCGGCAAAACCAGATACAGGTTCGTTGGCGCCATCACTTAAATAAACAGCACTTCCGTTTTCTAGATAATTATAGGAACGTGCACCTAGTTTAAGGGTGAAATAAGTATCGTTATACCCATATGCCAAAGGATTTGTGTTATCTACGGTAGCCTTAAAAATAGCTCCTGTAATAGCTGATTTGATCTGTTCTCTTTCAGAAATTTCATAAGATTCAATTGTGGAAGAAGAATCTTTCGGCATTTCTTTTTCGGAAATTTCAAAATCTTTGTCCGATGCTGTAATTCCGTCAATTGCTCCGCCCATGGCAATAAGTTTACCGCCATTTTTTACCCATTCCTTAATTTTTTCTTTATTGTAAGAGCTTAAAAAACTGTTGTACCCACGACCGTCAGGTAGTATTAAGATATTATATTTAGCAAGGTTGACACGGTCAAAATAGGCTTCGTCCAATACAGAAATCGGGTAGTCTAGTTGTTGTTCAAAAAAGTTCCATATTTCTCCAAAGCGAAGCGTTGAAGTAGGCTTTCCAGATAGTACGGCAATGTTTAAATTCTGAATTACATCAACATACCCAGAGCCAAAATCTTTACCGCTTTCAACAAAACCTGTGTTGGTGGAAATTAAATTTTTAGAGTGATTGGTAGATGCTGTTTTAAGAACCTCATTAAAGTTTTTTAGGTGCTTGTTATCACCTTTTGTTATAATTAATGTACCGCGATCATGAGAAATACCGTCTAAGGTAAAAGGCTTATGTGCGTAACGTACACGCACATTGTTACGTAATAATTCTGCCAGAAATCTAGCATCTTTCATACTGTTCCAGTCTGCTAAATAGGCATACTTGTCAGCATCAAAACTAGTTGCTACAGGTTTATTTAGTACGGAAGATGAGCCGTTTAAATTGCTTTCGCTGGCAATAGCATCCAATCCGTATGCGTAAGGTAAGGACCATGCAGTAATATCATAGGTAACAGAATCACTTAATTTTGCCATTGGTTCAAATAATACCTTGACCAAGGTACTTTTTGGCTGGTTTGATGAAATTACTAAACT
>JAHDDL010000024.1:0-13873 GCA_020629415.1 Maribacter sp. | reverse complement strand
CCATTTTCATCAAAATATTTAGCATGGTTTTTACCAATAGTTTCTTGAAACTCTCTTTGAAAATCTGTGATTACCTCATGAAAAGGCTCTGCGGCAGGAGCAAAATAATACGGGTTGTCAACACCTTGCTCATGAAAATCTACATGAACATGAGGTAACCATTTATTAAACTGCTTTAAGCGTTGCTGGCTTTCAACTTGCGTAAGCCAAGCCCAATCCCTGTTAAGATCAAACATGTAGTGGTTGCTTCGACCGCTCCACCAATGTTCATGGTGCTCCTTACTGTTAGGGTCTAGTTGGTTGGGGGTATTTTCAAATTGGTTGTACCAGTTAACATAGCGATCTCTACCATCTGGGTTAATACACGGATCAATTAGCACTACTATATTTTCTAGATAGCTGCTTTTTGTAGTAAACAGATCATAAATAGTTTGCATTGAAGCTTCGGTACTTACGCTCTCGTTGCCATGAACATTATAACTAAGCCAAACGATAGCTTTATCCGGGGAACCTTCGCCATTGATTCCTTTCATATGCTCTTCCTTGATTTTATCAAGGTTTTGCATATTTTCTTTGCTAGATATAGTAGCCAAAAGTAAAGGTCTGCGTTCATTGGTCTTACCATATTCCATAAGGCTCATACGCTGAGGTTCGGCTTTGGCCAAATACTGGTAGTAATCAACAACTTCATGATGTCTTGTAAATTGGGAGCCTAGTTCATAGCCTAAAAACTCTGACGGAGATTTTAATTGGGCCAAACCTAAAAGTGGAATAAAAAGTAATGCGTAGCGTAGAATTAGTTTCATATAGTAATTTGTGTTGTGAGTGAGCCAAATCTATTAAAATTAATACAAATTGAAACCTAATTACCGCGTATTTTGACGAGAATTCCAACAATTTATACTAACGGTAATTAACTTATATTTAGGAAATGTAAAACGAAAGGGTTTTATATTTACCAAGTATTTACTTTTTATATGGATATTGATTGTTTGCCCTTAGCTAAAACGGGTTATTTTTCGAAATTAATTTGCGATTACATTGCAGCGGATACAAAGCTTAAGCCATTATATAATCGGTTTCCCGATATTGAAGGATTTAAAGGTCAGATAGAAGAAAAGGGAAAGCATTTTACCCAAGAACAAAGAGATGTTCTGTATTCTTCAATGCAAAACCAATATAAAGGTACTGATACTTCTAACAGTACAGCTGCTAATATAGCGCTGTTAAAAGAGAAAAACACCTATACCATAGTTACCGGCCATCAGTTAAATCTTTTTACCGGACCATTGTATTTTTTGTACAAGATCATTTCTACGATTAACCTGACCAAGCAATTAAAAAAAGAATTTCCGGATAGTAATTTTGTGCCTATTTATTGGATGGCTACGGAAGATCATGATTTTGATGAAATAAATTATTTCAACTTCAAAGGATTGAAATTTCAGTGGAACAAAGAGGCATCTGGTGCAGTAGGGCATTTACCAACGGAAGGTTTAGAAGAGGTTTTTTCGCTGTATTCCAGAACTATTGGGGACAGTAAGAACGCTAAGGTGTTAAAAGACCTATTTGAAAATGCGTATTTAAAGCATGGTAATCTAACCGATGCAACCCGATTTTTGGCAAATGAAATTTTCAAGGATTACGGATTAGTTATTGTTGATGGTGATGATGTTGACTTAAAAAATACACTTGTGCCCTACATGAAGAAAGATATTTTTGAACAAACGGCGTTCAAGAAAGTATCTGAAAGCATTACCCAAATAGAAGCTATTTCATCTGATTATCCGGTACAGGTTAATCCGCGTGAAATCAATTATTTCTATTTAAAGGAAGGTATAAGAGAAAGAATCATAGAAAGTAAAGGGCAATATATTGTAAACGAAACATCCATTTCTTTTACAAAAGAGGAGTTGGTAGCTGAAATGAATGCTCATCCAGAGCGTTTTTCCCCCAATGTTATTGCTAGACCTTTATACCAAGAAGTGATTTTACCTAACCTTTGTTATATTGGTGGTGGCGGTGAAATTGCGTATTGGTTAGAATTAAAGGCAGCTTTTGAAGCTATGAATGTTCCTTTTCCAATTTTATTGGTAAGAAATTCAGCGTTGATCATTACCGAGAAGCAAGCCGATAAGTTAGAGAAAATGAATATCTCAAAGGCAGACATTTTCTTAAAACAAAATAGCCTTATCAACAAAAAGATCCGAGAAATTTCAAATATAGATATTGATTTTTCGCCACAAAAGAAACTACTTCATGAGCAGTTTAAAAATATGTATGAACTAGCGGAAAAGACCGATAAATCTTTTCTAGGAGCTGTAAAAGCACAAGAAGTAAAGCAAAAAAAAGGATTGGATGCTTTAGAAAAACGATTACTGCAAGCACAGAAAAGAAAGTTAAAGGATCATGTAGTACGTATGACAGAACTACAAAATGAAATGTTTCCCAATCAATCTCTTCAAGAACGACAATCTAACTTTTCAGAATTTTATTTGGCATATGGCGAAGATTTAGTGCCTATGTTATTTGAAGCTTTAAATCCGTTAGATTTAAGTTTTACTATTATCACACAAAAATAAATGGTGGGAAAAAAGGTATCACTAGATAAAATAGCGATACTCGCCATACTTTCATTTTTGGCCATTGCATTGATCACTTTTTTTAAAAGTGCGTTAGAGCTAGAAGATGCCGAGCAAGCATATTATTCGCAATGGCTTCGTTGGGGTTATGATGATCAACCACCACTTTACACATGGTTACAATATGGTTTTAACAACATATTTGGGGTAGGTAAGTTGGCATTCTCTTCACTAAGAGGGGCATTGTTTGCGGGTACATTGTTATTGTTATATAAATTTTCTGGACTGCGAATTAAAGATGCTAACAAATCTAAATTGGCCGTGCTGGCATTGGTTTTTATACCTGTATATATAGATTTTACCTTTCGTAGGCTTTCGCATACCAGCTTGTTATGTTTCAGTGTTATAGCTTCTTATTACTGCATACAAATATTAATAGCAAGGAAATCTATTACAAATTATCTTTTACTTGGTTTGTATGTAGGTATGGGCATGATGTCTAAATACAATTATGCATTTTTTCTGGTAACCTTTGCGCTGGTTGTACTTTGGGATAAGGAATTAAGAGCAATTGTTTTCAACCCTAAAATATTGGTATCGGTTTTTGTTTCTGCTTTAATTGTAGCGCCACATATTTATTGGTTATTAGGTCCTGGTGAATTTCAAACATTTTTGGCATCTAGTGTAGAAGAGAAAATAGGAATAGAAGAAGCGAAATCGGGCTTTTCGTTGTTACCCATTATAGTTTACTTAAAAGGGTTGTTCGCATTGATGTTTCCAATTATTGCAATATTCAGTATTGGCTATTTGTCTAAAAAATTAAGTTTTAACAGGTTGAAAATCAATTGGTTTGTTAAAATGTTTTTTACCCAATTGCTCATATTGGGTTTATTTTTTCTCATTTTTCAAAGCAAAAAAGTGGAGACTAGATGGTTATTGCCCCTTTTTATCCCTTTTGTGGTTTTGCTGTTAGAGAAAGTTAATATTAGGAATAGTAAAAAAGTCGTTACACTTGGGTATTGGTTGTTTGTACTCGTTATTGGAATTCAAACCATAAGAACACCAATAGAAAGAGTATTAAACATACCTTCATCTGTCCATTTTGGTTTTGGTCCAGTTGCTAATAAGTTGAGTAAGAATTATGGTGCCTATCAATGGGTACTGCCCAACGTTACGTATGCCGGTAACGTGCGTTTACTGTATCCTGATCGAATTATACTTTCCGTAGATGATTATTCGCTAACCGGTTCGGAATTGCAAGAAGAAAAATCGGTTGAAATAACTATCGGTCCATCTGTAGTAAAACAGGCTTCACCTGAAGATAGTCTCATAGGTTTTGGGAAAGAAAAGGAAAATCTATATTTCTATATCAATTAAGGAACTAGGAATTCACCCTTCCAGTTGTTATCGGTCTTTGTGAAAAGAGCTCTAATATGGTTAGGTCTTTTTAGTTTTAGATATTCAATTTTAGTTGGAAAAATATCGATTATGGTAAAATAGTTTTTGTCTTCAACATATTCCACATGATCCGGATTCTTAATTGTTGTACCTGGGCTAGTTTCTGTAATGTAATCCTTTCTACTGTTGGGTTGAATATTTTGCCATGTTGATTTTAATCTTTCAAGATTGGTTGCCATTTCAGCTGTACCTTCCACTTTTAGCTGTAGCATTTTTTCAGGATGATAGAGTAGAAAGCTTACCTGATTGTTTTCCGCAATGTGTTTTATCTTCTGTGTGCGGCTATCTGTATAAATCGTTAGTCGTAAATCTTTGTTAACCTCTCGTAACACTACGGTACGTAGGCGAGCAGTAGTTTCGTTGCCTACCGTTGCCATGGTTATGAATCTGAACGGGTGTCCTTTTTCGGTAACACCATTATGTAATTCGGTACTTAATTCTTCAAAAAATGAATCGATCATATTAATGTCTGTAAATAGTAAAAATACTGTGATAATAATTAAGGAGATATCATTATAAAAAAGATATTGTTATATGATAGTCAATACAACAGGAAATTGGTGTCATCTGCAAAGTTTATTTACAATTGTAAGGTTAGTGTAAATGTTGCGACTTAGTGTGTGAATACGGATTGTTATGAAAAAGATTTTTTAAGTATTCGGTTTGATAATTGGTTGAATGAAAAGCCCGGGTGATTACTGGGCTTTTAT
The DNA here is from genome assembly GCA_020629415.1 of Maribacter sp. GTDB lineage: Bacteria > Bacteroidota > Bacteroidia > Flavobacteriales > Flavobacteriaceae > Maribacter > Maribacter huludaoensis. The sequence goes on along the minus strand of JAHDDL010000024.1, from coordinate 9,123 downwards.
ATTTAATATATTCTTTACCAGATCGGTAAATGACATTGATCAAAGTAAAGCATTACTTTACCTTGTATTCTAAACGCATGGTTATAGACGCTGTTTTGTTTTTAGATGAGGTATTGTATGCACCGCCCCAACTGTAGTCTTCACCAGAATTTTGACCGGTTATTTGAAATACGCCCATGTTGGCAGAAACCAAATCACCTAAATTACTGCCTGCATTTTCGGCTATTTTCTCTGCACGTATTCTGGCATCTTCGGTAGCTTTTGAAATCATTTCAATTTTAAGGTCCGCTAATTTGGTGTAATAATATCTAGGTGGTGAAGAGTTGAACTGGACCCCTTTATTCAATAATTCTGTTATTTCTCTAGACACACCTTCAATTAAAGCAACATCCTCAGATTCTATTTTTAGGGTTTGAATTAATTGGTAGCCCCTGAACATACTGCCAACGTAATTACCATTTTCATATTGGTTATCTCGCATTTCTGTAGTCTGCACGCTATTAAAAATTATGCTATTTGCATCAATGCCTTTTGAGGTTAAATATTGACGTACAATTTCCTTGTCACGGTTTAATTGATCAAAAGCAGTCTTTAATACAGTGCTATTTGTAGAAAATTGACCTTCCCAAACAATTAAATCAGAGGTGAAATTTTCGTTGCCCAAACCGGTAACGGATATCATTTGTGGCGGGTTTGCCCTTTGTATATATGCGTTGCCCAAAAAATATGCGGCTATAACAATTGCTGCTCCAAAAATAATTGCGCTAATGTGTTTCATGAAAAAATAGTATTGTCAAATCATCTTATGCTAAGCTAGTCATTATTTTTATGTAGAATAGAGATATAATGGCAATAACTAATCTTTAAGGTCGATAACCTTTTCAGTAACACTGTATCCAGAAAAAACACCAATGGCACCTTCATCTAAAATGTTGTTAGGAGCAATTACATATTCTACAAATGGATTACCATCTGCATCACTATTAGTTTGAGAAGCTTTTAGATTATCAAAAAGTACTTTTTCGGTATGGGCAACTTGTAGGGTTATCGATACATCAGAGTAGTATTCGCTATGGGCATAAATTAGAGTTTTACCATTTAATTGTGAGCCATTGCCTAAATTGTCCGTTAAGAATTCATCATCATTAAAAAATAAAGGAAAAATATCTTCAAATGGTTCTTCATTCTCATATTGAATGGTACTACTGATATATCCACCTAAAATGTAATAGTTATCTTCATCAGCAAAATCCTTAAAGTTTATATTGATTACGGCAAGTTCATAACCAAACTCGTCTTGCTGAAATTCAATGATTTCATTTATTGTGTCTAACTTTTTAGGAATTTGGCAAGAAGCATTAAACTCTTTTTCTGCTACAATTACTTTTAAATTATAAGTAGCACCGTGCAAAATAGTTAAATTTGAGGCGCTAGTAATGTAAGTATTTGTTTCGTTGTCATAATTTAAAACTACACTATTGCCTTCTGTATTTGATAAGGTGACTACGGCATCTTTAATTAAAAATTCTTCGGGAAAAGCGTAATTTTGGTTAGCCTTTATTGGAGTGCCAATTGCGGGTAACGCCTTAGTGACCGATATTTTTAAAATGGTATCGTGCGGAGAAATGTATCCAATTATTGAAACCTGCTCTTCTGTGTCTAAAAGTTCATCGGCATCTACAACTTTTTGACATCCCATTAATAAAATATATAATCCTAATAGTGTGAGTACTGCTTTTCTCATATCTTAAAATTTGAGTATATAGTTTACTGAAGGAATTAGAATAAGTACGGAAGTTCTTGTGAGTTCTTTTTCTTCTGTTCCATTAGGGTCATTGTAATTAGGATATTTGGTGTCTACGGTATAAATAAAGGGGTTTTGTCTTGCATAGGCATTATAAAGTGAAATTGCCCAAGTGCGTTCTCTTCCTTTCTTTTTCTTTTTATGAAATTGCCATCCTAAATCTAGCCTATGGCTTGTTTCTCCCCTAAAGTTATTTCGTTGCGTTGTAATATCTTGTAAACCTCTATTGAAAAAGTTAGAACCGCCAATAGGGAAATTACCTCCAATTCTTTGCAAATTGGGTAAGGTGTAGTTGTTACCCGTAGATAAGACCCAAGTAGCAGAAAATGTAAATCTATCACTAGGTTTATAAATACCCACCGCGGAAATGTCATGTCTTCTATCGTAACGGTCATAGAATTTATTACCAAAGTTCAGTTCGTCAAATTGTCTTTCTGACCATGAAAGTGTGTAACCTAACCAACCTGTTAGCTTGCCTGTTTGCTTTCTAAAAAGTATTTCTGCACCATAGGCCCAACCTTCGCCGGCGGTAATGTTCTCTTCCCAATCTAAGTCTGCGCCAGATTCTAGATTATCTAACGCTAAGAATGATGCGCCCTCTTTGTAAGCAATAATATCATTCATGTTTTTATAATATCCTTCAAGGGATAGGGAATAATCTTTTTCAAAAAAATCTTTGGCAATACCTACGGCAAATTGCTGGGAAGTTTGTGGTTTTACGTTATCTGTAGAGGAGACCCATAGATCTGTAGGTAGTCCAATTCCAGAGCTAGATAATAAATGAATGTTTTGATTCATTTTAGCATAAGAAGCTTTAAGTGCCAAATCTGGTTTTAAGCTATATGATAAACCCAACCTTGTTTCTGGGTTAATATAGTTTGTATTTTTATAATTAAAATAACTTAGTCTTAAACCAAGCGAAGACCTAAGCTTATCGGTTATTTTCCAATCATCTTCTATATATAGAGCCCCTTCTAAAGAATTCAGTTCTTCTGTTTTGTCTATATTTTCAGCATACGTGTCTTTTAAAAGTACTCGTTGTGGTGTAAAACTATGATTAGTGATTTCTGCTCCAAAACGCAATGTATTTTTACTATTTGGATAATAGTCAAAGCTACTTTTTAGAGTTAGGTCTTCTATGCCAGAACTAGTTTTAAATAAATACTCAACTACATTATCATCATAAGTGTCTGTATATTCATCAGATATATTGAAGTCGTAATTGCTATATATTAATGACGTGTTGGCAAATAGTTTATCGTTAAGCTGATGATTCCAACGTAATGTAGAGGTGATGTTTCCCCATCCAAGCTTCACTTTTTCATCAGTAAACTGGTCTTTAAATGAACTATAAAATTTATCTCTGCCGTAATAGTTGCTCCAATATAGCTTATCTTTTTCGCTAAAAATATGATGTATTTTAAAGTTTAAATCGGCAAAATAGTAACCGCCTTTACCATTTTCCTCAGAAAGGAACGGTTGGGCCAAAACATCTGCATAGGTGCGTCTTCCGCTAAAAATAAATGATGTTTTTCCTTTATTAATAGGTCCTTCTAAAAGCATAGATGAAGATATAAGACCAATATTTACTTTACCTGATATCTTTTCTTTATTTCCATCTTTCATGTCTATCTTAATGACAGATGATAATCTACCTCCAAATCTGGCAGGGAATCCTCCTTTAAATGCTTCTACGGATTTTATGGCATCACCGTTAAATACAGAGAAGAATCCAAATAGGTGATTTGAATTGTAAACTACTGCATCATCTAGAATAATTAAGTTTTGGTCTGGCGTACCGCCACGAACAAAGAAACCGGAACTTCCTTCAGATCCTGCTTGTATACCGGGTAATAATTGCAATGTTTTTAATACATCTTTTTCACCCAGTAATGCAGGTATATCAGCTACTGTAGATGGGTTGATCTGTATTTTGCTCATTTGGGTGACCTTACTTTCTTTTACTTTACTGTCAGCACTAACTGTAACTTCATCAAGTGATTGCGTGTCTGTTTCAAGTTTAAAATTTAAAGAGAGGTCGTTATTAATTTCTATTTTTTTAATAATTGTAGTGTACCCAATTGTAGAAATGTAAACAGTATGCTTACCTTTTGGCAGTGAAAGTGAATAAAAACCGTAGTCGTTTGTCGTTGTTCCTCTTTTTAGCTCAGGAACATAAATAGAAGCACCTAAGAGATTTTCTCCACTACCGCTTTCGGTAATGTAACCACTAATGGTAAAATTGTTTTTTGGTTCTTGAAAATTGTTAATATCTACATTAAAGCGATTTTCGGTAGAACTTGTGTGGGCTACTTTTCCATAAGACTTACAAATAAGTCCTAGGAAAAATAAGCTGTGGTATATCTTATTTTTCAAAAGGCTAGTGTTGTTTATTGATGGTGTCTAAAAATAGGTAGATTTTTCCTACACTTATTGTTAAGAAAAATACAATTCATCTTTTTTTAAGATTAAATGGCCGGTAAGGGAATTTCAATTTTAAAACTATTTGTTAAAAAATATAACTGAAATAAGATGGTTTCAACATTTGGTTTTTGCTATTTTTGCCCATGCAAAATAAAGTCCTGATACTAGATTTTGGTTCACAATACACCCAATTGATTGGAAGACGCGTACGTGAGCTAAATATTTTCTCTGAAATTAAACCTTATAATAAATTACCCGAAAACCTTTCCGAGTATAAGGCCGTGATTCTTTCTGGATCACCTTTATCTGTAAGAGGTGAGGATGCCGTTCACCCGGATCTGTCTGAAATACGTGGTAAAAAACCATTGTTGGGCGTTTGTTATGGCGCACAGTATTTGGCACATTTTCACGGTGGTAGTGTAGAAAAATCCAATACAAGGGAATATGGTCGTGCCAACCTTAGCTTTATTAAGGAAAACGAACCATTTTTTGATAAAGTAGGTACAGGTAGCCAAGTATGGATGAGCCATGCCGATACTATTAAGCACCTACCTGAGAATACAACGTTATTGGCAAGTACCCATGATGTGGAAAACGCAGCCTTTAAGTTTGAGGGAGAAGAAACCTATGCAATTCAGTTTCATCCAGAAGTGTATCATTCTAAAGACGGAAAACAAGTACTGGAGAACTTTTTGGTACATATTGCCGGAATGGAACAAACTTGGACCCCCGATGCCTTTGTTGATAAAACGGTTGCAGAGTTAAAAGAAAAAATTGGAGATGAGAAGGTAATTTTAGGATTATCTGGTGGTGTAGATTCTTCTGTTGCAGCAGTATTATTACATAAGGCGATAGGTAAAAACCTGCATTGCATATTTGTAAACAACGGTCTTTTAAGAAAAAATGAATTCACCGATGTATTGAAGCAGTACGAGGGTATGGGCTTAAATGTAAAAGGTGTGGATGCTTCGGCACGTTTTTTGGATGATCTGGCTGGAGAGAGTGATCCAGAAACCAAAAGAAAAACAATTGGTCGTGTATTTGTAGAAGTTTTTGATGATGAGTCACATTTAGTTGAGAATGCAAAATGGTTGGCACAGGGTACTATTTATCCTGATGTTATAGAATCTGTTTCTGCAACCGGTGGTCCGTCACAAACTATAAAGAGTCATCATAATGTTGGTGGTTTGCCAGATTACATGAAATTGAAAGTGGTGGAGCCTTTGAAGATGTTGTTTAAAGATGAAGTAAGAAGGGTTGGGGCAAGTTTGGGTATAGATAAGGCATTGTTGGGTAGACATCCTTTTCCTGGTCCTGGTTTGGCAATTCGTATTCTTGGGGATATCACGCCAGAGAAAGTGGCTATTTTACAAGAAGTAGATGCCATTTTTATAGACGGATTAAAAAAATGGGATTTATATGATAAAGTTTGGCAAGCAGGTGCCATGTTATTACCTGTAAACAGTGTTGGTGTAATGGGCGATGAGCGTACCTACGAAAAATGTGTAGCGCTTAGAGCTGTAGAAAGTACGGATGGTATGACTGCCGATTGGGTGAACCTACCATATGAGTTTTTACAAAAAACATCAAATGATATTATAAATAAAGTCCCTGGTGTCAACCGTGTCGTATATGATATAAGTTCAAAGCCACCAGCAACAATAGAATGGGAATAGTATGAAATACATGTTCAATCAAATTTACTTAATTGGGTCGTTTTGCTTATTGGTGTCCTGTACGGCAATGGCACAAAAATTCAATACGCATCAAGTAAAATCAGGAGAAACACTAGAAAGCATTTCTAAAATGTACGGAGTTTCAACGTCAAGTATACTGCAGTACAACAAAGAAATCAAAGAAGGTCAAAAACTCAGGTCAAATACGATATTGGTAGTGCCGGGTAAGAAAATAGTGGAGCAAACAAGCGCACCTATTTCCAATACGCCTACGACCATGTCTGCCCAAACAAAAACGACGGTCGTTCAAGATTCGGTTAAAACAAGGGAGCCAATTGGTTATACAGAGCATCGTGTAAAGAAAAAGGAAACTATTTTCGGTATTGCCCAGTTGTATAATATTACGGAAGATGAGCTAAAGAAATATAACCCAAAATTGTATGCTTCGCCACTTCAAAAGAAAATGGATTTACGTATTCCTAAATACCGCGCACACAAAGTCGCAGAAGTTGTAGAAGATGAAGGTGATTTAGAAAAATACATTGTTGCGGCAAAGGAAACTAGGTGGAGTATTGCCCATAAATATGGTATTACTATTGAACGTATGCTAGAATTGAATCCGGGTCTGTCCGCAGCAAATAACTATTTGTCTGAAGGCTATGAGCTATTAATGCCCAAAATGGCCGGTAGTACCGTAAAGAACCAGGTAACCCAACTTTATACTTCATACACCGTACCTGCCAAAATGAATTTTTATCGTTTGGAAAAGGAGTTTGGGGTAAAGTCAGATGAAATTGTTCGTTTAAACCCAGAGATAACGGAACGTGGCGGATTAAAAGAAGGTATGGTTATACGTATTCCTGAGCAAAAAGTAGAGACTGGGAAAATTAATACGGATAACTACATTTTTTACGAGGTAAAGCCAAAACAGAACGAGTTTCGATTGACTAGAAAATTCGGGATGACATGGGCAGAGTTGGTAGCCTTGAATCCTGATTTAAAGGACGGTCTAAAGGCTGGTATGGTCCTAAAATTACCAAAAAACAAAGTTGGTGATTTTGAAGTGAGAAATGCCTTGGTTTTAGATAAGGTAAACTTGTTGGATAGCATAAATATTGCCGTAAAACCCAAAGTATTGTTCTTGTTACCTTTCAGGTTAGATAAACTTGACCTTAGTAATAAGGAAGAGACAGAAAGAATTATTGACAATAGAAATAGTTTAAAATACAGCCTTGGCCTTTATTCTGGAGCGTTGGTCGCTATTGATTCTATGAAATCTTTGGGCGTTTCCATAGATGTAAAGACTTTTGATAATCAATTAGATTTAGGTAAAACAAAACAAATTTTACAAGGAGAACAACTTGGAGGGTATAGTGCCGTTTTTGGTCCTTTGGATATGCCTTCGCTTAAAGAAACTGCTGTACAGGCTTCAAAATTTAATGTTCCTGTAATTGCTCCCGTACCTGCCAAAAGTGATTTAAGTTTAGACAATGTATTCTTTTCCTATACTGATGAAGAAGTACTGTGGAAGCATATGTTGGATTATGTAGAGACCAATCATACGGAAGAAACGCTTTTAATAATAGCGGATGAGGATAATAGTAAAGAGAAAGATGCTATCCTTAAAAGATTTCCTTCTGCTAAAGTGGTCGTAGTTAAAGAAGAGGAGAAAAATATTGGTATCAACAGGGATAAACTACAAACGTTATTATCTGATCAAGTTCCAAATTGGGTGTTTGTAGAGTCTGATAATTACAAATTAATTGCCAGCGTTGTCTCTATTTTAAATTCATTTAACAATACCGCTTTTGATCCTTTGTTAGGTAAAGATAAAGTAAGTGTAAGAATGTTTACGACCGATATGAACTCGGGCTTTGAAAACGATGTAATTTCAAATACACATTTGTCTAATTTAAAATTTACATATCCTTCCGTAAATCGCCAGGTGGCCAATAATTCATTTGTTGAACGTTATAGAAAACGCTTTGGTGACGATCCGGATAAATATGCCGTTAGAGGATTTGACGTAACATATGACCTTTTACTGAAATTGGCTTACAATAACAGTTTGATCGATGTTTCAAGATTTATTGGTGAAACGGAGTATAGCGGTAATAAGTTCAATTACCAAAGAAAAGGTGTTGCCGGGTATTATAACCAGTCTTCTTATATTATGATGATAGACGATTTACGAATTAAAACAATAGAGTAGTATGACATCAAAAGTAACGTACAACGGTGAGTTAAGAACTGAGTGTGTTCATTTAAAATCTAACGATTCTTTTGTTACGGATGCACCAGTAGATAACAACGGATTGGGACAGGCATTTTCACCTACCGATACCGTTGCAACAGGTTTGGCAAGTTGTATGTTGACCATGATGGGTATTAAGGCAAACGGGTTAGAAGTAGACCTTAAAGGTGCTACCGCCGCCGTAACAAAACACATGGCGGCTTCACCTAGAAGAATATCTAAAATAGAGGTAGAAATGCATTTGCCAAAAGATATTTCAGATAAGAATAGAAAAATATTGGTGCACACGGCAAATACTTGCCCTGTGCACTATAGTTTGCATCCAGATATAGAGAAGGTAATCACATATCATTGGGACTTATAAAAAGGGCACATTTCATTTTCTTTTTTCTAACGCTACTGACCATTTTTAATGTTCAGGGTCAAGAAGTGGTGTCATGGGAACCAGATTTTAGATTTACTTGGAATGATTTTAAAGGTGAAGCTCCAATTACCTTAAGGGCTGCAGCAACCACGGCAAGTGGTATAACCTATCGCTTTTCTACATTTTACGAGAATAATGAACTTCAGGTAGATTGTAAAGTGTTTGCCTATTTTTATCCAACAAAATCATGGTACAAACCCGAGCTTTGCAATGAGGTAACCTTATTGCACGAACAGTTGCATTTTGATATTACAGAGCTCTACGCCCGTAAACTGCGTAAGAAATTGGCGGAGACTAAATTTACCAAAAATGTAAAGGAAGAAATTCGTAAAATCTATAAAGCTACCATTCGCCAGCTGAACGACTTTCAAAATAAATACGATACAGAAACTAATTATTCAAGAAATTTACCGGTACAAGAACGTTGGGCCAAAGAAATAGAAGAGGCTTTAATCAAATCTTAGCTTAATGGTTTGAAAGTGAAATAGTGAAATAGTGAAATAGTGAAATAGTGAAATAGTGAAATAGTGAAATAGTGAAA
>JAHDDL010000060.1 GCA_020629415.1 Maribacter sp. | reverse complement strand
ATGAAATGGTCTTCATCTGTTAATTGGGTTTGGGGTAATTGTCGTCTTTTTTCTAGCAAGTTTTTGTATTATTTGGGGTGTATGAAATACAAAATTACAGCAACTAATACATAAAAACCTTCATAACTACAATTGAATTAAATTAAATCAGCACTAAAAGTTAATAAACCTTATTTGAATCTTAGCACTAATTATTATTGAAAAACCAGTTATAAGAGCTAATTAGTTGATTAATCTTTATCAAAGAAGCATTACTTATGCTTTCACTACCGGGATTATTCTGAAAATCCATATAACCATCCGTAATGTTGTTAGTTGTAGCTTGGGCATGAACATGGTCAATCAACATGTCTAAAGTTGCAGCGTCAAATTGATTAACCCCAATTTCCAAATCAAATATTTTAGGTGTACTGCTTAGGTCTAAGTTGTTAAAATTATTATTCTCAATAATGAGACGTTCCAATTTAGGATTATTTGAAAGGTCTATGGTAGACAATGCATTTTCTTGGATATATAAACTCTCTAAATTTAAGTTGTTAGAAAGATCAACTGAATTTAATTGATTTGTAAACAAGTCCAATCTCACAAGATTAATGTTTTTGGAAACATCAATATCCGTTAACATATTATCTCCAACATTTAAGTTGACCATTTGTAGGTTTTGGCTAATATTTATTGTACTCAACATATTTGAAGCGCAATCCAAGTTGTTTAAAAGTGTATTGTTCGAAATATCAAGGTTAGTCAATTGGTTTTCGCGAATTGATAAACCGAACAATGTCTTGACATTACTCAAGTCTAATGTGGTGATTTGATTACTGCCGAGTGAAAGAAATTCCAATGCTGTATTGTTCAAAAGACTAATGGTACTAAGTTGGTTGTTCTTAACAGATAAATGTTTTAACCTATTATTATTACTGATATCAAGGTCATTAATGTTGTTAGAGCCCAATACTAAAACTTCTAGAGCCTTATTACTACTGGTATTAATTTCAGTCAAGTTACCCGAATAAAAATTTAGCTCTTTTAATAGAACCAAATTTTCAATTTCAGCGGAGGTGATATGGGTGCGCCAATTACTCGCTTGATCACTGGCAAGATTTAAAAGTTCAATAGTTGCTACAGGTCCACTTACCTTAATAGTATATTCCCCGTTTGCCATGTAGTTATGGATAACTGCGTTTTCAAATCCGGAACTTGTAATGTTTGATACATATTCCTCGATAGTACCATCTCCCCAATCAATAATAAATACGGCACCGGTAACTGATTCCAAAGTCAAGAATTTTGGTGTTAATTCCTGCGTTTCATCAACAGTAATGCTAAAGAAACTAGTATTTTCAATAAAATTAAAATTCAATTCCCCATAGCCAAAATCAATAGCATACAAACCTGCTGCTTCAATATTTTTAGTTGGTAAGACGTTTAATTGATTATCAAGGACATTAAATTCTAAAGGAAGGATGGTATCTGTAAATAATGCCATTGCCGAACCTTCTTTAGGTATTAGAGAAATGACGACATTATCCGTATCTAAAATAATGAATTCGGTTATTTTATAAGAGCCAGTATCCAGAATTAATTCTTCTGTCTCAATCTTTCCATCTTTTTCAGAAAGCTCCAAACGTTCTCTATTATAAATTGCATTGTTATTGTCATCGATAATGCTAACCAATGCGAATTCAGGTTCTAAATTAAATTCTTTTCCCTGAGGTTCATGGTTACTTTTCAGCTCGTTAAACTCAATTTGAAAAACTTGGGTGCCTTGCAGGGTTTCAGATATCTCTTCATCCGTTATTTGTTCCTCAATTACCGGCTTGTCCATTATTTCAGGTTCGTTTACTGCATCAGAAGTACATGAGATCAAAAAAGCGGAAAGGAAAAAGATAAATAAAAAGTATTTCATACAACGTTAGTGGTTAAGGTTAATTGGTCACTAAGTAGTAACGTAAATATAATTAAGTAAAGTATGTGCAATAATTTGAAATTACATAACTATAGCTGCTTTAAAAAGTTTTTTACGGCATTCCAATAGCCATCATTATCCTTAAACTTTTCCCATAACGCTCGCGAACCATGATTTCCTGCCGTTGCCGGTACATAGGTTACTTTTCTTGTAGTTGGTATCGCTTGGTTTATGGCGGCCCAATTATCTTGTTCATTTTGTGCGGAAGTAATAAACGTTGGCACGTTAATGTGTGCGGCACTATTTTTTATGAAATCGTCTTTGCCAAAATATTCTCCAGGGGAAAATGCCATGGCAGCGTCTATCTGATCAGGATGGTCACCTGCATATTTAAGAACCAAAGAAGAAGAATAGGAACTGCCCCAAATAATGATTTTCTTTGGGGAATATGCTTTTTTAACATAAGCTACGGTTGCCTCAATATCTTGATAAGCATCTAGGTATGTGGTCTCCTTCCCTGCCGCTACCGCTCTTTTATTGGTCTGGTTGGTAACGGAATTTACCGCTCCGCCAGAACGTTGGTCAATTGCCAAGCAATTATAACCCAAAGTGTTTAGTTTGGGTGCTATTTCTTTATATTCTCCACGGCTCCACCCTGCTTGATGAAAAAGAAGTATAAAGGTTTCGCTCCCTTTCATTTCATAATAATCTGCGCTAATTTGTATACCGTCTTTAGAAGGAAAGTCTATTGATTTTTGTGAGAAAATAGAAATGCAACAAACACCTAGGATAACGGAGAAAAACGTTTTCATAATTAATATAGTTGGTTAAAGGGTCTTTAGTCTTTGTTTACTGGGCATGCTTACAAAAAGTTGACCCAAATTACTTTGATTTAAAATTTATGGTCAATACAATTGGTTAGAAAGAAAACGGAAATGACAGAATGTTGGAGCAGTATTTATGTATACTTAAAAAACGATACGATTTAATTCCAGGATTAATAGAGACCATTAAAGGTTATAAAGTAGTAAAGCAGCTGATGTTGAACTTAACAGATATTAACGAATTTGAAATAAACTGGTAATCATAACAACTTTCACCATTATATATCATATCTAATTCCTAACTTAGCCATGTAGACTTTAGGAGTAGCTATTTCATAGTTTGAGAAATATCCTTAGAACCTGATTTGATTAATATCAACGTAGGGAAAAGTTATCGGGAACAACTACCTGTACTTTCCAATTATCATTTCATTTTCATATTCCCCTAGTTTACACTGTAATCAAATCAATGTAGCCATGCGCTCTTGATTAAATTTTTAAGCAGATGATAAACATAATCGTAAACGACACCCCTCACCTATTTAGGCCTGACACCACTTTAGACCTTATTATCAAAGAATTGAAGATTTCTGAAAATGGCATAGCCGTAGCGGTCAATGAGAATATTATTACCAAAAGTGCTTGGAACACCAAAACGCTGAACGAAAATGATAAAGTTTTAGTGATCAGGGCTACACAAGGAGGATAAAATTCCACTTCAAATTGTAAATAACACTAGGTACAAGAGATAACGACCACAAAATCACCATACAGGAATATGAAGAATAAAGATACAGCACCCAAACAAGGCGGTATAACCCGTAAACCATTTCCCAATTCCCAAAAAATTTACGTACCGGGAAAATTGTATCCTGAAATAAAGGTAGCAATGCGCGAAATAACGTTGACGGATACCATAGATTCCTTGACCAAAAAGAAAACTCCTAATGAACCGGTAACCGTTTATGATACTTCTGGTCCGTATACCGATCATAATATAGAAATAGATGTGCACGCCGGTATTGAGCGAATTCGTGAAAATTGGATCAAGGAAAGAGGTAATGTAGAAGAATTGAATACGTACTCATCAAAATATTGCAACGAGAGATTGAACGATAAAAGTTTAGATCACATGCGTTTTAAGCTGTTGAAGAAACCGTTGCGGGCAAAAAAAGGCGAAAATGTTACGCAGCTACATTATGCTAAGAAAGGGATCATTACTCCAGAGATGGAGTATATAGCCATACGCGAAAATCAGCGTATAGATGAAATGACCCAGATTAGGGAACAACATAAGGGCGAACATTTTGGAGCGTCTATTCCTCAAAAGATTACGCCTGAATTTGTAAGGGACGAAGTGGCACGTGGCCGTGCCGTAATACCTTCTAATATTAACCATCCAGAGGCAGAGCCTATGATCTTGGGGCGTAATTTTCTGGTAAAAATAAATGCGAACATAGGTAATTCCGCAGTGACCTCCTCTATTGAAGAAGAAGTGGAAAAGGCGGTCTGGGCATGCCGTTGGGGAGCGGACAACATTATGGACCTGTCAACAGGTGAAAACATTCACGAAACCCGTGAATGGATCATTCGCAACTCTCCTGTTCCGGTAGGTACGGTACCCATTTATCAGGCATTGGAAAAGGTGAACGGAGTTGCAGAAGATCTTACATGGGAGATTTTTAAGGATACCTTAATAGAACAAGCGGAACAAGGCGTAGATTATTTTACCATTCACGCGGGGGTACTGCTACGTTATATACCAATGACCGCAAAGCGCGTAACGGGTATTGTATCTCGTGGAGGGTCTATTATGGCCAAATGGTGCTTGGCGCATCATAAAGAGAGCTTTTTATATACACATTTTGAAGAGATCTGCGAGATTTTAAAACAGTATGATGTAGCATTCTCATTAGGTGACGGTCTACGCCCGGGCTCGGTAGCAGATGCCAATGACGAAGCTCAGTTTGCAGAACTGGAAACCTTAGGAGAATTAACACAAATTGCGCGTAAACATGAGGTACAATGTTTTATTGAAGGTCCTGGCCATGTACCAATGCATATGATCAAGGAAAATATGGAAAAGCAGATCCAAGTTTGTGATGAAGCACCTTTTTACACTTTAGGACCTTTGACTACCGATATTGCGCCGGGTTATGATCATATAACCTCAGGAATAGGTGCGGCAATGATCGGCTGGTACGGTTGCGCCATGCTATGCTATGTAACCCCAAAAGAACATTTGGGCCTACCCAATAAAGAAGATGTTCGTGTAGGTGTGGTAACCTACAAATTGGCGGCCCATGCCGCAGATCTTGCCAAAGGCCATCCGGGTTCTCAACACCGTGACAATGCATTAAGCAAAGCACGATTTGAGTTTAGATGGGAAGATCAATTCAATTTAGGTTTAGATCCAGAACGCGCCTGTGAGTATCATGATGAAACCTTACCTGCGGCAGGGGCTAAAATTGCCCACTTCTGCTCCATGTGCGGACCCAAATTCTGTTCCATGAAAATATCTCAAGAAGTACGTGATTTTGCTGCAAGCAATGAAATTGTAAATAATGAGGTCATTCAAAAGGGAATGGATGAAAAGTCAAAAGAATTTAAAGAGAAAGGTTCAGAAGTCTACCTTTAAGTGTTTTAAGAAGTTCCCACGCTAAAAAGCGTGGGCAGGCTTTCCATTTCAATCTTTTGCAAAAAGGCAAAAGGATTTTCATTGCAATCCTTAACTCAAAAAAATGATCGTACTAATAGCACCGGAAAAAGATATTACTAATGAAATTGAACTGCTACATCAATTGTTTCAGGAAGGTTTGGAATATTATCATCTAAGAAAACCTTTTAAGGACTATCAAGAACATTGTGATTATTTGAATTCCATAGATTCAAAATATCATAATAGGATCGTAGTACACTTACATCATGAGCTGATCAATGATTATCCTCTTAAAGGGTTGCATTTTCAAGAACAAATGCGAATAGATCATATTGATAACCCCGGTCAGTACTTTAAAAAACTGAACATGTATGGTAAAACCATAAGTTCCTCTTTTCATGACCCACAGGTATTGGAAGATTGTGAATTTGAATTCGATTATCATTTGCTGAGTCCCGTTTTTACATCCATCTCTAAAAAGGGATATGAAGGCAAAGGTTTTAATGTCAACCATAGTACTAAATTGATTACAGGTATGGGCGGTATTACCAATACCAACATAGCAGAAACCTTAAGTTTAGGGTTTAGGGGAATTGGGGTCTTAGGCGGTGTATGGAATATGGACAACCCTATACAAAGCTTTATAAACTTAAAAACGGCATATGAGCAGGCATTGATGGAAAAGCGGAAGGCACAATTAAAGAATAGTTTAAAAGGCAATTAAGCAGTAAAATATATGATTCCGAAATTACACTATATATCACAGGGACAAACACCCGAAGAGCATTTAGAGCACATTCAAAAAGCATGTACCGCAGGAGCGGAACTGGTGCAGCTACGCCTAAAGAAGTTACCGGGAAAAGTGGTTTGGGAAACCGCAAAAAAAGCAAGGGAGATCACGGAAAAATACCAGACGAGATTAATAATCAATGACTTTTATAAGATTGCAGCTTCGGTAAAAGCGGACGGAGTACATTTAGGAAAGACCGATACCTGCCCTACCGTTGCTAGAAAAGAACTGGCATCATGGCAAATTATTGGCGGTACGGCCAATACCTTAGAAGATTGTGAAGCTTTATTGGATAAGAAAGTGGATTATATAGGTCTAGGTCCTTTTCGTTTTACGAAGACCAAAGAAAATTTGAGTCCGGTTTTAGGCATAAACGGGTATTTGACCATCCTTGAAGAATTGAAATCGCAGGTACCGGTTATTGCCATAGGTGGTATTGTTTTGGAAGATGTTACGGAACTAATGAAAACAGGTATTCATGGTATTGCGGTATCTGGCGAAATAACCCGAAACTTCAATTCCATATCAGAATTTAAAAAATTGATTAATGGAGGTCCTCTTGATGAGCAGCGATGGATCTCAGATGAAAAAATAAAATAATATGTTACAGATCGCAGATAAAAAGTTTAGTTCACGATTGTTCACGGGGACAGGGAAATTTAGCTCGTCGTCATTAATGAAAGAAGCTTTATTGGCTTCTGAAAGTGAGTTGGTCACCGTTGCCCTTAAACGTGTAGATGTGGAAGATACACAAGACGATATATTACGGCATTTACAACATGAACGTATAAATTTATTGCCCAATACATCTGGGGTGCGTACGGCAAAAGAAGCGGTATTTGCCGCTCAATTATCTCGTGAGGCTTTAGAGACCAACTGGGTGAAATTGGAAATACATCCTGATCCCAAATACTTGCTGCCAGACCCAATAGAAACCTTAAAGGCGGCCGAAGAGCTTATAAAATTAGGTTTTGTGGTGATGCCCTATATACATGCCGATCCCGTTCTGTGCAAACGATTGGAAGAAATTGGAGTGCAATGTGTAATGCCGTTAGGCGCTCCAATAGGCAGTAACAAAGGCCTGAAAACGCAAGATTTTCTAGAGATTATAATAGACCAGAGCAATGTTCCGGTTATTGTTGATGCCGGTATTGGGGCACCATCACATGCTGCCTTTGCAATGGAATTAGGTGCGGACGCAGTGCTGGTAAATACGGCAATAGCGGTTTCCCAACATCCTGTTGAAATGGCAAAAGCATTTAGAATGGCCGTAACAGCGGGCAGAATGGCCTATGAAGCAAAATTGGCTCCGGTAGTGCATAAAAAAGCAGAAGCGAGCAGTCCGTTAACCAGTTTCCTGAACTAAAAAACATGAGCAATTTTAAGTCGGTCTTTGACACCTATAATTGGGATACAACCTTAGAGAGTATTTTTGCAAAAACGGAGCACGATGTGTTACGTGCACTGGGCAATTCTAAACGCGATTTAGAAGATTTCAAAGCATTGATTTCGCCCGCTGCAAAACCTTATTTAGAGCAAATGGCGCAGTTAAGTAGGCAGTTGACCAAAAAGCGCTTTGGCAATACCATACAAATGTATTCGCCCATGTATTTAAGTAACGAGTGCCAAAATATTTGTACCTATTGCGGATTTAGCATGACCAACAAAATACCGCGTAGAACCTTGACCGATGCTGAAATTTTAAAAGAAGTTGCCTATATAAAATCTAAAGGCTATGACCATATTCTTTTGGTAACCGGTGAGGCAAACAAAATAGTTGGTGTAGACTATATCAATAATGCCTTACAATTGATTCGTTCTCAATTTGCGAACATTACTATTGAAGTTCAGCCTTTATTGCAAGATGAATATGAGCTATTGATCGAAAGCGGATTGTATGCTGTGTTGGTATATCAAGAGACCTATCATAGGGACGAATACAAGAAACACCACCCAAAAGGTAAAAAGTCGAATTTCGATTTTAGGTTGGACACGCCTGATCGCTTGGGCAAGGCGGGTATTCATAAAATTGGATTAGGTGCTTTATTCGGGTTGGAAGATTGGCGTGCCGATAGTTTTTTTACAGCACTGCATTTAAAATATTTACAGAAAACCTATTGGAAGACAAAATACTCCATTTCTTTCCCACGGTTAAGACCACATTCGGGCGGGCTGGAGCCTAAAGTTGAAATGACGGATCCAGATTTGGTGCAGCTAATTTGTGCTTTTCGGTTATTGGATGAAGATGTAGAACTTTCTATATCTACGCGAGAAAGTGAAATTTTTAGAAATAACATTGTCAATTTAGGCATTACCTCCATAAGCGCAGAATCCAAAACCAACCCAGGTGGGTATGCCGTAGCGCCAGAATCATTGGAACAATTTGAAATATCCGATGAAAGACCAACGGAGGAAATTACGGAAATGCTGAAAGCACAAGGTTTAGATGTGGTTTGGAAAGATTGGTCTAACAATTGGGAGTAAAACCTAAAGTAAATATTATTTAAATAAACCCTGCAAATTTTCTATAACACCAAGCGCCGCTTTTTCACCGGCAATCATTGCGGCATTTAATGAACCATTTAATTGTACGTCACCTGCCAAATATATAGTTTCGGTTAAGCGTGTTTCAGAAGGTGATATTTCATATTGCAAATCACTTAATTTTGGTAGTGACTTAGGAATGCTGTAGTGTTTTATAAATGAGCAAGTGGTTATACCACAAAATTCTTTCAGCTCCTTTTGTACTTGGTCAACAAGTGTATTCCCGGATAAGCCCTGATTATTCACCACGGTAACCGATAGCAATTCCTTACCGCCATTTACGGATGTTTTAAGACCGGTATGGTAAACAATATTGTTGATCAATGTGTTTTGATCAGGAATTAATCCGATCAACGGTTTTTGAATTGCCCTGTCTTCCGTTTCAAAATATAAAGTATCACAACGCTTCCAATCAATTTTCTGATTTTTTAAGTTTTGAATTAAGCTACTAGCTTCAGTTGCAATGATAATAAAATCACTTACTATTTCTTGTCCATTGCTAAGAATAATTTTACCATCCACAACTGAGGATACGGTTGAGTCATACGTAACCGTCGTATTTTCTAATTTCTGTAATAATTGTTTGGGAATTTCTTCAATACCACCTTTAGGTAATGCAGCACTGCCTTCACCAAACATTTTATAAACAAACTCAAACATTCTGCTAGAGGTTTCTAGTTGGTCCTCTAAAAATATTCCGCTAAAGAAGGGTTTAAAAAAATCATTGATCATACTTTCAGAGAAATCTAGCGTCTTTAAATAGGAAAGAGTAGATTGTTCTTTGTCCGAGAAAATCGCCTCAATAGTTTTATTCTTAAGTCTGGTATTTAATTTTAGAATCTTTATTTTATCTGAAAATGAGCCAACATTGGCAAAAAGAGTTGAAAAAAGTAGGGATGTATCTCTTAACGGATCACCGATTACCACTTGTTTTTGATTTTTAAAGATCGATGCCCCAGGCAAGAAGTATTGAAGCTGTAAAGAATCATAATCAAGATATTTTTTGGCAGCGGGATAAGCCGTTAACAAGACCTGAAAACCACGGTCTAATTGATAGTTGTTTATAACATCTGTTTTCACTCTACCACCTACCCTATGCGTAGCTTCAATGAGCACAGGGGAAAAACCATGTTGTTCTAAAACAGTTGCTGCTATTAAACCACTAATACCGGCACCAATAATATGTATTTTACACTCCTGTTTATTCATAACTTATTTTGTTTAACAAATTTACATTAAATATAAACATAATTAGTATTTTTGTTTAAGGTTGATATTGACCGTTATAAACAAAACTACCTGAAAAATGAATTACTTAATAATTGTATGTCAAATTATTGTTGGTTTAAGCATTCTTAATGTTTGGCTAATACAGAATAAGAAGGAAACTAAATGGCGTGGAGGTAATGCCAAAACAATAATAGAAGAGTTTAAGGTTTACGGATTATCGGAAACTATGTGCTATGTTGTAGGATTTTTAAAAGTTACGTTAGCTATTTTGTTGCTTGTAGGTATTTGGGTGCCAGTGTTGGTACAACCTGCAGCTTTAGGGTTAGCTGCTTTATTATTAGGCTCTATAATAATGCATTTTAAAATTAAAGATCCGTTATTTAAGTCTTTTCCTGCGGCCTTGTTCTTAACCTTGTGTTTGTTAATAGCCTTTTTATAAAGTTTAGCTTGTAAGTTGCTTACAGAAGTTTATTGCTATAAATAGATTAATAAGACCTAGTATTAATGAAGGTAGCGATTCTGCTATGCTATCTTTAATTTTGATTCTAACACCAAAACCTAAAAACATAAGCAGAGTAAGACCGACTGCAGATACGAAAACCAGTATAGGAGAGAGAAAATATCCTAAAATTAGGCCAAGCCCTCCCAATACTTGCAGGTAACCGGTTAGTATACGTTGATTTTTTAACCCGAACCTAGCGAATTCGTCTATCATTTTTTGTGCAGTTAAACATTCATAACCATAGTATAGAAAAGCACTGCTAGAAAGAAATATGGCAATTTTGAGTATGGTCATTAGTTTGTTTTAAATGCAAGAATGGTAATTTGCGTAAAAATCCAATTAATTTAATTGTTCGATCTTTTTCATAATCTGATCGGCTTCAAACGTTTTTTGATCACTCATTTTTCTATTTGTTGTAGACAAGGTATGTGCTTCTTTTAAAAGCTTTTCATATTGAGATTGTAACTTTTCTTTTTCTGATTTCTTTTTAAATATTCCGAACATATTTATTTAGATTTAAGCAGTGTATACTGCAATTATACTGATATTAGATAAAGATACGTATTGTTTAATAATTTTATATTAAAATTAAACAAAATAACATAATAGCATATTTCGTTTTCTTACAGTGGTGTAAGTAATAGGCACTACTGTTAAATAAATATTGGTAGAACCAGAATTATTTTAACATTTTAAGTTTTAAGTAAAACTTATTAATTAGAATGTTGTATAGCCTTGGATGATTCGTATTATAAGGAGTTTCATAGGCAATTAATCCGCTCGCAACCTAGAAATTACCATACCTACATTTTTTTCTTCAAACTTGCCTAAAAATTTTAGCGCGTAGGTAACTTTTTTTGATTTTGGAGCTTTTATAAGTTTCCCAAGTTTTAAAACCGTGTTGTCCATTTGTTGAATAGCTACATCTTGGTGCTCATTCCCTAAACCCCAAAGTAAATTTGCATTTAACCATGAAACTTCGCGGGCTTTAGCCAAACTAAAATTTATAATTTCTTCATCGGTATTTTTTCCTGCAAGATCAAGTAAAAACAGTAAAGGGGAAACACGGCTTAGGCGGTCTTGCATTTCGTTCACAATATTACCTAAAATAGAATTTACTGTATTGAAATCATTTTCAATATCGGTAATTTGCTTGCTTTGCATTACTGTGCTTGCTGCTAAACCCAAATCAAGATTAATGTGGGTATTGATACCTAACATAATATGTTGTAGAATGGTTAAAGGTTCATTTTTGGTATCAAATGCAAACTGCCATGATTTACTAATAGGTTGGTTTTCACTATAACCGCGGTATGCATCTAAGTAGTAATTGGCAAAGGCAACATCAAAGATTTCCATTCGGGCATTATCTTCAAAATTGCCCAATTGAACTTCTTTAAGTATTTCGGCGGTGACTCTTCTGTATAAAAAAGCAAAGTACCCTATGCGATTATTGTTGGCTATGGCACTATCTATGATTTCGTCCAATTGAAATAGGACTTCTTGTATGGTTGTCGGTCGGTTGATCTTTATTTAAAATTTACGAATACTGATTTTTAAAATGTCCTTAAAAGTATTCATTTCTTATTGTTAAGATGCTATATAAATTATGTTTTTATAACTCCCTAATTTTCACATTTCTAAACCAAGACTCAAAATACCAATTCTGAAATGCAATTTTGCCCTTACTAGTTTTTCCGAAATCTGGTGCATCTTTAAATTTGGAGTTGGCAACTTTATTTTTCCAAGCTATGGAGTTTATATCTTCTTCGGCTGTAAGTACACCATTAAGATAAAATTGAATTTTTCCGTCTTGTTGAATTATCCGTGAAGTATTCCATTCCCCAACCGGATTGGCTTCAACAGTATTTAATTGAGGTGATAATCCCCATATCGTACCAGGTCTTTTTAAAGGGGTTTTGGTATCCATATGTTCTGGTTCCAATAATTGATATTCTACACCAGTGTTGTAAGTAGCCACATATTCGGGAGTTTCTTGGACATTGATAAATGCGCCACCATTACCTCTAAGTGCCATTTGCCAATCGAATTGTAGCTCATAATTTTCATAGGCCTTATCGGTAACTAAATCTCCAAATATTTTACTTTCGTCGGTAGCATTACAAAATATCATTCCGTCCTTTACTTCCCAAGCCGAGAATTGTGTGGAATCCGGGTTGTTAAAAAGATGCCATCCTTTTAATGACTCGCCATTAAAAAGTAAGCACCAACCCTGCTCTTTTTCTATATCCAGTAATTTGTTGTGAACTTTATTTTTTGCGGCTATTTCCTTAGAACGCGAAATCTCAAAAGCTTTTTTTTTATCGGTATTACAAGAAGCAGTGATTACTACAGTTAGTACTGAAAAACATATAAAAGCTTTGGTCATTGGTTATTTGTTGGAAGTGTAATTAGTAATACAACAAGTTGAATATAGGACTAAATTACTAATTTAGAATTAATGATAGATAATCTGTAATTCTACAGGTAAAGTATTATTTAAATGAATAGAAATTAGCCCGTTTAGCAATACTATTTTTAGTTATTTCTACCTGTTCTTTATTATTTAATTACACAACAATTATCAGTAGCACATTTACAGTGATTTCTATTATATAAATGCAGGATAATTAAAGCAATGGCCGGTATGTAAATAACAAATTCCGGTATAGAAAAGAGTTCTATTTTTTCATTGATTACTATAGCTGTTAGCACTGTATAAGTACTCCAAAGCAATGGTTTTATCCATTTTAGTGTTGTGTTTTTTGTTGACCAAAAAATGGCAAGAAATGAAATAGCCAAGAACACGTAATCTAAGGATTTCCACCACACAGGCGGACCACTGTAAAAGGTTGCTGCATTAGCTTGGACCAGAAATAGAAATGGAGTGGCAATACAATGAACAAGACATAAGGAACTGGCAAAAGTTCCTAAAATGTCAGATTTTTGTTTAATTAATAGCATTGAGGTTATTGTTAATACAACTAAGTTGCAAATGTAATTATAATATTTGTTAATGCAACAAAGTTGCGTTATATTTGTTTTATGGGAGTAATTAGAAAAACAAAGGCTGTTGAGGTATTACTTAATGAGTTTAGCACAGGCTCAGTGGCCATTTCTGCAAAAGCTTTGATAGAGCAATTGGGAGATACGTTCAATAAAACCACTATTTACCGTGTGTTGGATAAGTTGGAAGATGATGGAGTTCTACACTCCTTTTTAGGGAAAGATGGATTAAAATGGTATGCAAAATGCAATGGCTGTACCTCTAAAGAACATAAAGATGTTCATCCACATTTTCAATGTTTACAATGTGGGAAGGTAGATTGTTTGCCCGTACATGTATCACTTCCCGAAATTCCAAACAGAAAAATAGAGATATCACAATTATTGATACAAGGTAAGTGCGAAGCATGTTTTGTTTAAATGCATGAAAGTATTCTAAGTAAACGTGGGCATATTCATTTTACAAACGTGCCATACTTCTCATAGTATCCAATTCAGATGCATTTTTAAGGTGTATTGGTAAAAACAATTATTTTATTATTTATTTTTGAAGCTTCCCATGAAGAACGCTAAGCATTTTATAGCCTTGTTTTATGTTACTTTGATATTGTTATTCAAGGTTGCAGGTCTTCATTCGCTTACTCACCATACAGATGATACAGATATTCAACATTGTGAAGTCTGTCATATTACTACAGCCGTTAATTTTACGCCCTTAGTAGAGGTTGAAACTTCAGCCATACTAAAAGTGGTTTTCTATGTAGTGCCGGCTAAAGTCAATACTTTAACCTCTATTGAAGCCTATAATGATAGGTTTCTATCTAGTTATCTCTTTACTAGACCACCTCCACAATCGGTATAATCCATTTGTAATTTTGCTTGTTTCATTTTTGAGATAAGTATTCGGTTTTCAATCATTTACTAGTTTTTATAACCACCTATTCCATGGAGGTTGCAGTGATTGTAACTGATTTATTATATACGGATTCCATACAGATTCTAGCTATTTCTACTAGAACTTAAATACCTGTACGCTCTGTTTATCATTGCGCAGCACGGTATTTACATCATATACATTCAATTTTAATATATAACATTTATATGCTTAAAGCAGTAAACATAACCAAGTCCTACAGCGGGAAAATGGCTTTAAAAGACGTTTCTTTTGAAGTATCAAAAGGTGAGATATTTTGTCTCCTAGGGCAAAATGGAGCAGGTAAAACCACAACCATCAATATCTTTTTGGGGTTTATAAAAAAAGATGGCGGACAAGCCTTTGTTGGCGATAAAGAAGTAGGTGTTCATGATACCAATACGCTTACTGCTTACATTCCAGAAACCGTTCAGCTATACGGTAATATGAGCGGTATAGAAAACCTCAATTTCTTTAGTCGTTTGGCAGGTTTTTCCTATTCCACGCCAGAATTGGAAGATTTTCTGAGCAAAACAGGTTTGCAGAAAGATGCACAGCACAAAAGACTTTCCTCCTATTCTAAAGGAATGAGACAGAAAGTAGGTATAGCAGTAGCACTTGCCAAAAATGCTGAAGTCATTTTTATGGATGAGCCTACTTCTGGTCTTGATCCCAAAGCCACAGCAGAATTCACCAAAATCTGTAAGGAATTGGCAGCTATGGGCAAGGTAATATTTATGGCTACACATGATATTTTTAATGCTGTAGAATTGGGTACTACGATCGGAATAATGAAAGAGGGTGTTTTAGCGCAAAAAATGAAAGCTAGCGAAATAAACGCCAATGAACTTAATCAACTTTATTTAGAAACTATTTAATATAATGAGACACTATATAACAACCATTCTACTAATGCTTATGTGCCATGCTGCATTGGCTCAAATGAACATTAACGGAAAAGTTA
>JAHDDL010000023.1:49745-69315 GCA_020629415.1 Maribacter sp. | reverse complement strand
AGTTGGGAGAACATACTCCGACAGGGGGATTAAGAGGAGGAAAATATAGCCTTTTTGAAGCAGGTACAAGAGTGCCATTTTCGGTCTATTGGAAAGGAAAGATAACACCCAAAACATCTGATGCACTTGTTTGCCAAATAGATTTATATGCATCTCTTGCCGAACTAGCAGGAGCTGAGTCTAAGTTACCTGATAGCCAAAATTTACTCGGCACATTTCTGGGGAAATCAGATAAAGGCAGAGATCAGCTAATCATAGAGGCCGGTGGTAGAACCGCTCTTAGAAAAGGCGATTGGGCATTTATTCCGCCATACTCGGGCGCAGCAATAAATACTCAAGTGAATATAGAATTGGGTAATGATGAATCTTACCAATTATATGATCTTAAAAATGATATAGGTCAACAAACAAATGTAGCGGCAGAAAATCCTGAAAAATTACAAGAACTAAAATCAGTATATGAACGTATTAGAGGGAACGATAATGCATCGGTACCTGAGTTGGAATTACATTAATGGTAATTGTTAGTTTTATTTTGCTAGAAGCACCCGAGAGGGTGCTTTTTCGTTTAAGCAGAAGTCGTTTCAGTTGTAAGTTTCTATTGCAATAACAAATGTTCTAAACCATGCAACACATGTTTTACAAGTTTTGGCTAGAAAAAGTTAACCCTTAGTTTTATTGGTGTTGAGCTTTAGAACGCAATTATGATAAAACCTTTTCAATTATGCATTTTACTATTTCTTGGCTGTTTGAGTATTACTTGTAATGCCCAAAATTTGACGAAAAGTAATAAGCCGAATATAATTGTAATCTTAACCGATGACCAAGGTTGGTTAGATGTGGGGTTTAATGGAAGCACCGATATTCCCACGCCAAATTTGGATAATTTGGCAAAAGAAGGTGTCATTTTCAAAAATGGCTACGTATCGCATCCGTATTGCAGTCCATCCAGGGCCGGGCTGTTGACCGGTAGATATCAAGCACGTTTTGGGCATGATTGTAATATGCCATATGATGGTGAAAATGATGCATCTGTAGGTACGCCACTATCTGAAAAGATGATATCGGAAGCTTTAAAAGAGCAAGGTTATGCTACAAGCGCAATAGGTAAGTGGCATGTAGGCGATCATGCTGATCTACACCCTCCTCGGCAAGGTTTTGACCATTGGTTCGGTTTTGCAGGCGGTGCAATGAATTATTGGGGAGAATCCAATGGACCATTGCGCACCATATTCAGAAATGAAAATAAAGTACTGGAGAGCGAATTATCTTATTTAACGGATGATTTCACCAATGAAGCCATCTCATTTATAGAGAATAATAAGCAAGATCCGTTTTTTGTTTACTTGGCGTACAATGCGCCACATGCTCCAGACCACGTAACCGAGCAATACTTAGAAAAGACCAAGCATATAGAATATGGCGGTAGAAGTGTTTATGCGGCCATAGTAAACGGGGTAGATACAGGTGTTGGTAAAATTGATGCCTATTTAAAGGAAAAAGGGTTAAAAGAGAATACCATTTTGGTATTCTTGAGCGACAATGGCGGGCGTACCATGCATGCCAATAATGGTCCAAATAGAGGACATAAAGGAATGTTGTTTGAAGGCGGTATAAAAGTACCGTTCTTCATGGTTTGGCAAAATCATATTAAACCCAATGAAGCTTATGATGAGATTGTAAGTTCCTTAGATTTATTTCCTACGCTACTCAATGCGGCAGGGGGTAATGTTAAAGGTGAAAAACAGCTAGATGGCGTAGACCTTTTACCATTTTTAGATCAAAAGAATGAAAAGCCGCATGAGACTTTATACTGGCGCAGCGTTGGCGGATTTGAGTATGCCGTAAGACACCAAGAATACAAATTGTACAAGAGCGCTTACAAAGGCAAAACTATGCTTTTCAATTTAGAAAAAGATCCCTTCGAACGTCATGATATTGCTGAAAACCATCCTGAGATTATTACAAAATTAAAAGCCTTATACATAGCGTGGGATAGCAAAAATGTGGCACCAGGTTGGGTAGACCCGCATCCGGAAAATGTCATTAAAGAGGAGAAGAATTTTAGAATGATTAGAGAAAAATCACTTAGACCAAAAAATTAAGTATATGAATGTAAACACCCGTTTTGCCAGATCACTGACTGTTTTGATTATTACGCTGATCTTTAGAGTGGTACAGGCACAAGAACAGCCTAATTTTATTTTCATTTTAACCGATGACCAATCTTACGGTATGATGGGCTGTACCGGTAATGAAGTAGTACAGACTCCCAATATTGATATGTTGGCAAAAGATGGGGTACTATTTACCAATGCACATATAACCAGTGCTATTTGTACACCAAGTAGAGCAAGTATCTTAACAAGTCAGTTTGAACGTAAACATGGTGTAAATTTTAATTCGGGTACCAGTATATCAGAGGAAGGGTGGAAAAATACCTATCCTATGGTGCTTCGTGAAAACGGATATTATTCTGGGTGGATAGGTAAAAACCATTTGCCTGTTGGTGATGGTGGTTATACCAGTGGTTTAATGGATAAGAGCTTTGATTATTGGTATGCCGGGCACGGTCATTTGACCTTTTACCCAAAAGACAGACATAAGATATTTAAGCATGCAAAAGATGATACTCAGGTTGAGATTATAAGCGAAGGAATTTCAGATTTCCTGTCTAATGAGCAAAAATTACAAGGTGCACAAAAGTTTTTGAATCAGCGACCAAAAGATAAACCATTCGTGCTTTCGGTCAACTTTAATTTACCACATGATGCCAGCGCATCTACCATGGCACAGCGAGAAACCGATGATGAAATCTATAAAACTTTGTATGACGATGTAGACTTAAAATTGCCTAAGAATTACATTGCTAAAAAAGATATTGTACATCCTAAATTACCACCGGAAATTCACAAAACAGATGATAGACAAGAGGGGTATGACTATGTAGATCATCCAGATAGTCTGCTGGCAAGATATCAATTAAGATTGCAAGCTATGACAGGCATTGACCGTATGGTGGGCCAACTTAGGGAAACGCTAAAAGCCCAAAAATTAAATAAGAATACCATTATAGTTTTTACATCTGATCATGGTCTGTTCATGGGGCAATTTGGTATTGGTGGTAAAGCCCTTTGTTATGAAATAACCACGCATGTACCGTTAATTATTTATGATCCAAGCGATAAAAAAGCGAATAGGGGTAGAAAGTCCAGCGCTCTGGTACAAAGCATAGATATTGCACCAACTTTACTTAAAAAAGCAGGTATTACGGTACCGGATTCGTATCAAGGTAGCGATTTATCACCACTATTGTCACAAGAGGTAAGTGATGTAAGAGAGTATCTGTACACAGAAAATTTATGGTCTACCCAGTTTGGGAATCCTAGATGCGAAGCTGTTAAAGACAAGCGCTGGAAATATATTAGATACTACAAGAACGAAAATTTTTCGGCACAAAAAAAGATTGAGACAGCAAAGCAAATGGGCATTAAGATGACGGCGATGTTATATAAAGTCCATGATCCGGATATCGCCCTGTATCGCTCATTCGTAGAGGGACCATTACAGGGCGAAAAAGCAGTCTATGAAGAACTGTTCGATCTGGAAAATGACCCAGATGAAACTACCAATTTAGCAGGGGTGGCGGAACATGCATCGGTATTGGAAAAATTGAGAACCGTGTGGAAAGAGAAAATAACCTTTGCCAGAGGAAATGAGGCACCAAAAGTGTTGCGGTATACCTCTGATAGTGAAGCGGAACGTGGTGTAATCATAGAACCAAAATAATAGACAATTTACCAGCAATGACCGAACAAAATATCAACAAAAGCCTATATAGTCTTTTATTCATACTATTATTAACGGCACAGGCTTTCTCTCAAGAACTACCTTTTGGCTATCCAGATACTGAGCGTACCAAAATAAGTATTAATCAAGGTTGGAAATTTCACTTAGGAAATCCTGATGCAGCGTATTTTGAAAAAAATTCGGATGATACCACGTGGGAAATCGTGAACGTACCACATACCTTGGCATTGACCTCTTTGGCTTTAGATGGTTTGCAAGATGAAAAAACACAGCTTAAGTTTCATAGAAATGTAGGTTGGTACAGAAGAAATATAATGGTACCAGAGAACAACAATAAAGTGTTTTTAGAATTTGAAGGGGTACATCAAGTAACCAATGTTTGGGTTAATGGTAAACATGTTGGTAAGCATGGTACAGGTGGTTATACACCATTTCATTTTGATATTACGCGGTATGTGGATAAAGGAAAAGAAAACCAAATAACCGTTTTGGCAGATAATAGAAGAAGCATGGTGGTTCCGCCAGATCCAGGTCCTTTTGATTATGTAAAATTTAGTGGTCTGTATAGAGATGTGTATTTGGTAGAAAAGCATCCGGTGCATATTGGTTTTAATTGGGAAGCTAGGCGTGCAGGGGTAACCATAACAACGCCAACGGTAGATGTGGTGAACAAAAATGCGACCATAGATATTAAATCCGTCGTAAAAAATACCAGCGGCAAAGCTGAAAATGTGACAGTGATCACAAGAGTTATAGATGCTGAAGGTCTGGTGGTGCTAAAGTTGATCGATGATGCAAAAATTGCTCAAAATAGCAATTATGAGTTTGACCAAATAGGTAGTTTAGAGGATAACGTTCAATTGTGGAATGTAGATAATCCTTACCTGTATCGCATAAATACAGAGGTTTTGGTAAATGGAAAATCTGTAGATGTCGTGGAGAACAATTTGGGCATTAGAAAGTTTGAATTGAATCCCGATCGTGGATTTATGCTTAACGGCAAACCAATAGAACTTATGGGTTTCAATAGGCATCAGCACTTTCCATATATAGGCGATGCGGTACCAGATGCCCTACATTATAAAGATATGTTGCAGTTTAAAGAGTTCGGTTTTAACATTATGAGAACCGCTCATTACCCGCAAGATAATGCCATTTTAGACGCCTGTGATAAGCTGGGTATTTTGGTATATGAAGAAGCACCGTCGTGGATATCGATGAGCACGGATAAGGAGTGGTGGAACAATTTTGAACAATCGGAACGCGCTATGATCCGCAATCATAGAAATCACCCTTCCGTAATAATTTGGGGAGGAGGAATCAACCACAGAGGGTACGTGCCTGTAGCACACAATACCGCTAAACAAGAAGATCCAACAAGGCTTACCGCCTCACAGGGTTCACGGTGGACAGGATGGCAAACATCTGGACTAACGGATATTAATGCAAATATGCTTTACGGACCATTTATCTGGGACCGTGCAGAACCTATGTTCGCTATGGAAGGGCATCATGGACCAGAAGCCTTGGCACCGTTTAGAAAAGATTCCCTAATGACAGGATTAATATCATGGACGGCCCATGCCTATTATACCTTTCACCCAACACACCATAAAGCTTCCAACAAAATAGACAGAACAAGAAGTGGCGGAATGACCATTTTTAGAAATCCAAGACCAGAGTTACATTGGTATAAGGCAGAGCTAGGAAAAGAACCTTTTATATATATGCTGGAAGACTGGAAAAAAGGGCAGGATTCCATCACGGTCTATAGCAATGCAGAAAACGTAGAATTAAGTGTAAACGGTAAAACGGTAGCTACCCAAACCTCCTCAAAAGATACTATTTATAATGGTTTACACCATGCGCCCTTTATATTTAAAAATTTTAGATATGCCGATGGAGAGGTTAAGGCCAAAGCGATTTTTAAAGATGGAAAAACCAAAGAAGTAGTTCATAAAACTCCGGGAAAACCCCATGCCTTAGAATTAATGGTAGATACCGTAGGTAGAAAGTTTACTGCAGATGGTGCTGATATTCTTATGGCCTACGCTACTGCTGTAGATAAGAACGGCACCGCAATTAAAGAGTACAATGGTAAGGTTACTTTTTCTGTAAGTAAGAATGCCATGGTGATAGGTAATAATGCAAATATCAATGCCAACCCTATGTTCACGGAGTATGGTATTGCACCAGCATTGATTAGAGCAGGTACTACGGCAGGTGAGATCAAAATTACGGCAAGTGCCAAAGGTTTAAAATCTGCCAATGCAAATGTGCAATTAACAGCCTATGAACCAAATGTTTTGGCAACGAATGCAAAAGCTATTTATGATTTTAAGAAAGTTAAAATAGACATGGGTGCCCATGACCAGTTGGTTCAATTCGGATGGGATTTTTGGCATGGTAAGGACGAGGAAAAAAGTAGCTATAAGCTACCCATTTTCAATAACGCCGAAGTAAAACTGGCAACAAACAGCACTGATGGTGTTCTGCGCTGGTTAGGTGAAATGAACGTTATAGGTAAATACGGATTTGTGTATGGCGATGGTGTCCTTGGTATAGATGAAAATGGGTTAAGTATTAACTTCAAGGGACTACCAAAGGGAAAATACAAGTTGACCACGTACCACCATGCACCACAAAGTAATTCTGATGAAATGGATCCCAATAAGGATAAGTTGAAAGAAATACGAATTTTGAATATTCCCTACGAACGCAAATTAACCATATCGGCAGGGGAGAATACCAAAGAAGTTAAAGTCACGGAAGGTAAAATGATGCAGTTTCAAGAACCAGGTAAAAGTACGATCCTATTTAATGTTCAAGATGATGGTACTGCAAAAGTTAATATTCAAGGAACAGCAGGAAAAGGAATTTGGTTAAACGGAATAGAATTGCAAGAATGGAACAAATAATCAGTAGAAAGTCGGGAAATAGTATACAATGTATTATCTCGTGTTGCATGCTCTTTCTATTTATTGGTGAAGTGCATGGGCAACGTTATAGTCCAGAAAACGAAGATGTACGGGTTGGACCGCCAAAACCGCCACTAGGTAAAAGATGGGTCATGAACCCGGATTTTTCAGATGAATTTAATGGTACAGCGTTAGATACTACAAAATGGTTGGATCATCACCCTACTTGGATAGGAAGAGAACCGGGACTATTCATGAAATCGCAAGTATCCGTTGGTGATGGTTACTTACAGTTGAAAGGCGAAATGATGAAAAAGGACACCACAATAAATGCCTATGGCAGCAACAGAACATTTTCAATTGCCGGTGCTGCGGTAGTTTCCAAGAAGAAAACACAGTTCGGGTATTTTGAAACAAGGGCAAAAGCCGCGGCAACTACCATGTCTACTACATTTTGGTTTTCTACCGTAGGTAGTTTTAAAGGACCTAACGGTTGTGATAAATATGGTCTAGAATGGGATATTCATGAATCGGTTGGTAGATCAGGCGATTACAGTGGTAGCTATTTTGCAAGTGGAATGCACTCCAACAGCCACTTTTGGTATACTGATTGCGAAGGCGAGCGACATGATCGCAGGGCTGCTCAGGTAAGATTTGAAGATAACGAGGTAAGCTCAGAAAATTTTCATGTATTTGGTGGTTGGTGGCGTAATGAAAGTTCCGCTAGTTACTATTATGACCATAGAGAACCAAAACATCAAAAATTCTATGATAAGGTAAAGGAAAAACCATTTGATCAACCCATGTACATGCGTTTGGTATCTGAAACCTATCCTTTTCCTTGGATAGAACTTCCAAACGAAAAAGAGTTGTCCAATCCAAGTAAAAACGTAGTTTATTATGATTGGGTCCGCGCGTATAAATTAGAGGATATTTCAAAGAAGATATCTCATATTTCTTTAGAAAAGGAATTACAATTGTATGATGAAAGCGTCATTTTTGATACTACGGAAATTATCTTAGACAAGGAGTCTAACTTGGAAATTCCGATTTCCTATAAAGCAAACGAACCAAGGCAATTGGTTTTGGAAGTCTATAATACGGCCGATGAAAAAATAGCTACGGATAAGGTACAGTTGCTTGCTGGTTATGGTCATTTTAGCCATGAATTAAAGTTGAGCAACACGTTGAATGCAGATACAGAATATCGCTTACTTGCCAAATTACAACCTGTACAAGACGATGATAAAACTATTTTAGACCGTAACAACCTTATTTTAAAGATTAAATAGCTTAATAATCGTCTTTTAGAACCATTTATATTCCTAAATGGGTCATATGTAGTGCTGGTTTCGGGCAAATCATCCTAATCTTGTTATAGACCTATCAGTTAGTTATCAGTGCTAAGGTCTCATAGCTAGACTGGTACAGGAAATTAATTGTTCATAGGATTAAATCTATTTCAAATGATAAAAGACATCGGTAAAAAACTAGGGATTATTGCTGTAGTATTAGGAGCAAGCTATCAATCACATATATATGGCCAAAACGATAAATATGCAGAAACTTGGGAGTCTATAGCCAGGGTAAATGCAACGCCAGATTGGTTTTTAGATGCCAAATTGGGTATTTATGCACATTGGGGTCCGGTATCAAGTGCTTTTAAGGGAACCGAACCAAGCAAGCATTATGCAGGTTGGCATGGTATGATGATGTATAATGATGGTAAAATAGTTGAAACCAAAAACGGTAAACCCAGTAACAATTACCTCCATCATAAAAAGAAATACGGTAAACCATCAAAAAAAGGATATATAGAAATCATAGAAGATTTTTCTCCAACAGCTTTTGACGCCAAGGAGTGGGCAGATTTATTTGCAAAATCGGGGGCAAGGTTTGCCGGTCCTGTAGCCATGCACCATGATAATTTTGCGATGTGGGATAGCAAGGTAACCCGATGGAATGCTATGAATTATGGAGGTATTGACCCATCTGCAGCACTAAAAAAGGAGATAAATGAAAAAGGCATGCGATTTATAGGATCTTTTCACCATGCATTTACCTGGAAATATTTTGGTCCTGCACACGCACACGGTAACATTGATCCTAAAGATTATGATTTGTATACCAACCCACATAGTTTGGATAATGACACTCCAGATGAAGCTTTTAGGACAGCATGGTGGGCCGCCTTAAAGGAATATATTGATAATTACCAACCGGATATTATTTGGTTCGATTGGTGGTTAGAGAATCTACCGGAAGAAGACCGACTTAAATTTTTGGCTTACTACTATAACAAAGGTAAGGAGTGGGGTAAGGAAGTAGCCGTTTGTTATAAAGAAGCAACCTTTAACGAAGATGTTGCTATCAAGGATTATGAACGCGGTAGGCCAAATCAACCCAAACAGAATGCATGGCTAACAGATACTTCACCGGGAGCGTGGTTCTATAGACCCAATGCCAAATTTAAAACAGCCAATGAGCTTATAGATATACTTGCGGATATTGTGGCAAAAAACGGATTAATGTTGTTGAACGTACCACCAAACCCAGATGGTAGCATTCCACCGGAAATGCAAAAATTATTGACAGATATGGGAGCTTGGTTAGAAATTAACGGCGAGGCAATTTATGATACACGTCCATGGACCGTTTTTGGTGAAGGGCCCACTAGATTGCCAGAAGGTGGTCATAAAGTAGAAGAGAAGCTAAAAATAGAATACAATGAGAACGACATAAGATATACCAAGAAAGGCGATAAAGAATTTTTTGCCATTGTATTAGACGAGCCCAAAGGCGATGTAATCATGAAAACGTTGTCTACTGATATTGGAGCATTGAATTCAGCTATTCTAGAGGTGCAACTAATTGGTAGTGCCGAGAATTTAAAATGGGAGCGCAATGAGAAAGGTTTGGTCATTCAAAAACCATCCTCTTTTCCTACGGAATATGCCCATGCTTTTAAAATTACTTTAGAAGGTTACAAAGAAAATAATATTGGTGGAGATGTAGAGGCGCATATAGATTAATTTTTTCGATGATGAAATATTCGGTCTTTACTATCAAAAAGATGCTAATAGGTCTATACTGTATAGGTCTTGGCTGTATATTTTCCTTGCAATCACAGTCAAGGCCAAATGTTATTTTGGTACTAACCGATGACCAAGGTATTGGTGATTTGGGTGCGCATGGCAATAAGTGGTTAAAAACACCCGAAATTGATGCTTTTTATAATGATGCCGTAAGAATGACCAATTTTCATGTGTCTCCGTTATGCACGCCCACTAGAGCCGCAATAATGACCGGTAAGTATCCAATAAGCAATGGGGCGTGGGCAACATACAAAGGTAGAGATGCCCTTTCCGATCCGGTGACCATGGCAGATGTATTTAAGAAAAATGGCTACAAAACCGCTTTGTTCGGAAAATGGCATTTAGGGGACAATTATCCCAACAGACCAACCGATTCTGGTTTTGACACGGCTATTCATCATTTGGCAGGTGGTATCGGTGAATTGTCCGATTATTGGGGAAACGATTATTTTGATGATGTATACTATGTAAATAATCAACCTAAACAATTTAAAGGGTACTGTACCGATGTTTGGTTCAATGAGTCCATAAACTTTATTAAGAACAATAAGGACCAACCGTTTTTTGTGTATTTGCCATTGAATGCGCCTCATGATCCGTTATATGTGGATGAAAAATATGCTGCCCCGTACAAACATTTAGAAGGCAAGGAAATAGTTAGTGCTAATCTTTATGGAATGATAGCCAATATTGACCATAATTTTGGCAAGCTGACCAAATTTTTAAAAGCGGAAAAATTAGAAAAGAATACGATTGTCATTTTCATGTCAGATAACGGTACACGCTACGGGTATCAGGAAGCTGATAATTTAGGCTATAATAAAGGCTTTAGTGGAATAAAAGGTAGCAAACAAGAAGGCGGACATAGGGTTCCGTTTTTTATTCGATATCCTGAAGCAGGAATTAATGGGGGTAAAGACAACAATACGTTGTCGGCTCACATAGACCTTATACCAATGCTGTCAAGTTTATGTAAACTAGATACGCCCGATACATTGAGTTTAGAGGGGGTAGATTTTTCTCCCGTATTAAAAAATACAGATGCAATTTTAAAAGATCGAACGCTATTCCTGCATAATCGGCAAGACTGGAGACCGCCCAGACAAGAATCTGACGGACTTGTTTTACGTAACGAATGGCGATTACTACAGGGCAAAAAGCTTTACAATGTAGTTACTGACCCCAAGCAAAAGAAAAACATAGCAAAAGAACATCCGCAATTGGTTAAAGATTTACAAAGTGAGAATGCAACCTTTTATACATCGGCTTTAGGTAATGATGTAATTAATGAAATACCGGTAGCTATTATAGGCACGGAACATCAAAAAGAAATAAAATTAACTATTCAGCACGCCATTGGTGACGATAACGGTATTTGGAAAACCGAACAAGTGGCTAGGGGTGTAAAAAATAAAAATAACACACATGCTATAGAGGTTGCAAAAGAAGGTATGTATACTATTTCATGCATGCGCTGGTCCAAAGAAGTACCTGGACCTATTCTAGGGGTGCCAAGTAAATTTCCTAAATCAAATTTTGAGTATGTGTCTATTTCTCCGGATAAGGTAAGATTACGGATAGCCAATCAAATTTTTGAAAAGACTATTAACCCAAATGACCAGTCAATAGATTTTAAGATGTTCTTGGAAAAAGGTAAAACGTTTATGGTAGCGGACTTTATTTCTGCTACAGAAACCTACGGAGTCTATTACATCTATATCAATAAAATTTGATATGGTTTATTAATAAGATAGAATAGAGAATTATCATAAACGGGTAGTGTATTATAATACATTAAGGCTGGGTGTTGTATTGTTTAACTCATTGCTGTTGAATGTATTAGTTATTTGTTCAGTTAATGTCTAGTTGTGAAATAATGGGCTTTAAGAAAGGTATTTTAAATTCCATCTTTATAGGGTACGTAAAAATTTCGCTAAAAAATTTAATTAAATCTAAATATTTATATCAGAAATGAGAATAATTAAAACTTTACTAGGTATTTCTGTTGTATTGGTATTTATAAGTTGCCAAGAAAAAGCTATAAAATCAACTGAAAGTAATACGGGCGAAGAAGATAATTCGACTATTACACAAGAGCAAATTGACCACTTGGGTATAACGGATGTTGAGCATTTAAGTGCGGCTTCAAAAAGAGCATTAGCTTGGCCAACCGATTTAGGAAACGAGTGGTTTTTAGAATTTAATCAACTAGAACCATTAAAAGGCGATTTGGCATATGAAGAAGGGGTGATTAGAAGAGACCCAAGTGCCATGATCAAAGAAGATGGTAAATACTACGTTTGGTACTCTAAAGGTGTTGGACCTACGCAAGGTTTTGATGGCAATCTAGAAAACGAAAAAGTATTTCCTTGGGATCGTTGTGATATCTGGTATGCAACTTCTAAAGATGGTATTACTTGGAAAGAAGAGGGAATTGCAATTGCAAGAGGAGAAAAGGGCGCCTATGATGATCGATCTGTTTTTACGGTAGAGATTATGAAGCATGAAGATATGTATTACTTAACCTATCAAACTGTAAAATCACCGTACAATAAAAGAGTTAAGAACCAAATAGGTTTGGCTTGGTCAACATCTCCTAATGGTCCTTGGATCAAGAGCAAAGAACCTATTTTGAGTCCTGCGGACAATGGTATTTGGGAAGGTGATGATCCTAATGATCGCTTTTCGGTTAAGAAAAAGGGAGACTTTGATAGCCATAAAGTTCATGACCCTTGTATTCTTCCTTTTAAGGGTAAGTTCTACCTGTATTATAAAGGTGAGCAAATGGGCGAGGAAATTACATTTGGAGGACGTCAAATAAGACACGGCGTCGCCATTGCCGATAATCCAAAAGGACCATATGTGAAATCTCCATATAATCCAATTAGTAATAGCGGACATGAAATTTGTGTATGGCCGTACAACGGAGGAATTGCCTCTCTGATCACAACGGACGGACCCGAGAAAAATACTATTCAATGGGCGGAAGACGGCGTAAACTTCAACATCATGGCGTCAATTCCAAGTCCGCCGCACGCTATAGGTTTAAACAGGGCGGTAGATAGTGAAAAAGAACCTACAGAGGTTTTAAAGTGGGGGTTAACACATGTATATAATAGTAGGGACTATCAAAGTATAATGCGTTTTACCTCTCGTAAAAAAGAGAAATATTAGAATCTATTTACTTTATATGGTAGTAAAAATCCGTAACGGTTTTAATAAAGAATTAGCGATTCATGGATACAAGCTCATTCTATTGGTATTTCTATTTGTTGGGCAATGGTGTTCAGCGCAGAACAAACCCAATATCGTTTTTATCCTTGCCGATGATGCCGGTTATGCAGATTTTGGTTTTCAAGGAAGTAAAGAGTTCAAGACCCCATATTTAGATGAGTTTGCCAAAGAGAGCGTTCGTTGCACTCAAGCCTATGTAAGTGCTGCCGTTTGCGGTCCGTCAAGAGCAGGTTTTTTAACAGGTAAGTACCAACAGCGCTTTGGTTTTGAGGAAAACAATGTACCGGGTTATATGAGTACTTCTGGAGTAACAGGTGATGATATGGGCTTACCGTTAGATCAAAGAACCATTGCCGATGAATTAAGGCAACAGGGTTATACTACCGCCATTTTTGGCAAGTGGCACATGGGCAACGCAGATAGGTTTCACCCCACCAATAGAGGTTTTGATGAGTTTTACGGATTTAGGGGAGGGGCTCGAAGTTTTATGCCCTATGATGAAACCAATAAAATCGATAAGAACGAAAACAGATTAGAGCAGGGTTTTGGTAATTATCTAGAGCACAATGGATATTTAACGGATGTACTGGCAGATAGAACCAATCAATTTATAGCTCAAAACAAAGACCGTCCATTTTTTATATATCTGTCCTTTAATGCCGTGCATACGCCAATGCAGGCAACAACGGAAGATTTGGATCAATTTCCAAATTTAACCGGAAAGCGAAAACAACTGGCAGCAATGACCTTGGCCATGGATCGGGCATGCGGTAAGGTGTATGATCAATTGAAGAAGCTAGATTTATTGGATAATACAATCATTGTATTTACCAATGATAATGGAGGACCAAGTGATGCCAATGCGTCATTGAATAAACCCTTAAGTGGCACCAAGGCAAATCATTTAGAAGGTGGTGTTAGGGTTCCGTTTTTAATTTCTTGGAAGGGAATTTTACAGGGCAATACAACATACGATTATCCTATTTCTTTGCTGGATATGTACCCAACATTCAGCACAATTGCCGGTGTTGAAGCAGCTGGTTTAAAGGGGTTGGACGGAGTTGATATTTTGCCTTTTTTGAAAAAAAATAAGAGTGGTCGCCCACATGAAACTTTGTATTGGAAAAAGGAAACTAGGGCTGCTATCAGAGAATTGGACTGGAAATTAATTAGATATCCAGATAGACCTGCAGAGCTCTACGATGTATCAAAAGATACTGCCGAGGAATATGATTTGGCATTGCAATATCCAAAAAGAGTTAGGGTAATGTACAAAAAGCTATTTCAGTGGGAGCTAGGCCTAGAACGACCTAAATGGCAACTACAGCGCAAGTTTGAAGGAAAGGCCGCAGAAAGAATGGATGCGTACAGTGCTCCAAAAATAAAAATGAATAAAGACTAACACAGTACATGAAAACAAACGTAGAACATTTTGGAACTATTGAGGATAATGAAATACAGTTGGTTACATTGAGAAATGACCATGGGGTAGAAATTAAAATTTCAAACTATGGAGCCACCATAACCTCTATTAAAGTACCGGATAAAGAAGGGAATATAGATGAAATCGTGTGCGGATTTGATGATTTAGATAGTTACTTTTCACCGGCATATACTAGTAACGCCCCATACTTTGGAGGTACCGTAGGTAGATATTGTTCTCAAATTAAAGATTCAAAATTTACATTGGAAGGTGTTGATTATCAATTAAATAAAATAGTTGGTGATAATAATCTTCACGGAGGCAAAAAAGGGTTCGATAAGAAAATTTGGACCGTGGATACCTATGATGAAAACAAGGCATTGGTTACCATGAAATTGGAAAGTGTACATTTAGAAGAAGGCTTTCCTGGCAATGTAATTGTCTGGGTAACTTTTACCATATCCAATACCAATGAACTACAGATAGATTATATAGCTACTACGGATCAGAGTACACCGTTTACCATAACCAATCATTCTTACTTTAATCTTTCAGGATTTAAAAATGATGTTTTGCAACACACCGTTAAAATAGCATCAGATAAAAAACAAGTTTGGGACGATACGGGAGCGGCAACGGGCAAGAATATTTCAGTATTAGGCAAGCCGGACGATTTAAGAATACCTAAGAAAATAGGTGATGTTCATGACGCTATGGGAGACGGTTTTGAGCATTATTACCTATTTGATGAAAAGGGTTTTGAGCTAGGTAAGGTAGCTGAAATTAAAGAGGAAAACAGCGGTAGAAGTTTGGAAGTATATACGACCGAGCCAGGAATGCTTTTTTACACCGGTAAGTATACTTCAGACGATTTAAATAGGGAGACAGGCTTGCAATATGGAAAATTTAGGGGATTGTGCCTAGAGACACACCGATACCCGAACGGACCAAATATTGACAATGCCCCTAAATCTATTCTAGATAAAGACGAAACCTACCAAAGTACGACCATTTTCAAATTTGGCTGGTAACCATAAAATTAACTAAACCAAAAATTAACTAAGATGATAGAAGGAGTATCGTTGGCAATTTTTGCCGGATTAATGCTGGGTCTTTATGCCCTGCCAGAAAAGTTTACCAAAGACTTTAAATATGAGAACACTTGGAGTTTGTTTTTTCTGCTCACAATGTTCGTTGTACCAATAATAGCCTCGTTAACGCTCATTAACGGATTTGGTGAAATATTCGGCAATATGCCTATGGACATATGGGTAAAGATGGGACTTACCAGTTTTTTATGGGGAATAGGGGTAATGATGTGGAGCAAGGCAATTAATCACATAGGGCTTTCATTAGGCTTTTCCATTTTTATAGGAACCATAATTCTAGTGGGTTCATTATTACCTTTTATAGAAGACGGTCTACCGCCAACCAATGTACTTACCTTTATTTTAATTGGAATCTTTATTGTGTTGGTCGGCGTTATCTTAAATGGTAGGGCAGGTATTTTAAGGGAAAAGGACGAAGCCGGTACCAGTGATAAAAAAGGTTCTATGGTTACCGGTATTATGATTGCCATAGTAGGTGGTTTATTGGCAACTGGTTTTAGTTATGCTAACGCGGCTGGTAGACCTTATTTACATGAAGCAAGTATAGCTCAAGGAAATGCAGATTGGATAACTGCCGTAGCGGTAATGTTCCCTATATTTTTAAGCGGGGGTATTGTGATGACCGCATATTTCTTATGGCAATTAAGTAAGAACAATGCCTGGGGCAACT
The DNA here is from genome assembly GCA_020629415.1 of Maribacter sp. Classification (GTDB taxonomy): domain Bacteria; phylum Bacteroidota; class Bacteroidia; order Flavobacteriales; family Flavobacteriaceae; genus Maribacter; species Maribacter huludaoensis. The sequence goes on along the minus strand of JAHDDL010000023.1, from coordinate 53,056 downwards.
TTAAGACTCCGGCATTCGGTAAAAACGTAATATTGATATTAATAATGGCAGTTTTCCATTATGCCGCATCGGCATTATTTGCGTACGCCGCTTTTAAATTGGGTAGTTCGGGCAATACCGTAGGTTATGCAATTTTTAATACATCCTCAGTGGCCACGGCGATTGTTAGCGGTCTAATTACCAAAGAATGGATCAATGCCTCTTCAAAAGCGAAAGGATTTCTATATGCAGGACTGGCGTTGATGATTACGGGTATTGTGGTAGTGGCGTATTCCAATGGAATAAATTAGTGAAGAATTTGTTTTAAATAGCTTAAGTGCTAATTGTTCAAAAAGCGGGAGGCTGTAGGTCTTCCGCTTTTTCGTGTGGTATGGTAAAGTGTTGACAATTCTTTCATTTTAGATTGATATTCTTTGTTTAAAATTAAATTTCCTTCTTCTGTTTCAGTAGGATTATTTTTAAGGTCGAACAGTGCAATAGGTAATTGGGTATTATTACTTAAATCCGTTTTATCTACCTGCATGATGAGTTTAAAATTATCTTTTATAAGCATTACCTCTTTACTAGTTCCGCTTTGGGAATAGATGGTCCTATTTAAAACTTCCGTTTCATTTTTAAGCATAGGCAAAAAACTTGAAGAATCTAAAGCTTGGTCATCTGGTAAATCTATTTGGGTTAAATCTGCCAATGTCGCCATAATGTCAAGACCTAAAACCGGACTGCCATTTAACTGGTGTTTTAGATGGTTGTTCCAAGAAATGATAAAAGGTACGCGATTACCACCTTCATAAGCTTGATTTTTTCCACCGCGATATATATCACTGGGTTGATGACCGGATTTCAAGGTGTTTTTTCTTAAAAGTCCACCATTATCAGAAGTTAGCATAATGATGGTGTCATCATAAATACCTTGCTCTTTCAAGGTATTGATCAGCATTTGTATTTGTACATCCAATTCTTTGACTAAGTCTAAATGTTTGGATGGTGTGGTGCCGGCTATTTTCATTCCATTTAATTCATCGGTAGGAGTATGAGGTAAATGAACGGCTAGGGCAGAGTAGTACATAAAGAACGGTTTGTCTTTATTCGCGTTTTCTTCAATATAGTTTTTTGCGGTGTAAATAAGCAGACGGCCCATATGTGTCGGGTTCCAATGACTATCGCCTAGACCTTCGGCTTTATCCAATTTCACACCAATTTTATCCATTTTAGCTTGGGTGATAAAAGTGATCTTAGAATTTTTGGCAATAGGTTTAAATATACTATTCTCATAAATAGCATAGGGTACATCTTGTATTCCGGCTTGGAAAGAAAGCGCATAATCAAATCCATGATAGCGTGGTCCGCCACCTACAATTTTTCTGATATCTACATCTAATTCTGGTTTGTTTCTTGGACCTCGATAAATAGTTTTTGGATCATCTTTTCTAAGAAAATCGCCGCCAATATGCCATTTGCCAAAAAAGGCGGTGTGGTAACCCGCTTGTTTCATTAATTTGGCAAGTGTTAGCTGGTTTTCTTTAATAGGGCTTTTTTCATAACTTCCCCAAACTCCCCACGGTGCATCACTTCTATAACAGTGGTTTCCTGTCATAATCGCATATCGTGATGGTGCACAAAGTGCTGCAGGAGCATGTGCATTAGTGAAAACGGTACCATTTTCTGCTAAAGCATCTAAAGCGGGAGTTTCTACAATGATATTGTCTGAATGTAATTTTCTGTAATAAGATACATCGCCTAGACCTAAATCGTCCACCAGAACCACGATTACATTAGGCTTTTCTTGTGCGTTAAGAATTACCGTGAAAAGAAATAGTAATAAGGTAATTGTACGATATGATGGATACATATTTTTATTAATTTGGTATTAAAGTGTAAGCTCTTACCCAATCATAATAGGTGGTGTTTCTACTATCGTCTGCCAATTCTTCCGGTGTTGGTGGAGTTTCCCAATTGTAGGTTTCCGTTACCAGATGCATGTACATAGGTCTGTTGAAAGGTGTGTCCCTAAAAAAGGTGCTAGGATGCATGGTAGTTCTATATTCCCCATCCAAATAAATTTTAATAGTATTGGCATCTACCCACCAGCATCCGTATACGTGGTAAGCTTCATCTGCTGGAGGATTGAATTCAGATACTACACCTTTTTGTGACTTCACTGTTTTTGTTCCATCGCAATCCGTATAAAAGGTATGTGTATTGGATCTTAATTTTGTTCTAAAATCGCCACCTTTTTTTTGTTGTCCAACAACTTCTACAATATCCAATTCCTGCACTTCAAACGGGCATTCTTTAGTATCGGGTTTATTCTTTAGCCAAAATGTAGAGGACATACTTATACTGGAAGCTTTCATTCTGGTCTCAAAATAGCCATATAGGGCATCTTTTGCCACAGAAGCCACGGCTCCGCCAGCAATAGTATATTTTTCATCGTTTTTTAAAACTGAATTTTTTATTTGCAGATTACCATTTTTTACAGAAACGGAATAATCCCTAAATGTAGCAGGAGGTCTTCCATCTACCCAATATGGGGATCTTGCATGCCATTTACCGGTATCCAATGCATTGCCTTCAAATTCATCGGTAAAATTTTCATTTATCACCCATTTAAAACCCTCAGGAGGTTCAGGGGTTTGGGCAGATAAAATTGAGCAGAAAATAAAAGTGATAAATAGTATTGGTGTCCTTGTAAATTTCATATTACATTAATTTTTAAATAGCTGTATCTCGTCATCGTTATTGCCTACTAGCAGTCCAATTTTGCCATTTGCGAAGTTTATGGACTTTAATGCTTTTACGTTGTTTGGGGCGAAAAATCCGCTTGTTAATCTATTTTGGGGTGTAAAGTGTCCCTCTTTTGTGCCCAAGAGTATCAACCCGATTGAAGCATCAGCTCGTGTGGTCTCAATTTCAGATTCGAATTTGTTTCCTGCCAAAGCAATATCCGTTACTCCGTCAGCATTGAAATCCCCTGTAACAAAGCCATTAATACTAGAAAATTGTGCTGGGTAGGGTAAAGGAGTGAGCTTGGCATTACCATCATTGAAACTAACAATTACCGAAGCAAATTCATAAGCATTAAGCTGTAGGGCATTATCAATGCCTTCACCTATAATTTGTCTTAGGTTGGACTTGGAAAACTGAGCAAAGGTTTGAAATTTTCTATCCAATCCGGGTAGCTGTTCTGAGCTACACTGTAACCCCCTGATCGGTACTTGTCTGCCTTTGTAGTCTTTCGCCAGAAAAATATCATTGGTTCCGTTTTGATCAAAGTCGCTCGCAAAAACTTTAAAAGGTTTTTTATCACTTGC
>JAHDDL010000023.1:26456-49645 GCA_020629415.1 Maribacter sp. | reverse complement strand
TGTTCAAGTTCTGGAGCCATTTCTTTTGTAACATCGTTAAAGTTTCCATTATCGTTCAATAAAATTAGACTTTTGGGTGCTTTGGGATATTGACCGGGGACTAATCTGCCCCCTATAAAAAGGTCTAGGTCACCGTCATTATCAATGTCAAAAGGTAGAACGCAACCACCACTTTCAGCACTAATCATCATTTCTCTTTTTTCCGTAAAAAGCCCCTTACCATTGTTGAGGTAGAGTCGGTCTTTGAGTAGGGGAGAGTTCTGGGAAAATTCATTTCCGCCGCTGACTACATATAGATCCAGATCTTGGTCATTATCTACATCAAAAAATACGGCATCGACATCTTCATATTTGACATCGGTCAACAAAATGGGATGGTCTTTTTTAACAAATGATCCACTAGCTGTTTGTTGGTAAAGAGCTCCTGGACTACCAGATGCACCGCCCACATAAAAGTCCTCTAAACCATCGTTATTAATGTCGCCCACGGCAATGCCAGGACCTTCGGTAGATAGTTTATGTGGTAATAATACCTGAATTCTAAAATCGTCAAACTCGTTTTCGCGATGTTCGTAGACGGAAGAGAAAGAAGTGTTGGTTACATCTTTAAACAAAGTTTGCTTTGTTATGGACTTATCAACAGGCTGTTTTGCTTCTTTATAATCGATAATGAGATTGCTATTGGACGCTACATTTTGAATTAGATGTTCTTTACCGTCTGGCCAGACTATAGAGATGGAGTCTATTTTCGGTATTTTTCCAAGCCCAAAATGTACTATAGGTTCTACTGAAGATAGATAGCCGCGCACCGTTTTAAATTCATGGAATTGTATGCTGTCATTAGTTTTTAACGTGATTTTTGTACCTAAGCCATCTTTATTGGTGGCAGGGCCCTTTAAATTAATTTTGAGAAATCCGTTTTCAGTAGTATTGCTCAGATTTTCATAGAGAAATGCGGGATCATCCACATTGTTGACGATCAAATCTAAATCACCATCATTGTCCAAATCTGCAGTAGCGGCGCCGTTAGAAAAGCTTTGTTGGTCCAAGCCCCAAGCCTTGCTCATGTTGGTAAATTTTAGATCACCTTCATTTTTATAGAGATAATTGGAAATTTTATTTTGCTTGAACAATGAAATAATATGCTGTGCATTTTCTTCATTACTGCGTTGTGCCGCCTGTGCACTTTGCATATACTGTCTAAATTTTATAGTAGCATCTTTATCCCAAATATCTCTTTTGAATCCGTTTGTAATGAAAATATCTCGTAGTCCGTCATTATCAAAATCACTTGCCAAGCATGCCCAGCTCCAATCTGTTTTGGCAATACCGGAGTATTGAGAAACATCGCTAAAGAACCCGTCTCCGCGATTTTTTTGAAGCATGTTATGCATATACTGATAATGAAAACCATTGTTTTTCATACTATTGAATAGTTGGGTATTCATGTCTGCCATAGTAGTTTTAGAGCGTTCATAATCTTCTGGCATCATTTCTAATTGCACAATATCTTCCCAGCCATCATTGTCCAGATCGGCAATGTCAACACCCATGGCATAAAAGGGTATGTGGTTGAACCTAGATTTTAATTGCTCGCTGAAATTTCCTTTGCCCTGGTTCATATATAGGTAATCTCGTTCTAAATAATCATTGGCAACAAAGAGATCTACCTGGCCGTCTTTATCCACATCAGAAGTAACTAGTCCTAGTCCATAACCAAAGTTGCCGGCAATACCATTTTGCTTACTTACTTCTTCAAATTTGCCATTGTTGTTGATATATAGTTTATCTCTGTACAAATCATCTTCATTGGCCTTACCGGCTAAAACCTGCTGGTAATTGAGAAAAAAGCGTTCAGGTCTGTTGGTTAGATAAAGGTCCAGGTCATTATCGTTATCCATATCAAAAAAGGAAGCCATTACAGAAAATCCTTCATCGGCCAGTCCGTATTCAATTGCAGACTCTTTAAAAGTGTTATCGCCTTGGTTGATGTACAAAAGGTTGCTTCTTTCTTGCGGGGTATCTTGCCAGCCACCTCTACATATATAAATATCTGTTAGTCCGTCAGCATTGACATCTGCCATGACTACACCGTTATGCCAACCATCTTGTTTGGTTAAGTTTGCAGAGTCTGTAATATCTTCAAAATTTAAATTTCCTTTGTTAAGGTATATTCTATCTGGGGCTTCATTGGCGGTAAAATAAATATCCGATAAACCGTCATTATTAATATCCGCTACCGCTACACCAGCACCATTGTATACATAGTTGAAAATGGCGAAAAAGTTATCATAATTTTCGGCAATGGTGTTTTTAAAATGAATGCCCGATTCTTCTGGTCTTACTAAATTGAAGAGTGGTAATTCATTACTCTCCAAAGACTGTTCGTCCGTTTTTTCTTGTTTGCAGCTATAGAGTAGAACGCTTATTGCAAATATTATAAGAGCAGAAGTGTTAGAAGATAAACCACGCATATGCATATACAGTTTAATTAGTATAAAAGCCTATTCAGAATTAGTGAATAGGCTTTTTATTTATGTGTTTAAGATATTGAATAACATCATTAATACCCAGGATTTTGTACCAAGTTAGGGTTAATGTCCAATTCAGATTGAGGAATTGGCCATCTAATTTCAAAATCTTGAAATTCTGGTCCTGGGTCACCGGCATTTGGTCCGCCTTGCGTAATACCTGATATTGCTTCACGATAAACACCAAAACGTATAAGGTCGTTTCGTCTCCATCCTTCAAAACATAACTCTTTTCTACGCTCTTCTAAAAGTTCTGTTGCATTATCTTCTTGTGAACCTACAACCATATCAGGAACGGCATCAGCGGTCATTCTTGCCCTTGCTCTTAATCTGTTCACAGTAAGGTCCAAATCTGCCTGAGTAAGTTTACCTTGACCGTTTAAAGCCTCGGCGTACATTAATAGAACATCTGCGTACCTAATGTAAGGATTGTCAAAAGGCGTATCATTAGGATAGCTATTAGGTTTTTGCGCATGCCATTTCCATCCTCTCCAGTTATTCATTGGTACCGTATGCGTTTCAGGGTCGGAGAATCCTTCCTCTGGGGTAAAATCATTTGCATTGTGCTTTGCTACATTGTTAAACAATCTTACATCTTCTCTGTCAAAAGAAGCTTCAAAGCTATGGTTTATAAAACAAGTACCCCAGCCACCGCCGTTGTTAACATTTCCATTAGGTCCATAAAAAGTACTTAGTAGGCCACCTTCACTACGAGCAGGACCGTCCATACCTATAGCATAGACCATCTCAACACTTTGTTCATTATCAAGGTCAAAAACTTGTCTGTAATTAGGAAGCAAGTCATAAACACCGCTATCCATAACTTCTTTTAAGACTGTTTCTGCTCTTGCCAACTTATCCGTCTGGTTTAGAGGAAAACCGCTCATCTGTAAGTAAATTTTACCTAATAATGCCTTTGCAGCACCTTGCGTTGCACGGCCACCGCCTTGTTCTTGTGGTAGTACCGCTGCAGCTTCCTGTAAATCTTGCACAATAAAGTTATACGTTTCTGCTGGCGTAGACTGGCTTACTTCTACAGATTCAAGATCCGTAGTTTCATTGGTCAATAAAGGAATATTTTCATAGCTAGATACCAAAGAAAACAGTACCATAGACCTTAGAAATTTTGCTTCCGCAATAAACTTATTTTTTGATTCGCTGTCTATTTCATCTTCCGTCATCGCATCAATACGATCTATTGTACTATTAATTCTGTTAAGGGCTACATATAAATTTTCCCAAATAGAACGTACTACCCCATTAGAAGGTGTCAATTGATGTTGATATATAAATTTTCTATTACCTGCCCATGGCGGAAAAACAACTTCATCTGCCGCAACGGTACCCCAATGTATGGCCCAACCGTCTTTGCCACTGCCACCAGAAGATACAATAGGTTGTACCGCGTCGTAAGCTCCTATTAAATAGGTTTCGGCACCTTTTACATCTACTAAAAGAGCATCGGGAGTCAAGAAGTTACTGGGTGATTCAATTAAAATATCATCATCACAAGATGACACTAGCAACAATCCTGCAGCTAGGGTCATTAATCCGTAAAATTTTGTTTTTTTCATCTTTTGATTTTTAGTTCTTTAAATTAGAATCCTACGCTTAGTCCCAATCTTACCGTTCTTGATCTAGGGTAAGAATCTGCATCTAAGCCCGGTGTCAGTTGGTTATTTCCAACACTAACATCTGGATCGTACCCTGAGTACTTAGTAAATACATGTAAGTTATCTACTGCACCATATACTCTACAGCTTTTTAGGCCAATAGCATTTTTTACCCTGGTAGGAAGTTCATAACCTAACGTTATATTACTAATTCTAAAATAAGATCCATCTTCTATAAATGAAGAGTAGGCCGTACCGTTAATACCACCATCACCATCTCCCCATATAGCAGGGATATCCGTATTAGGGGTCTCTGGTGTCCAGCGGTTGGCCACTCTACCGTACTTGTTCAAGAAAGGAATGGCCTGCGCTGTTCCTTTATTAAGACTTTTTAAATAAATGTCATTCCCGTAAGACCATTGGGTTATAATGGAAAGGTCTAGATTTTTATATTTAAAGTTATTGGTAAAACCACCAAAGTGTTTTGGAAGTGCGTTACCTATAATTTTACGGTCATCAGAATTTACTACTCCATCTGCCTCATCAGGTATACCGTCACCATTCGTATCAACTGTTAGTTGATCTACGAATTTTGGCATACCGGGTCTGTATTGAGTATTGTCCGGTTGTCCGGAAGATAGTACTGTTCCTTCTTTAAGTTCATATACTACGTCATACCAAACTAGACCTTGGTCTTCGGCATCTTGTCTAACCTTAGCGGCTGCCTCTTCATTTGACAAGCCATCAAAAGCGGCAAAGTCACTATAATTATAGATACCATCAACTTCAAGGCCATACATTGAACCTAAAGATTCACCTACTTTTACAATGTAGTCGTCTTGTATTTGGTTGTCACCTATCGATCTTACCAAAAACTGATCGGCACCCCCTAGGTCTAAAACCTCATTATCATTAAAACTGATATTGAAATTAGAGGTCCAACTAAAATTCTCATTATCCACATTTACGGTGTTCAGTGCAAATTCAAGACCTTTGTTTTCAACAGAACCAAGGTTTTTAAAAACCGTTTTAAATCCTGAAGTAGAAGGTAACGGAACCTCAAGCAATAAGTCAGATGTTTCTTTACGATAGTAATCTGCTTCTAATGAAATCCTGTCATTGAACATCCCCAAGGACAAACCTGCATCGAACTGCTGGGTAGTTTCCCACGTCAACTCTTCGTTCGCTAATTGTGAGATAGAAGCACCTGTAACAATTTGGTTTCCGTTCAAAATAGCACTGGCAACTCCTGCCTGGGCAAAGGAGCGGTATGATCCAATGGCCGTATTACCGGTTTCTCCAAAACTTGCTTTTATTCTAAACCTGTTCAAAGTATTGCTCTCTTTTAAAAAATTCTCGTTTGCTACGTTCCAAGCAATACCTACAGAAGGAAAGAACCCGAATTTTTTACCTTCGGCAAATCTAGATGAACCGTCATATCTTGCACTGGCATTTAATGTATACTTACCTTTATAGTCGTACTGCACTCTACCAAGGTAGGACTGCAATGCCGTTTTGGTAAAGCCAGAAGAGTTAGGTAAGGTTTCTGTGGCAGAACCCAGGTTGTTAATGTTTACCCCTGGCAGATCAAAACCTGTTGCGGCTGAATTGTTGAATTCAAATGTATTTTGCTGTTCCTCGTAAACCGCCGTAGCATTTAAAGAGTGGTCTCCATAAACCTTGCTGAAGTTTAAATTTTGCTCGGTTATTATACCAGTTCCCATATTGTTGTTTACGAACGCTCTGCCATTTGCTGTTCTACCCCAACTAATTTTCTCTGAAAAGTACGCGGTACCTTTAGTGGAGGATATATTACCTCTAACGGATGACTTAAAAGTAAGACCATCTGCCAATGTATATTGCATATACACGCTACCGAAAGATTGAAAAGCGGTTCTATTATTACTGTTGAATTCTAGGGTGGCCAAAGGATTGGTAATATCACCATCTCTTACCGAGATTATTCTGCCGTTCTCGTCATATTCGGCATCATCATATCTATTGATACCTTGTACTGGAGTAAATAAAATAGCACTTGTAATAATACCGTTTCTACCATTTCCATTTTCATTTGCAGCATTTACGATACCATTATTTTTGTTTATACCTAAGTTAAGGTTCATACCGGCCTTTAATTTATCGCTAACATTTTGATTGATGTTTAGATTACCATTATATCTTTCAAAATCGGATGTTTTAACGATACCTTCTTGATTTAAGTAGGAGAACGAGGCTGAATACGTGTTTTTATCTCCACCGCCGGACATGGATACTTTGTAACTTTTGGTAATCGCCGGTCTGGTAATTTCTTTTTGCCAATCTGTAACCAATACACGAGAATCGCTTAAATCCAACGGTGTACCATCATCATATCTAAAAGCTCTGGTGTAAGTATCCTCAGCATCTGGGTTCCATGGGAAATAATCGTTCCAGAAATCTACATATTCTTGACCGGTCATCAAATCTAATGGTCTGGCCAATGTAGATACACCGGTAAACGTTTCAAAGTTTAAAGAAGCCCTGCCTTTTTTACCTTGTTTGGTGGTAATGATGATTACACCGTTTGCACCCCTTGACCCATAGATAGCAGTTGCCGAAGCATCTTTAAGAACTTCTATTGATTCAATGGAGCTAGGGTCTATTGTTGAAAGCGGACTGGTAGAAGAGTTACCGATACCTACTGCAGTACTAGCGGTATTACCTTGTAGGGCAAAACCATCTATCACATAAAGAGGGTCGTTGCTGGCCGTAATGGAACTACCACCCCTAATTCTAATATTAAAGCCAGACCCAGGTTCGCCACCGGACTGTACCACTTGTACACCAGATGCTCTTGCAGCAAGACCACCTTCAAAAGAAACTGGCTTTACCTTATCAAGTTCATCGCCTTTTACGGATACAATAGAACCGGTCAAGTCTTTTCGTTTAGAACTACCATAACCAATAATAACAACCTCGTCCAAGGCAGATACATCGGTAGTCATTACAATATTTAAATTGGTTTTGCCATTTACGGCTACTTCTTTGGCCTTATAACCTATATAGGTAAAGACCAACACATCGTTTGATTGAGCTTTAATGGTAAAGTTACCATCAAAGTCAGTAGCAACCCCAGAAGTGGTTCCTTTTACAATAACGGACACACCGGGTAAAGGACCCGATTCATCACTTACATTACCTTTAACATTTAAGTCTTGGGCATGCATAAATTGGATACTTATTATTGAGTATAATAATAAGAACCAAAATGTTTTTGAGTTAAGTTGTGTTACTCGCATAGTTTGTTAATTTTCAGTTGCTGCAATATTTAAATAAATGTTAAATTTTTACGATACAAATGATTTAGAGAGCAGTACATATGGTTTTTGAAATAATAAATGGTAGTATTATGGCGAATTGATAAAATTTGTGGTAAGCCATAAACCATCTGTGTTATCTAGGGTTGAATTAATTAGGTGATATTTTAGGCCTATGCTAAGACTTAGAACTACCTACTGTGATTATTGGCTATTATTGGAATTTGTAACAAAACCATTAACGAAATATAATAAGCAAGAAAGCATAGGCACTTACTGAAGCGCCTTAGTTTTTAGTTCGGGTTAACAGTATTACCCAATCTCCTTGGCTTTTTTTTGGTGCACTGCCTAAATTTACTTTTTGACCGCCTTGCACTTTTTTAATTTTTGACGAAATTAATTTTCCGCCAATTTTTGGGTTGTACCACATTACTTTATACGGGTAATTGGATGCACTTAAGTCAATGTTCGCCGTAATTGCGTTGTTGAGGTATACCACATAAGTATGGTTTTGTTTTGCCAAGCAGTATATGGTATTGTCGTTGTCCTTGTTGCCAACCAGTTCATTATGGTTGGTCATGTTCCAGTATTCAATATTGTTATTGGCAAAGAATTGTAAAGCATTATGGGCTTGATCCCAGAATAAATCACGTGAACGGTAATCTTCGCAGGTCAGGTCAGAATGTTCATGCTTGTATCCAAAATACCATTCATTTCCCCAGCCGCCAGCCATAAGTGTTCCCCATAGTCCGTTTCTTCTAGCTAGATCATGATTTGGGTTTTCGGTATCAGGTAACAGTGCATGTTGAGCGTCCCCTGGCTCATCTACGGCAACTGCCCATTGCTTGCCCGCATTTTTTGAAGCGGACAGCCAATGCAGTACTTCTTTATGGATACTTGCAAAATCCGCTCTATGTGTTTGCACAGAAGGTCCGGTGATACCAGAATCAACTCCCAATAAATCATCGAATTTTATACCGTTATGTATCACCAAATGATGGTTGTAAGGATCGTGGTTTTTAAAGTAATGAGCCATGGCAAGGCGCTGCATAGTATCTTGTGGTGGGGTAGTAGGGTTTTTTACCCATTCACCATTTTCTTCGCATAGATTCCAGTTCAGGGCCAGGTGATGTCCAAAACGCGCAATTAATTCTCTGTAATATAATTTACTGTTGGCACCAACACCACCATTATCCAACAAGCCTTGGTTTTCTACTTCTAAGGTTTTAAAGTGTAAAAACAATCCTATTTTTTGGGCATGGCTAAATACTATTTCCCATTGGTCCAGTTTAGAAACATCCATACGGTCCCAAGTATTGTAATCAACGTACGGAAACACATTTTTGTCATCCCCCTTAATATTGTTCGTTAAGAAAGAAAATGCATTAAGGCCTTTATTGGATAAATAATTAAGTGCACCGATCATTCCTTTGCCCTTATCATCTTTCCAAACAGGGTCATCGGTTTTCCAATCTTGAATATGTGGTGACCATGTTTTTATAAAATTATCTCCATGGCCGTCGTTATGAAAAGTACCGTCAAAATCTGCATATGCCAGAAAGTTCTCAGGAGCATCTGCACCTTGTTTTAAGAAGTATTCATTGGTTTCCGCAAATTTTAAATAACGCTCACCAAGGTATTGTAATCTACCCTTAGCCCTAAAGTCTTTTCCTTCTTTATCGGTTGGTGAGATGGTAAAACTGCCTTCATGACCATCCATAAATTCTGCGCTTACACCGGTATCTATTTTATCGCTTACAGCGCTCCAGTTTCCTTTTCTAAAATCAACTTTATAATTCCATTCTCCTATTTCATCTGGGGCAAAATGAACTTTCCATTTATTACCGGCTGTTGCAGAGGTCTCACCTGCATTTCCATCCGCAGCAAAATATCCTGGTACCAGATATGTTTTATTGGTGGTATTATGCGTAAAAAGAACGTTGAGCCTGTAATTTGTAAAAGGGTTGAAATCTGCATCTTCAGAAGACTGTGGTCCATTAAAAATTATAGTGACTTTATGCCATTTTTTAAGCTCTCCTTGTAGCTGGTAATCCATATTCTTAGGGCTTTCTTGAGCGAACAATTGGTTTGCAAACAAGTAGCTTAAAAATAGGAGTACGGTAATAATGATATTAGAGCGTATCATGGCAACAATATTGGTTTAAACTTTATTCTTCTTTAAGGGCTTTGTTTTGAGCCTCAATACGTTCTTGTTGCTTTTTGCTTAATCCGTATTCATAATAATCGCTTGGTTTGTAATGCCAAATATTTGAATGTGTTTTCATTTCTTGATCATCCACATCTAGGCTAAGGTCACAATCAAATCGCATTAAAATAGAATGTTGTTTGCCTTTGGTACCTGCGGTTATGGCATGTGATATTCCCCAAGTGATACCCTTGCCATAATCTGTATTGGTAAATGCATCCGGCACATACGGTCCGCCGGCAATTGGCATTAATGAATTGGTAATAGCGGCTATGGAGAAATTTACTCCGTCAGGAGCGTATTGTATTGTAAAATGTTCATTTCCGTCTTTAATGACCATTGCGGCAATACCTTCTTTAAAAGGAAACAATGTGGTTTCGTGACCTGAATTCAAAACCGGATTCAATGGGCTTTTTGTAAAAGGACCAAGTGGATTATCGGCTGTAGCTAACCCCTGCATACGTACTAATCTAGGGTCGCCATCAAAATCTGACTTATAATACAGATATATTTTATCGTTGTAAACTAACGGGTATGGGTCGTGGATGGAAAATTGGTCCCATTCTCCTTTACCACCATTGGGTATTACGATCTTGTTGTGGGCTGTCCAAGGCCCGTCAGGTGAATCGGCATATGACACGGCAACAGGGCAATCATCGCCTCTTTTGCCACTGGCTTCCATAAAACCTTGATAATATAAATAGTACTTTCCTTTATAAACTAAAATATCTGTTGTTGATACGGATCGCCATCCTACGTTAGGTTTTTCCGGTCTTTCTATGGCTACACCTTGTTCATTCCAAGTAATGCCATCTTCGCTTGTGGCATACCAAATTTCGGCTAGGTCCCAGTCGCTAGAAGGTATGGTGTCATTACTTTTGGCCGCACCTTGTGGAGGTGTACTGGTATTTCTATAAGTATACCAAACATAATATTTACCGTTATGAAATATAACTTTTGATGGATCTCTTCTTGATATTGTGCCATCGCCATTGCTATAATCCAACCCTTTTAATTCGGTATATTTAAATTGGGAATATAGCTCGTTATCTTCTGGGCGTGGAGCTAAATATTGATCATAGTTACGTTGCATTGCCAAGCTTAGCGGTTGGTCAGGTTTCTCCTTAGGTAGATGAAACGGAAAAGCTTTTTGGGCATTCAAAGAACAACCTAAAAAGCCAGAACAAAGTAGTAAAGTAATGCGCTTAAAAGCCATAATTAAATAGTGTGTTTGATTATGTTTTTAAAGATAATGCAAATACAACCCGTTTAAATGAAGCATAGCAGGCATTAGTGCAACAAGTGTTCAAAACACTACCACAAATGATTATTGAATGTTTAAAACAACATTGTTAGGGAGTAATAGCTTGGTTTTTTCGATATTTTCCCGGGGTAGTGCCAGTAATTTTTTTAAAGGTTCTGGAGAAGTAAGAGAAGTTTTCCATGCCTATTTTATGGGCTATTTCTTCTAGGGAATGGTTGGTGGTCCATAACAGTAATTGAGCACGTTCAATTCTTTTGGTCTGGATGTATTTTAAGGGTCTCATATTAAACTGTTGTAAAAACAACCTAGAAAAATGATCCGTACTCATATGGTACTTTTTTGCCAAATCCTGTACTTCTAGGCTTTGGTTTAAATGTTCGGCAATATAAACAAGGACATCATTTAATCTACCAGTAGAAACATTGGTATTGGTTGCTGGTTCATTTTCAATAAAGCGAGAAAGTAAAATGGTCAGTATACCTTGGGTCTCTAAATAACGTTGGGTGTTCATTTGGGCATTGTCCTTGTTAAATTGCAAAAGTTCTTGTGGTTTATGTGAGTAAGCTTTTGGGTCACTGTTTACAATTTTTCTTTTTGGGTACATCTGTGTTAGGCGTTCAAAGAATAAATGATCCCCTTCTTTTAGGGGAACTTCATATCTAAAAGACCGTAAATTGTATATAGAAAGCCCGGGTCTTATTTCTTCGAAGAAACTGATGTAAAACTGCTCATGATAATTTTCGCATTTGTACGTGTTGTATACATAGCTGGGTATAAGGTACATATGACCTTCTTTTAAAGTGTAGGTTCTGTTGTTGTGATAGAGGATGGCAGACCCCTTGGTAACATAGCACAATCGTGTAAACGGACTTATTACATTATCAAAATTCCATGCTGTGTCAAGTTTGGCATAGCCGGTATGCAGTAAGCTTATTTTAAGGGATTGTAGTAGTTGAAGCATAAATAAAACATTTGTTGCACTTAAAAGAATATATGTACAGGTATCATCAGAACAAGTGAATTAACTTTAGTTACAACTAATTCAACGTACTGATGAAAAAAGATAATAAAAACTCTAAGGTGGTAAAAAAGTCGGAATTGAACAAAAATACTTTTCAAGTTTCAAGAAGAAGTTTTATTACAAAAACAGCTTTGGCCGCCGGTGCCGTTACAATTGTACCAAGACATGTTTTGGGAAAAGGATTTACTGCTCCCAGTGATAAAACTAATCTTGGTTTTATAGGATTGGGAAAACAATCTAGGGGGCTGGCAAAGAACTTTATAAAGAACGATGCCGAAATTATAGCTTGTTCAGATGTTTGGACTACCAAAAACAATTGGTTTAAAAATCACGTAGCTCAAAATCAGTTGGAGATAAACAATTCTAACAGAAAAAATACGCTGACCTCTTATATCGACTATGCTGAATTACTTGAAAATTCAGCAATTGATGCAGTAGTCATTGCCTCGCCAGACCATTGGCATGCTAAACATGTAATGGATAGTTTAAAGGCGGATAAGGATGTCTATTGTGAAAAACCGCTCTCTCATAATATAAAGGAAGGAAGGGAAATGGTGAAAGCCGTAGAACAATCTGGTCGGGTGTTGCAAGTGGGCAGCATGCAGCGTTCCTGGGATAATTTTAGAAAAGCCTGTGAATTGGTTAGAAATGGTCATTTAGGTGAAATTAAGCGAGTTGAAGTAAATGTAGGAGACCCTGCAAAGGCTTATAATTTAATGGAGGAAGCTATACCAAATGAAATAGATTGGAACCATTGGTGCGGTCCTGCACCTCTGTTGAAATATAATCATAGGTTGGCACCATCTAGTAATGATGTTGATTTTTGGCCAGACTGGCGTTTGTTCGAAGAAACAGGTGGAGGTATACTTTCGGATTGGGGCGCGCATATGTTCGATATTGTTCAGTGGGCTTTGGGGATGGATGAATCTGGACCTGTAGAATTTGTACCGCCTACGGACCCTACTGCGGTAAGAGGTTTAAAAATGTATTATGCAAATGGCGTTGAGGTAGAGCACAAAGATTTTGGCAGGGGTTGGGGTGTTCGCTTCTTTGGTAGTGAAGGTCAAATGGATATTAGTAGAGGGTATTTTGAAACCACGCCAGCAAATTTGGTGGATACGGATTATGCTGCAATGAACATACAGTTAATTCATTCTGATAATCATTACGCCAATTGGTTAACTGCTATCAAAAATGGAGGAACACCAATTTGCAATGTAGAAACGGGACATAGAAGTGCCAGTATTTGTCACTTATCCAACATTGCTTATAAATTAAATAGACCGTTAGTGTGGAATCCTGAAAAAGAAAAATTTCACAAAGATTCCGAAGCGAATAAATTAAGGTCAAGAAAAGAACGAAAATTCTAAGATGAATTCTTACATGTCGGAAATGTACAATTATTAGCCTTTTTTGGGCATGGTGCAAAAGTAACTGTTCTTATAGATTTGACTTAACGGAAAACAACATATGTAAATGCGAATGTTAAAACGATTTTTTCTCATACCAATAGTGGTGTTGGTAGTCTCTTGTGGCGGACCAGAGTTGCCAGAAGAAGTAGCGCTTGAATATGAGGCGCTACCGAAAACATTAGATTTTAATCAGCATGTAAAACCTATTCTTTCAGATAAATGTTACCTATGTCACGGACCGGATGCCGGTAATATAAAAGGTGGATTGCAATTGCATTCAGCTGAGGCAGCATATTCGGAATTGTCTGAGAATCCCGGAAATTTTGCTATTGTACCCGGTAAATTGGAAAAGAGTGAAATGTTTCATAGAATTATCACTACTGATCCCAACCTGATCATGCCTTCTCCAGATTCCCACTTATCACTTACTAACAAGGAAAAAGCGATGTTGGTAAAATGGATAGAAGATGGTGCCGAGTATAAAGATCATTGGGCATTTATAAAACCGGAAAAGCATAAGGTACCTAAAATTAAAAATGAAAATCTGGTAGCCAATCCTATAGATAATTTTGTTTTGGCCCAACTAGAGCCTTTAGATTTAAAATTATCGGAAAAGGCGGATAAGGAAACCTTGCTTAGGCGCGCGTCCATAGATTTAACAGGCTTGCAGCCAACTATAGAGCAAATAGAAGAATTTGTAAATGATGAGTCGCCCAACGCCTTTGAAAAACAGGTAGACCGTATGTTGGCTTCAGAAAAATATGGAGAGCAACGCACGTTAGATTGGATGGATCTGGCACGATATGCAGATACACATGGGTATAGTGTAGACAGGTATAGAGATACGTCGCCTTGGCGAGATTGGGTAATCAAGTCATTCAATGAAAATATGCCATATGATCAGTTTATACTATGGCAGCTAGCAGGCGATATGTTGCCAAACGCAACACGTGAACAGAAACTGGCAACCACCTTTAATCGTTTACATCCGCAAAACATGGAGGGTGGTATCATTGATGAAGAATTTAGGGTAGAGTATGTTGCCGACCGCTCACATGTTGCCAGTCAGGGTTTTTTGGGTTTGACCATGGAATGTGCCAAATGTCATGACCATAAATACGACCCTATTTCTCAAAAGAACTATTTTGAAATGTTCAGCTTCTTTAACAATGTTGATGAAACAGGCCTCATTTCTTGGGATAATGCTACGCCCGTTCCTGCTATGATGATTCCTACGGAAGATCAAGAAAAGGTGCTGGCATATTTAGAGACTTTGGTTAATGAAAAAGAAGAAAAAGTGGTTAAAACTGTTCAGACCGAAGCAGAAAAAGCAGAAGAATGGCTAAAACAGGAAAAATATAAGAACATTTCAAATACTGAAAAACCTGGTGATTTAGTAGTCGCAATGGATTTTGATCAAGGGAAATTGTTGAATACAATTGGTGGTAATGGTAAGAACAACATTCGTATGCGCCAAGAATTTGTAGATAATGAAAAACCGGTTTTCAAAGAAGGTAGTAGGGGTAAGGGGTTGCTAATGGATGGTGATACTTGGTTGGATTTAGATAAAATAGGTATTTACCAAAGAGCGGAGTCCTTTTCTATAGGGATAGAGGTGTTTGTGCCCAAAGACCTAGAAACCGGTGTTATTTTCCATAAAATGAATAGTCCAGAACTGCATAGTTTTAGAGGATATCACCTGAAGATAAAGGATAATAAGTTAGAGGCTTTATTGGCACATGTTTGGCCGGATAATGCATTGGTTGTAGAATCTGTAGAAGAAATTCCGAAGGAAAAATGGGTACAATTGACCCTTACTTATAATGGAACAAGTAAAGCAGATGGAGTTTCCATTTATATGGACGGGAAAAAACTGCAAACCAAAACCTTATATGATAACCTATACAAAGACATCATCTTTCATGGATTGCAATTGTATGAAAACAGCCCTATCATTGAACCGGGCTTGCGTATAGGTGCAGTATGGCGAGGAAAAGGCATAGGTGGTGCCGTTGTAGATAACCTTATGGTTTTTGAAAAAGAATTGACACCTGTAGAAGTTTTGCAGATTTCCAATAAAGAGCAATTATCGACTTTAAAAGAGAAGTCTTATGCCAATTTAACGGCAGATGAAAAATTTGAATTAAAGGAATATTACATCTCGGTAAATTCTAGGTCATATAAGAAAGCTATAGAAGCTTTAGAAAAGGACCGTTTGGTACTTGCCGATAGTATGGATAATGTAAAACAGATAATGGTAATGAAAGAGAGCAAACAAAAAAGGCAGGCGTACCTTTTGGCTCGTGGACAGTATGACCAACCTACCGATTCTGTTTTTCCAAATACACCAGAAGCGATATTTCCATTTTCCGATAAGTTCGAAAAAAATAGAATTGGTTTGGCCAAATGGATTACCGATAAGGATAATCCATTGACGGCCAGGGTTACGGTAAACCGGTATTGGCAGCATCTTTTTGGAACCGGAATTGTAAAAACTGCCGAAGATTTTGGAAATCAGGGTGAATTACCATCGCATCCTAAATTATTGGATTGGCTGGCCATTGAGTTCATGGAATCTGGATGGGACGTAAAGGCCTTGCATAAACTTATGGTAATGTCCAACACGTATCAACAAAACAGTATTGCCTCTAGCGAGTTACTGGAGCTAGATGGTGAAAACAGATTGTTGGCCAGAGGACCTTCCAAAAGATTATCCGGTGAAATGCTCAGGGATAATGCACTTTACGCTTCTGGTTTATTGAACGAAAAAATTGGCGGTGAGAGCGTGTACCCATATCAACCACCCGGATTATGGCGTGTCACCGGAGATGAATATGCACAGGGACAAGGAGAAGAATTGTATAGAAGAAGTATATACACCATTTGGAAACGGGCGGTACCACACCCTACGATTTCAACTTTTGATGTCCCATCTCGTGATCTATGTACCACAAGAAGACAAGAAACCAACACCCCATTACAAGCGTTGGTGTTGCTGAACGACCCAACGTTTGTTGAGGCGGCCAGAGTACTCGGTAAAAAGATGATGGAATATGACAGCATCACGCAGGGCATAGCCAAAACGTATAAAAAACTTACCGGAAGAACCATTAAGAAAGAAGAGCTGACCATATTAACGGATTTACAGCATACAGAATTTGAAAAGTTTAAGAACAACAAGGCGAAAGCACAAGGTTGGATAAGCATTGGTGAATATGCTATAGCGCCTACGGATGATATAGCTCTGGTAGCGGCCAATGCCGTTGTGGCATCAACGATTATGAATTCTGATGCATTTATTACTAAACGATAAAAAAGAATATTATGTGCGACCATCATGATACATTACGTTCAAATAATAGGGATTTTCAAGAGATTGAAAAACAATTGGACCGTAGGCATTTTTTAAAGAAAACTTCTTTAGGTATCGGTGCTATGGCATTGGGCAGTTTGCTCAGTGCAGATAAGGCATGGGGGGCAATTGGCAATCAAGGGGAAGCAATAAACAATTTCACGCAGAACAAGCTTGGCCTGCCCCATCATTTGCCCAAAGCAAAACGAATTATATACTTGTTTCAAAGTGGTGGTCCATCGCAATTAGATTTGTTCGATTATAAACCTGGGCTTGTAGATATGTTCGGTAAAGATTTACCAGAATCCGTTATCGGCGGTCAACGACTTACAGGTATGAGCGGTAGTCAATCTACCTTACCCGTGGCACCGTCTATTTTCAATTTTAAACAATATGGCGAATCACGTGCTTGGGTTAGTGAACTAATGCCGCATACTGCTGAAATAGTCGACGATCTATGTTTTGTAAAATCTATGCAAACAGATCAAATAAATCATACCCCGGCCGTAACTTTTATGCAAACGGGTCATCAATTGCCAGGTAGGCCTTCAATAGGTTCGTGGTTGAGTTATGGTTTGGGATCTGATAATGAAAATTTACCGACCTTCATTACATTAATAAGTAAAAATGGCACTGGGCAGCCTTTAAAAGCCGGTTTGTGGGGCAATGGTTTCTTGCCCACAGAGTATCAAGGGGTGCAATTTCGTTCTGGTAAAGACCCGGTATTATACTTGAATAATCCTGATAATTATGACGGCAACGATCGCAAAAAAATGTTGGATTATCTAGGGAAATTAAACGCTATTCAACATGATGCTTATGGCGATAAAGAAATACAATCTCGTATGGCTCAATACGAAATGGCTTTTCGTATGCAAACTTCTATTCCCGAAGTTACCGATACAAAAGATGAGCCAGAGCATATTTTTGAAATGTACGGTAAGGACAGTAAAGATCCCGGCACATATGCGGCCAACTGCCTAATGGCGCGTAAGTTATTGGAGAAAGGCGTAAAATTTGTGCAATTGTACCACCAAGGTTGGGATCAACATATTGGTTGTCCGGGTGGGGTTAAGTTCAAGGCAAAACAAACCGATCAGGCCACAGCGGCTTTGATCAAAGATTTAAAGCAACGGGGTATGTTAGAAGATACTTTAGTGGTTTGGGGCGGCGAATTTGGTAGAACGGTGTACTCACAAGGGCAATTGACCAAAGAGAATTATGGTAGGGACCACCATCCAAAAGCATTTACCATGTGGATGGCGGGAGCAGGCGTAAAACCGGGAATGACTTACGGACAGACCGATGATTTTAGTTACAACGTAACCGAAAATCCGGTACATGTGCACGATTTTCATGCTACCTTATTGCACTTGTTCGGTGTTGATCATGAACGCTTGACCTTTAAACATCAAGGTAGACGATTTAGATTAACGGATGTACATGGCCATGTGGTCAAAGATATTTTAACCTAACAAACCAATTATGTCCACAAGACGAAATTTTATTAAAACTACTGGGTTGGCTAGCACAGCCATGGCAACTACATCTATGGCATTTGGCGCTACGGTTATTAGTTCTAAAAAGAATTCAGATCGTTTATTGAATGAAACGGAAACCATTTTGGGCCATGGTGATTACAAGTATAAACTCACTAAAAATTGGGCACAGATTAGCGCTACCAGAATTCCTTTGTTGAACTGCCATGAAATGGTGATGGATAGCAAAGGAAGGTTAATTATGGTAGGAGACCATCCCCAGAACAACATCTTGATTTTTGATAAATCTGGTAAATTACTGGATTATTGGGGCACCGCCTACCAAGGAGGTCACGGGTTGACCTTGCATGACGAAGGAGGGGAAGATATGCTTTACATTACCGATTCTGGTTGGGCTTTAGGCAAAGGCAACCAAATGATTAAGCACAATGGGCGTATAGCCAAAACTACCGTAGATGGTAGAGTGTTGTTTGATATTGGTCACCCTATGACTATTGGCGTGTATAAACCTAACGAGTCTTTTTGCCCAACGGAAACCGCCATTGGTCCCAATGGCGATATTTATGTAGCCGATGGTTATGGAGAAAGTAGAATAATTCAGTACGATAGTAATGGAAGGTACATTCGCCATTGGGGCGGAATGGAGAATCCGGACCCCAATTACAAACTGGTAAGTGCCCACGGGGTAGCTATAGACTATAGGGACAAAGACAACCCTATGGTAGTAGTAACTTCAAGGTCACAAGAGTGTTTTAAATTCTACACCTTAGATGGTGTATATGTGAAAACTATAGAAATGCCCAATATGCAGGTCTGCAGGGCAGTTTTTGATGACGATAATTTGTATGCGGGTGTTTGTTGGTCGCAACCCAAAGTAGGTAAGACCAACTGGAAAGACCATACCGGGTTTGTGACCATAATGGAAGGAGATAAAGTAGTATCCAATCCTGGAGGTACTGAACCGGAATATAAAAAAGGGGTGTTGCAAAAAAGCTATCAATTGGAAGAAAGACCCATTTTACACGGTCATGATGTCTGTGTTGATGAAGATAAGAACTTATACATCTGTCAATGGAACGCCAACCATTCCGCTCCCTATAAATTAGAGCGTGTTTAATATCGAAAAATAGTATGCAAGAAGTATCGGATTTTGTTTTGTTCTTAGGTAGGTTTCACCCACTGGTGGTGCATTTACCTATTGGGTTTTTAATGTTTGCTTTGATTTTAGAATTGGCAGATAATTTTACTAAAATAAAGCATCTGAACGCAGCTGTACCATTGGCACTTTTATTTGGGGCTATTTCTGGAGCCGTAGCCTGTATGTTAGGATACATGTTATCCCAAAGTGGCGGTTATGACGAAGATATGCTGAACGGACATTTTTGGTTTGGTATTGGTACCACGTTACTTGCGTTTTTTGCCTGGGCATTAAAATCTGGCATACTTAAAATTGCCATTTTCCAAAAAGTAAAACCAAATCTAGCCTTATTGACGGTAATGGTCATTCTTTTAAGTGTAACCGGCCATTATGGCGGAAATTTAACCCATGGGGAAGATTATTTGGTTAAATATGCGCCTTTTAGAGAAAAAGAGGAGCCTTTGCCCCAATTGGCAAATTTAGAAGATGCAACTGTTTATCCTTATTTGATCAAACCTATATTTGAAGCCAAATGCGTAAGCTGTCATAATGAATCCAAGAAAAAAGGAGGTCTTGCCATGCATTCTTTTGAAGCTTTGACGGTAGGTGGTGATGACGGATCAATTTTTACCGCTGGCGATGCTGAAGGGTCAGAATTGATACGAAGAATAAACCTGCCAGATAACCATGAGGATGTTATGCCGCCAGAAGGTAAAACGCCATTAACGGATCAGGAAAGTGCCTTACTTAAATATTGGATAGAACAAGGGCAAGCTAATGATCTGACCACGTTAGGCTCAACCGAGGTGCCAGAGGATGTTTTGGCGTACGCAGCAACTACCTTAGGATTTGCAGCTGCAGGCATGGCACATGGCTCAACTGATGTTTTGCCAACAGCAAACCCTTTGAATATGGAAGTTGTGCATTCTATTACTGAACAAGGTTTTAAGGTGAAAGAGCTTATAGATGGTTCCGGTTTGGTAGAGGTCACTCTAGAGGATGGTCAGATCAATGCGGAGAATATCAATAAGTGGGAAGAAAATTTTAAATTGTTAGCTCCTCTGAAAGACCAAATACTGTGGGCCGATTTTGGCGGGAATGAACTTTCTGATGCCATTCTTGTTCAAATTGCAAGTTTTACCAATCTTAGAAAATTAGTGTTGGACAATACGACAATTACAGATACATCCGTACAACCGCTTACAACTTTAAAAAGTCTTGAATCGTTAAATGTATATAAGACTAATGTGACCAACAATTTGTTACCAATGCTAAGTGAAATGGCGAACCTAAAAAAGGTTTACATCTGGCAAACACAGGTAAGTGCAGATGAAATTGAGCAATTTTCCAAGAATTCTAATTTAGAGGTTGTTTCTGGCGTATAATTTTAAGGTGCTTTGGTTGCATGCTGCTTTCTGTAAAGGTTAGGAGTAGTATCATATTGAGTTTTGAATTTCTTAAAAAAGAAAGGCAGGGTTTCAAAACCACATTTATAGGCAATATCTGCAACGGTCATGTCAGTGTCAATCAGCATTTTAGCGGCTAAATTTATTCTATATTCATTAAGGTAAACAAAGAATGAACGCCCCATCATCTTTTTAAAAAATCGGGAAAATGCTTGTTGAGATAGGTTGACCATATTTGAAACTTGGTGTAAACTAATGGGGTCGTGATAGTTTGTAGCAACAAAATCGTGAATAATGGCCATTCTATTATTATGTTCCGAAGAAAGTTCTTTGGTAAATTTGGCATTGGATAGCAAAAAGAATTCTGCCTTGGAGAGTTTCAGTAAAATGGATAATAAGACCAAATATTGTTCTGCACTTTTTAGTTGAGGAAGAGACTTAAGGTCTGATAATATAGTTGCGGTCGTTGCTGCTTGGAATAGAATACCTCTACTTGCTTGTTGCATCATATCATGTAATTCTGCTAATTCCGGTATCGATGCAAATATCTCTTTGTTCCATTGAATTACGATAGAAATACTATCTTCATCCGCATTATTCTCATTTTTCCAACAATGTGGTAGGTTGGAATTTAAAAGTACTAATTCTCCCGGTTCATAGCCACTTACGTAATCCCCAATAAATTTAGTGCCCTTGCTTTTTTCAATAAAGGTTAATTCGCACTGTGGGTGCACATGCCAGGGAGCATCAAAATGGCTATCCACAAATCGGTAAGCCAAAATGTTGCTATTCTCAGAAAATGGTATAGCCTCTAATTGTGGTTTCATATTTAAATTATGTACTATTCAATCAGTATATTTTAATTATTTTAAGATAATACGATAATATAGATTAATTAATTGCAAATATAGATTATAAATAAAATTTAAATAATGATGATTTTTGTGGTAAGACCAGTTTAAATATAGAATCAATACTATTTGGTCTTTGTGATTTACAAATAATCAAAACTAGAGATGTAAATGAGCGCAAGCTATTTTTCTGATGCATTTAAAGACACTAGAGAAACCATAGGAACGTGTCCTTTTAATGATCAAAACGACCCTGTTACCATGTTATTACGCTTTAAAGATGTGAGGAAAACGGCACATAATACAAAAGACTTTAGTTCTGCTGCAAAACCGGGTAGAATAGTGGTGCCGTCAGAGGTAAATATTAGGGATACAAGACAAATTCCCTTTGAAGTAGATCCGCCTGAACATACAGAATATCGTGCTTTAGTAGAAGATTGGTTCAAGCGCCCTTTAGATATCGATTATGAAGATAAATTGACTCAAATTGTTGAAGCTGAATTGAATGAGGTTTTGCAAAAAGGAGGTATAGAAGCCATTTCAGAATTGTCTTTACCCATTCAATCAAAAGTATTGACCTTATTGTTGAATATTCCTTTAAAAGAAGCTGAAACTTGGATTTCTTGGGGAACGCATGTATTTAGAAGTGAAGATTCTGATTTAGATGCGGATAAGGCATCTATTTTATACGATTATATAGATGCCGAAATAGACAAAGCTATAGCAGCTCCAGATGATAGCTTGTATTCCGTTTTACTGAACTCGGAATATCAAGGTCGTAAAATGACCAAAGAGGAGGTAAAAGGGGTACTTATTTTAACTTTTGCAGGAGGTAGGGATACCGTTATTAATTATTTGACCAATACCATATCTTATTTAGCCGAACACCCAGAAGCAATTGAGAAATTAAACGATAACCCTGCGTTAGTAAATACGGCAATAGAGGAATTTGTACGCTACTTTTCACCATTGACCCACATGGGTAGGGTGGTAAAAGAGGAGCAAGAAATTAGTGGACATATTGCAAAAGAAAATACCCGGGTATCCTTATGTTGGGCATCTGCCAATAGGGATGAAGCTGTTTTTGAAAACGCAAATGAAATTGTTTTGGACAGAAAAATGAATCCGCATGTAGCTTTCGGTTTTGGTGCTCATAAATGTTTAGGGGCAACACATGCAAGACAATTAATGAAGGTGTTTTTACGAGTATTTACTGAAAAGGTAAGTACTATTGAAATTATAGATGCTGTAGAAAATATTGAAGATTGGGGAGCTCATAAACGAAAAGTGGGTTTTGATAAATTAACTATAAGATTAAACGCAAAATAACATGGCAAAAATAACGTACATCACTAAAGCAGGAGAAGAAATACAACTAGAAGCCAATAGTGGTAGTTTAATGGAGTTGGCGGTTAAGCATAAGGTAGCCGGTATAGATGGGGACTGCGGTGGAGTCTGTTCTTGTGCCACCTGCCATGTGCATGTTGCACCAGAATTCTATCATAAATTAGATACACCAACAGAGATAGAATCAGATATGTTGGAGTTTGATGATAATGTAACGGAGTATAGTAGACTATGCTGTCAAATTCCTATTTCC
>JAHDDL010000023.1:0-26356 GCA_020629415.1 Maribacter sp. | reverse complement strand
GAAGTCCGTTATTTTGAGCAATGGTGAATCTATAAGATATGATAAGCTTGTAATCGCTACAGGGGCTTCTGCGATCGTACCACCTATTGAAGGTATAGAGGTCTGTAGGAAAGTAAGTGTGTTACGCAGTGCGAAAGATGCCATACAGATACAGCAAGATTTTAAAAGAAGTAACAATAAAGAAGTGGTAATCATTGGAGGTGGTTATATTGGATTGGAAACAGCTGCATCATTGAGGAAATTGGGCGGAAATATTACCGTTCTAGAACGTGAAGAACGTATTTTGGCACGTGTAGCCCCCATAGCATTAGCCGATTATTTTCAAGAATTACATACGGCAAATGGGGTGAAAATTTACACAGGCGCCTCTGCCATTAAAATAATAGAAACAGATGATGCTATAGAAATACAATGTAATAACGGTAATGTTTTTACTGCCGATGTTTTGATTGTTGGTGCTGGTGTAAAGCCAAATACATTTGTGGCGGAAGAAATTGGAGCAGAAATTAATAATGGTATTAAGGTAGATGAGAATTTGCAAACTACGGTAGAAGATGTATATGCCATTGGTGATGTAGCACAATTTTATCATCCTACCTATAAAGAATGGATGCGATTGGAAAGTGTGCAAAATGCCGTAGATCAAGCAAAAATTGTAGCTTCTAATATAATTGGTAATTCACAAAACTATAATGCTATACCGTGGTTTTGGTCAGATCAATATCATGTTAAATTGCAAATGGTTGGCTTATCAAAAGGATTTACACATATGGTAATACGTACCGAAGTAGATAAGAAAGATTGCTTTTCAATTTGGTATTTTAAAAATGATGCACTTATTGCGGTAGATACCGTAAATAATGGGAAAGCTTTTGTTCTTGGGGGTAAATTTATCCAGAACAAGATACTTGTGGATCCATTGAAAATTGCAGATAATACAATTCCGTTTAAGCCGAATAATTTTATAAAAACCGAAACAAATGCCCATTAATGTAAAAGCAGCTGTTGCCACTGGTGATGGAAAATTTATAATAGATACCATTACAATTGATGAGCCTAAGAGCGATGAGGTTTTGGTAAAAATGAAGGCTGCCGGACTATGTCATACGGACTACGATTCCCTTACTTGGGGCAAACCCATAGTTATGGGGCATGAAGGCGCGGGCATAGTTGAAAAAGTGGGAAAAGGTAATTTAGAATTTAAAGCGGGTGACCAAGTCATTTTAAATTGGGCAACACCGTGTATGCACTGTTTTCAATGCCAAGAAGGCAATCAGCATATTTGTGATAATAACTCTCCTGTAGTAGCAGGTGGTAATGGTCATACGCCTGGGCATGCAACGTTAGAAAGTACAAAATGGCGGGGCATGGCAATAGAACGTTCCTTTAACTTAGGCTCTTTGAGCGAATATGTACTGGTGAAAGCATCAGCTTTGGTGAAGGTAAAAGAGGCATCATTGAATTTCTCAGCTGCCGCCATAGTTAGTTGTGGGGTTATGACGGGCTACGGCTCCGTCGTAAACGCCGCAAAATTAGATGCAGGTAGCACAGCTGTAATTTTGGGTTGTGGAGGTGTTGGCTTAAATGTGATCAACGCCTGTAAAATTTCAGGAGCCAATAGGATTATTGCCATAGACATTAACCCCACTAAATTGGAAATGGCCAAAACTTTTGGGGCAACGGATGTTATTTTAGCTCAAAAAGCGGATGTGGGTTTACTGAATGCGGCATCCCAAGTAAAAAACCTTCTAGGAAATAAAATGGCGGACTATGCTTTTGAATGTACCGCCATACCTGCATTAGGTGCAGCTCCTTTGGCTATGGTGCGTAATGCGGGAACGGCTATTCAGGTTAGTGGAATTGAAGAAGAAATAACCATAGATATGCGCTTGTTCGAATGGGACAAAATATATATAAATCCGCTTTATGGAAAATGTAGGCCACAAATAGATTTTCCAAAAATAATGGGTTTGTATAAAAAAGGAGATTTACTGTTAGATGAGATGATAACCAAAGAATATGAATTGCACCAACTTGATGAAGCCTTTGATGATATGTTGAAAGGTAAAAACGCAAAAGGTGTCATCGTTTTTAAATAAGTTATGCAAGGATCATTTAGAACTATAGAACTTTCAGATACTAAATTAGAATTTGACGGACTCCGATTTTTAACCGTCAAAACCCCAAATTTAAAGGGCAGGGGAGATATTTGTGTATTTGTACCCAAGACAAAAAAACCGCTAACCAATTTGCCTATTTATATTTTGCTACATGGCGTATACGGTAGTGCTTGGGTTTGGGCGTTAAAAGGTGGTGCACATATTTCTGCACAAGAAATGATGAACAATGGAGAAATAGAACCGGCCATTATTGCAATGCCATCCGATGGATTGTGGGGAGATGGTTCTGCTTATTTTCCACATCACAGCAAAGATTTTGCAAAATGGATTGTTGAAGATGCGCCTTTGGCCATCCAAGAAAATATTCCGGAAGCAGGTAAAAAAAGTAAACTTTGCATTGGCGGTTTATCCATGGGAGGTTACGGAGCCTTAAGTTTAGGCGCAAAATATTCTGATAAGTTTAGTGCCATTTCTGCACACAGTGCCATTACTAAATTAGAAGAAATGGAACTTTTTGTAGAAGAACCTTTAAATGATTATTTAGAAAGTGCAAGTCAACCCAATGTGCTAGATGTGATTGCCGATAACAAAACTACATTGCCACCGTTACGGTTTGATTGTGGCAAATCAGACCAATTAATCGCTGGTAATAGAAATTTACATGCACAATTAACCGAATTGCGAATACCGCATGAATTTTTTGAATTTAGTGGTGGTCATCAATGGGAATACTGGCAAGAACATATACGTAAAACCTATTTGTTCTTCAATGCCTCAATCGCCCATAAATAAGTCCGGTAAAAACAGTGTTATTTGTGGAAATAGGGTAATTAAAATCAGTACTAAAAAGCTGATACCCAAATACGGTAAATTTGCTTTACTTACCTTTTCTAAAGGCACCTTTCCAATACCAGATGCTACAAATAAACACACCCCCAATGGTGGTGTAGTTAAACCAATGATCAAGTTTAGCAATGCGATAATTGCAAAGTGAATAGGGTCAATATCCACACTTAACGCTACCTTTAATAAAATAGGAAACAGAATTAAAAGTGCCGCTATGGTTTCCATAAACGTGCCAACTAATATTAAGAGCAAGTTTATAAGTAATAGTACCACATATTTGTTGTCTGAAAAACCTAGAATCATATTAGAAATCTCATGTGGAACTTTTTCAGAAACCAATATGTAACCAAATAGATTGGCGAAACCGATAAGCACCATTAAACTGGCAGAAGTTTTCATGGCATCTATTAAAATTGCCATGGTCTTTTTAAAGTTGAGTCTCCTATAAACGAAAGTGCCCACTAAAAAAGCGTAGAGTACCGCAATTATAGATGCTTCTGTAGGTGTAAAAACACCACCAATGATTCCGAAAAGGATAATGAACGTCATTAGCAAAGACCAGAATGTATCTATAAAACCTGTAAAGATCTGTTTAAAGGAACTTCGCTTGTATTTTGGATATTTTCTTTTTTTTGCAATGTAGTAGGTGAGCGCCAACATCGCTACACCCAATAATAACCCGGGTAAGGCTCCGGCTAAAAATAATTTACCTACAGAAAGACCACTTAGGGTAGCCGCAATGATCATAGGAACGCTTGGCGGAATTATTGGTCCTACGGTAGAAGAAGAAGCGGTTACCGCACAGGCAAAATCGGCATCGTAACCTTCCTTTTTCATGGCAGGAATCATAACGGAACCTATACTGGCAGTATCTGAAATAGCTGTGCCCGAAATACCGGCAAATAACATAGAAGAACCAATGTTTGCGAGAGCAAGTCCACCGGGTACGTGACCAATAAGATGATTACAGAACTTAATGATTTTAGAGGTAAGTCCGCCTTGGTTCATGAGGTTTCCTGCAATGATGAATCCTGGTATGCTTAATAATACAAAAACATCAATGCCAGAATACATTTTCATGGGCATGATAATAAGATCGGTACCATTGAAAATAAGAAATGCCATACACGAAATTCCTAATGAAAAAGCAATGGGAAATCGTAATAATAAACAAATGACAAAGACGACAAGAAGTATAATGATCATGGTTTAGGCATTTTAGTGTTTTTTGGTTTTTCGTTTAAAAGATGAACAAGAATAGAAATACCCATAATTGCAATTCCTGAAAACGATATGGCCATAGGATATTTTAAGCTTGGAGATTTTTCTACGGTCCCCATCATTAAGAATTCAAAAGCGTGGTAGGTAAAAACTAGAATGAAAAGAGAAGTGATGATCCAGATAAAATATTGAAGGAGTTCTTGATTTTTTTGACTGAATTTTTCAGCCAAGAATCCGAAATTAACGTAGTAAGCACCCCTAACTGCCAAACCTGCTGCAAAAGCAATAGCATAAATAAATGCAACTCTGGCGGCTTCTTCAGTCCAAGAAGGTGCCTTGGTCATAAAAAATCGACCGTAAATTTGAACTAGTGTAATGCCAACAAAAAGTAAGGTACTTATGATAGTACCCCATTTCATTGCTTTTTTGAAAAATTTAAATAAAGACATTAAGGTAAATCTTGTTTTACAGTGTTATATATTTCTTGCATTTCCGGGGATAGGGTATCGTAGATTGTTGTGCCACATTTTTCTATAAAAGCGGCGTTATCCACATTGACGAAAACCATGCCTTTTGCTTCAAGTTCTTCTCTGATTTTCTTTTCATTTTCAAGAAATAATTGCTGATGGTAGGTAATCATTTCTTCCGATGCTTCCAAGAATATAGCTTTAAGGTCTTCTGGTAATTTCTGAAACGATTTTTCACCGATTACGGGGTATGACCAGCTAACTACATGGTTGGTAAGGTTCACGTATTTTTGAACCTCATAAAATCCGGAAACCTTAATAAGTGCCAAAGGATTTTCTTGTGCATCAATGGTTCCTTGTTGTAGAGAGGTAAAAACTTCAGAAAATGCCATAGGTGTAGTTTTTGCCCCTAAAGCATCCCAAGCAGAAACAAAAGAAGGTACATTGGGTACGCGCAAGATTAGACCTTGTAGATCATCTGGGTGGGTAATTGGCTTATTAGAAGTTAGCTGTCTTACACCAGCTTGAAAGTAACCCAAAGGTTTTAAGCCTGTTTTCTCTAACATTTCCTTGGATATTCGTTTTCCCAAAGGTCCTTGCATCAAAATTTCAACATCATCTGGGGTCTTTAAAAGAAATGGTAACTCGCAAAAGGTCATTATCTCTGTCCAATTACTAAGAAGGGAACTAGTTGTGGTCATATCTAATACACCGGCCTGTATCATACGTATTGCCTCAACTTCCTTGGCAAGTTGCTCAGAAGGAAAAGTTTCCAATACTAATCGTCCATTGGATTTTTCCTTTAATCGTTCACCAAAAAAAATAAACGCCTTGTGCCAAGAATGGTCTTCATTCACAAGTAGGCTTGCTTTTAAAACATAGGGTTCTTGGTTTTTGTTATTACAGCCAAATAAGCATATTACGAGAAACGACAGGAGTAGTCCCGTTACTCTTTTTAAAAACATTTATGGTTGATTAAGTTGATATAATTCACCTTTAAAGTACAATTTTTTAATGGTTTCGTTAATGGTACTTTTTTAATTCATTTTAATAGTCTAGACACATTTTTATAGATAATGTGCTGTTTTTAAGGGGTAAGTCCTGTAATTAGGTCTTTGTTGAAATAGTTTATACATA
Organism: Maribacter sp.; assembly: GCA_020629415.1. GTDB lineage: Bacteria > Bacteroidota > Bacteroidia > Flavobacteriales > Flavobacteriaceae > Maribacter > Maribacter huludaoensis. The sequence continues at coordinate 20,565 of JAHDDL010000023.1, read as the reverse complement.
TGAGTATCAGTAAATGTTCAGGGTTATGTCAGTTTTTGTCTAGTTGTTTAATCAAGGTTTTTATTCTTATAACTGTACCTTGAAATCGCTTTTCAACCAAGCTTAAATAAACTCACTCATGAAATTTAAATTATTAATACTTTCTTCATTAATCCTTTTTCTGTTAACAGCATCTAATTGTAGTTCTGGTTCTGATGTTAATGAAACTCCAAATGTAGAAGTGGACAATACAGATCCAAAAGCAGACGAGGAGAAAGAGGAAGTGGTAGAAGAAGATTACAGTACAATGGCGGTTCCTGCAGATCCAGGTTCAGGATTGGAATGGGAATTTCAAAATTTTTCAGATGATTTTGAATATGAGGCACCAGCAGGTAATAAAGGCGATGCCTTTTTTAATAAATGGGATGACTTTTACCATAATAATTGGTCTGGACCGGGCTTGACAGAATGGAGTAGGGATATCCCATTTGTAGCCGATGGTTTATTGCAAATACCGGCGAAAAGAAAAGCAGGTACAGATAAAATAAGCACAGGTTGCATTACGAATAAAACGAGGGTTCAGTATCCTGTTTATGTAGAGGCAAGAGCTAAAATCATGAACTCCGTTTTAGCCAACGGTATTTGGATGTTAAGTCCAGATGATACACAAGAAATAGATATAATGGAAGCTTATGGAGCGGCATATTCAGAAAGTGCTCAAGCGAGCCATTCATGGTATGAAGTTAGAATGCATATTAGTCACCATGTATTTATAAGGGATCCATTTCAAGATTATCAGCCTAAAGATGCAGGTTCGTGGTTTATGAAAGATAATATTAAATGGAGAGAGGACTACCATACCTATGGTGTATACTGGAGAGACCCATGGCATTTGGAGTACTACATAGACGGGGAGTTGATTAGGACCGTTTCTGGTAAAGATCAAATAGATCCTTTGTTTTACACAAATGCAACTAACCCAGGCGATACTAGTGCTGATACACGCACAGGTCTAAGTAAAGAAATGGATATTATTATAGATGTTGAAGATCAAGACTGGCGATCTAGTCCAGCATCGGGAAATCAATCGGATACATATACACCAACGGATAATGAGCTTTTAGATACTGAAGCCCATACACTGAAGGTAGACTGGATAAGAATATACAAACCAGTAGAAAAATAGTTGTTAGTTTATTTAATTGAGTTAAGGGCATGGGGTTGTTACCATGCTCTTTTTTTCATTCTTAAATACTATTGCTACTGTAGTCTAGTAAATACTCTTGGTCTATTTTGTTGAGAATTATGTGGATAGTTTGCATAATGTAATTAAAACATTGATAATCATCAATTTAATTAAAATAAGAGTTTTCTTTTTTTTCTTTTCATATGGTTTACTTTTAAAATAGACCCTTTTTGTCTAGCTTATTCTATAAAATATTTTAATCAATAAGTTATTGTATATTTAAAGGTATAATAACTTCCTATTTGTACAGTTTTGAAAAACCCTTTTTCTAGTTTATTATCAAGTATTACTTCTATCCTTATTATAGTATGCTTGTCTTTTAGTGGAGATATTTTTGCCCAAGAAAACCAGACTAATAATGAAATTAGCGAGAATTACTTATTAAGTTCCAATGAAGAGAAATACGAAAATTCTGAGGAGTTAATTAAAGAACTTCGTATAAGACACGAAACCTTACTTCAAAAAGGCGATACTTTAAAAGGTATTGGTGTTTTAATGCAACTGGCAGATGTATTTGGGCATAGGGCAGATTATGCTAATTCCTATGATGTGTTTTGGCAATCTCTTTTTTTGGCGGATAGGGTTCAGAATGACTCCTTAGATGCCTTGATATCATGGCGTTTAGGTAGGTTCTATAGTTTTTATAAACGAGAAAAAGAATCTCTTAAATATTTAAATAAGGCATTAAGCATTAGAAAAAATATGGTTGAAAAAGGTGAAACGGATTCCGCCTATTTAGTACTAAATTACTTTTCGTTCGTAAATACCTATAGGGAGTTTGATATGCCAGAACTGGCAAGTAAATATTTAGATAGTTGTTTAATATATTACAAAGATGTAAAAAATCAATTACCCATGCCGGAATTGAATTTTGAGAAGGCATTTATACTATCTAAAACAGGTCATAATGAAGAAGCACTTGAATTATTTAAGAGTTTAGAACCCTATTTTTTGAATAAAAGACCTTCATATATGGTTTTAGGCTATACCTACTGGGGGGATGTTTTACAGAATTTAGGAGATTTAAATGGTAGTGTTGACTACTACGAAAAAGCTATTAAAACATCAGAAAAATATAAGCGGCATATTGATTTTACACCTTTAATCTATGAGCGCTTAACGGAGCATTATAAAAAACAAGGAAATTATCAAAAAGCATACGAGAATTTGAAAATAGCAAAAAATCTAGATGCACTGTTTTTTGATGGTAGAAGCTCTATGAACAAATCTATGTTAGAGATACGGGATGACTTTAGAATTGAAAAGCAACGTCAATTGGATCTCATACAACAACAGCGATTTGAAAAGCTAAAACAAGAAGAGAAAATTTCAATGTTGCAGCGTGTAATTTTGTTGGGCACTATAGTCTTTATTTTAATATTGGCATTTTTCTTTTTTAGACACCTTCGCAATAAGCACAAGTTAGAAAAACAGCTAATTAGACGAAATAAAGAATTGGAAATACAAAAGGCTAACGAATTGTTGGAGTTGAAAAACAAAGAACTAGCTGCATCGGTATTACAGCTTGTTGAGAAAGACGAATTTCTAAAAGATTTAAAAGAGAAATTAAAATCCAATAAGGACAATCTACAGCAATCAGAGATAAATAAATTATTACGAACTATATCTGTCAATAATACTAATAATTGGGAGGAGTTTAGATTAAGGTTTACTGCTGTCAATGAGAAATTCTATAAAAAATTGACCAAAAAATACCCCAATCTTACCCAAAGCGACCATAAAGTTTGTGCTCTTATTAAATTAAATTTTTCCAGTAAGGATATGGCCAGATTGCTAGGTATTTCTGTAGAATCTGTGCATACTACCCGTTATAGGTTGCGTAAAAAATTGAAACTGGAAAGAAAGGAAAACCTTGAAGATTTTATAGCACAGTTATAAATGGATTTAAAAGATTATTTCTACATTTTAATTGTTGATGAACGGTAGTCTATATTCGTAGATCTGTAAGTTTTAAGGGATTATAATATTTGTTTATAACAATAGCGGACTTTGGAAGGTAATATGTTTGCTAAAAATTATCTACGGACAGATTTTTATTCCTGTTTTACTAAATTGTGTTGCACTTGGTGCCCAGTCTTACCGTACTGTTTTTTCAGTGGTCCTACTATACTTTTTAAAACCTTGGTAAGGCAATTTAATACAGCGTCTTTAATATCGTTGTAATAAAAATATCAAAGTATCGTAACCTCCTATTTTATGTAAGATTAATAAAGCCCTTGAACGGACCTTTGGTAAATAGCACTCAACATGAAAACATTGATCAAATTATTTCTTTTTTAAATTGAAAAAGAATTTTGTGGCTAAATATGGCTGAACATATACTGGACTATTTCTATTCTCTAATACAAATATGAAATAGCACTGTTTGCATTGATACAATGAAAACAGATTTTTAGGAGCACTTGTAATCAAGTAGCAATTCTTCATACTATTTATAGCATTGATCATTTGTAGTATTGCTTAGCTAATATGGTGCTTAAACTAGCTCGTTAAAGAGGTAGTTTAACCCAATGAACTAAAACTATGAGTCACGGATTTGTTGAATTAAATGAATGTACAGTTTTTGTTCAGTAGGTATTTCAATGTAGATAAGCCGTTATTTCTAAATTGCTTCTCATTATCGATATGATAATTGTCTATTGAAAAAAATATGAAAATGAAATTGTTGCCAAGTGAAAAGTAAACAATTGATAAGCATATAACATTTTGTTTTTGTTAGAAATATAATTCATTTTCTATTTAAATGATGATTGCAATAGACAATGTAGTAATAATCAATATGGAAATAATCCATGCAAACCATAAATAAACCAAACATTAAAGAAGGTGAAATCCCAAAAATTAAGCTAGACAAATTGGGGATTACCAATGCACAATATTTAAGTGCGGCATCTAAACGGGCATTACAATGGCCCGAGGTTGGTAATGAATGGTTTATTGAATTTGAAGAACTTAAACCTTTACTGGGAGATTTGGCTTATGAAGAAGGTGTCTGTAGAAGAGATCCTAGTGCTGTAATTAAAGAGAATGGCAAATACTACGTATGGTATAGCAAAAGTTTAGGTGCTACGCAGGGTTTTGCAGGCAATATTGAGAAGGATAAGGTTTTTCCTTGGGACCGTTGCGATATTTGGTATGCAACTTCTAAAGATGGCTGGACATGGAAGGAAGAAGGTATCGCCGTAAAAAGAGGAGATTCTGGCTCTTTTGATGGCCGTTCTGTTTTTACGGTAGAGGTAATGAAGCATAATGATAAATTCTACCTATGCTATCAAACGGTTAAAAGTCCATATACGGTTCGGGTAAAAAATCAAGTTGGTTTGGCTTGGTCAGATAGCCCTAATGGTCCTTGGCAAAAATTACCGGAACCTATTCTTTCACCAGCTGATAACGGTATTTGGTTAGGTGAAGAGGATAATAGGTTTAAGGTGGAAAAAAAAGGAGACTTTGATAGTCATAAAGTACATGATCCATGCATTTTGCCGTATAAAGGCAAATTTTACTTGTATTACAAAGGCGAACAAATGGGGGAGGAAATAAACTTTGGCGGACGTCAAATTAGACATGGGGTTGCTATTGCGGATAATCCGTTAGGACCTTATGAAAAGTCGGTATATAATCCAATCAGCAATAGCGGTCATGAAATCTGCGTATGGCCCTATGATGATGGAATAGCATCTTTGATCACTACGGACGGACCGGAGAAAAATACCATACAATGGTCTCCAGATGGTATCAATTTTGAAATTGTGGCGAGTATTCAAAATCCGCCACATGCCATAGGTTTAAATAGGACTGCGGATACCGAGGGTAGTCCAACAGAAATACTAAGATGGGGTTTGACCCATATTTACAATAACGACGATTATCAAAGTATAAAGCGGTTTTCGTCATATAATAAAACATCACATACAGCAATAGGAGAAAAAGCAATTTAAAATGATAGCAACACAGTACAAAGGCGGTAAAACATTTTCTGTAATAGAAAAAGAAATAGAAGCTCCTGCAAAAGGAGAAGTTAGAATTAAAGTGGCATACGTAGGTGTATGTGGTACAGATGTACATATTTATCATGGTATGATGGATAAACGTGTAAACATACCCGAGACCATTGGTCATGAAATGTCCGGAACCATAGACGCTATAGGTGAAGGTGTAAGCGGATTCAAAGTAGGTGATAAAATTGTGGTTAGACCGTTGGATGATAGAAAGGTGAAATCATCTGACAAGGGGTTCAACCATATTTGTGAAGAGCTTAAGTTTATAGGTATTGATAGTCCGGGTGCCATGCAACAGTACTGGAACGTACCTGCATTTACACTTCATAAATTAAAAGAAGAAACAGACTTAAAATTGGCGGCATTGATAGAGCCTTTATCAGTAGCAGTGCATGATGTAAGAATGGGTGAATTAAAGGCAGGGGAGACCGCCGTGGTTTTGGGCGGTGGCCCAATAGGTCTTTTAGTTGCTTTGGTAGCCAAGGAAAAAGGGGCACAGGTAATTGTATCTGAAGTAAATGAAACAAGAATATCCAAGGCAAAAGAATTAGGGCTTGATGCTATAAACCCTATAAAAACGGACTTGGTAGATTATGTAAAAAGCAAGACCGATGATAAAAGGGCAGATGTTGTATTCGAGGTTGCAGGAGTTCAACCTGCATTGGATATTATGACAGAGGTTGCCGGTATTAGAGGTAGAATTGTAATGGTAGCTATACATGGCCAAAAGAAAGAAGTAGACTTATTTAAATTCTTTTGGAAAGAACTTAAATTAATAGGGGCAAGAGTGTATGAAAAAGATGATTATGAAAAGGCTATACGTTTAATTACGGCCAATGAATTGCCATTCAATGAAATGATTACGGACGTGCAACCGCTAAAGAATATACAAACGGTATTTGAAAATATAGATAAAAACCCTGACGGACTAAAAGTCTTGATGGATTGTCAATCATAACTAAGAACTAAAACTTTAAAAGAAAATGGGAGTACTGGATAAATTCAGTTTAAAAGGAAAAACGGCATTGGTTACGGGTTGTAAGCGAGGCATAGGTAAAGCCATGGCGATAGGTCTTGCGGAGGCTGGTGCAAATATCATAGGTGTAAGTGCTACTTTAGAGTCAAGCGGTAGCGATGTAGAAAAGGAAATAAAGGCACTGGGTAGAGATTTTAAAGCCTATGCGTGTGATTTTAGTGATAGAAAAGCACTATATAGTTTTATTGCAGCCGTTAAAGGCGATTTTCCTGTAATAGATATTTTGGTAAACAATGCCGGAACCATATTAAGGGCGCCAGCCGTTGAACATTCAGACGAGTTATGGGATAAAGTGATAGAGGTAAACCAAAATGCACAATTCATTTTAACCAGGGAAATAGGAAAAGAAATGGTTGAGCGTGGTGCGGGAAAAGTGATATTTACGGCATCGTTATTAACTTACCAAGGCGGAATAACCGTACCGGGCTATGCAGCCAGTAAAGGAGCGATCGGTCAGTTGACCATGGCCTTTGCCAACGAATGGGCCGGTAGCGGAGTAAATGTCAACGCCATTGCACCCGGGTATATAAGTACGGACAATACAGAAGCCTTACGTAATAACGAAGAGCGGGCAAATTCTATTTTGGCTAGAATTCCGGCAGGAAGATGGGGAGAACCAGAAGATTTTGCAGGTCCCGTGGTCTTTTTAGCTTCGGACGCGGCTGCATATATGAACGGAAGCATCACTCTGGTAGACGGAGGTTGGATGGGTAGATAATCACACTAAAAACAGAAAAATGGCATCAATAAAAGAATACGAAATGTTTATAGATGGATCTTGGGTTACTTCAACCTCTGGTGAAACCATCGATATTATAAATCCATCAACTGAGGAGGTTTACGCAAAGGTTCAAAATGGAACGGTTGCGGAAGCTGTACAAGCATTGGACGCAGCCGATAGAGCACAGAAAGAGTGGAAAAAAGTCCCTGCCAGAAAGAGAGCGGAACTCCTGTATAAATTTGCCGAAGAAATAAAGGCGAATGCCGATAAATTGGCAGAAATTTTAGTAAAGGAACAAGGTAAGTTGCTTAAAGTAGCTAAAATGGAAGTTGCGGTAACCGCTTCTTTTATAGAATATGCTTGTGAGGGAGCACGAAGAATTGAAGGTGATATCATTCCTTCGGATAACCCAAATGAACAAATTTGGATTCAAAAAATACCACGAGGGGTAGTAGTTGCCATAACGGCATGGAATTTCCCTTTGGCTTTGGCCGGAAGAAAAATTGGTCCGGCATTGGTAGCAGGAAATGCTATCGTGGTAAAACCGACTTCAGAAACTCCGCTAGCAACATTAGAGTTAGGGCACTTAGCTAAAAAAGTTGGTTTGCCAGATGGTTTGTTGAATATTATTACAGGACCGGGAAGAGCTATGGGTACTGCCTTGGTAGAAAATCCTATAACCAAAATGGTGACCATGACAGGATCTACTCCAGTTGGTCAACAAATTGCAAAAATGGCAGCACAGAACCTAACGCACGTACAATTGGAATTGGGTGGAAAGGCTCCGTTTATAGTATTTGAAGATGCTGATATTGATGCGGCCGTAGATGCGGCCCTACATTCTAGATTCGATAATTGTGGTCAAGTATGTACTTGTAATGAGCGTATGTATGTTCATGAAGATATTTACTATGAATTCATGAATAAATTCATTCAAAAGACCAAAGCGTTAAAAGTTGGTGATCCAATGCTAGAGGATACAGATATGGGACCAAAGGTGAATAAAAGCGAATTGGAGCATATGGAGCATTTGGTCAAAGTGAGTTTAGATGAGGGTGCAACAATTGCCACTGGTGGTAAACGTTTGTCCGGTGGTGAATTTGATAAAGGATATTGGTTTGAACCAACGGTTTTGACAGATGTAACCCAAGATATGACCATTGTTCATGAAGAGTCATTTGGACCTATTTTACCTGTGTTGAAATTTAAGGATTTTGATGAGGTTGTAGGCTTTGCAAATGACTGTGAATATGGTTTGGCGGCAATGGTATTTACCAATGACATGAATAAGATCATGCGTTGCAACGATGAACTTGAATATGGTGAGATCTATGTGAATCGTGGTCATGGAGAACAGCACCAAGGTTTTCATAACGGTTATAAGTTAAGTGGCTCTGGTGGTGAAGACGGTAAATACGGATTTGAGCAGTATATGGAAAAGAAAACGTTTTACGTAAGACATAAGGCATAATGAGTACAAGAATAGCAAAAGTAGATTGTCAATTATTTAAGGTTCCTTTACCAGAAGTAATGAACGATGCCAAGCACGGCGACCATACGCATTTTGAGCTGGTGACAACTACAATTACCTTGGAGGACGGTACTGAAGGCACTGGTTACACCTATACCGGCGGTAAAGGCGGGCACGCTACCAAAGCTATGGTAGAGCATGATTTTACTTCTTTTTTAATAGGTAAGGATAGTTCTAAAATTGAAGAACTATATGAAGAAATGGAATGGCATATTCACTATGTAGGTAGAGGAGGTATAGCTTCTTTTGCCATTTCTACCATAGATATTGCCCTTTGGGATATTCGCTGTAAAAAAGCCGATAAACCTTTATATAAAATGGCCGGCGGTGCAGACAATACCTGTAAGGCATATTGCGGTGGTATAGATCTTCAATTTCCTATTCCTAAGCTTTTGGATAATATGAGAACCTATTTGGATAGCGGGTTCAATGCCGTAAAGATTAAAATAGGAAGGGAAAATTTAGAAGAAGATTTAGAACGCATAAAAGCGGTACGTGAGTTTGTAGGTCCGGATGTTACGTTTATGGTCGATGCCAACTATTCTATGACCGTAGAAAAAGCGATAAAAGCTATTGAAGGCTTTAAACAATATGATATTACCTGGTTTGAAGAACCGATTATACCTGATAATTATTTAGGATTTGGCGAAATTGTTGATCGTACCGGTTTTCCTTTGGCCATGGGTGAAAATTTACATACCATTCATGAATTTGAATATGCCTTTGCACAATCCAAACTATCCTTTATTCAACCGGATGCTTCTAATTGCGGTGGTGTAACAGGTTGGTTGAAAGTGGCAAAAATGGCGCAGGAACATCATATCCCGGTATGTAGTCATGGTATGCAAGAACTTCATGTAAGTCTTGTCTCTTCTCAACCCAATGCAGGTTGGTTAGAAGTACATAGTTTTCCTATCGATCAATATACCTTAAGACCTTTGGTTGTTGAAAATCATAGGGCGGTAGCTCCTGAAACTCCGGGTACCGGGGTCATTTTCGATTGGGAAAAATTAGCCCCTTATAAGAGCTAAGATTAACTGCGTTTAAGTGAGAGTATTTCTTGTTTTAGCAATGCTTTTATAAGTATGAACTATTACAAATACTTAACATGGAAGTAAATAAAAATTATATAATAAGAATAGCCGCCATTGTTGCTCTGGGCGGCTTTATTCTTGGTTTTGATGCTTCCGTTATTTCTGGAACTTTAAAGTTTGTAGAAAATGAATTCTCCCTTAACGATATTCAATTAGGTTGGCTGGTCAGTTCCATAACCTTGACTGCTGCGCTAGGCACTTTTATTGCGGGACCTTTAAGTGATAAAATAGGCAGAAGAAGCGTACTCAAATATGCAGCTTTATTATTTGCGGTCTCAGCGCTCTTTTCAGCATTTTCCACTACGTTTACTATGTTGATCATAGGCAGGTTAATAGGTGGTTTTTCTGTAGGTGCAGCTTTGATCATTGCTCCAATGTATATTGCAGAGGTAAGTCCGCCGGAGAAGAGAGGGCAAATGGTATCTTTTAATCAATTGAATATTGTCATTGGTATTTCGGCCGCATTTTTTACAAACTATCTAATCTTAAGATTGGGCGATAGCGATTATGGTTGGGTAAACACCATTAATCTGAAAAAATGGAATTGGCGTTGGATGCTTGGTTTAGAAGTGTTTCCCGCATTATTATATTATATAGGATTGTTTGTTGTGCCGCAAAGCCCTAGATGGCTGTCCATGAAAGGTTCTTTAATAGAGGCAAGGCAAACGTTACAGAGGTTCGTTGGAGCAAATGAATCTGCAAAACAAATGAAATCTATTGAAGAGAGTATTCTTCAAGAAGGTAAAAAGGAAAAAGTCCAATTTGGGGAGCTTTTTAAAAAGAACATACGCCTTGTAATACTGGTAGGCATTATTGTTGCCATATTTCAACAGCTGGTAGGTATAAATTCTGTGATGTTCTATGCACCCTTAATTTTTGAACAAACAGGCATTGGTACAGATGCATCGTTTTTACAAGCTATTTTAGTAGGATTGGTAAATTTGATATTTACTATCGTAGCCATGAAGATTATAGACAAATTAGGTAGGAAACCTATGTTGATTTACGGTATGATAGGTATGGCATCAGCAATGTTGATTCTAGCCTATGGTTTTAAGACTGCCACCTATAAATTAGATGACAGCGCATTAAATGGGTTACCTAATGAAGTGCCAATTGAAAAATTAAGGGCTTTGGAAGATCAAACCTTTACTTCAGATTTAGATTTTAAAGCAGCGCTTTCCAATGCCTTAGGTGATGATATAGCCAAACAGTATGAAGCTGTTTTGGTAACTGCCGCGGCAAAGATGAATTCGGTTCTTATTTTATGTGGTATTCTTTTATTTGTCTCTTTTTATGCAGTTTCCATAGGTCCTGTAATGTGGGTACTTTTTTCAGAACTGTTCCCAAATCGTATTCGCGGGTTGGCAATTTCATTTGTAGGTTTGGTAAACCTTACATTTGCCTTTTTGGTGCAACTTGTTTTTCCTTGGCAATTATCTAATCTTGGTAATTCGTTGACCTTTTTGTTATATGCAATTTTTGCAATAATAGGGTTGTTGTTTATTGTTGCCAAGGTACCGGAAACAAAAGGGAAATCACTAGAAGAACTGGAAAAACTACTAGTGAAATCCACATGACATTTTTAAACGGTATCTATATTAGTACTTTGTCTTGTCTTGTTTAGAAGCCCAATTGTTAAAGACTTCAACGGCTTCTTCTTGAAGCATTTGCTTAAAATGAATTTGTCTGTCCTGCATTTCAACTTCTAGCTCATCATATATAAACTGGTCATCAAAATCTATAGCTTTTGCATCTGCCTTATCGCAACCATAATATACTGCCTTTGGTCTAGCCCAATAAATGGCACCAAAGCACATTGGGCAGGGCTCACAAGAAGTATAAATAATACAATCTGTTAACTGAAACGTATTCAGTTTTTTACAGGCATCTCTAATAACCACCATTTCTGCATGTGCAGTAGGGTCGTTCGTAGAAGTTACCTTATTGTGGCCTTCGGCTATAATTTCTCCATCTTTTACAACTACGGCACCAAAGGGGCCGCCTGCGTTTGAGTTCATTCCTTTTGCTGCCATTTCTATGGCTCTTCTCATAAAAAACTCGTGATCTTTCGTCATATCCTTTTCTTATTTTTAAATAGGGATGCAAAATTACGTTTTTTAAAGGCTATTAAAGATGAAGATCATTGTAATTATATGATTTTAAGTAGCTATCAATTATTACAATCTGAAAGATTACTGTGTAAACCACGACCAAACATTTATATTATTAGTAAATGGTGATTAATAACAGATTTTATATACGCATTAGATGAGAAAACAAATGCATTTGGCATCGCAGTATTTAGCTGCTGCAGCAATCAGCTTTGTGCCTAAAAAAGATGATGACAGCCATACGAACTTAGGTTGGTCCATTGAAAAAAAACAACTGGAAACCCACCCCTTATCATTAAGCGGAGATATGCTTTCTTTGAATTATAACACTTTTTCATTAGAATGGAATTCTCCAAAAAATGATGCTTCTCTTACGCTAGATGGTAAAACACATCAAGAGGTGCTGGAATGGTTGGTTAAAACTTCAAAGATATTTTTAGGTAAGGTATATACCTATGAATTTCATTATGACTTGCCGTATACAATAAATGCATCATATGCTTTCAAATTAAATGCATTAGAATTAAAAGAATTAGCATCTTTAAGAACCTTGGCACAATCTAGCTTGGTGGCTACACTAAAAGAAAAAGGTTTGGAATCTGATGTTCGCATATGGCCGCATCATTTTGATTCTGGAGCTTATGCTAGTTTAAGTGATGATATAGCAGTTGGTTTTGGATTGGCAATTCCTGATGCTTTGGTAAATGAGCACTACTTTTATATTAGCGGATATAAAGAGCATAATGGTTAAGATACATCGAATTTTGATGCACTTTCTTTAGGCGAATGGAAAAACGACGGACTTAAAGGAGCGGTTTTACCAGCTACAAAAATTAATAAAGATCAGGCAGTTCAGTTTTTTACTGAAGCTATAAATACTTATAAATAATAGTATGAAGGTAACCAGTCTTTCCTTAGAGGCCTTTAAAGAAATGGATTATTGGGCGGTAGAGAAATACAATTTATCCATTGAGTTGATGATGGAAAATGCCGGTTTGCAGTTGGCTAGATTAATCGCTAAAAAAGCAAACAAAAGTTCGGTAATAACCATTGGGGTAGGTAATGGCAACAATGGCGGCGGCGGTCTAGTCGCTGCTCGTAGACTTGCTGCCTGGGGTTACAATGTAAATTTAGATTTGGTTGTACCTATTAGCAAAGACCTACCAAAAGCTCAATTAGAAAGAGCATTGCTATTTGGGGCAAAGAAAGGTATACCGAAAACTACTGATATTTGGGTAGATGCCTATTTAGGGTTCTCTCAAAGATTACCGCTGTCTGATGCATTTGCCAAAAGTATTACATTGGCCAACGCATCGTCGGCATTTAAAATTTCTTTAGATATTCCCGTTGGAATTTCAAAAGAAAGCGAATTGTTAGGCTTTAAAGCGGATCAAGTAATGACCTTGGCAGCACCTAAAATTATTCTTGAAAAATTACCAAGAGAGGTAGAAGTATATGTGGCCGATTTGGGAATTCCGAAATCTGTTTATGAGCATTTTAATATTAAGATGCCAAATTTTATGCAAAATCAGCTGATAGCTTTAAAATCAGTTTAAACTAGTCAACTAAGAACAATTCAAATGAGAGGTTAATCAGCTAAGAAAAGAATTGATTGTTTGGCGGTTATCAATAATACTTGCTTTATAGTATTAATTTAAGGGTACAGCGTTTGTTTTAATTCTAAAACAACGCTCTTCTCCCAAATAAAGGGGATTACCGTGTTTCTCGGACCAAAATCCGTCTAGAACATCTTTGCTAAGGCACTGGTACACTACAACACCTTTGTAAATATTTTGGTCATCACCGGTATAGCTGAAGTTTATCACCAAAATATTGTTCTTAAAAAAACCTGTACCGGTCTGTTGTTGATTACTGCCAATGGTCCATACGGCCTGTATTCTATTGTTAAAATCTAACGATAAAACTAATTTACCGGTATAGTCATTTGATTTTTCATCTTGGTTGCAACCAATGATGTTATATTCCCCAACTAAATCTTCAATGTTCATATAAGCATTTAATGAAATCGAAATTATCCATAAAAAATAAAATAGATTCAATTTATTTTAAAAGATAGCATAAGACAGATTATTTAAAGTGTAAGATAAAATTTGTCTTTTTTAATAATGTAGCACAGCAAAAATGCTCAAAATTAAGTAGCATAAAATAAGTCTGAATTTTTAAAATTCTTACAAAAATAGCCAATGGGCCTAGAAGTGAGATTTAATTTTTTTGTTAGCGTATTGGTTAAAAGTATGCGAAAAAAAACGAATTTGGCGGGTTGACTAAAGTTACGGTTTAGGTAAAAAATATAATGCTTAGGTTGATATGGTTTTAGCTATATAATTGAGGTGAAACTACTTATGAAAAGGTGAATTTTAATATAAAATTTAGATCGAGGTTCATAGTAATTTTTTACAAAAATTAGCTTATGAAAAATGGAGGAAAAATTAATTTAAAAAAGTTTTTACTGAAGTAATTCTTTAACCTTATTTCACTTCTATATTGAATTATGGTATTATAAGTAATTGATAATCAATAAATTGTAAATTTAAAATAAAATGTTTTTTTACACTTGTTACCATGGTAAAAATCAAATTGTTGATAACCCTGTTAAAAGCTTAAAGAGGTAAATGTAAAATTAAGGTGATTAATTTTCGAACTTTACACCTCGCTTATTACCCACAACATTAACTTTATATTAACATGAAAATCACAGAAGTCATAAAACGGGATTTTTCGACAAAACCCTTCCATTTACACAAGATAACAAATGCCATTTTAAAGGCTATGACAGCTGTTGAACATGGCGGACCCAGTGAAGCCGAAATTATCTCTAATAATGTTCATTCAGCACTTTTAGAAAGAAAGCAGGCAGATATCAGTTATATTCCTACAGTAGAAGAGGTTCAGGATTTTGTTGAGAATAAATTAATGGAAGGTGGTTTCTTTGATGTAGCTAAAGCTTACATTATTTATAGAAATGAGCAGGCACAAAGAAGAAAGTCCAACGTATTTGAAAAACGAGTAAATCTTAAACCTTATGAGTATCCGGCATTATATGAATATGTATCTGCAATAAGACATTCATATTGGATTCATACAGAGTTCAATTTCACTAGTGATATTCAAGATTTTAAAACCGGGTTGACGGATATTGAGCGAAACGCGATAAAAAATACCATGTTGGCAATTTCACAAATAGAAGTTGCGGTAAAGAGCTTCTGGGGAGATATCTATCATAAAATGCCCAAGCCGGAAATAGGTTCGGTAGGAGCAACGTTTGCAGAGAGTGAAGTAAGACATCATGATGCTTATTCGCACTTGTTAGAGATATTAGGGTTGAACGAAGAGTTTAAAAACTTAAAGAAAAAGCCTGTAATAATGAAAAGGGTTCATTATTTAGAAACAGCTTTGAAGAATTCTAAGAGCGAGAATAACCAAGAATATGCAGAGTCCGTTTTATTGTTCTCCTTATTTATTGAGCACGTATCCTTATTCTCTCAGTTCTTGATAATTATGGCGTTCAATAAGCATAAGAATATGTTCAAAGGTATCTCTAATGTTGTTGAGGCTACTTCTAAAGAAGAGCAGATTCATGGTGATTTTGGTATAGATATCATCAATATTATTAAAGATGAAAATCCTACATGGTTCAATAAAGATTTCCACGCATCTGTTCAAGAAATGTGTAAAGAGGCATTTGCATCTGAAAGTGATGTTATCGATTGGATATTTGAAGCAGGTGAGATCGATTTCTTGCCCAAGAATTTAGTAAAGGAATTTATTAAAAAGAGATTTAACGATTCTATAGAAAGTATTGGAATCGAAAAAGTATTTGACGTAGACGAAGAATTATTAGTGCAGACAGAATGGTTCGATGATGAAATTATTGGTACCAAGCACGGAGATTTTTTCGTAAAGCGCTCTATCAACTATAGCAAAAGAACACAAAGTATAACCAGTGACGACTTATTTTAAATGAACGATTCAAAAATTAACTTAGAGACTAGCATACAAGAAGAAGTAAAACTGAATGGTTCTAATGAACTGGTACAGGCTAGAAAAGAAGCACTTAAGAGCTTAAAAGAAGATAAAAAAGAAGGTTTTAAGTGGCTAAATGAAGATAGTCGTAACTTTTTGGCTTCTGGCTATTTAACACCGGGAGTTTCTGCTGAAACCCGTATCCGTGAAATTGCAGATAGAGCAGAGAAAATATTGGGTATGCCTGGTTTTTCAGATAAGTTCTATGGTTATATGAGTGAAGGTTTTTACTCATTGGCTTCTCCGGTATGGTCAAATTTTGGTAAAGAAAGAGGACTGCCAATTAGTTGTTTTGGTTCTAATATTGCCGACGATATGGGTAACATTCTATATACCCAATCTGAGGTAGGAATGATGTCTAAGTTAGGTGGTGGTACCTCCGGTTATTTTGGAAACATTAGACATAGGGGTGCAGAAGTTAAAAATAATGGTAAAGCATCTGGTGCGGTACATATTATGCAGCTTTTTGAATCTATGGTAGATGTCGTAAGTCAAGGTTCTGTGCGTCGTGGTCGTTTTTCCCCTTATTTGCCAGTAGAGCATGCAGATATTAAGGAATTCTTGGAAATTGGAACTGAAGGTAACCCTATTCAAGAATTGACTCATGGAGTAACCGTTACGAACGAGTGGATGCAGGAAATGGTAGATGGCGATAACGAGAAGCGTTCTATCTGGGCAAAAGTATTGCAGAGAAGAGGTGAAATGGGCTACCCGTATATCTTCTTTAAGGATAATGCCAACAATGGTGCCGCAGATGTGTACCAAGAAAAAGGACATAAGATTTATGCAAGTAACTTATGTACGGAGATTATGTTGCCATCTAGTGATGAATGGTCTTTTGTATGCGTACTGTCTTCTGTAAACGTTCTTCATTATGATAAATGGAAAGATACGGATGCCGTAGAAACTATGGTATACTTTTTAGATGCCGTAATTACGGAGTTCTGTGAGAAATTAGAGGTATACCGCGATTCGGAAAGTCGTGAGGATCGCCAAACGTTCTTGTTTATGGAACGAGCTTATAACTTTGCAAAAGATAACCGTGCATTAGGTTTAGGTGTATTAGGATGGCATTCGTTATTGCAGTCTAAAATGTTACCTTTCAATAGTCAAGAGGCATACAATTTAAATAGTGAAATATTTAAGACAATTAAGGATAAATCATACAGTGCTTCAGAAGAGCTAGCCGTTAAATTTGGAGAACCGGCAGTATTAAAAGGTTACGGTAGAAGAAATGCTACGTTGAATGCAATTGCACCGACTACATCTTCTGCGTTTATCCTAGGGCAGGTATCTCAGGGTATTGAGCCAATATGGTCTAATACCTATGTAAAAGATATCGCTAAGGTGAAAACGACCATTAGAAATCCGTTCTTAGTTGAGTTGTTAGAGGAAAAAGGAATGAATACCACGGCAGTATGGCATAGTATCCGTGATTTTGATGGATCTGTACAGCATTTAGATTTCCTTTCAGATTTGGAGAAAGATGTATTCAAAACATATTCTGAAATTGATCAGATGGATATTATCTATCAGGCAGCTAACAGACAAAATCACATTGATCAAGGTCAATCTGTTAATATCATTGTTCACCCAGATATGCCGGTTAAAGAAATCAACAAAATTCACGTAACTGCATGGAAATTAGGTTTGAAATCATTGTACTACCAACATAGTATGAACGCGGCACAAAAGTTCAAGCAAAAGAAAGATTGTGCTAGTTGTGAGGCGTAAAGCCCTTCTACTTTACAAATAAAATTACTTAAAATGGTGTATTGGCAAAAGCAAATAGCTTTTCTAATACACCATCTTCTATATATAATTCTTAGTTGAAATAGGTTTGATCATTCCCTATTCTCAAAATCCCAAAAGTTGTTAAAAGGAACATTTTTTTGTAAGAATTATAAAAGTTGGCTTAACTCTGATATTTTTTTATTGGATTGAACATCTACAATTTAGACGATAATCAATTATGATGTTGTCAAAACTTAATATAATTATCGTGTTTTCTCTTTAAAAAAACCAATACTTGCTAACTTTTGAATTTAAAGGGCTTATCGATAAAATGCTCTTTTTATCTTATTATTAGTATACAATAATTGCGGTTTTACATACACTTCCCTCTTATTTCACAACATTTTATCTTCTTATACATGTGTCGGTAAGTATCTTTAAAATAATAACATATTTATTGTAGTCCAAATTATATTTATAAAAAAAATATACATCAAAAAAATCCCCCGCTATGAATTTTTTCGATTTTCAATTATTATCATTTTTTTCCATAACGGTCAAAAGAAGCGTTGAGTTTACTGGTAACCACAAAACCACCTATTGGTCTTCAAATATAAATTACTTAAATAAAATTTGATTTTTTTAAAAAGTCAAATTCTAACAGTTTTACTACTGACTGAATCTGACATATCTAAAAGTTAGAATACTATAATTTTTTACACATTACCAACAAGATTTTAGAATAAAGTTTCGGTCTTCAAATAATTGCCATGAATATAAAGACTTCCGTAATTAAGAACTGTATAACATTTCTTTTTTTATTTTTTATAACCGCTGGATCTTACGCACAGCTTATTGATTTGCACTACTTACCGCCGTTGCGACAAAAAGCTGCGGACATGAATAATCAAGCTGTTTATTTATCTACACCAGAATCGATATCTTTCGATGTATATATCTATCAAGGCACATCTACAGTGCCAGATATTGTTAGTGTATCCAATTCCAATCCATTTGTTTATCCTTTGCCTAATGGCAATAATGATATTACAATGATAAACGCAACCAATGTAGGAATTGTTTTAAGTGATAGTGGACTTCGGTTTGAAGCTTCGGAGGGTGAAAAATTTTATGTCAACTACAGAGGGCGCTCGGGCTCTCAAGCAACTTCATTAACATCAAAAGTTCGCGCCGTTGCTGGAAATAGCTTCAAATGGGATGATATTAACAACAGTACCAGCAATAAACGTCTTAATGTGCCATTTGGTAAAATGGCAGTAGAACATAAAATTAGTGTAACAAAATATGAAAATAATATTTTTCAAAAGTATAAGAACTTCAAACATAGCGGTAAGACATAATAAAAAGCTATTTCTAAATACATCTAGCTTCATCTATTTAAAAGTATTCCCATCATATTATGAAAAAATATTTAAAATTTAAAAAGAAGAATACTGCACTGGTAATTTTACTTTTTGCTTGCTGTTCATTCCTAAGTATTTCAGCCCAAACCCCTGGCCAAATTTATGAGGCTGCCACTCCCACAACGAACCCTATGGATCCGAATGGTGATGGTTGGATTTCTAGTTCTGGAAGCCCATTTACTGGTGGACATGAACTTTCTGAATTTGAAATTCCTTTTATTCCTGTGCCTGGAGTAACTACCGAACCAGATAACGATCAGCAAACAGGTTCTAGCTGTGGACCCTCTGATATTGTAGGAGATGCTGCGACGGGAGCTGCAGGTGGCTACTATTATATTTCTGATCCAGACGGCATACCCGATAATGGAGATGAGTTAATGTTATTTCGTATGCGTATTGCCAGGCAAGCCAACGGGGCATTCGGATATAGCTTCCTTTTTGATACGGATTTTGCCTTTGGCGATTCAGACCCAAACAGTGTTGCAGGAAATCCAGGCTTTGAAATAGAGGTGATTTATGGTACTGGTAATAATGATATCTTAGTGGAGAATGTTGACGGTACTACAAACGGAACTAACATTAGCGCTTATAGTACCGATAGTAATAGTCAAAGGTCAAACGCTCTTATTACAAATGCGGGTTGTGCTAGCCAAGATCCTATTTTTATTGACTGGTATGTTCCCTTGGCAGATATTGGTATAATAACAACACAAAATTTTAGAGTTGCAGTGGCAACCGCTAGTTCTCCTTCTTCTGCCTTAGGTGGTTCAGCTTCTGATATTGCAGGTGTAGATGGTAATACAGGAGGTAGTGATGATGACCAGTTTACGGCAGCAATTTATGCTTCATCGGATATTGATGGTGATGGTATTGTAGATTCATTAGATGAAGACGATGATAACGATGGTATTTTAGATACCGAAGAGTCTGGTGGAGTAAATCCAAGCGCAGATTCAGATGGAGATGGTGTACCGGATTATTTAGATCCTGATTACCCAGGTTATGTAGATTCTAATGGCGATGGTGTTAATGATAATTTTGACTCAGATCTTGACGGACTGGCAAATCATTTAGATACGGATACGGATGGTGATGGTTGTGCAGATGTTTTAGAAGCAGGTTTTACAGAAAGTGGAACTTTAGCTGGGCAATTGGCAGGTACAGGATATGATACTAACAATGGTCGAGTTACTGGTAATACAGACGGTTATACGGGTACAAATACAGATGTATCCAATTCTGGGGTTTCAACGGCATGTGCTGTGGGTCCCATAGATACAGATGGTGATGGCCTAACTGATGATGAAGAAACTACAGGTGTAGACGATCCTTCTACTCCTGCTAGTCCAAATGGAAATACGACAGATCCAAATCTAGCGGATACCGATGGTGATGGTATCTCTGATGGGCAAGAAGCCTTGGATGGTACAGACCCTAATGACTCTTGTAGTTCGGTAGGTGGTACGCCATTAGGTACTGCAGATTGTGACGGTGACGGTAATCCTAACGGAACAGACCCTAACCCAACAGTTGCGACTGCCGTTGATGACAATACCACAGCAGATGTTGGTATTGCAAAAACTATAGATATTCTATTTAACGATGATTTTCCAACGGGAAGTA
>JAHDDL010000022.1:1815-72309 GCA_020629415.1 Maribacter sp. | reverse complement strand
TATAATTAATAGTATATTCAAACTGAAAATCAAACATACGAGCCGAGACCGTTGTGTGCAATTTGAATGAGAAACTTAATTTACATATTAATCGGGCTTTTTTGCTTCAGTGCAAATGCTCAACTGATAAATGATGAATCATACTTGGATTTAGACTTCTTAAAATTCAAGAATGAGTTATTGAATTGTGTTATAAAAAAAGATACGACCAAGTTAAAGGAATTTCTTGCTGAAAGAGTTTATGAAAGTAAAGATGTTTGCGGTTATCCGGGATGTAACCAAACGGACTTTTTAAAATACTATTTCAAAGAAGGCGCAGAGGAATCTTGGAATGATATGCTCAAAATATTAAGATTTGGATTTATCCGAGCTGTTGACGAAAATCCTGAAAGAATTGTTCCGCACGACTCAATAATTTTTTACGGACCTTCTTACTTAAAGAACGTTGATTCAGACAATGAGGTAATAATTCTTGGAGAAAATGTAAATATTAGAGAAAAGCCAAGTTTAAAAGCTAAAGTAATTAGAAAAGCATCATTTGAAAAATTTAACTGTGATTGCAACATGCTGACTACTAAAAAAACGACTTATCAAACCGTTGATGGAATAAATTGGCTGGAAATAAAACTTGAAACAGGAGAAATAGGTTATGTTTCAGCAGATTTGACATCTTACGAATTGATTAAGGAAATGACAATTGCTAAAGTAAATGGAGAATGGAAAGTCATATCATTTTTTCAAGAACCAGGATGTTAAAAAACTGTAGCCAAAATTAACCTAAAATGAGAATAAAATAGAATCTGTGATATTATATAAATATAGAAATTGGGCAGATATTTATCATAAAAAGATTTTAACAGAAAATGAAATCTTTATGGCATCACCAGGTTCTTTTAATGACCCGTTTGATTGTCGAATTCCTGAAAATTATCACTTACTAAACACTCAAGAAAAAATAGACCAGTTTATGGAATATATTGAGTCTAAACACAAGGATAAACTAAATAAGTTAACCAAAAGTGATATTGAAAAAATTAATGATAATTTTAAAAAAAGATTTGACAATCCTGAACAAGTACAACTTGACCACGAAAAGCATTTTTTCCAGCAAACCAATGATTGTTATGGAATTTTATCTCTATCAAAAAAATGGAATTCTTTATTAATGTGGTCACATTATGGAAATAATCATAAAGGTTTTTGTATTGGTTTTAATGAGGACAGAATGAGAGATTCTAATCTTTTTGGAGCAGGATTTGAGGTCAATTATTCTACAAAGTTTCCTGAAAGAAATCCTTTAAAAAAAATAGAACCAATTCAGGATTCGTTCTTACAACTTGGACACAAATCAGTTGAATGGGAATATGAAGAAGAATTTAGATTAGTTAATTTAAAATTGGAAGGGCTGTCCAAAAAAGATAGAACAATAAAATACCCAGATGAATTTATTTCTGAAATCATTCTTGGCACTGAAATACCTAATAATGATAAAACAGAAATATTGAAAATTTGTAATCTGAAAAAAATTAAGGTTTATCAATTATCAAAAGAACCTTTTATGTTTAAGTTGAAGCGAGAATTAATAAAATAACTTTGGCTAACACCGTATTAAATTAATTGCTAGTTCACTGCCGACTTACGAAAATTCCGCTGGAATTTTCTATTTCTGGTTTGTTTGTTAACTTAGTTGCTTAACCAAGCAACTAACCATATATCAATAAGTTAGCGATAATTTAAATTTAATCATGGGATTATTCGACATTTTTAGTTTAAATAAAGAAAAGGTGGACTGCTCTAACTTTAAAAATGAAGCTGACATTTATCCTGAAAACTCTATTTCTGTTGTTATGACCCAATCAGAAAACGGAATGCCTGCAACAGGATGGGTGGATATGGGATATGTTGAATATAAATTTAAAAGATGCTGCCCTTTTAATTTGCAATTTACAGTAGAGATTCCTGAAGATAATGATGAATTAGATTATGGAACTGTTGAGGATTATTTGGTGGAAGAATTAAAAAAAGGCTGCGTAACTCATCCAGTTTCAAGAGTAGCAACTGACTTTGGATTTATAATGGATGTTTATGTTGATGATGCTGAGTTTGCCTCAAAAAAATTAACTGAGATGTTTGAGGACGAAAATAAAATTGTTGAATTTGGTTGCGGCTTTAATAAGGATCCAAATTGGAAAGAATATAAGCGAATCATAAAGAATTTGGGATAAAAACTTTTGGTAACAAAACTTCAAAGTAATGCGGACTTTAGGTTAAAATCAAAAGGTCTGCGTATATTTATGAAGTCGCTAAATCTTATGGATTTAGCTTTGGACAAGAAAAATAAAAACAAGCTTTAGCTTCGTCCGCAGACCTGCCTACTGGCAGACAGGCGGAAACCAATTGTTTCCTGACTTCCGCACTACGCTTAGCCAAAAACGGAACAAGCTAAAAACAACACTGTGAAAACTGAAATTAATACGATTTGGATTGACTTAAATGAAGAACTTTATAAATTCATTTTAGGTAAAATAAAAGATGAACAAACATCAAAAGATATTCATCAGGAGGTTTTTATAAAAGTTCAAACCAAAATCCATCAACTAAAACATACTTCCAATCTTACTTCTTGGGTTTATCAAATTACAAGGAATACCATTATTGACTACTTTAGAAAAGTAAATAATAAAAACGTATCAATAAATAATTTAGAAATCCCAGAAACGGAGGTTGATAATTTTGATTACAATAACTTAACTAATTGTATCAATCAAAAAATAGAAAACCTTTCTTCCCAACATAAAGAAGCAATTATTTTAACCGTATTTAAAAACTACTCTCAAAAAGAACTTGCAGAACACTTAAAGATCTCATATTCCGGCACAAAATCAAGAGTTCAAAAAGCTAAAAAGATTTTAAAAGAAAACATTTTAGATTGCCCGAATGTTGAATCGGATAGTACGGGTAAATTAATAGATTTTGAAAATAATTAAAATTTAGTACGTCTTTTTCAAACTAATTACGTCCATCTTATAAACATAAGAATAAAAATAAAATGGACAGTTCAAAAAAAGTAATTAATGTACAAATTCTCAATGCTTTTGCAGAAAATGGCAAAGGCGGTAATCCAGCTGGTGTAGTTTTAAATGCAGATGACTTATCTCATAAAAATAAACTTGAGATTTCTAAAAAAGTAGGTTTATCGGAAACTGCTTTTGTTTCAAAATCTATGACGGATGATTTTAAGTTGGATTTCTTCACTCCAACTAAACAAATAGCGCATTGCGGGCATGCTACTGTAGCAACATTTTCTTATTTAAAACAAATAGGCTCCTTAAAAAATGATAGTTCTTCAAAAGAAACTATTGATGGAAGTAGAAAAATAGAACTAATTGGTGATTTAGCATTCATGGAACAATTGGCTCCAAAATATACAGATGTAAGTAACAAAGAAAGTGTGGTTTTAAAATCATTAGGATTAAAGAAAAGTGATTTGATACCAAATGCACAAATTCAATTAGTAAATACAGGGAATTCATTTATACTTGTTCCGGTTAAAAGCAATGAAATTTTAAAGAATATAATTCCTGATTTTGATTTGATCAGTGAAGTAAGCGATGCGTTCGATTTAATAGGCTACTATGTATTCTCTACAAATACAGAGTCTGACGCTACTTCGAGAATGTTTGGTCCTCGCTATGGAATATTAGAGGAATCAGGAACAGGAATGGCAGCTGGCCCTCTTGCCTGTTATTTATTTGACATCTTAAATATCAAGAAAAACTCTTTTCATATTCAACAAGGAAAATATATGAAAGACCCCTCACCTAGTTTAATTATTGTGAACTTAAGAATCGTAGATCAAAAAATTAAAAATTTGATGGCTGGCGGAAAAGGAATACTAAACAGACAATTGGAGGTTGTAATTGACGACTAAAAGCCTGGTGCTAAAAAACCGCTACGTAATTTGGGCTTTAGGTTAAAACCAAGGGTCTGCGTATATTTATAAAGTCGCTAAATATAATGGATTTAGCTTTGGACACGAAAAAATAAAACTAAAGCTTTAGCTTGGTGCGCAGATCTGACTGCCGGCAGGCAAGCGGAAACGAAAGATTTTCTTACCTATGTACTACGCTTAACTGAAAGGTTAACATGAATAAAAAACAAATGCCCGAAGTATTTACAACCAAGAATAGGAAAAAAGAATTTGACAAAGTCTTTAGCGAAAAGATTGTTCCTTTTTTTCTATCGGAAGGTTTTGAAAGACATACCAAAACATCAAAGCGATTATTTAAAATATTAGGAAATGGATTATCCGTTTTTATCTTTTTTGAATACAAAACTTTTGGATATGGCTATTATGATATGACCATAACCTATTTTGACGATGAAATTGGAGATGTATACAATGACCAATATTTAGTAATTGCTAAAACCAAAATTCAACCTATTGAAGGAAACAATGCAGAAGAACTTAACTCGTCAGTAAATCTATGGCTAAAGCACGTGAAATCTGAAATAATACCATTTATAGAGAATCATACTACACATAAATCTATATTAGAATCGGATGAATTTTATATATCCAAAGCAAGAGAAAATGAAATAATTCAAGTTTTGAAAAAGAAATCTATAAAAGCTCATTAGTCAAAATCTAATACAATAAAAAACCAATATATAAATCCAAATAAATTATCCTTTAGCCCAACCATATAGCTTACCCATCAAATGAAAAAACTTTTTCTCCTAATAACCTTTTTACCCTTTCTAGCCCTTTCGCAAGAAAATAACGACTGCGAAGAACATACAATGCCTTACTGGGCAAATAATATCAATAGCAGAATAAGAGGCGAAAACCCAACGCTGCGAAAGGCGTTCAAAGAAATTCAACTAACCGAAACCAACATACAACCAAGTAACGGTTTTATAACATTGAAACTTTACATTACCAAAACAGGTGAATTTTGCGAAATGGAAACATTTCAAATTGACGAAGATTATCAACCTACGGTTTTCAATAATGGCACTTTAATAAAAGAATTAGAAACCATTGCACTAAGTTTAACAGATTGGGAAAGAGACAAAGATTTTAAGACCTACAACCTCATTAAATTAAAAATTAAAAACGGAAAAATTGAAGAAATTTTTTAAATACCTACTCCTATTTATAGTTTCCATTATTCTATTTCTGGCTATTGGATCCACCATTTGGTGGCATTTAAAATCAGATATGGAGAAATCGGACTTTCTTGTAGCAATCCATCATTATGAAAAAGCAATTGAATATGCACCGGATAACAGCGATGCTTGGATGGAGCGTTCCGTTTCTTTTAATAAAGGCGGAGATTTCAGTAAAGGTTTTGAATATTTAGACAAGGCTGTTGAGCTAGACCCCGTTAAACATTTAGGGTATCGCGGATGGATCAGGTTGCGTAAAATGCGTGATTACGATAAAGCATTACTTGACTTTGATAGACTTGACAATCTTACACCAAACGTAACTGATGCTCCTTGGGGAGAGGATATTGACTTTTTACGTGGAGAATGTTATTTCGGCAAAAAAGACTACCCAAAAGCTATTGAAATGTTTAACCGTAACATTAAAACGCAAAAAGAAGATTGGGTAGATATACACACGTTTGTCTACCTAGGACTTTGCGAATATATATTGGGGAATTACGAAAAAGCAATAACCGAATTTGAACGCGCATTACAGCAATCGGAAAACGTACCAGAGTCGCACTTCGGCATTGCAAAAGCCTATCAAAAACTTGGGGATTTGGAGAAAGCCAAAGCCCATATTCTTAAAGCAGAAAGTAATATAGCCTTTAAAAGAGAGGATTATTACAACGAATATTTGAATGAAATCTACCTATCAGAAATAGTGGATTTTAAACGTGCTTTAAAGAACTAATAAGCCCCAAAAAAGGCGTTAAGGAGGAAGAAGGGTTCTGAAACAGTTCGTATAAGCTTCCAAAAAACAGACCACTTGGTTTGTTCAATACCCAAAACACCCATTTATCTTCTAACTCCTTGCATTTTGTCGATACAATTGTAATTTCTGTCGTTAGTTGCTACAATTATCAGCTCCTTTTAGCAGTAAAAAACAGACTGGTTGGTTGGTTTACCATTTCATATATAATTAGATCGGTGAGATTGCCAAAGAATTAAAAACACAGCTATTGTAAGTTAGACAACAATAAAATTACCATAATTTCTTACTTATTAGTATCTTACCTTTCTATGCCCGATAAAATACATCTTGAAAATATCTTGTTTTTAGATATTGAGACCGTGCCAGAAAAAAGTGCTTTTGACCAGTTGGATGATACCACCAAAGAATTGTGGGCCCATAAATCTCAATACCAACGAAAAGACGAAATTACAGCAGAGGATTTTTATGAACGTGCAGGTATTTGGGCAGAGTTTGGTAAAATCATTTGTATTTCGGTAGGTTATTTTACTTTTCAAGGCAATACAAGAAATTTTAGGATTACCACATTTCACGGTGAAGAATATAAGCTACTACTGGATTTTAAGGAACTTTTGGACGAGCATTTTAACCATGCCAAACATGTGCTTTGCGCCCATAACGGTAAGGAGTTCGATTTTCCGTACATTGCTCGCCGTATGATTATTCACAGCATGTCATTACCTCAAAAACTAGACTTGTTCGGCAAAAAACCATGGGAAGTTCCGCATATAGATACCATGGAGCTTTGGAAGTTTGGTGATTACAAGCACTATACCTCTTTAAAATTAATGGCACATGTACTGGGCATACCATCACCCAAAGAAGATATTGACGGCAGTATGGTGCGCGTGGTATATTACGAGCAAAATAATTTAAACCGTATTGTCAACTACTGTGAGTTAGATGTCCTCACAACTGCACAAGTGTATTTAAGGCTTAGAAATCAACCGCTATTAACCGATATAGAGGTAAAGAAGGTAGCTAATGAATAGCATGACGTAAAAATTAGCACTAGCCGATATAAAAACAGCACTAATGGTGTAATTTTGTTGGTACCATCATTTGTTTTAAACAAACCATACGTATGAAAAAAGTTATCCTATTATTCTCGGTAATTGTCTTAGTAGCAAGCTGTGTGCAAGAAAAGGAAATAAGCTCTATAAATCCTGAAAACTGGACCAAGAGAAAGGCTACCATAAAAACTATGGATTCTTTAGAACACGGAAAATCATACTTATCCATCTATTCCCAAATTTATAGCAGTTCTGAACATAAGACACACAATTTAACGGCTATGGTCAGTTTACGAAATACCAGCGATGTGGACACTATATACTTGACCAAGGCAGAGTATTTTGATACGCATGGCGTATCCTTACGCAACTACTTTACTCACCCTATCTATTTGGCACCTCTTGAAACCGTTGAAATCATTATTGACGAGATGGATGTTGAAGGCGGCACAGGTTCTAATTTTATTTTTGAATGGCATGCGCCCAAAACAAGCCCAGAACCATTATTTGAAGGCATTATGAACTCCACCGTTGGGCAGCAAGGTCTTTCCTTCACCACCCAATCCAGAAGAATTAAGTAAAACACCTCAGGGCAAGCCCATTTAGCATTCACAGGAAACAGATTTTTAAATTCCAGGTAAGCCTCGCGGTATAGTACTCTTTAGCGGTGCCATTAAAGCCTATTAATATTTATAAAATTTTGTGCTTTTACTTAGTGTTTGATCTTGAATTTGCAATACATACAGACCAGATGGTAGTTCAGAAACATCTATAATAGAACTTGTAGCTTTATCTGTCTTTAAAGGTACGCCGCTTACGCTCATTATTCTATAAACCGTATTTTCCGAAGTTTTTACGTTCAAATGAATTTCATTTACCGCAGGATTTGGATAAACGTTAAACGGTATCGCAGACCCTTGGTTCATAAGGTTTAATTTTTCTAACTCGGTATCTTCCCCTTTAAAAGTAAATGTGACCACTTCACTAAATTCAGAAGCTATATTTTGAGAACAGAACGTTCTTGTTCTAAATGAATATGTAGCATCTGTCAACAAATTGCTCCAGCTAAAGTTATTTTCAGAGATGTATTCCGTAGTCCAATTTTCTTCATGTACCTCTTTGTATTGAATTTCATAAAGAGCCTCTTCAGAAGCGTTCCAGGCTAAGGTAACATTACTAGTCTTTTTCTCGTTAAGACTAACTTCTGGCGCATTAAGGGAACAAGTGGTCATAGCAACACCGGTAACGATCAAAGAAAAATCCTGTATATCATTTACAAGCGCTCCTTTATGTGTAACCGTAATGGTGTACGTACCATTGGCATTAGGTATTTCAACTCTTTCAAAAGGATCAACTTTATTATCTCCTTTAATTGCATTGTTTTCTGCTTGTGCAGGGTTTAATTTCCAAGGTAAAAATGTTTGTCCGTTTTTTGTTACCCTAATATCAAGATCGTTTACCAATGCGGCAGTATTATTGTTCAAATCACCTGAATTGATGAAACTAGATTGTACATCTGTCCATGAAATAGAAGCTATCAAGGTTTCATTACCTTCTGCGGTAACATCAAATGAAAATGAACTACCGGTTTCTAACGATTCTTCTGAAACATGGCTAGAAAAATCTTTGTTGTTCAATAGTTCGGCAGCAGTTTTAGAATTCATGATACCCCATCCCATTTTATAATCCGGCCCTAAGGCGTCTATATCATCTGCCGTATGTAGGGCAAGACCTTTTAAAGTTGCCGCTTTCATATAGGTATCATATAATTCTTTGTGGTACTGTTGCAACAATAACAAGGATCCTGTTACACCTGGCGTAGCCATAGAAGTACCGGAAGAAGTCTCATAACTTGTATTACTAGCAGCATCAGTAGATAGAACGGTACCACCGTTACCGGCAATATCCGGCTTTATTCTACCATCATCAACAGGACCAAAACTACTATAGGTACAAACATCTGCTCTTTTTAAATTTCCATTGGCATCAACTTTAGAATTTGCTCCCGCAACCGTAATATTATTTTTTGCAATGGTAAATCCTAATAGTACATCAAAACCATCTGCAGATTGACCATATATAGGATCTAGATTATCCCTGTTCTTTTGAGCATTTCCGGCCGCGGTGACCATAAGATAATAAGGGGCATTGTACATAATCTTGTCCCAATCCTGTGCTACTTTGGTGTAGGCACCAAAATACCAGTCTGGTACACGACTGGCCTTAATACCATAAGAATGGTTAGAAAGAAGAAGACCTTCGGCAGCAGCTTCGGTAACTTCAATTTTATCCCTTGTCCAATCATGAGATACTACCTTAGCTTTATTGGCTACGCCCTTAGCATCTCTTTTAATACCTGTAGAAATAATACTACCCGTTACATGGGTTGCATGCGCATCAACATCTGTGCTTTTATCGCCTATTGTAACTCTAGATGTATATTCAACATGATTTGTTAAGGCAACACCGGCATCCCAAACACCTACTTCCATTCCATCACCATCTAAATTCAAGCCCAATAGACCATCTGTATTTAATGCACTTGCCCTAGAAACTACACCGGCCTGGTCAGCATAAGTTTCATAATACAAAGGACTACCATCTTCGCCAATAGCCTGTAGCTCTATTTTTTTGCCGTTAGCCAAAGTTTCTTTGACTTTCCAGTTATTCAACTTTGCTACCTCTTTAAGATGTGTCCTTTCAAGGTCATACTCGGAAACCAAATTAGACTTGAATTTCGCAAGTTCAATTTTCTTGTTGTTAGCCTTAATTTTAAGACGCTCTGTTGAGATTTGTCCGTTTGCGACATTTGCTGTCGTGATAACAAAGAATAGTATAAACAAGATACTATAGGTACGATCGGTGGTAATGTACGTATTCATCTGTAGGTTTTTTGTAAGATTTGGACTACAATAATACCAACCTTGTTTATGGTTTCGATGAATGAACAGTTTTATTCGACGAAATGCCTAAACATAATGTTGAACCTGTTGTGAAAACATCAATTTGCGATGTGTAAGATTATTCTCTCGATTAACGAAGCTTTTAAGAATTAAAAGTAAACATGGCATACACCGGAAAATGATCACTATAACCACCCATATATCGATCAGAAACGAATGTTCTGTAAGGTGATCCTTTATATTTTCCTTTCTTCTCCTTTAATGATTTATGATCAAATATGGCAGCATTATCAAAACTATGTGTATTCTTTTGATAATTAAAAAAGGAATTCGACACCAAAATTTGATCGAACATGTTCCATTTATTACCATATACAGAAGACCCCGTAGTTTCAGGTATGTGTAAAGTCTCAAAAGGATTGAACAAAGCTGCCTCTGATTTTAAAATCTGCATACTTTTTGAAGAGGGATCATCGTTAAAATCGCCCATGACAATAATATTGGGGTCTAATTCTGTCTCCTTTATAATATCAACTTTCTGAACAATTTCATTTGCGGCAATAACCCTTTTGTATTCTGTCTCTACCCCGCCATCTCGTCTAGAGGGCCAGTGGTTTACAAATACATGCACCAATTCTTTATTTAATTCGCCTTTTACATATAGTATATCTCTTGTAGTATCCCTTACCCCACCGGCATTATCTACCATTAACGTTAAGGGTTCTGAATGCAGCACGTTAAAAAAGCGTTTGCGATAAATAAGCCCCGTATCTATACCGCGTTCATCGGGAGAATCATAATGTATAAATCCATAATCTATATCCTTCAAAGCTTTAGTTTCTAACAATGCTTTGAATACACTCTTATTTTCAGCTTCGGCAACACCTAATAAAACAGGTGGGTAAGGATGATCCTCCTCTCCGATCTTAAAAATGGTCTTAGATAATTTGTAAAGTTTTCGATGGTATCGTTCCATTGTCCATTTTTTTGCTCCATTTGGTGTATAATCTTTGTCCAAAATCTTGGTATTACGTTCTGGATCAAATAGATTTTCTAAATTGTAGAACGCAACCGAATAGCGCTGTTTTTTAGTTTTTTTCTTAAAAAATGAAAATCGCATGTTTCTTTTTAATGGGTAACTTCATTAAGATTCAACCATTTGAAATTCCATATAAAAAAATTGAAATTTTGAAGAATGTCTTAATGTATACTATCTCGATTATCGAGCCATTAAAAATACAAAATAGCTTATCGGTAATTGCTTAATTTTGCACTTTACGGTATTATGATAGAAAAGAAGAGTATTGATTATGAAAAAGCGGTTCTTATTGGTGTTATCAATAAAGAACAAAGTGAGGAAAAAGTAAACGAATATCTAGATGAGCTAGAGTTTCTTACTTATACGGCCGGTGGTGAAGTTACCAAACGCTTTATACAACGAATGGATGTACCCAACCCAAAAACTCTTATAGGAAGCGGTAAGATGGATGAAGTGGAACGTTATGTAGAAGAACACAAAATAGGTTCCGTTATTTTTGATGATGAACTTACCCCAGGTCAACAACGTAATATAGAAAAACAATTACGATGTAAAATAATTGACCGTACCAGTTTAATATTGGACATCTTTGCTCAACGTGCACAAACAAGTTACGCTAGAACCCAGGTAGAGCTAGCACAATATGAATATTTGCTGCCAAGACTTACTGGTCTATGGACTCACCTTGAAAGACAAAAAGGTGGTATAGGTATGCGCGGACCTGGGGAAACGGAAATTGAAACGGATAGACGTATTGTACGGGATCGTATTACACTACTTAAAAACAAGCTGAAAAAAATTGACCGACAAATGGAGACCCAAAGGGGCAACCGTGGTGCTTTGGTCCGTGTTGCCTTAGTTGGCTATACCAATGTTGGTAAATCTACCTTAATGAACGTCATTAGTAAAAGTGATGTATTTGCAGAGAACAAACTTTTTGCCACCTTGGATACTACGGTAAGAAAGGTAGTTATAGGGAACTTACCGTTCTTATTAAGTGATACGGTAGGATTTATAAGAAAACTGCCTACACAATTAGTGGAAAGCTTTAAAAGTACTTTAGATGAAGTAAGGGAGGCAGATCTATTATTACATGTAGTGGATATCTCCCACCCGCAATTTGAGGAGCATATAGAATCTGTAAACCAAATTTTGTCCGAAATTAAAAGTTCAGATAAGAAAAGCATCATGATCTTCAACAAGATCGATCAATATGAACACGAAACTATTGATGATGATGATCTGGTCACCGAACGTACCGGAAAGCATTTTACCATTAATGACTGGAAACAAACATGGATGGAAAAAGTAGGCGACCGTGTCATTTTTATTTCTGCATTGAATAAAGAGAACCTAGATGAGTTTAGAAAACGTGTTTATGATGAAGTCAGAGATATTCACGTAACCCGTTTTCCTTATAATAATTTTCTTTATCCAGAACATTTAGATCAGTATTAGAACCCAATTATAAGTGAAAAGATGTAGTTCATCGATGAAATTAAACCGATGATAAATCTCACCACATTATGCGATCAGTTCACAACATAAATTGTTTGCAACAAGACCTTATGCATTAATTTTACAGTGTACTTAAGATAAGTCTTGACCCCAAATCGATATTTAACTTATGAAAACTAAAAAGTAAAACCCCAAATTTTACGATAATACTTAACCGAAAAAAGCCCTCTAATTAGAGGGCTTTTTTAATATATACTAATATTTAAAATACTATCTAAGACTACAAAGAGTAGTTAAGACCAACTAAGAAATACGTTTGTAACTTATTGTCAACAGTATCGAACGTTTCATTTACGTTATCAGTCAATGCAAAATTTAAAGCTTCTTGCTTGTTATCACGCAAACCAAATTCAAAACCTAAACCAATACCGTTCCATAAGGTGTAACCAAATGAATTGATCCAAGTTAAGTTAGAAAGATCACCGCTCTTATAGCTTTGGAACATAGAAAGGTTAGACTTAAAGTTAACCGCACCTATTTGTTTTGTATAATCAGCAACTATTTTAGCACCTAAAGAAGACTCAAAAACTGCATCGTTATCACTAAATACAAAGTTGTAGTTTAATGGGTGTATTACAACTACTAAATCTGCAATAGGAGTCCAAGTAGCACCAACACCTAAGTCAAGGTATCCTGGATCGTTAAAGTTGTTCAATATTGTGGTTCTGTACTCGCCTAAACCAGAAATAGCCCATTTTTCACTAAGCTTTCTTCCGTAAAGAGAAGTAATATTGAATACATCTGTACCTTGTTTAAAGCTATCATCATCTGTAGGATCGTTCTTATCGTCAAACTTTACCCATCCTAAATTAATGTTACCAGAGTTTCTCCAGAAGAATTTCTCCTCGTTTAAATTAGCAAAAGCGTTTACGGTTACACCAATGTTACCAGAAGATAAATCTGGAGTACCTTGACCGTACCAGTTGTTAAAGCTACTTAAGTTGGCACCGATAGTACCGAATGCACCTTTTTTCCATCCTGGCAATGCATCTATAGCACCTTGAATAGCGTCAGCTCTTCCTTGAATAGCCGCGATAGAATCTTTTGCTGCACTTAATTGACCTTTTAGTTCCTCTTCTGTCTGAGAAAAACCAACAGTTGCAACAAATGCAAGGGCTAGAGTTAATACAATTTTCTTCATAATAATTAATGTTTATAATTTATAGTGGCGCAAAGGTAATAATACTTCGCAACTTCTTTTAACACGATTATGTTATTTTCTTTTATATAATGGCACAGAAGAACATGCCTCACCATACATAATGGACTTTGCAACTGGTTTTAAACGCTCTGCTAGAAACAAATAAGCGTTGGCAGGAACAGGTTTTTTACTGCAGCCTTTTATAATGATCAACTTATCTTGATAATCAGAAACATCTATATTTTCAATAACATTTTGGTATATACTTGTTTCTAAATCTACCAAACTACCTTGAATAGCTTTTTTGGCTATACCGCTAAGCTTTACACTTAGCAATAAGTATGCCCAGCCAGGTATTATAGCGTCTGTGGAACAATGCATGGCAACGTAAGCATCTTTATACCGAGACCAGTCATGGGCATCAACAAAGGCTCTAAATTCTTTTTCTTTGAGAATAAAGCCCTCATACAGCCAGTCTTTAATGTCCAAAACCATTCTTTCCCCTTTTGGGTAGTAATCCTCAAGGTTAAAGGTGATCAATTTGCTTTGGGCAACTTTATTTACAATTTCATCTTCCATAGAAGCAAGTTATCAATTGCTTTTTATGATTAAAGTAATCCTAATTCCAATTTCGCTTCTTCGCTCATTAAATCTTGGGTCCAAGGTGGATCAAAAGTAATTTCTACCTCTGCATCTTTGATGGCATCCAAAGATTTTACCTTTTCTTCAACCTCTGCAGGCAAGCTTTCCGCTACGGGGCAATTAGGAGAAGTAAGGGTCATTAAAATCTTTACTTCATTGTCCTCGTTTACCAAAACATCATAAATTAAACCTAATTCATAGATGTCTACAGGAATTTCCGGGTCATAAATGGTCTTTAAGATCTTAACGATTTTCTCCCCTAATTCTGCACTATCCTCTGCTATATTTTCGTCACTCATAATTTCTATTCTTCAATTTGTGTTTGATACGCCACTGCGTATAACTTCAATTGTTTGATCATACTTACCAAACCATTTGCCCGCGTAGGCGATAAATGCTCTTTTAATCCAATTTCATCAATAAACTCAGTGTCAGCATCTAATATATCCTGTGGCTTTTGATTACTGAACGCCCTTATTAAAATGGCAATAATACCTTTTGTAATAATAGCATCACTATCCGCGGTAAAAACCAACTTATTATCCATAAGCTCCGCATGTACCCAAACCTTGCTTTGACAACCTTTTATAATATTATCATCGGTCTTGAATTCTTCTTTGATCAATGGCAAAGATTTGCCCAACTCAATCATATACTCATACCGCTGCATCCAATCATCGAACATGGAAAATTCATCAATAATCTCTTCTTGTATCTCTTTAATTTCCATTGCTTTATTTTATGCAAAATTACAACAAGTAATTATGCCAATCAACAGTTTTGGCAATAGCTCTTATTTAATTAATTAAAGTAATTTTTTCTATTTAAAACCTTTTTTAAAGTACTATTTAAAATTAACAAATAGAGAAAATTACTTTTGACACGGACTTAAAATTTTACATTCTCAGAATTTTTAAATCAAAAAAGGACATCTTTTAAGATGTCCCTAAATATCAAATAGCTTTAACCGTATTTAATTTACAAAGCTTTCTTTTGGTCCGCCTGCAACAAATAATGCTCTCATACGATCATTTTGACCAGCAGTGAACATATACATACAATCATCTTGAACATAATCCATATAATTCATTGTCATATCCGCAGTTCTACAATTTACTGTAGGATATGATGGACAGTTATAGTTAGGAGCATCTGAAGAAGGTGTATCCGCAACGAAATCGTCTCTATTACATCTGCCATCACCCCAAATATGACGAAGATTCAGCCAATGTCCTACTTCGTGAGTTCCGGTTCGTCCTTTTCCATAAATACCTCCAGCATTGGTTTCTCCAAAGAAATTGGTACCGATTACAACACCATCAGTAGCTTCTGAGCCACCAGGAAATTGTGCATAACCAAGTATACCACCACCTATTTCACAAACCCATAAGTTCAAGTTACTAGATGGATCTGTTGGTGCTATACCACCTTGAGAAGGGATTTTCATAGCATCATTAGTTCCCCAAGATGCTTTGGTATTTACTACTCTATTGACACCTGCTAATACGAAAGCAACATCAACATCTGCAACAAGACCTGCAAATTCCGAAGGAACCCCAACCGTATTACTATTATTATTTTGAAAGTCCTCGTTTAGAACTCTTATCTGAGAGTTGATTTGGTTCTGGGTAACCTGTCCTGAAAACTGTTCTATAATATTAACAACTACAGGAATAGTAATTGACCCTTCAAATATTGTGGGTGTACTTCCTCCACCACCATTTCCTCCTCCGGGTTTACCTTTCCCTTGGTTTTTTAATGCAATAGCTTTACGAGTATTGTATTCAATATCATACATCTTTTTAGCCAGACCTTTATTTTTTGACAATCTGTATTCCAAGTTTTTCATAGAAACACATTTTTCAATACTATTGGCAGATTTACCTGCAATATCATCTTGATCGACATATAAGCTAAAGTCGCTCATATCTATCTGTACTTCCTGAAAATCTTCTACAGTATCATCAATGTTAGGGGAATCATTTTCGCAAGAGACTAGAAACAAGCCTAGTAAAGCTGCGCTTAGAATTACTTTTTTCATAAATAGTTAATGTATTATAATTAGTGTGACCTAATATACAAAATATTAACATTATGTTAAAGAAATGTTACGATAAGACCAATAATGATTAAATAATTAATAAGCTTTAAAGCAACATGCTTTTAGCTTTCAATACACCTTGTACCAACACATCTACTTCTTCCTTTGTGTTGTAAAAAGCAAAACTTGCCCGCACCGTACCTGGTATTTTAAAGAAATCCATTATAGGTTGTGCACAATGGTGCCCGGTACGTACCGCAATACCCAACTTATCTAAAATACTACCCATATCATATGGATGTACACCTTCTATATTAAAAGAAATAACAGAAGTCTTGTTTTTTGCCGTACCGTAAATTTTTAGTCCTTCTATCTTCAGTAACTCCTGTGTGGCATATTCTAACAACTCATGCTCATATTTGGCAATTTCTTCAAAGCCAATAGCGTTCATATAGTCTAGAGCGGCACCAAAAGCAATACCACCACAAATATTAGGCGTACCCGCTTCAAATTTATGCGGCAAATCTGCATAGGTCGTTTTTTCAAAAGTTACCTCGGCAATCATTTCACCACCGCCTTGGTACGGTGGTAATTTATTTAACCACTCTTCTTTACCGTATAGCATACCAACACCTGTTGGTCCACATATTTTATGAGCCGAGCAGGTATAAAAGTCAACATCTAATGCCTGTACATCAGCAACTAAATGCGGAGCAGCCTGTGCCCCATCAATTAATACGGCTGCACCTACTGCATGTGCTTTTTCAATAATCTCTTCAATAGGGTTAATAGTACCCAACGCGTTCGAAATATGATTACAGAAAACCAGCTTAGTCTTATCCGATAGTAAATCTTCATAAACATCCATTAGCAATTCTCCATCCAAATTCATAGGTATTACCTTTAAAACAGCCCCTGTACGTTCACATAACATTTGCCATGGCACAATATTAGAATGATGCTCCATTGCTGAAACTATAACCTCATCTCCTTTCTTTATGAGTGAGGAAAATCCGTTGGCAACAAGATTTATACTATGCGTTGTTCCGGACGTGAATATGATTTCATAAGATTTGGCGGCATTAAAATGCTTCTGAATTTTTAATCTAGCCTGCTCATACTTATCTGTAGCCTCTTGAGAAAGCGTATGTACCCCACGATGTATATTGGCATTGTAGTTCTGATAATAATCTACAATAGCATCAATAACCTGTTGTGGCGTTTGTGATGTAGCGGCATTGTCCAAATAAACTAATGGCTTACCATTTACCTGACGCTTAAGTATTGGAAAATCTTCCCTTATTTTTTTAATATCTAACATAGTCAATCTTCTTATATACAAAGATACCCGATAATGAAAACAATTATTATTGAAATATGATTTTGTTCATCATCGGATTAAAATAAAAAAGGATAGTTAACGAAATAACTATCCTTAAAATACATCTTACTATAGAAATATTTTACAAATCAAACCCAAGGTTTACCCCTAGTTTTTCTGCAATCAATTTATTAATTCTAATTTTTAATTCTGGTATACGAACAGAAGACAAAACGTTATTTGCAAACGCATACATCAATAATGCTCTTGCTTCTTTCTGTGGAATACCTCTAGATTGTAGGTAGAACAATGCATCTTCATCTAATTGACCAATAGTACAACCGTGAGAACATTTTACGTCGTCTGCAAAAATCTCTAATTGAGGCTTTGTATTGATGCTAGCTTTATCACTAATTAGAATGTTATTATTCTGTTGAAAAGCATTGGTCTTTTGAGCTATTTTATCAACGATGATTTTACCGTTAAAAACACCTGTAGAAGCATCACCATAGATTCCTTTATAATCTTGATGACTTTCACAATTTGGCTCTATATGATGTACTAAAGTGTGATGATCTACATGCTGCTTTTCTCCTAATATAGTAACACCTTTCATGGTAGAGTCTATATACTCCCCGTTTTGATAGAAGTTGAGGTTATTACGTGTCAATTTACCTCCAAAAGAGAACGTATGTACTTTTACAAGACTTTTGTCTTTCTGATCAATATAGGTATTGTCAATTAATGATGCAGATTCAACATCGTTCTGAATCTTATAAAAATCTACGATAGCACTTTTAGCGGCAAAAATTTCCGTAACCGCATTGGTAAGTACCTCGT
Source organism: Maribacter sp. (assembly GCA_020629415.1). Classification (GTDB taxonomy): domain Bacteria; phylum Bacteroidota; class Bacteroidia; order Flavobacteriales; family Flavobacteriaceae; genus Maribacter; species Maribacter huludaoensis. Next base: position 53,883 of record JAHDDL010000022.1, on the reverse strand, counting down.
TAGAGGTTAAACTCTGGTGACGTTCGATTATTTGAACCTCAGCATTTTCTTCTACTACAATTAAATTTCTTGGTTGTAATAATAAAGATGCCTCATTACCCGTAGAGAAATGCAAAATCTCAATTGGTTTTTTAGGCATTTTATTTTTAGGTATGTAAATATAAGCTCCTTCTCTACTAAATGCCGTATTCAATGAAGTCAACGACTCGTCTTTAGATGCTACTTTATTGAAATACACATCTATAACCGGTTTATACATCGGTTTGGTCAGTGCGGCACTCATTAAACAAATATCTACACCGTCATGCGTAGTTTCAGAAAGGTAAGAACTGTAAATACCGTCCACAAAAACAATCTTATAGGTATCTATTTCGTGGATAAAATAGCGTTTTACATCCTTATACTCCAACGCATTTTCTTTTTTTGGAAATATGCTGAAATCTATTTTTTGAATACTATTCAACGAAGTATATTTCCAAGCCTCTTCCTTTTTAGAAGGAAACCCTTTTTCCTCAAAGTTTTTTATGGCCGCCATACGAACATCATGTACCGGATGCTCTACATCCACGTTGTTCTCAAACGCCATAAAAGAGGAAATCAATTTATCTTTTAAATCCATATTTTTTCAGTTGCCAGTTTGCAGTAGCAGTTGGCAGTTATAATCTCTGATTACTGCCACTGAATACTGTATACTTAATTACACCGCTGTTTCTTGCTTTAACCAGTCGTATCCTTTTTCTTCTAACTCTAGTGCAAGCTCTTTACCACCAGATTTCACAATTTTACCATTGTGCAAAACATGTACATAATCTGGCACGATATATTCTAACAAACGTTGGTAGTGTGTAATTAAGATTACGGCATTATCCTTACTCTTTAACTTATTTACACCACTAGCAACAATTCTTAAGGCATCAATATCCAAACCAGAATCGGTTTCATCCAATATGGCAACTTTAGGCTCTAACATTGCCATTTGAAAAATTTCGTTTCTCTTTTTCTCACCACCAGAGAATCCCTCGTTCAAAGATCTAGATAAGAACTTACGGTCAATTTCAAGTAACTCAGATTTCTCACGAATTAATTTCAACATATCCTTTGCAGGCATGTCCTCTAAACCTTTTGCCTTACGAGATTCGTTGATAGCCGTTTTCATAAAGTTGGTTACGGAAACACCAGGAATTTCAACCGGATATTGGAAAGAAAGAAAAACACCTTTATGCGCTCTTTCTTCTGGAGAAACATCTTCTAAATCTTCACCACTAAGTTCAATAGAGCCTTTGGTAACCTCAAAATTTTCGTTTCCGGCAATTACAGAAGCCAGTGTGCTCTTACCTGAACCATTTGGTCCCATTATGGCATGTACCTCACCTGCCTTTACCTCTAAGTTAATTCCTTTTAATATTTCCTTATCCTCTACATTAGCATGCAGATCTTTAATTTTCAACATAATATGTTACTTTAAATATTGTGGCGCCTATGGCGTTTTACTAAAAATCTTAATTATTATTTATCCTACAGAACCTTCTAAACTAATTTCCAATAATTTTTGGGCCTCTACAGCAAATTCCATTGGTAGCTTATTTAGTACTTCTTTACTAAAACCGTTTACAATTAATGCAATCGCCTTCTCTGTATCAATACCTCTCTGGTTGCAATAGAATATTTGGTCTTCACCAATTTTACTGGTAGTAGCCTCATGCTCTATCATAGCGCTCTTATTCTTTGCTTCTATGTATGGAAAAGTATGTGCACCACATTCATTACCCATCAACAAAGAATCGCATTGAGAAAAGTTTCGTGCACCTTCTGCACGGCTGTTCACCTGCACCAGTCCACGGTAACTATTTTGAGATTTACCTGCAGAAATACCTTTAGAAATAATGGTACTCTTGGTGTTTTTACCAATATGGATCATTTTAGTTCCTGTATCTGCTTGTTGGTAATTGTTTGTTACTGCAATAGAATAAAATTCACCAATCGAATTATCCCCTTTTAAGATACAAGAAGGATATTTCCAGGTAACTGCAGAACCTGTTTCAACCTGTGTCCAAGATACCTTTGCATTTTTTTCACACAAAGCTCTTTTGGTTACAAAGTTGTACACACCACCTTTACCTTCTTTATTACCAGGAAACCAGTTCTGTACCGTTGAATATTTAATCTCGGCGCCATCTAAAGCAATAAGTTCTACAACCGCAGCGTGCAGTTGGTTTTCATCTCTAGAAGGTGCTGTACAACCTTCAAGGTAACTTACATAACTATCTTCATCTGCAATAACCAAGGTACGCTCAAACTGACCTGTACCTGCTTGGTTAATTCTGAAGTATGTCGATAATTCCATTGGACAACGAACACCTTTAGGAATATAACAGAAACTACCATCTGAAAAAACAGCGGAATTTAAAGCGGCATAGAAGTTATCTCTCTGGGGAACAACAGAACCAATATATTTCTTTACCAATTCAGGATGCTCTTTTATAGCCTCTGAAATAGAACAGAAAATAATACCTTTTTCCGCCAAAGTCTTCTTAAATGTTGTTGCTACGGATACGGAATCCATTACAATATCTACCGCAACGTTTTGAAGTTTCTTTTGCTCGTCCACAGATATTCCCAACTTTTTGTACATCTCCAACAACTCTGGATCAACATCATCTAAAGTTTTATTCGGATCTGCTTTCTTTGGGGCAGAGTAGTAAGATATCACTTGAAAATCAGGCTTTTCATAATGAACATTTGCCCATTCAGGTTCCACCATTTCTTTCCAGTACTTAAAAGCCTCCAATCTCCAAAGCGTCATCCATTCCGGCTCTCCTTTTTTCTTAGAAATAGCAATAACAATCTCTTCGTTTAAACCATTGGGAAACGTTTCGGACTCAATATCTGTATAGAAACCGTATTCATATTCTTTGGTTTCCAGTTCTTTCTTTAATTCTTCTTCTGTATATGCCATATATTTATAGTTAATAAGTTGAAAGTTAATGAGTTAAAAATTAACTACATCTCCTCTTAACATATTTAATATAGTTTGCTAGCTGCTTTGAAATTACCACAATTTGCGCTCTATACTCTATTAATTCCCTTTTATCAAAATATCCTACTTTCTCCATTACATTGAAAAGATTTCTCACTTCTCCTGAAGATCCTTTCGCAAAATATAGGAACCTAATCAATTCCTTATCCGTTTCTCGTTCAAAACCTTCGGAAATATTATTTGAAATTGAAATTGTTGCTCTTCTTAATTGATCAACCATTGCAAAATCATTTTTCAGAGGTTGCCTTTCTAGCAAACTATAGATATTCCCTGTAAACGTTATAGATAATTTGTATACTTCTAAATCTTCAAAAGAACTATACATAATAACCTTTACTTATTTCCTTTTTTCTCTTTTTGCTTTATTTTATAATGAAAAACTTTCGCCACAACCACAGGTTCTTTGTGCGTTAGGGTTGTTAAAAACAAATCCTTTTCCGTTTAGACCACCTGAGTATTCCAACACAGTTCCTACTAAATATAAAAAGCTCTTTTTATCTACGATAATTCGTACGTTATTGTCTTCGAACACTTTATCAGCTTCATCTTTCTTATTATCGAAGTTTAACTCGTAAGATAATCCACTACACCCGCCACTCTTAACACCAACACGCACAAAATCTTTAGAAGCATCAAAACCCTCTTCTGTCATAAGGCTGATGACTTTCTGTTTAGCCGTTTCTGATACTTGAATCATAATATCCCGATTTAATCTAAAATAGTTTACAAATATACGTTATAAGTAGGTTTTTACCATAGAACCTAACATTATTATAAAGTATATTCTAATAGAGAAATACTATAGTTTCAAACAGAAGCATTATTATCTTTTTATGCTATCTTTTTTTATAAATCTACTACTCAAAATTCACTTTAGTAAAAACATGATGTGCCTGTATATACCTAAGAAATTTAATACTTACCCACTGTAAAACACCTTATAATCATAGACCGTCAACAATTAACATGATGCGCCTTTAAAACAATTTTGTTATCAAATGTAAAACTCAATCAAACATCTTAATCAACTAACAATCAACAACTAGTACCTAAATAATTCCTACTTTATCTATCAAATCATTTTACAATCAACATAAATCTAACAGATTTCTATTACCTTCAATACCAAATCAAACAACAACAACGTATGCCAAACAAAGAAATTAACGACAAAGACAACACCCGGCGAACATTCATAAAAAATACCGGTATGGCAGCAGCAGGTTTTATGATCGTACCCAGACACGTTTTAGGGGGAAACGGATATGTTGCCCCGAGCGATAAACTAAACATAGCAAGTATAGGTGTGGGCGGAAAAGGACAAAGCGACATTACATCTTTTGCCGAAAGCCCCAATGTAAATATTGTTTCGCTTTGCGATGTAGATGATAGACAAGCGGTTACATCAAGAACAAATTTTCCAAAAGCATCCTATTACAATGATTACAGGGAAATGTTAGATAAGGAAGACAAAAGCATAGATGCCGTTTCTGTCTCTACCCCTGATCATAACCATGCCGTTGCCACTTATAAAGCAATGTCCATGGGGAAGCATGTTTATGTTCAAAAACCATTGACCCATGATATTTGGGAAGCAAGAATGTTAACAGAAGCAGCTAAAAAATTCAAAGTTGTTACTCAAATGGGCAACCAAGGCGGTTCTGGTGATGGTGTGCGTACCATGAAAGAAATTTACGATACTGGAATCATAGGTGAGGTACATACCGTTAAATGTTGGACCAACAGAGCCATTTGGCCACAGGCATTACAAACACCGACTAAAAAAGATCGTATTCCCAAAGGTCTAAACTGGGATCTTTGGTTAAATACAGCTGCAATGCGAGATTACAATGACGTCTACCTTCCGTTTGATTGGAGAGGCTGGTCAGATTTTGGAACGGGTGCATTAGGTGACATGGCATGCCATATTATGGATCCGGTATACAGAATATTACCCATTTTATATCCGGATACCGTAGAATGTAGTGTATCTGACTCCTTCAGCGGAAATTTTCAATATAAAGACTACCCTAAAAGTTTCCCTAATTCTAGTAAAATACATTTAAGCTACCCAAGAACGGATGGCAAAGGAAAGATTAAAGTTACTTGGATGGATGGCGGACTATTACCTGAAAGACCAGAGGAACTAGGTGATGATGAAGCTTTAGGAAACTGGGACGGAGGCGTATTGTTCATAGGTACCAAAGGAAAGTTAATGGCAGATTGTTATGGTGCAAATCCGCGTTTACTTCCACTGAGCCTAAATGAACAGTTTGAAGTTGAAGAAACAATAGCCCGCGTACCAGAAGGCCATTACGTGCAATGGGTAAATGCATGTATGGCCGGTTACGGAAATGCAGAGACCAGTTCATCATTTGATTACGCCGGACCATTTACCGAAAGTATCTTAATTGGTAACTTGGCGTTAAAATCTTATTTTGAAATAGATCCCACCGTTGAAAATCCAAGCTTTTGGGGCGGTGGAAAACAGTACCATGGTAGAAAACGTTTACAATGGGATGCAGAAAATATGAAAATTACCAATTTTGAACCTGCGAACAAATATGTAAAACGCAATTATAGAGATGGGTATTCGTTAGGTTAGACTACAATACCATTCTAAAATTCAACAGTAAATCCGATGCTTTATAGCTTCGGATTTTTTATGCGGTACATCTTGTTTTACTTCTTATTTTTGCAACATGCTAGAAGATAAAGAACAAGAAAGAACATCATTAGAGAAATTAGGTGAATTCGGGCTTATAGAACACCTCACCAAAGATTTTGAACTTACTCAAAAATCTACCGTAAAAGGAATTGGCGATGATGCCGCCGTGCTAGATTATGAAAAAACAAAGACAGTATTAAGTACCGATCTATTAATAGAGGGCGTGCACTTTGATCTTGCCTACATGCCGTTAAAACATTTAGGTTATAAATCTATCATGGTAAATCTTTCTGACATCTATGCCATGAACGCAACAGCTACACAAGTAACAGTTTCCTTAGCGGTATCAAATAGATTTCCGCTAGAGGCACTTGAGGAATTTTATGCAGGTGTGGCAACGGCATGCAAAACATACAATGTGGATTTGGTGGGCGGTGATACAACCTCATCAAAAACAGGATTAATGATCAGCGTTACCGCAATTGGAATTGCAAAAGAAAAAGACATTGCTTACCGTTCTGGTGCAAAACCAAATGATCTTTTGGTAGTATCCGGTGATTTAGGTGCAGCATATATGGGCTTACAGGTATTGGAGCGAGAAAAAGAAGTATTTAAAGTGAACCCTAATAGTCAGCCAGACCTAGAACCATATTCTTACATTGTGGAGCGACAGTTAAAGCCTGAAGCCAGAAAAGATATTCCTGAGTTATTGAAACAATTGGAAGTTCACCCAACATCTATGATCGATATTAGTGACGGACTTTCTTCAGAAATTCTTCATTTGAGTAAAAGCAGCGGATTGGGAATTGACTTGTACGAAGACAAAATTCCGTTAGACCCTACCGTAATATCTGCATGTGAAGAATTCAAGATAGACAGCACCCTTGTAGCGTTAAGCGGTGGCGAGGACTATGAACTATTGTTTACAATAGACCAAAAAGAATTCCCAAAAATAAAGGGCAATCCACACTTGACCGTCATAGGGCATACCACGGGAAAAGACGAAGGGGCTTACTTAATTTCCAGGAACAATACTAAGATTCCGTTAACCGCACAGGGTTGGAATTCATTTAACTAAAAGCGGACAATTAGGCTACTTGCTGTTGTGCAGCGGTAGTATGTCTTCTTTGGTATATATGTTCTAAAGTTCTATTGATATCTTGTAATTCAGGTGTCAAAGCAGAAAGTTTACCACTTACATCAGTAGTTACTTCTTTTTGACAATGTATACATTTATACTCTTTAATATGAGATGTTACTTTTTTGGATATTGAATAGTGATGGCCAAAAATGCTGCAGAATATTTTTTTCATGCTGTAGGATGTTTTTGCAAAAATTTCGATTTGGGTGATCGAGAAAATGCTATTAATATTTTAAATTGAAACTAACGGAAAATTGCATAAGCTTTATTTCCTTTGGTTAAAGTACTGTATATTAAAGGTCTGCACCACTATTTGTTGTGAGTTTGATCTAACATGTTGTCAATGCACTTTTTTTTGCGGTTATAAAAATTGAAAAAACCTCTACCTCCTGTTATTTAATAATCTTTCACTTACTTTGCATTCATGTTCAAGAAGAAGGAAACCCTAATTACAGCTTTTGCCCTATTCTCTCTTTTTTTTGGAGCAGGCAACCTTATTTTACCTCCTTTACTAGGCTTCAATTCTGGTGACCAATGGTTGGTAGTTACTATCGGTTTTGGACTCTCTGCGGTTGCCATTCCCATTTTTGGTATTTTGGCCCATGCAAAATTACAAGGTTCCCTTATAGACTTTGGCAATAAGGTATCACCTACTTTCAGCTTAATATATGCATTTTTCATATACGCCATTGCCATAGCACTTCCCAGCCCTAGAACAGCATCTGTAACGCATGAAATGGCCATTCAGCCATTTTGGGATATATCTTCCTGGTACACCAGTAGTATCTATTTTGCTTTGGTGTTATTGTTTGCACTTAACCGTTCTAAAATATTGAATATACTGGGCAAAATATTGACGCCGGCAATAATCCTAATTCTACTTTTGGTAATAGGAATAACGATTTTCTCTTTCCCCTTTGATTTTGGAAGCACTACGATTGCCAGTCCGTTTGCCAACGGAATACTGGAAGGCTACCAAACATTCGATGCCATTGGCGCTGTAGTTGTTGGTGGGGTAATCATCATATCCATCAACCTAAAATATGTTGATGCAACCTATGACGAAAAGAAAACATTAATTAGAAATGCTGCTTGGTTTGCCGGTTTGGCCTTGTTTTTAATTTATATGGGGCTTATTCTTTCTGGATCCTTAGTCCATTCTGTATTCGATGTCGATACCACGAGAACAGAAATATTATCCGGTTTAGCAAAACAGAGTTTAGGTAACATCGGTAATTTGTTCTTAAGTATACTGGTAGGTTTAGCATGTTTTACCACCGCAGTAGGTATCGTAACCGGTACGGCAGATTTTGTAGCATCAAGATTTAATGAGTCAAAATCGGCATATACCATTATGGCTATTATTGGTAGTGTATTAGGTGTTCTTGTTGGTCAGTTCAATGTAGCTTATATTATTGCCGTAGCCATACCCTCTTTAATGTTCATTTACCCCATTACCATTATACTCATTGTTTTGAATGTAGTGCCAGATAAATATGCATCGTCATTGGTATTTAGAGCGGTAACCATAGCCACCATACTATTTAGTATTCCTGATTTCTTGGGAAGTATTGAAGCAGTAACACCTGAAGCAAATACGTTTTCGTGGATTCCGCTTCAGCAGTATAGTTTAGGCTGGGTCTTTCCGGCACTTTTAGCATTTGTTCTGACCAATCTTTTAGCCAGAACAAATACAGATTAAAGCGAATTTCTAAAATTCAATTTCTAAACTGATCGGGCAATGGTCACTGCCCATAACCTGATCATGAATTTCGGCGGACTTTACTTTGTCCCAAATAGATTCACTTACCAAAAAGTAGTCTAAACGCCAGCCCACGTTTCTAGCCCTTGCACCACCACGTGCACTCCAAAAGGTATATTTATTGAACGTAGTTGGGTGTAGTTTTCTAAAACTATCAACTAAATTGACCTCTTTCAACATATGGTCAAATCCATCTATTTCCACTTGGGTAAATCCTGATGTCTTATTGTAATTACTTTTGGGGTTGGCTAAATCGTTCTCAGTATGTGCCACGTTAAAATCACCTGTAATGATCAACGGTTTTGATTTTGAAAGCTCTTTTAGGTAATTGGTAAAATCTTTATCCCATCCGGCACGGTAATCCAATCTTTTTAATCCACTACCACTATTTGGAATATAGACGTTCACCAAATGAAAGTGTTCAAATTCAGAATGTGTAATCCTTCCTTCTAAATCATGCGCTTCAATTCCCATGTCCTTATCAAACTTCACAGGCGCTTGTTTAGATAAAATCACGGTACCAGAATACCCTTTTCTTTCGGCACTATTACTAAACAGTTCATAGTCTGTAATATCTTTCAATGCTTCGGCAACCTGATCATCTTGCGCTTTGGTTTCTTGAACACAAAACACATCGGCATCAAATTCCTTTACAATATCCTCAAATCCCTTTTTAACCGAAGCCCTAATTCCATTTACGTTCCACGATACTAATTTCATGCTTGTTATTTAGTTGTTCATTAATTCCTCTATCTCATCTGCCTTAATCGGAATATTCGCCATTAAGTTAAAAGGTTCTCCCTTTTCTTGAATAACCACATCATCTTCTAAACGAATACCCATATTTTCTGCAGGTATATAAATACCCGGCTCTACGGTAAACACCATATTCGCTTTCATTGGTGTTTTCAAAGCCCCGTAATCATGTGTATTTAAACCAATATGGTGACTTGTACCGTGCATGAAGTATTTCTTGTATGCAGGCCATTCGGGATTTTCATTTTGTACATCGGCTTTATCTAACAAACCAAGACCTAAAAGTTCTGAGGTCATTATTTTACCACATTCCTTGTGATATTCTGCCCAAAGCGTACCAGGCACCAACATTTTGGTAGCATCGTCTTTTACACGCAAAACAGCATTGTATACCTCTTTTTGGCGCTTTGTAAATGTACCGTTTACAGGAATAGTCCTTGTTAAGTCACTTGAGTAATTTGCATACTCTGCTGCAACATCCATCAAAATTAAATCGCCATCATTACAAGGCTTATTATTCTCTAAGTAGTGCAATACATTCGCATTATTACCAGAAGCAATAATTGGCTGGTAAGCAAAACCTTTAGATCTATTTCGTACGAATTCATGTAAAAGTTCTGCTTCAATCTCATATTCCATTACGCCCGGTTTCACAAAACCAAGCAGTCTGCGAAATCCTTTTTCAGTGATATTACATGCGGTTTGCATAATATCAATTTCCTCAGGCTCTTTTACACCTCTAATTTCCTGCAAAATAGGATTACTTTTTGCTACGCGATGAGCAGGGTATTCGCGCTTACATTTTTCAATAAACCGATCTTCTCTAGTCTGTGTTTCTACCGCCTGCCTGTAATGTTCGTTTGTATTAAAATAAATAGTCTCGGCTTCGGTCATTAGATCGAAGAAGATTTTATCAAAATCTTGCAACCAACAAATGGTTTTTATCCCAGACACTTCCGTAGCCTTTTCTTTGGTTAATTTTTCACCTTCCCAAATGGCAATATGCTCATTGGTTTCACGAACAAACAAAACTTCGCGATGTTTTTTATTTACAGCATCGGGAAACAACACCAGTATCGTTTCTTCTTGATCAGCACCAGATAGGTAAAATATATCTCTATGTTGCTCAAAAGGCAAAACACTATCGGCTCCTATCGGGTAAATATCGTTAGAGTTAAAAACTGCAATACTTTTAGGTTGCATGCGGTCCATAAATTTCTTACGGTTCTTTATAAATAGGGAGTTAGGTATTTGATCGTATTTCATGAATTTATATTTTGATATAAAATTACGCATTATGTGTTGTTTCCTTAAAAAATAGGGCATGGAATTATAAAATTTACAAGAATGTTAGCACAACTTCTTAGCTACAAAATGGCTAACTTGTTAACCTAAACCAAACAAAGACAACTCATGAGAAAAATTGCTTACCTCATCTTAGGTGCACTATGCCTACAGGCATGTTCAGAAATGCCGAAAGAAGAAACACAATCCGATCTTTTTGCCCGTATTGATACCGAAATAAAACAAAATTCCAAAGGCTATAGCACGTTAAAGGAAGCTACCGAAACTATAGGTCATAGGTTAACAGGATCAACCAACGGTGCACAGGCAGAAGAATACACCTATAACAAATTCAAGGAATATGGTTTTGAAGATGTTGTTTACCAAACTTTTGAAGTTGAAGCATGGGCAAGAGGCGAAGTTGCTTTAACCATCAACGAGGATGATGTTAAGGTAGTGACCTTAGGTCATGCACCTGTAGAAGCACACGTTACCGGTGAAATTGTAGACATGGGCAATGGACTAGATGCAGACTACGCTGCCAACCCAGATGCCGTAAAAGGAAAAATAGCTTTGGTATATATTAATATTCTACCAGGCAGCGAAGAAGGGTTAAGCAATTTACACCGTAGCGAGAAAACGGCTTTAGCCATAAAATATGGTGCTATTGGTATTATTATAATTAATCAAGTGGATAATGGCGTTTTACTTACAGGTACAGCTTCCGTTACCGGAGAGTTGATTCCAATACCTGCCGTATGTATTGGCAAGGAAGATGGCATGGCATTAAAAGAAACGTTGAAGACCAAAAAAGCTACCGCCAAAATTGATATGACCAATACAAGCGATATGATTAAGGCAAGAAACGTAGTTGCAACATTACCTGGTACGGAAATACCTCAAGAAGAAATTGTCATTGGTGGTCATTTAGATTCTTGGGATCTGGCTACCGGTGCCATAGATAACGGTATTGGTTCTTTTGCTGTTTTAGATATTGCAAGAGCTTTTAAAGCAAATAACCTTCATCCAAAACGTACGGTAAAATTCGTAATGTTCATGGGAGAAGAACAAGGGCTACTTGGTTCTAAATTTTTAGTTGAGCAGGCTATTGAGAACAAGACTATTGAGAATATTAAATACATGATGAACTTAGATATGTCCGGTAACCCAATAGGTATGAATGCGGGCGGTAAATTAGATAATGAACAGTTCTTTAAAGATTTAGGTGCTGCCATTCAAAAACAGGACACTATTTATCAAAACAAATTCTCCAACAAATCTGGGCTACATAGCGATCACCAACCTTTTATGCTTGAGGGAGTGCCCATTTTATCGGTACATAGTAATTTAGACCGCTCTATCTACGGATGCTACCATTCTGATTGTGACGATTTTCATTTGGTGAATGAAGACCATATGAAAAATACGGCACGTTTTGGCACAATGATGTTGTATGCTCTGGCAAATGCCGATACTTTACCAGCAACAAAAATGGATAGTGAAACCACTAAAGAATTCATGATCAAAAATGATTTAAAAGAGAAATTGATCATTGGCAACGAATGGAAATGGGAAGAGTAATCTCCATCAAAAGAATATTATTAAGGCAGGGCATTGTACCCGCATTACTCTGCCTTTCTTTTTTAGCAGGATGCTCTCAGCAGCCTGAAGAAAAACCAGTAGATTATTTTGAGCTTGTTCGCCCAGAATTCACGGGTCAGCTTGCCTATGAAACTACAGATTTTGTAGAAGATTATTGGCGTGTTGTGGGCAACACAGGTTTCAACAAAACAATTCACCTTATTGCAGATAGTCTAAAAGCTGCAGGTTATGTATTAGAAGAGGATGCAAAAATTGGTGACCGGTTTACCTACCGTATTGAAAAGCGAGCAATGAACCGCCAAACCTGGGAACCTGTTTCGGCATCACTGCAAATTGTAGGTCAAGAAATACCCTTGCTACTTTCACAAACCAATAGGAACATGACCTATTTAAATTCTGCTTCTACCCCAAAAGAGGGTATTAAGGCAGATGTTCTATGGGTAAAATCTGTTGAAGATATGGAGTCCGCCTCCATGAAAGGAAAAGTAGTTTTTGCAGAAATGAGTGCTAGAAAGTTGTACAAAACCGCAATGAAAAACGGGGCAATAGGAATTCTCACCTATGACAACCCAGGGTATTTACAACCAGAGAAAAATACCACTTCAATTCAATTTAGAAGTCTTCCTTCACAATATGATAGTGATTTCTGGGGCATTGCCCTGTCATATGAAGCAAAAGAAAAATTAGTGGCGCAACTCAAAACAGGTACTACTGAAGTTCAAGTAAAGATAGACATTAAAAGATATCCATCCGAAGAACTGACCATTGTTGCAGATATTAAAGGAAGTGAATTGCCCAATGAACGTTTGGTGTACAGCGCACATGTTCAAGAACCCGGTGCCAATGACAATGCAACGGGTGTTGGCACGCAATTAGAAATGGCTAAAACCGCAGCCAAATTATTCGGCGAAAATAAAATAGCATTTAAAAGAACCATGACTTTTTTATGGGGCGATGAAATTGTTTCTACCAACCGGTATATTCAAGAAAATCCAGAGCGTGCAAAAGGAATTAAATGGGGAATTAGTCTTGATATGGTAGGCGAAAATACTGCAGTAACGGGCGGCACTTTCTTGATTGAAAAAATGCCAGACCCCAGTGCTATTTGGACTCGTGGCAATGATAAACACAGTGAATGGGGCGGTGATGTTTTAAAGTTAGAAGACATGAAACCACACTATTTAAATGATTTTATAACATCGACCTTTAAAAAACAGGGCAATTTTGCGAATTGGGCGGTAGAAACCAACCCGTTTGAAGGTGGAAGTGATCACACTCCTTTTTTACGAGCTGATATTCCCGGACTTTTACTTTGGCATTTTACAGACCAATTTTACCATACCGATAATGACCGTATTGACAAGGTTTCAAAAGAAACCATGAAAAATGTGGGTACTGCGGCACTAGTGAGCGGACTCACCCTAGTAAATTCATCTACGGCATTTGCCTTAGAACAAATATCCTTATTGGAACAAAAAGCCATAGATCGTTTACAAATTGAATTTCAGTTAAGCGTAAACGCTATTAAAAATGGCAACGCCATTGAGAATGAAAAGGCTATTCTAGAAGCTTGGGAAGATTGGTACGTTAAAGCCATCTCAACCACCAACGATGTAGTTTCAAAATCAAACGGCAATATTAAAGACGCCATAAAAGAATCACAATCAAGGGTAACATTAAAATCACAAGAATTGATCAAGAACTTGAATTCCAGCTCTAAAAACTAATCAGTAACTTACCATCTGCAGCATCAAAAACATTATAATGAAACAATTATACTTTCTACTACTAACCGGTATTTCAATAGTATCGGCACAGGTTCAACCAACTACATCTAAAAAAATAGAGGAATCATTGATTGCCAAACAGGCTATGGATGCCAATTCACTGGTCAAAAATATTCCATTAAAAAATGTAGGTCCGTCTGTAATGAGTGGTCGTGTAGTAGATTTAGCCGTCAACGACAACAACCCAACAGAATATTACGTAGCATACGCTTCTGGTGGATTATGGTACACCAACAATAACGGCAACACCTTTACTCCGGTAATGGATGAAACCCAAACCCAAAACCTTGGTGACATTGCGGTTCATTGGCAAAGCGGAACCATTTGGGCAGGTACGGGAGAAAATAACTCATCGCGTTCCTCATACCCCGGTATCGGGATATTAAAGTCTACCGATAAGGGTAAAACCTGGCAACATATGGGCTTATCAGATTCGCACCATATTGGGCGCATTATAATAAATCCTGATAATGCAAATGAAGTAACCGTAGGCGTAACTGGTCATTTATATTCTCCTAACAAAGAACGCGGCATTTACAAAACCACAGATGGTGGTAAAACTTGGAAAAAAACTTTGTTCATTGATGACAATACAGGCATCATCGATGTTGCGGTTTCCCCTAATAATTATCTAATTCAATACGCGGCAGCATGGCAAAAAGATAGAAAAGCATGGAATTTTAACGGTAGCGGAGAAGGTTCTGGCATTTACAAAAGTACAGATGCCGGCACCACATGGACAAAAATTTCAACACCCTCAAGCGGATTTCCTACGGGAGAAGGAGTTGGTAGAATTGGCTTGGCCGTTTTTGATGACAACATTGTTTATGCAGTTCATGACAATCAATTTAGAAGAGAAAAATCCAAAGAAAAAAAGGAGAAACAGTCGGGCTTAACAAAAGATGATTTTAAATCGCTCTCCAAAGAACAGTTCTTGGCCGTGAACGACAAAGAGCTGAACGAATTTCTAAAAACCAATAATTTTCACGAAAAATATAGAGCTGCCAATGTCAAGCAAATGGTTCGTAGTAATACAGTACAACCGGCAGACTTAGCGTTATATTTAGAAGATGCCAACAGTATGCTGTTCGATACGCCGGTTATTGGTGCAGAAGTCTACCGAAGTAATGATGGCGGTAAAACTTGGTCAAAACAAAACGAAGACTATATAGACGACCTTTTTTATAGCTACGGGTATTATTTTGCCCAGGTTACTGTTGATCCTAATAATGTTGATGCCATTTACTTAGCCGGTGTACCCATTATAGCATCTAAAGATGGTGGTAAAACATATATGTCAATAAATGGTGACAACGTTCATTCAGATCACCATGCGTTATGGATCAATCCAAAATTACCCGGTCATCTTATTAATGGAAATGATGGCGGAGTTAACACGAGCTATGATGACGGTAAAAATTGGTTTAAGAACAACTCTCCCACAGTTGGTCAGTTTTATGCCATTGCCGTAGATAATGAAAAACCATATAACATATATGGCGGATTACAAGATAACGGAGTTTGGATGGGACCGCACAATGCAGAGGAAAACAGTGAATGGCAGCAAACAGGGCAATACCCTTGGAAATCTATTTTAGGTGGAGATGGTATGCAAGTAGAGATTGACGATCGCAACGCTAATATCGTTTACACGGGATATCAATTCGGAAATTATTTTAGAATCGATTTAGAAAAAGACCAAAGAAATTATATTCAACCAAAACATGAGCTAGGCGAGGCTCCTTACCGTTTCAACTGGCAAACTCCAATTTTACTTTCTCCCCATAACCAAGATATTTTATATATTGGCAGTAATAAAATGCATCGTTCCTTAAATAAAGGAGATACATGGGAAACTGTTTCAGCTGACCTGACCCAAGGAGGAAAACAAGGTAATGTAGCTTATGGCACCTTGACCACAATTTCTGAATCTACCTATAAATTCGGACTGTTATATACCGGTAGTGACGATGGTCTAATTCAACGAACTGATAATGGTGGTGGTAGTTGGATAACCGTATCTAATAACCTACCTCAAAATTTATGGGTAAGCAGGGTCATTGCTTCAAAACATAACGAAAATAGAGTATATGCTACATTAAACGGTTACCGTTCAGACGACTTTACTCCCTATGTTTTTGTAAGTGATGACAAAGGGTCTACTTGGAAAAACATTTCTAATAACATACCTACATCTGCCGTGAATGTTATAGTAGAAGACCCGGAAAATGAAAACCTTTTATTTGTTGGTACGGATAATGGCTTATACGTTTCATTGGATAGGGGAACAACATGGCAGTCTTTCCAAAATGGAATGCCCTATGTTGCCGTTCATGATTTGGTCATACAAGAAGATGCTAAACATTTAGTGGTGGGTACGCATGGTAGAAGTATTTATACCGCAAATATCGCTGCGCTTCAAAATTTGACTTCAGAAGTTCAGAACAAAGCACTGCACGTATATGCGCTAGAAAATAGTAAACATTCTTCACGTTGGGGTAATTCTTGGAGCTCTTGGTCAAAACCTAGAACACCAGGATTAGACATCACCTTCTACTCTGATAGTGATGATGTGTATGAAGCCAAAATACTATCTTCAGATGATATCGTAGTCAGTGAAACTGAAATTATTGCAGACAAAGGTTTAAATGTTTTATCATATGATGTTGCTTTCTCTAAAATTGGCAAGATGAATCACCTTAAAAAGCACAAAACTGTTTTAAAACAAGCTGATAATGGAAGTACCTATTTACCAAAGGGAACCTATACCGTAGAAATTAAAGGAAACGGAACTGTTGAAAAAGCAACTTTTGATATAGAATAGCACAATGAAAATAGTAGATTGGAACGAGTTACCGGAACTAGGTGTTAGCCATGACCCAAGTATTAAGAAAAAGACATTGATAAATCGTGGTGAAATACCACAATTAATGATGTACGGTACCGCTATTTTTAAACCTGGTCAAAAAGTTGAGCTTCATAAACATGATACTATGTTTGAAGTCTTTCATATACAGACCGGTAAAGCCGTATTTACTATTTCAGGAAAGGATTATGAGGTTGGTCCTGGAAAATGCATCACCATAGCCCCTGGTGAATTACATGGCCAACATAACCCATTTGACCAAAATGTAACTTGGACCTATTTTGGAATAGCTACAGATTAAGAATTATTATTTATGGAACTCACTTTAGGCATACCGGCACTACTTTTCCCTGCCATTTCATTAACAATGCTGGCATACAATGCAAGATACTTGGCCATTGCCGCATTAATACGCCAATTACATCAAAAATATCAAGAAACGGCATCGCAATCCGTTGGGCTACAAGTTCAAAAATTACGTAAACGACTCACCATTATCAAAAACATGCAAGCCACTGCCATTTTCAGTTTTTTATTGGCAGTAATTACAATGACCTTAATTTACGTAGAACTTGCATTTTGGGCTAATTTGATATTTAGTATTAGTTTATTCGCATTGATGGTATCGTTGGTCTTGTCATTGATAGAGGTTCAATTATCGACCAAAGCATTAGAAATTCAGTTGAAGGATATGGAGAAATAATTGATACATATCTAGAAAAGGCTCCTAACTAATAACCATACCGTTCGTCGATGTTTTTACAAGCTATTGGCTTAATAACCAGTATCTTTGACATCTGACAATAATAGGCATGAAAAGAGTTCGAGAACTCGAATTGATTAATCAAATTAAGGAGATTAGAGAATTTGAATTTGGTGTATTCTATTTCTTCAAAGGAGGTATTGTCATCTCTGAAATGAATGAGGGAGCACATTTTAAATGGCAAAATGCAAAAAAAACAGTGTACGCCGCCCAGGAAATATATGATAATGACATTCCACTAATCTATATTGCCAACAGGGTAAACAAATATCGTGTAGCTCCTTTTGAATGGTTCAAGTATCATAAAAATCGTTTTGACATGCAGTATATAGCTTCGGTAGGGCCATTGAAAAACAATTTATTAAGCTCCATAATAAAGAAATTAATTTTCCCAAAAAGGATCAAATCATTCACAGATTTGGATGAAGCTGTTGTTTGGGCTCTGGAGATTTCAAAAAAATCAAAATAAAATTCAGAGATGCCATTTTTTTTGTTGAATGTTTATCAAAATAGAAGCATATATTTTCAAAATTTATTAAACATCTACAAAATTGATTTTAAAATCAATCTAAATTGATATACTAAAACTGCTTAATTCTTGTTAATAACTAGCTTGTGATGTAACTTCGCATATAAAATTAACGACTAATGAGCGGATTTTTTAAATCTTCGATTGGTAGAAAGTACGCAATGGCACTTTCTGCTTTCTTTTTAATGTTTTTTCTACTTCAGCATTTTGCAATAAACATCTTATCGGTTTTTAGCCCCGATGCGTTTAATGAAGCATCGCATTTTATGGGGACCTTTTGGGCCGTACAATATGTTTTGCAACCAATTTTAATTTTTGGTGTTATCTATCATTTTGTGATGGGTTTCATTTTAGAAGCCAGAAATAGAAGTGCAAGAGTGAAAAAATATGCTAAGAACAATGGGGCTGCCAATTCATCTTGGATGAGCCGAAACATGATTTACAGTGGTTTATGCATTTTGGCATTCCTTGTACTGCATTTCATAGATTTCTGGTTTCCAGAAATAAACACCAAATACATTCAGGGTGATATGTCCGGATTATTGGGTAACGGTGAAGGTTTTCGTTATTATCAGGAACTTGCCCATAAATTCGAAAGCCCATTACGTGTTGGCGCTTATGTAATAGCCTTCGTATTCTTATCGCTTCATCTAATGCACGGTTTTAGTTCTGCATTTCAATCTGCAGGTGCATCTAGTATGAGAAAAGAAAAATTACAATTGTTTGGTAAAGCGTATGCTATAATAATTCCTTTAGGATTTATTTTCATTGCTCTTTTTCATCATTTTAATCATCATTAATACCTATTACTTATGTCTGTATTAGACTCAAAAGTACCTAAAGGTCCGTTGGAAACGAAGTGGACCGATTATAAGAATCATATAGATTTGGTTAACCCTGCCAACAAACGTAATATTGACATTATAGTTGTTGGAACAGGATTGGCAGGGGGTTCCGCTGCCGCAACTTTAGCGGAATTAGGCTATAATGTAAAAACATTTTGCTATCAAGATTCTCCAAGAAGAGCGCACTCTATTGCTGCACAAGGTGGTATTAACGCTGCAAAGAACTATCAAGGAGATGGTGATTCTACCTACCGTTTATTTTACGATACCGTAAAAGGTGGTGATTACCGTTCAAGAGAAGCAAACGTATATAGATTGGCAGAAGTTTCTGCGAATATTATTGACCAATGTGTAGCACAAGGGGTTCCTTTTGCACGTGATTATGGCGGACTACTAGACAACCGTTCGTTTGGTGGTGTATTGGTTTCAAGAACTTTTTACGCAAAAGGACAGACAGGACAACAATTATTATTAGGTGCCTATTCTGCCATGAACAGACAAATTGCACGAGGTAAAATTACTCCGTTCAACCGTCATGAAATGTTAGATGTTGTTAAGATAGACGGCAAGGCACGTGGTATTATTGCCCGTAATTTAGTTACCGGTGAAATAGAACGTCATTCCGCACATGCAGTGGTTATAGCATCAGGTGGTTATGGAAATGTATATTTCCTATCTACAAATGCAATGGGATCTAACGTTACCGCATCTTGGAAAATACATAAAAAGGGAGCTTTTTTTGCCAACCCATGTTATACTCAAATCCACCCAACGTGTATTCCACGTTCAGGAGACTACCAGTCTAAACTTACGTTAATGTCAGAGTCTTTGCGTAATGATGGACGTATTTGGGTTCCTAAAAATCTTGAAGATGTTAAGGCAATACGTGAAGGCAAGAAAAAACCGACCGATCTATCTGAAGACGAAAGAGATTACTACTTAGAAAGAAGGTACCCTGCATTTGGTAACCTTGTACCACGTGATGTTGCATCTAGAGCAGCAAAAGAACGTTGTGATGCCGGTTACGGAGTAAATGCAACAGGTGAAGCTGTTTATTTGGATTTTGCAGCCGCTATTGAAAGATACGGAAAGGAGCAAGCAAAGATACACGGTATCAACAATGCATCTGCAGACAAAATTTATGAACTAGGTGCCGCTATCGTAAAAGCAAAATATGGTAACCTTTTTCAAATGTATGAGAAAATCGTTGATCAAGACCCATATAAGACACCTATGATGATCTATCCAGCTGTTCATTATACCATGGGAGGTGTTTGGGTAGATTACAATTTAATGACTACAATACCTGGGTGTTATGCTATTGGTGAAGCCAACTTCTCTGATCATGGTGCAAACCGATTAGGTGCTTCTGCACTTATGCAAGGTTTGGCAGATGGTTATTTTGTTTTACCATATACTATTGGCGATTATTTATCTAATGACATTATAACAGGTAAAATACCTACCGACACACCAGAATTCGATGCCGCGGAAAAAGAAGTAACCGATAGAATAAACTTTTTTATCAATAATAAAGGAGAACATTCTGTAGATTATTACCATAAGAAATTAGGTAAGATCATGTGGGATAAATGTGGTATGTCACGTAATGCAGAAGGATTGAAAAGTGCAATCGATGAAATATCGGCCCTTAGAAAAGATTTCTGGAAAAACGTAAATGTTCCGGGAACAACAACCGAATACAACGAGCAATTAGCAAAAGCAGGAAGAGTTGCAGATTTCTTGGAGTTAGGAGAATTATTCGCTAAAGATGCACTTGTTAGGGAAGAGTCTGCAGGTGGCCACTTTAGAGAAGAACATCAAACAGAAGAAGGTGAAGCAAAAAGACTATCAGAGTTTCAATTTGTTTCTGCTTGGGAGTATAAAGGAGAACCAAAAGATGCTGTATTGCATAAAGAAGAACTCGTTTATGAAAATATAGAAGTTAAAGAAAGAAGTTATAAATAAAGAAGGTAACATGAACTTAACACTTAAAATTTGGCGTCAATCAGACGCGAACGACAAGGGTAAAATGGTCGACTATAAAGTGACAGAAATATCTGAACACATGTCCTTTTTAGAAATGATGGATGTTCTTAACGAACAATTAATAAATAAAGGCGAAGAGCCTGTAGCTTTTGATCATGATTGTAGGGAAGGTATTTGTGGTATGTGCTCTATGTTCATTAATGGTGAGGCTCATGGACCGGATAGAGGAGTAACCACTTGTCAATTGCACATGAGAATGTTCAAAGACGGTGATACCATAACTATAGAGCCTTTTAGGGCAAAAGCCTTTCCGGTTATAAAAGATTTGGTTGTTGACAGAAGTGCTTTTGATCGTATACAACACGCCGGAGGTTATATCTCTGTAAATACATCAGGTAATACGCAAGATGCAAACGCAACGCTTATTTCCAAACATGCAGCTGATGAGGCTATGGATGCAGCAACCTGTATTGGCTGCGGTGCTTGTGTAGCAAGCTGTAAAAATGCTTCGGCTATGTTATTTGTAGGTGCAAAAGTGTCACAATATGCTTTATTGCCACAAGGTCAGGTAGAAGCTGTTGACCGTGTTAAGAATATGGTTGCCCAAATGGATCTAGAAGGTTTTGGGAATTGCACGAATACAGGTGCCTGTGAAGTTGAATGTCCTAAAGGAATTTCTTTGGAAAACATTGCAAGAATGAACAGAGAATTTTTAAGCGCTAATGTAAAAAGTTAAGCTTAGAATCATAAAGTTTTAAAAAATCTCGACCGTAAAGGTTCGAGATTTTTTATTTTTAAGAGATGTCCAAAGACTATTCCAAAGAACGAATAAAAGTACCCAGGTTCAACGAAGCGTCCGGTTTCTATACTACGCCACAACGCTCTAAAATAATGAGCAAAATAAAAGGCAAGAACACAAAACCGGAACTTGCTTTTAGAAAAGCCCTTTATGCCGCTGGATATAGATATCGTATCGATTATAAAAAGTTAATAGGCAAACCTGACATAGCACTACCCAAATATAAAACGGTCATATTTATAGATGGCGAATATTGGCATGGTAAAAACTGGGAAGAACGTAAACCTAAAGTAAAAACTAACAGAGAATTTTGGATAGCCAAAATAGAACGCAATATGCAGCGAGACGCTGAAGTAAACGAAAAACTAATCGCTATGGGTTATACCGTATTTAGATTTTGGGAAACGGATATCAAAAAAAACTTAGAACAATGTTTAGAAAAGACCTTGCGACACTTAAATAGAGTGCAAATGAGCACATACTGAATTTTATCAAGTTCATTTAATAAATGTTTAACCCTTGCCAGCCCTTTATTAATAGACCTTTAACGGACATTGCCTTCTATGATATGTAACTTAGTATCAAAGAAATTATTAATCGTTAAAAACTATATATTATGAAGAGGATAGCAATATTAGCTACAAATGGATTTGAGGAAAGTGAATTAAAATCTCCAAAAGAAGCCATGGAAAAAGAAGGCTTTAATGTTGAAATAGTAAGTTTAGAAAAAGGAGAAATAAAAGGTTGGGCAGATGGAAACTGGACTAACAGCTACACTGTAGATAAAACCTTGAACGAAGTTAGAGCAGAGGACTACAACGCATTGGTGTTACCAGGCGGGGTAATAAACCCTGATTTACTAAGAAGGGAAGAGACGGCATTAGATTTTGTAAGAGACTTTTTTAAATTGAAAAAACCTGTAGCAGCTATTTGCCATGCACCATGGACATTGATAAGTGCAGGTGTTGTAAAAGGGAGAAAAATGACTTCATTTAATTCAATTAAGGATGATTTGATCAATGCCGGAGCCAATTGGGTGGACCAAGAGGTCGTAGTTGATGAAGGATTTGTAACCAGTAGAAATCCTGATGATTTACCTGCTTTTAATTCTAAATTAATTGAGGAAATTAAAGAAGGAAAGCATGAAATGCAACATGCCTAATTAAATTGATTAAAACAAAAAAAAGCTCAACCAGTTGGTTGAGCTTTTTTTATGTCCGTAATTAAAATTATTACTTTTACCACTATGGATTATAATCAGTACAAACGGGCATCAAAACTACCAGATGTAAAAACTACCATATTTACTACAGTAGGCAACCTTGCGAGAAAGCATGCTGCACTTGATCTCTCACAAGGTTTCCCCAATTTTAAGGCAGATGAGAAATTAATATCATTGGTTAACGATGCATTAATTAATGGTCATAACCAATATGCACCCATGCAAGGATATTTTAGCCTAAGAGAGATTATTTCAGAGAAAATCGCATCGTTACATCAACGTACTTATTCTCCCGCTGATGAAGTAACAATAACTGTAGGAGCCACTCAAGCTATTTTTACCGCCATTACAGCCTTTATCAACAAAGGTGATGAGGTAATTATTATAAAACCAGCCTACGATTGTTATGAGCCTGCAATTACGTTAAATGGAGGAATACCTGTTTATGTCCAATTAGATGCCCCAGATTATAAAATAGATTGGTCAGCCTTTGAAAATAAGATTACCGATAAAACCAAAATGGTAATTTTAAATACACCCCACAACCCCACTGGTACCGTTCTAACAAAATCCGATATGGAAGAGTTAGAAAGGATATTAAAACCCACCAATATCATCCTTTTGAGCGACGAGGTTTATGAGCATATCACTTTTGATGGACAAGTTCATGAAAGTGCTTCAAAATTTCCTGATTTAGCCAGTAGAAGTTTTGTCTGTGCTTCTTTTGGGAAAACGTTTCATGTAACGGGGTGGAAAATTGGCTATTGCGTAGCTCCTGCTGAATTGATGGCCGAATTTAGAAAAGTACATCAATTTGCGGTTTTCTGTGTAGATCATCCGGTACAACGTGCAATGGCTGATTATTTAAAGCACCCATCACATTATTTAGATTTGAACAATTTTTACCAAGAAAAACGAGATTTCTTCCTAAATGGATTAAAATCGTCCAAGTTTAAGTTCAAACCTTCTCTAGGAACCTATTTTCAATTATTAGATTATACCAACATTTCCAAGGAAGAAGATGAAGATATTAGCAGACGTATAATTATAGAAAATGGATTGGCCTCTATTCCTATTTCATCATTTAATGTTGATAACAGAAATGATTTTATGCTAAGGTTCTGCTTTGCCAAAAAGAAAGAAACCTTAGAGAAAGCAGTAGAGATTTTATGCAAGCTCTAAAGGGTATTGTTAAAAAGCAGCATTTACCTTGGTCATAAACTCTCCAACTTTACTAGGCTCTAACCAGCGTGTAACCACAACAACATCATTTTCTTTATCTACGATAATGAAATTACCCCCAAAACCGGCAGCGTAAAAAATATTTTCAGATAGTCCTTCCCAATGTCTAGCCCCTTTCTTATTTAACCACCACATATACCCATAATTAGCATTAGGTATTGACGGTGTAGTTGCCTTTTTTATCCAACCTTCAGAAATCAATCTTTCATTCTTCCACTTACCATTATTTAAGAAAAGCATACCAAAACGGGCCATATCTTGTGTACTAATGAATATTCCAGCACCAGAATGCCCGCCACCGGTAACAGATTTCATTTGTAGCCCGTCAATTTCTGTCCAAGCATTATCATAGCCAAACCAGCGCCATGTAGATGAAGCACCAATTTTGTCCATAATTTTTTCTTTCAGGACTAACGGCATTGGTTTGCGCCATACATGTGTTAACGAATATGCCAATACGTTTACCCGCACATCGTTATACTCCATAACCGTACCCGGTTCTTTAGGTATAGCTAACTTCCAATCATCAATATCTCCATTACTTGGTGGTCTATCCGCCCAATCTTTACCTCCCCACAGTTCACCAGACCAAGCGGAATTTTGCTGCAACAGATGCTCCCAAGTAATCTTGGAATTATGCGCTCCGTCAAAAGTACCATCCCAAATATACTCACCAACCAAATTTTTGGTGTTAGTAATAATTCCTTCGTCTTCTGCAAGACCTGCCATAGTACTTAAAAAACTCTTGGTGACACTAAAAGTCATATCTACTCTTTTAGTATTTCCCCATTGTGCAACTACATACCCTTTTTTGAGAATCATACCTGCAGGACCACCTCTCTTTTTTGTCGGACCTAGTATTTTATGAAACGGTTCTTTTTCAAATCCTTTTACAATTGCAATTCGTAAATCTCTAGAACCAGAGTATTCATTTGCTTCTGCAAAATTTACTGCTTCTTTAAGATTTGCACTATTTATTTTAAAATTTTCAGGAGATTTTACTTCCCAATCAACATTGCGTTCTGGAAAATAGTATTCTTGTGCTTGTAGGTTAAGAATGCCAAAAAGCACAAGTAAAGTAATAAGATGTAATTTCATGAGAATTAGTTTGTTGTTACAAGGTACTTAAATTGAAACGCATTAACCAATCTGTTTGCTTATCTGAGCCTATGAAATAAGGGTGAGTATCAAACTTATAAAAACCGTGACGTTCATAAAACCGTATAGCTCGTTTGTTCTTTTGCCACACACCTAACCATAAAATATCTTTACTACTGTTCTTAGCTATATACTTTATGTGCTGAAGAAACTGTTCTCCATAACCCATACCTTGAAACCTTTCTAACACATAAATACGCTCTAATTCAATGCTGTATTCATGTTTTAGTTCTGATTGTGCTTCACCTACATTTAATTTGAAATAACCGACTACCTCATCATTTTTATATGCAAAGTAAAATTCACTTTCAGAATTTAAAAGTTCATTCTTGATTTTTACGGATGCAAAAGCTTGTTCAATATATTTTTTGAAATCTATAGGATCATTATCTTTCTCAAAAGCCGTTACAAAGGTTTGTTCAGAAATAAGTCTTAATTGATGAAGATTACTAAGTGTACACAATTTAAATTTTAGTTCCATAGTCCTAAAATAAAAAAAGGAGCAAATTACTTTGCTCCTAATCGGGGGAAATATTATAAAAAGGTTGATTTGATAACTTATCTGTTCTTCATACTATTATCTATTACAAATAGTAATACTCATGGGCATTTTTCATTTACGCGTTTATTTTTGTTTTTCCGCAAAGACTTCACCTTCTGTTCTTAATAGAATAGTGCCTTCTTCAGTTTCTTGCATTTTCACTAAATCATCGGGGAAATCTGTTCCTGGGTAGCTAACTATATAAATATCACCGTTAACGGTCCAGTTAAAATCTGTTAAATAAACAACCTGTCCATCTTTATAGCCATGGAATCTACCTAAGTATACATCATTAAAAATCCACTCTTCATTATCAACAACCATCTTATTAGTATTGGTAGCCGTTTTAACCGTATGGTTCCAAATACCGATTATTGGATCATTATTCTCTTCAATTTTTGAACATGAGGTAATAAATACCATCAAGATTAGGCAACTAAATACGTACTTCATTTTAGGCTAAGTTTTAAAAGCGATTTGGGATTCACTTTTTATTACATTACAAATATATGTAGTCTTTTTCTTACAATAAATTATTTGTGGTAAAACTTATTAAAAATGTGGTGAACTTAGGGAAGTTAGTTTATTAAAGTAATGCATTATATGAATGGAAAGTTGCATTAAAAACAACATGCAAAAAAAAAAGAGCGACTTAAAAAGTCGCTCTTTTATAATTTTTTAAAGTAATCTACAACATAAATAACTTTTTGGTAAGTCTTAGAAATCCGCTAAAGAAATCATTTCTATACACTTGTACTTTATATTCGTTTGCAGCGTGGTTTATTTGAGAATTCATGACGGTTAAGTAATTAATAGGTTATGGGTTTGTTTGAGTGACAAAAATACATTAGTTCTTTAGAATTTATATCATAATTGTTGTGTACCGAACCCAAGCTGTTGTGAAAAAAATAAAATCCCAATTTTACCGATGAATTACCTAACCCAATTACACCTTCATCTCCATAACTTCTCCTTTTACAATTAACTTCCCTTCAGTAGCTGCTTTTATTTCTTCTACAGTTACACCAGGGGCGCGCTCCAATAACAAGAAGCCGTCTTCAGTGACTTCAAGTACCGCCAAATTGGTTACAATCTTCTTAACACAGCCTACACCTGTCAATGGCAAACTACAGCGTTTCAACAATTTGGATTCCCCCGCTCTATTCGTATGCATCATGGCCACGATAATATTTTCTGCAGATGCCACAAGATCCATTGCACCACCCATACCTTTAACCATTTTACCAGGAATTTTCCAGTTGGCAATATCGCCGTTCTCAGCGACTTCCATTGCCCCTAATATGGTAAGGTCTACATGTTTGCCTCTAATCATGGCAAAGCTAGTAGCAGAATCAAAATAGGATGCCCCGGGCAATGCAGTAATGGTTTGCTTACCGGCATTGATCAAATCTGCATCTTCTTCCCCATCAACAGGAAAAGGTCCCATACCTAAAATACCGTTTTCACTTTGAAATTCAACACTAATATCATTACGCACATAATTTGCGACCAAGGTAGGGATACCAATACCTAGATTAACATAATAACCGTCTTCTACTTCTTGTGCAATTCTTTTTGCAATTCCGTTTTTATCTAACATGAGCTTATTTTTGACGTACAGTTCTTTGTTCTATTCTCTTCTCATAATCCTTTCCTTGAAATATGCGTTGCACAAATATTCCTGGAATGTGTATTTGGTTAGGATCCAGTTCACCTTCTGGCACCAATTCCTCAACCTCAGCAACGGTAATAGTAGCCGCACCACACATACAAGGGTTAAAATTACGCGCCGTTCCCTTAAAAATTAGATTACCGGCAGCATCGCCTTTCCAAGCTTTAACAAAAGAAAAATCTGCCTTAAATGCTTCTTCTAGAATATACATTTTACCATTAAACTCTCTTACTTCCTTTCCTTCTGCCACTTCCGTACCATAACCTGCTGGAGTATAAAATGCAGGGAAACCTGCTTGTGCGGCCCTACACTTTTCCGCTAGCGTACCCTGGGGAGTAAGTTCTACCTCTAGTTCTCCGCTTAGCATTTGTCTTTCAAATTCATCATTCTCCCCAACGTAGGAAGACACCATTTTTTTAATTTGATGTTTATGCAACAATAATCCCAAGCCAAAATCGTCTACTCCCGCGTTATTAGAAATGCAGGTTATATCCTTTACTCCTAATCTTACTAATTCGCTAATGGCATTTTCAGGAATACCACAAAGTCCAAATCCACCCAACATAAAGGTCATTCCGTTTTGTACACCCGCTAAAGCTTCAGTTACATTTGCTACTGTTCTACGTATCATTTTGTCATTAATTATCTTGTTACTAAAATACCGAATATAAACGGTATAAAATAAAAAAGGTCTCAGCATTCGCCAAGACCTTCTTTATATGATTCTATAAAACCTTTAGAAATCTAAATCTTCTAGATCATCTTCAATATCATTGTTTTCTTCAACACCTTCGGTAAATTTATCGCAATCTATTTCTATTGACATATTACTAGGTCTTTCAAAATCCTCTTTTGAAATACCCAACTCTTCGTCTGCATAATTCTTGGTCATATACAAGCCCCAAATTGGTAGTGCCATAGATGCTCCTTGACCGTATGTAATACTTTTAAAGTGTACGGCTCTTTCTTCACCTCCTACCCAAACACCGGTAACTAGATTAGGAACCATACCCATAAACCACCCATCACTATTATTTTGCGTAGTACCCGTCTTACCTGCAATAGGATTCGTTAGCTTATAAGGATACCCTGTAATAATTTCATCATATTCCGGTCTCCACTTATTAAAGCCCGTGGTACGTAACCGCGTACCGGAACCACCTTGGGTAACCCCTTTCATTAAATCTAGTATGGCATATGAAACATCTTTACTCAACACATCTTTAGTTTCAGGAACATACTCATATAAAACGGTACCATCTTTATTTTCTATACGGGTTACCATTACCGGTTTCACGTACACCCCTTGGTTGGCAAAGGCACCATAGGCACCTACCATTTCATAGACATTAACATCTACGGTACCCAACGCAATTGAAGGTACTTCCAAGATATCTCCGCTTAGTCCTAAGTTACGTACCATACTGACCACTGATTTTGGCCCAACCTCATCTATTAATTGGGCAGTAACCGTATTTACAGAGTTTGCTAATGCCTTTTTTAAGGTATAGCTATTACCAGAATATTTAAGGTTAGAATTTCTTGGGCACCATGGTTCAACATTACCGTGCTTACCGGCCTCGATACAGTATTGCGTATCTGGGCGAGTTTCGCAAGGTGATAGTCGTAATTGATCTATTGCCGCAGCATAGACAAAAGGTTTAAACGTAGAACCTGCCTGTCTTGCACCTTGTATAACATTATCATATTGAAAATGCTTGTAATTGATACCACCTACCCATGCCTTAACATGACCCGTTTGTGGTTCCATAGACATCATCGCCGTTCTTAAAAAAGCTTTGTAATAACGAATGGAATCTCTTGGAGTAAGAACAGTATCTTTTTCTTTAGTAGGGCTTTTCCAATCAAAAACCGTCATTTCGGTCTTTTTATCAAAAGATTCACGAATCTCTTTTTCAGATTTTCCTGCGGCCTTCATAATCTTCCAACGCTCAGAATTCTTCATGGCACGTTCCATTATACTCTTGGTTTCCTCTGGGTTAATATCTAGGAAAGGTGCTGTTTTATTCCTGTCTGGTGTATTTTGATGAAAAAACTCGGCTTGCAGTTTTGTCATATGCTCATTGACCGCCTCTTCTGCATTAGCTTGCATTTTAGAGTCAATAGTCGTGTAGATTTTTAGTCCGTCTAAATACAGATTATACTTATCTGGTTCATCACCTATTGCTGGTTTTGGATTTTTATCTATCCAATCTTTCATAAAGCGCTGTAGATACATTCTAAAATAAGTAGCCAAACCTACACTATGCGTTTCTGGATTATAGTTAATATCCATCTTCAATGCCTGTAGCGAATCTTTCTCTGTTTCGGTGATGTAGTCATATTTTGCCATTTGGGCGAGTACTACATCTCTACGGTCCTTAACCATTTCTTCCCTACGCATAGGGTTGAATAGAGATGAATTTTTGAACATACCAACTAGCATGGCAGATTCTTCAATCTTAAGGTCTTTAGGTTCTTTACCAAAATAAATACGGGCAGCAGAACGAATACCATCGGCATTATTACCAAAATCATAAATATTAAAATACATACTAATGATTTCTTCTTTGGTATAACTGCGCTCTAAGCGTATCGCTAACACCCACTCTTTAATCTTTTGTTTTACAGCATCGAATTTACTTCTTGAGCGTACACCCACAAAAAGTTGACGTGCCAATTGCTGAGAAATGGTACTTGCCCCACCTTTACTACCTAAGTAAGCAAATGCCCTTAAAGTTCCTCTAGCATCAATACCGGAGTGATCTTGAAAACGTGCATCTTCAGTCGCAATCAAGGCATTTACCAAGTTATCTGGCAACTCATCAAACTTTACATCTGTACGGTTATCATCTAAATAGAACTTACCCAACAAATTACCATCAGAAGAGATAATTTGTGAAGCCAAGTTTGTCTGCGGATTTTCTAAATACTCATAAGGCGGTAATTCACCGAACAATCCCCATGAGGCCGATAAAAATATCAAAGCCACAATAGCAATACCCGATGCAAACAAAATCCAAAACCATAATATAAATTTCGAAAAATTATTCGTTGTTTTTTTCTTTACCTGCTTTGCCATTGTTTACGGGGTGCTTTTTGTTACTTCTATACCTACATCTGTAATGCCCTCTAGACCAATAATTCCAGAAACATTACCATTTTTACGCATCGCCTGGGATACCTCAATAGTATATACGCCAGAAGATGAAAAAACGATGTTTTCTTTATACCATAATTTATTTTCCTTGATACTGCCACTGCCCTTACCAAGCCAAGTACCATCTGGCAAAGACATTGCATATTCTAAGGTGTCCGTAGTTACTTCACCTTCAGGTGTGGTCAAAGCTGCAATAATGAATAAATTGCTATACGGAAAAGAATTATCGTTACGTACATTGATAAAGATATCATGAGGTGCAACGGTATCCATTTTAGACAATGAGAATTTAAGAACATTGTCTTTGTTCCAAACCCCATCTTCTAAGGTTTGGTATTCTGTTTTAATAATATTGCTGTCACAAGAAGCAAAGAGCACAAGTGCTAAAAAACAACAAAATATACTACGCATTCTTCTTTTGATTTCTATTACGATTTCTGTTCTTGTTCTTATTGCGGTTTCTATTCTTGTTCTTGTTTCTGTTTTTATTTCTGTTACCTCCGCCTTTAGGCTTGTCAAAACGGGTAAGGCTATCTTGACCAACTACATTTTCAAAAACAACTTTTTCTTCTACGACAACTTCCATTGCGTACATCTCCAAGCTAGAAACTTTTTCTTTTTTCTTGTTCTTCGCTAAAATTTCAATTACCTGATCTTTAGAAAGAACATGCCAGTTACCTGGATCCTCTTTATATGAAAACCAGAGCATTTCTTTAAAAATATCTGTTTTCTGACAAAAAGCGAGTCCTTTCTCGGTAAACAATTTTGTGTCTTGGGAAGGAAAATCTTTAAGTGCATCTAAATACACATCCAGCTCATAATTTAAACAACACTTTAACTTACCGCATTGACCAGCAAGTTTCTGTGGATTTAATGACAGTTGTTGGTAACGTGCCGCCGAAGTACTTACCGATCTAAAATCCGTAAGCCAGGTAGAGCAACACAATTCCCTACCACAAGAACCAATACCACCAAGTCGTTGAGCTTCTTGACGATACCCAATTTGACGCATTTCAATACGAATACCGAAAGCTTTTGCCATGTCTTTTATCAACTGACGAAAATCTACACGTTCATCTGCCGTATAATAGAACGTAGCTTTAGAGCCATCTCCTTGAAATTCCACATCAGAAATTTTCATCTGAAGCTTCAAGATAATAGCAATTTCACGGGCTCTTTTCTTAATTTCTTCTTCCCTGTCCCTACATTTCTGCCAAATATCAATGTCTTTCTGGCTAGCTTTTCGGTAAACCTTAGGCGCTTCTTCATCTGTGAAAGAAACTTTTTTTCTTTTCATTTGAACACGAACAAGTTCACCGGTCAAGGTAACCATACCAATGTCATGACCAGATTGTGCCTGTGTAGCAACTATATCGCCTATGGAAAGTGAGAGATTCTCTGTATTTCTAAAAAACTCTTTTCTACTATTTTTAAATCTTACTTCAACAAAATCGAATGGTCGTTCCCCGTTGGGGAGCGACATATTTGAAAGCCAGTCAAAAACTGTCAGTTTATTGCAACCATCTGTACCGCAAGTACCGTTATTCTTGCATCCCTTTGGTTGTCCATCCTTACCGGTAGAACAACTACTACAACTCATATTTTATATATTGGTTTGGTCGAATTATATAAAATTCACCAAAAAAGGTTCATAAAAAACTTATAGGTAAAGATACAGTTTTTTTAATGTGAAATAAAAGTGAAATTGGCGGTGATGGTTTTAAATAGAGACATCAGCAAAAACCAAGGACCATTTCTATTACATAAAAAAACGGCATAAATAGCCGTTTTTTTTATAATTAATTGTTCTGTTTAAGCTCTTAAATCTAATTATACCAAGTGGTTTATTTTTTAAATTTCAATACTTCTGATCGTCCTTTTTTAAATATTTTATTACTGACCACTTTTCCCCTTCTCAAAGCTTTTTGCTCTTCATAGGGCAGCTCATGTACTTCTTTACAGTCATCTGAACAGCAGTTGTTCATTTTTTCCGCACAAGATTTACATTGAATAAATAATAGGTGACAAGCTTCGTTAGCACAATTTACATGATCATCGCACGGCTGGCCACATTGATGACAATTGGCAATTATATCATCACTAATACGTTCTCCCCTTCTATGGTCAAACACAAAGTTTTTACCCCTAAATTTATTTTCAAGATTATTTTTTTCTACCTGTCTTGTATATTCAATTATCCCACCTTCTAACTGATATACCTGCTCAAAACCTTTATGCTTATAATATGCACTGGCTTTTTCACATCGAATACCACCGGTACAGTACATCACAAGTTTCTTATCTTTCTTATGATCGGCCAAATCACGTTCAATAATATCAAGAGAATCTCTAAACGTATCAACATCGGGAGTTATGGCATTCTTAAAGTGTCCTATTTCACTTTCGTAATGGTTACGCATATCTACCAAAACAGTATCCGGATCTTCTATAAGCTCATTGAACTTCTCTGCACCAACATGAATACCTTTATTGGTTACATCAAATGAATTATCCTCAAGACCGTCTGCCACAATTTTATTTCTAACTTTCACTTTCAACTTCAAGAAAGAAAGATTGTCTTGTTCTATGGCAATATTGAGTCTCACATTCTTTAAAAAAGAAATACTATCTAAATGCTCTTTAAAAACATTGAAATTTTCGGCAGGAACGGAAAGCTGGGCATTTATGCCCTCATGAGCCACGTAAATTCGCCCAAGAACATCCATCTCGTTCCAATTAATAAAAAGGTGATTTCTGAATATATTGGTATTACCAATGTGTGCATAGGTATAAAAAGAGATTGTAAGGCGCTCCTTGCCCGCTTCTTCAATTAAAGCCGCTCTTTCTATTGCACTTAACGTATTGTACAGTTGCATGCTATACTAATAATTTAAGCTGCCGTTAGGCAGAAGATTTATAGAAAATTTTTGAATGGCAAAAATAGGTATAATAATGAAAAAAGCACCTTTTTTCATTAAGCTTAACCATCTTTAAATTAAAAAAAGAGCCTTGTATGTAAACAAGACTCTTTATTGGTTATTCCATTCTTCTCTTTTTCATAGCTTTCTTGAAAAACATACATGAAGGAGATAACCACCTATAATCACTTACTCTAAAAAGTGATTGATAACCAATTAAGTAACTTATATTTAATAAAAGATGATGTTTATTAAAATTGGTTGCGTAATCATTTCAATATTGTTCAATTCAAAAAAGATTTGGTAATTTAGCTTTCCAAAAAAATAGAGAATGAGTTCTGAAAAAGAAGCAAAATTAAAAGCGTTAAAGTTGACCCTTGACAAGATGGATAAAACCTACGGTAAGGGCGCTGTAATGAAATTAGGAGATAGTGTTGTTGCAGATGTGGAAGTAATACCTTCTGGTTCTTTAGGTTTAGATATAGCATTAGGCGTAGGTGGTTACCCAAGGGGTCGTGTAATAGAAATTTACGGTCCGGAATCTTCAGGTAAAACTACCCTTACCTTACACGCAATTGCCGAAGCACAAAAAAATGGAGGGATTGCAGCGTTTATAGATGCGGAACATGCCTTTGATCGTTTTTACGCTCAAAAACTAGGTGTAGATATTGACAACTTGATTATTTCTCAGCCAGATAATGGGGAGCAAGCTTTAGAAATTGCAGATAACCTAATTAGATCTGGAGCTATAGACATCGTTGTAGTCGATTCTGTTGCCGCTTTAACGCCAAAGAGTGAGATTGAAGGCGAGATGGGAGATTCTAAAATGGGCCTTCATGCTCGTTTAATGTCACAGGCACTTAGAAAACTTACCGGTTCTATCAGTAAAACAAACTGTACCGTAATATTCATAAACCAGTTACGTGAAAAAATTGGCGTTATGTTCGGTAACCCAGAAACAACTACCGGTGGTAATGCACTTAAATTTTACGCATCTGTTCGTTTAGACATTAGAAGGTCAACACAAATAAAAGATACCGATGGAAATGTTCAAGGTAACAAGACCAGGGTTAAGGTCGTAAAAAATAAAGTAGCCCCTCCTTTCCGTACAACCGAGTTCGACATAATGTATGGTGAAGGTATTTCAAAAGTTGGCGAAGTGATTGACTTAGGTGTTGAATACGAAATAGTTAAAAAGAGTGGTTCATGGTTTAGCTATGGAGATACAAAATTAGGGCAAGGGCGTGATGCGGTTAAAAATCTACTTTTAGACAATCCAGAATTGTTCGAGGAATTAGATGGTAAGATCAGAGAAGCCATTGCAGCTTTAAATGCTTAATTTAATTTGAATTAAGCAAACATAATTTAGTTTACGCAACCATTGCGTCTAATTTTCATCTTACTACAAAATAGTTGTATGATGAAAATTAAGTTGATGTTATTGACATTGGTCTTAGCATTTTTATGCAATGGTTGTTCTATTGATGATGATGATGCCAATTTCCATTTCACGGCATTGGAGATTGTTGATGCAGAAGTACCGGAATCTTTTGACCTTAACGAGGTTTATACGATTTCTGTAAATTATTTAAAACCCGATAGTTGTACGTACTATGAAGGTTTTGACGTTGTTAAAGATTCCCTGACCGTTAGAAGTGTTGTTGCCATTGGGGCAGTAAGAACTGATTTTGATGATTGTATGGAAGAAATAATTCAAGAAACAGCGTCTTTCAACTTCCAAGTAATTTATAAAGAACCTTATACATTTAAATTTTATAAAGGCGATAATAGTGACGGAGAGGCAGAATATATGGAAATTGTAGTTCCAGTAAACAACCCTTAAAACAACCAACCATTTGTGAGTCTAGAAGAACTCATACATAATTGCAAAAAAGGTGACCGTAAAGCACAGGAACTATTATATAGAGCCTATGCCACTACGCTATTTGGTATATGCCTTAAATACTCCAAATCCAAATCTCAGGCAGAAGATACCCTACATGACAGCTTTATGACCATTTATGATAAAATTGGCCAATTTAAAAATAAAGGGTCTTTTGAAGGGTGGATGAAAAGAATTACGGTAAACACGGCGCTACAAAAATATAGAAAACAAGAATATTTAAACGTAGTTACGGACAATACGGAAGAAGAGGTAACAGTAGATAATGATTTTTGCGACATTAGCTTACAAACACTTTTAAGCTACATACAGGAATTACCCGATAAATATCGGGCTACATTCAACCTTTATGTTATGGACGGGTACACACACAAAGAAATTAGCGAAATGATGGGAACAACAGTTGGCACATCTAAATCTAATCTTGCCAGGGCCCGTGCATTGTTAAAAGAAAAAATAGAAACTAAGATTACAAAATCTATTGTAAGTATCTTAATTATAATATCAACACACTTTTTATAGTTCAATTTAACTATAAATAGAAACAGTACTAGATGCAGAAGAAAAATATAGACGAACTTTTCCGAGATAAGTTATCGGATTTCAAGCAAACCCCTGACAATAAAGTTTGGCGTGCGATTGATGCGTCACTGGACAAACGTAAAAAGAAAAGAATTATACCCTTATGGTGGTCATTTGGTGGTATAGCTGCCGCTTTAGTGATCGGTCTATTAGTATTTAATTCTTTTACAGAAGAACACACTACCAATGAAATTTTGGTAGATACAGATAATAAATCTAAAATAATAGAAGACATTCAACCCACTACAGAAGCTAATGCTCATGTTGATACTATAAACACAAACACTGACCAAATAGTTGAACAGACTACCAGGGTCAATGAAAAACAGTCTTTAGGTAAAGAGAATTTTTTGTCTAACACTGAAAACGAATCTAACAATGCTGCGTTAACCATTAAAAAAACTGACACGCATAAGAACTCAGGTATTGCAAATGCTGTAGCCGAACAGAAGAAAAACAGTCCGGAAAACAATGTTTTGGTCCAAGAAGATTTGATTGCTAAAAATACTTTGAGCACTGCAATGAACGAGAGTGATAGCAAAAATTCATTATCCAATATTCAAAATATAAATGAAACAGTAGCTATCAACAAGGCGGATGCTGTTATTCAGTCAGACCCAAATATTATCGGTAAAGAAAACGATATTGCCGCAAATACTTCTACTGAAGATGCTGCCAAAAAACTTGAACCTGAAAAGAAATCTATTTTTGAAGAAATAGAGGACCAAAAAGAATTGAAAAAGGAAAAAGTTACCAGTAACAGATGGTCTGCAGGACCTAATGTTGCACCGGTATATTTTAATGCACTTGGCGAAGGTTCACCGGTAAACTCTATTTTTAGTCCCAATGCAAAATCAGGTAATGTAAATATGAGCTACGGTGTATCGGTAGCTTATGCAGTAACTAAAAAACTGACGATACGTTCAGGTATCAATAAAGTTGATTACGGTTATGACACCGAAGATGTAGCTTTTTCATCTACGGCCGGTCTAGATTCTAATGAAGGCCAACTGGCAACAATTAATTATGCAGAAACATCTAGCACCTTAAAAATTTCTAGTAATAGGGTTGCTTCAGATAAATTCAACACTATGAATTCTGCCCAAGATATAACCGCAAAAAGCCCTACAAGAGAAGGTTATATGTCCCAACAATTCGGTTATGTTGAACTACCTGTAGAATTAAATTATGCCTTAATCGATAAAAAGTTAGGTGTAAATCTTATTGGTGGTGTAAGCTCGCTATTTTTAATTGATAATACGGTATCCTTGACCTCTGGAGATTTAACTACAGAAATTGGAGAGGCAAATAATATAAACGACCTAAACTTTAGTGCCAATATGGGCCTAGGACTTAACTATAGTTTCTCACAGAAAATTAGGTTAAATATAGAACCAATATTTAAATATCAATTAAACACCTTTTCTGATGTAAACGGAACGTTTAGACCATATTCGGTTGGGGTTTACAGCGGACTCACCTTTCAATTTTAAAAAATACATATGAAAAAGTATATTTTAAGCTGTCTTTGTCTTTTTAGTGTTTTTGCCTACTCTCAAGACCAAGATAATGAGTACGCCACATCACAAGAACGTCACGAATTAAAAGTAAACGGCCTTTTTTTAATCTTGGGCGCCATTGAAGTAGATTATCAATATTTGCTTAATGAAGAGTCTGCCATAGGCCTAGATGTTTTATTTGCTTTTGATGACGAAACTATTGATGTCAACTACTATGTTTCCCCTTACTACCGTCAATATTTTGGTAAGAAGTATGCAACAGGATTTTTTGTGGAAGCCTTTGGAATGCTTAATTCCGTAGATGATTACACCTACGACTCCTATTATGACGAACTAACTGACACCTATTATTCAAATTCCGGTTATGATGACAACGTTGTAGATTTTGCCCTGGGTATTGGCACAGGTGTAAAATTAATTACCAAGAGAGGTTTTATTGTAGAAATAGATTTGGGCATAGGCCGTAACCTATTTAAAAACGATAGGGACTTTACTATCATTGGAAAAGGTGGAATAAATTTAGGTTATAGA
This sequence comes from Maribacter sp., assembly GCA_020629415.1. Lineage (GTDB taxonomy): Bacteria > Bacteroidota > Bacteroidia > Flavobacteriales > Flavobacteriaceae > Maribacter > Maribacter huludaoensis. The sequence goes on along the minus strand of JAHDDL010000022.1, from coordinate 15,606 downwards.
TTTTAGCCATTAGCCGTTAAATCTTTAAGTATTGTTTCCCTAACGTTATTTCTAAGCTCTGCCGTATCTTCTGGGCGTATAGAGTGCGTCTCAACAAAGGAATGTACCCTTGCCCTACATTTACCCGGACCACCGCTAAAAAATGTAAATGAAAACCTTTGCTTATTATCATAAAAGGTCATGGGTACTACGGGTATTTTATGGGCAATAGCCATTTTAAAGGCTCCATCTTTAAACTTATCTAACAGCACATGCTCCTCGGGCACACCACCTTCAGGAAAAATACAGATACTTAAACCCTGTTGTAATCTTTTTTGAGCACGTCTATAAACCGCGGTTCTACTTTGGGTATTATCACGATCTACCATAATACATACACGTTTATAGAAAAAGCCGAATAAAGGTATTTTAACCAATTCCTTTTTTCCAACGAAAACAAAGGGGTTTCTACTTACTATTAACATCAGCATAATATCAAGCATACTGGTATGATTGGCAACTAGCATATAGCTCTTATTTTTAATCAACTTCTGCTCATAGGTTACCTTTGGAAAGCAAAACATACCATATAGTATAAATCTGGCCCATAGATTTCTGGCCATCCAAAAAAATTGTGGATACCACGCTTCTCTTGAAGCGAATATGACAAGAAATGGAAAAAAGATCAGGATAGGAATGGCCACAAGAATATAAAACCAAATTCGATATATTGTTTGACCGGCGTGTTTTACCAATTTAAGCATAAATCAAAAGTAGGTATTTACGATAGTTTTTTTGTATTTGTTTTTACCTTTGCTTTTTTAGAATAAAGAAAATGGCAAGAATTTTAACAGGCATACAAAGTACAGGAACTCCGCATTTAGGTAACATTCTTGGGGCGATCAAACCGGCAATTGAAATGGCAAATGATCCTTCTAACGAATCTTTTCTATTTATAGCGGATATGCATTCATTGACCCAGATCAAAAATGGCGCGGAATTACGCCATAACACCTATGCCGTTGCCGCAACGTGGCTAGCTTTTGGGTTAGATATAGAAAATACTGTCTTCTATAGACAGAGCGATGTGCCACAGACTACCGAGTTATCTTGGTACCTAAGCTGTTTTTTTCCATACCAACGTTTAACACTTGCCCATTCTTTTAAAGACAAGGCAGATAGATTGGACGACGTAAATGCCGGACTATTTACCTACCCAATGTTAATGGCTGCAGATATATTGTTGTATGATGCAAATATTGTACCTGTAGGCAAAGATCAAATGCAACACATAGAAATGACCAGGGATGTTGCTTCTCGTTTTCATGCTCAATTGGGAGAAACATTTGTTTTACCGGAAGGCAAGGTACAAGAAGAAACCATGTATATACCTGGTACGGATGGTGCCAAAATGAGTAAGAGCAAGGGTAATTTGATCAGTCTGTTTCAATCGGATAAAAAACTACGCAAACAGATTATGGGCATACAAACGGATAGTACCCCAATGGAAGATCCAAAAGACCCAACTAACGATAATGTATTCGCCCTTTATCAAATTTTGGCCAGTCAACCTCAAATAGAAGAAATGAGCGCCAATTACTTAGCAGGAAACTATGGGTATGGGCATGCAAAACAAGCACTTTACGAAGTCATCGTCAATAAATTTGAAGAACCTCGCGAGAAGTTTGAGTACTATATGAATCACTTAGAAGAACTGGACGATGCTTTAGCTTTAGGCGCGGAAAAAGCCAGAAAAGTAGCGGACGGAGTACTAGAAAGGGTTCGTGAAAAGTTAGGTTATTAAAAAATACTTCAAAAAACATCATATTGAAAAAACCGACCTAGTGGTCGGTTTTTTGTTTCAATGAAACTTGAGTGTTCTTCTAGTTTTCTGATATAAAATAGCATTTTATCGATAAAGTGCTGAATTAGTTCCTGTTGTTCTTTTAAAATTCAAAAAACAAACTGAGTGGTTTGTAAAATTTTTAAATAGCCTCGAACAATTTACCAGGCAGTGGCCGTATTACCCCTTTCATTTCCATGGTCAACAAGGTAGAAGATGTTCTAAAAATTGGCAGCTTACAATCTAGGGCGATACTGTCTAAAATTTGCTTGCCGTTATTCTGTAAGTAAGTATAAATATTCTGTTCTATATCATCCAATTCAATGAACAATTGTTTTTGAATGCTCTTGCTCTTATTCTGTTTCTCCTCAATATCCCAATCCAACAAATAAATTAAATCTGCAGCCGATGTCATTACATGAGCTTTTTGCTGCTTGATCAGGTTATTACAGCCCAGACTATATTTATCCGTTGTTCTGCCTGGTACGGCAAAAACATCTCTATTATAACTGTTGGCAATATCGGCAGTAACCAAGCTTCCGCCTTTTTCAGCAGATTCCACTACCACGGTAGCTTCGCTTATCCCGGCAATTATTCGGTTACGCTTTAAAAAATTTTCACGTTCAGGATTACTTGTACTCCAAAATTCGGTATAAAAACCGCCGTTCCTTAAAACATCTGCCTGATATTTGGCATGTACCTTTGGGTAGATTTGATTTAAGCCGTGGGCTAGACAACCTACGGTTTGCAGACCATGCTTTACGGCCTCTCTCTGAATGCAAATATCTACACCGTATGCAAAACCACTAATGATTACAGGATTCAATGGCGCCACCTCCTCAATAAACTTTTCGCAAAAAGACGTTCCGTAACTGGTAATCTTACGTGTGCCTACTACGCTTATAAGTTTACGGTTCTGTAAATCAATATTTCCTTTTTTGAATAACAAAATAGGACCGTCTATACAATGCTTTAAATACTTAGGATAGTCATCATCTAAAAAATACGTGCAACTTATATCGTTCTTTAAAATATAATTGTATTCAGACTCCGCGGCCTCTACATGCTCCACATCAAATAAATGCTTGATCGTATGTGTACCTATACCATCAATTTTAAGTAGATTTTGCTTTTTATCTTCGAAAATTGCGGATGGACTACCGCAATGCGAAATTAATTTCTTTGCAAGTACATCTCCAATATTTGGCACATGTTGCAAACGAAGAATTGCAACAAGTTCATCAGCAGTATGTTGTGTAGTTTTCATTTCTTGTTCACAAATAAGCGAAAAAAATATGTTAATAAAAAGTTACCAAAGGGGTTTTTATACCTCTTTATTTTTTTCATATTTGTGATCCTATGGTTTTAGAACACTATATAAGCGATTTACTTTATAGGTACAACTGTGTTGTTGTTCCTGGTTTTGGAGCATTCCTTACCCAAAAAAATTCAGCCCAATTAAATGTAGTTACAAACACGTTTAGCGCGCCGAATAAATCTATTGTTTTTAATAGACAACTCATCTCTAATGATGGGCTTTTGGTTTCTTATGTGTCAAATGCAGAGAAGGTTTCTTATGAAACTGCATTGGTTGAAATTGAAAAACAGGTAAAATCTTGGCAAGAGGTTTTAATTAAAGAAACTTCTTTACACCTAAAGAATATTGGTTCTCTAACCAGAAATGAAGAAGATAAAATATTGTTTCAACCTACTAACGAAACAAACTATTTAACATCATCATTTGGTCTTTCTAACTTTAATTCTATTCCTGTAACTAGAGAAGTTTTAAAGGTTGAAGTAGAAGAAATTGAAGAAAAAATACCGTTCGTTATCAGTCCTGAGCGCAGAGAAACAAAAGGTTTTAGACCTTATCTAAAATATGCCGCTATTTTAATGTTGGCATTTTCTACTGGCATAACCGGTTACCGTGCTTACCAACAGCAGCATACAAACGAACAAGTAGCAAGACAGGATGCTGAAGAGTTTGTAAATAAACAAATTCAAGAAGCAACCTTTTTTGATTTATCTCCTTTAGAATTGCCAACGGTTACTGTTGATGCTACAACAACTTCAGCAACAAGACCTGCTACAAACAAAGGTGAAGCAACACATTTTATAGTTGCAGGTGCATTTAGGGTTAAGGGCAATGCAGATAGAAAAATAGAACAACTTAAAGCAAATGGATTTAATGCCGGTTATTATGGCACTAATGCATATGGTCTTCATATGGTAACTTTTGATAGTTATACCAATGCAAACGATGCTTTAAATGCCTTGCGTGAAATTAAACGTACGCAGTCTAAAGATGCTTGGTTATTAACCGAAAAATAAACACGTACACATTTTATAAGTAGTATTGATGCCCGTATCTTTGCGAAAAATTTCAGATTAATGGAAGCAAAGACTCCTGCAGCATCACGTACAACAATGACCGATTTGGTTCTCCCAAGTGAAACCAATGCACTTCAAAATTTATTTGGTGGAGAATTATTAGCGCGAATGGATCGTGCCGCCAGTATTGCCGCCGGAAGACATAGCCGTAGAATTACAGTGACCGCATCCGTAAACCATGTAGCTTTTAATTTAGCCATTCCACTTGGTAGTGTCGTTACCGTAGAAGCAGCCGTTTCTAGAGCATATAACACCTCTATGGAGGTATATATTGATGTTTGGATAGAAGACCGATACAGTGGCAAGAGCACAAAGGCAAATGAAGCTATCTATACTTTTGTTGCCGTTGATGAAACAGGAAAACCAACTGAAGTACCTGAACTGAAACCAGAAACCCCTCTAGAGATTACCCGCTTTGAAGGTGCACTACGTAGAAAGCAATTAAGTTTAGTATTAGCCGGTAAAATGAAACCGGATAATGCTACCGAACTTAAAGCTTTGTTTACGAAGTAAATAGCGCTCTGTATTATTTTTATAATTTCGGTTCTAAGTACAATCTAAGCAATAATACTTGATCGGGAAAGCTAATTAGGCTATATACCGATGTATATACCCTTTGGTGGAAAAAGAACAGAATGGCAGATTATGACCAATTGAACAGTTATTACATCAAAAGCCTTTCTAAAGACTTAGAAGAAGCAGGGTTTAACCCAATAGAATACATCCCAACACAGAATAAGGGGTATCGAGCTAACGGAGAAAGGCATCCGCATAGTTGGTCTATAATTGATAAACATGAGTTGATGAACTGGATAAACGACTGAGACTATAACCGAACTTAGTTCGGTAAAATCAAACTACATAATCCAATCTTCAACCATTACAGACTAAATAGCCTCTCTGTACAAATCTTTTTCCAATTCTGACTGCTCTAAATCAACCTTAAAGGAAAGGTCCATTTCCATTTTTGTTGCATTGTCCCAGATATAAAGTGCAGCCAAACCTATGCTCCCTATTATGAAAAAGGCAATAGAAAAAGCAACTAGTCCGCCAAAAGCCAAAGTTAAACATGTAGCTAAGAAAACAACATAAACTACTATTGGTCTAAGCGACCAGCTTAAATTAAAACTAGGTGATTTCGTATTTTTATCTAATTGATTTTGAGTAGACTCTGAATTTAAAGTGATTGTGTTGCCCATGATAGTTCCGTTTTACTGATTAATACTGTAAAATTCGGAAAAATTAATCAACCCACAACTACATAATCCAATGAAAATCAATATGATAACACTAATTTAAAGAATTGATATTATTCAAATACCAAAAAAATAATACTGATAAAATTACCTACTAAAAATTGAAGTTATCGGGATCCGGACCGGTACGTTCGCCAGTCTCCAATCCATCTAAAAAGGCAATATCTTCATTAGAAAGCTCAAAATCAAAAATATCTGCGTTAGAAGCAATACGTTTTGCATGTACAGATTTGGGAATAGCAACAACACCTTTTTGTAGATTGTAGCGTAAAATAATCTGTGCTACGCTCTTATTATATTTTTCGGCTAAATCTGAAAAAATATCCAATTTAAAGACCTTGCCCTGCATAAAAGGAGACCAAGATTCGTATTGAATTCCGTTATCGACACAAAAATCTATTAGCTCTTGTTGTACTAAATGCGGATGAAACTCCATTTGGTTCACCATAGGCACTACCTTACAATCACTCATGACATCCTCTAAATGATGTTTTAGAAAATTACTGACACCAATAGCCTTAATTTTTTTTTGCGCGTACAAATGCTCTAAAGCTCTCCAAGTATCTTTGTATTTACCTTTAACCGGCCAGTGAATTAAATAAAGATCCAAGTAATCTACACACAAACGTTCTAAACTAGCATCAAAAGCCTTTAGTGTTTCTTCATATCCCTGATCATCGTTCCAGACTTTGGATACCAGGAAAATATCATTTCTATCTACTCCGCTTTCACGTATGCCTTTACCTACGCCCTCTTCATTCTTATAAGCTGCGGCGGTATCTATATGACGATAGCCTAACTGAAGTGCACTTTTAACGGCATCTACAACCTCTTGATCATTATCTGATAGGTAAGTGCCTAAGCCTAAATATGGCATCTTTACCCCATTACGTAATTCAAAGCTTCCTTTAATATCTGTGATAATAGGTTCGTTTTTCATAAGAGTAAATTTTAAAGGCGATACACCCACTCTTCTGGGTTAAGGCGAGCTGTATCTTGATATAGATAGAATTTTAATCTGGTCTGACCATTGTTCTTATTGGTATAAACGACACCAAGTTCTTCTTTACTGGCTACTTTATCTCCCTTTTTAACATATAGCTCAGAAAGATTGTAATATGTACTAATGAAATTACCATGTTTGATCTGAACACCCTTATTACCACCTGGTACGGCCAAAATAGCAATGACTTCTCCTTCAAAAATAGCGCGAGCTTTAGAACCCTCATCGGTAGCAATGATAACTCCGTTACTTTGGTGCTTAATTCCCGGATAGACCGGATCGGCATATACTCCAAAACCTTGACTTTTTACACCTTTCTCAACCGGCCAGATCAATTTACCCTTGTTGGCAGAAAAATTATTTGCAATTACGGTAGCTTCAGGAGTTAATACGAACTTACTAGAATTTTTGGTAGAACTACCCGACTTTTTGTTTGATGCGGCAATGGCGCTTCTAATCAACTTTTCTATCTGTTGATCGATCTTTCTAGCTTCCTTCTTTTTCTTATCAATGGCACTTGTATACTTGCTCTCATTCTTGCGTATAGTACCTAACAATGCTTTCTGGGTCTGAATTTCAGCAAATAATTGGTTTTTTGCCTTTTTGTTTTGCGCCAACAAAACCTCTTTCACTTTTCGCTCTTCGTTCAAATCTGCATTTAAACGCGAAAGTTCCTCGGTTTTAGCCAATATTTGAGCTCCTTGCTCTTTTCTATAATCTGTATACTGCTTCATATACTGAAGCCTTTTAAATGCCTGAAAAAAGCTTTCTGAAGATAACAAGAACATTAATCTATTCTGTTTGGATTTGTTCTGATATGATTTCTGAATCATTTTAGCGTACTCGTCCTTTACTTCTTGCAGTTCTGTTTTTAACTTGCCAATGTTTCTGATATTGGTATTTATCTGCCTGTTCAACAAATTAGATTGTTGATTGGTAACCCGAATTAGTTGTTGGCGTACGGTAATTTTTTTATCCAATGCCTCCATTTGATCCAAGACATTTCCTTTTTCCTTTTTCTCGGCAAAAAGCAACCGGTTAATATCACGTATTTCTGATTGAAGTTGCGCTCGTTTTTCCTCCAAAGCTTTTTGCTCACTGGTCTGCGCAAAAACAGATACCGTAGTGAACAGGACCAATAGAAAAGAAACAAACTTTATTTTGAACAACATTCTCTTACAACTCTATTTCATTAAACCCTTTTGGAATTGAATATGGAAAGTTAACTTTTCCGTTCAATTCTAAATTCTTAAACTCAAGGTCTATCGTATTTTCCTTATCCTTACTTATGGCCTTTACCATAATCTCATTAGGCAAAACTTCTTTATCTATACTTTGATAATTTTTATAGGCTATTTCCAACAACCGCTTATCGGCGGGTTGAGAAAGCTGTTGCAATGCCATTTTAAAATTTTTAGGCTCTATTTGAAACAAGGTTTTGTACAAAGTACCTTGCTGCTTTGGGGTAAGCTTGTAGGCATCTTCAGAAATACCAATATTATATTTTTCTTCTCTTAAATCTACTATTGCCTGTCCGGTCAATAGATTTTGTAAAATAGAAAAATCGACATCTGTTCCTAACAAATCACTTAAATAAGAAAAATCACCATCAAAATATTCGTTTTCCAATTTGTTGTAAAACGATACCCTATCTGGAGTAATATATGCCTTAACAATACCTAAGGGTGCGCTCATCCAAATAGCTTTATCCTTTTCCATTCGTAAACTGACGGAAACACCTTGCGAACTTTCGCCATCGGAATAATTTATTTTTACCCTCCCTGCCAATGTCTTAAAACCAGCTTCATTTTGGTAATGCGCTTTTATAACCGATTTAGACGACAATTTAGCATCTACTGTACCACCGGAAATTACCTTTGTACTTTTACAAGATGCGGTAAAAACAATAACTACCAGCAGTAAAACATATTTTATCTTCATTGTATCCAAAAACTTCGTTATCTAAAATGCCTATTTAATTTTACTAAGGTACATATTTGCTTTAGAGGTATTATTGGTTGAGGTATATGCATTTGCCAATTCTTTATAAATAGCATTTTCTAACGGCGTATCATCAATTAGATAATCTAAAGCTGTTTCTAAAATTTCTATAGCGTCATTATGCTTTAAGTTTTTATTTAATGCCGTACCGTTTGCATAATAAAAATAAGGCTGAGAGGGAAAACGTTCCATAGCCTCTTCAGTTGTAGCAAGCAATTTAGCATTGTCACTGGCTGATGCCAACAGACTTTCAATTTTAGCTGTATAGCCCTCTACATTATTTAATTCTTTTGAAGCAATAACATTGTTGGGCTTTATACCGGGAACCAACTTCTTTTGTTGATGCGCAATGGAGTCATTTATTTTACGCTCAAGGTATTCCTGTTTTTTGGAAGTTTTAATTCCCTTCAACATTGCCTTAGCGGTAAGGTAATCTTCATTTAGATAATAGATTTCCGCCAAATTTCCTCTAAGTGCAACATTACTCCACGGTAAATTTCCCTTTACCTCTTCAATGGCAGATTTGTTGGCATCTACTACATCAACCAAAGTTTCTGCATACCAATAATTCTCTGGCTCACCATTAAGCGCTTCCAATGCATACTCTTGAGCAAGTATCAGTTGCTTGTCATATAAATGAAATTTGGCAAGTTCAAAAGAGACCACGGTATTTTGAGGCTGCAGACGTTTGCATTCTAAAAAATAGGTGATGGCACGGTCATAATTTCTAATGCCCATTTGCTTTAAGCCCTCAAAAAAATTTTCTTGAAAAGCATCTGAGTATTCTTCTAAAAAAACCTCTGAGCTTTGCTCCACTGCCAATTCTTGATTTTCTTGCGCATGTATGAATTTCGGTGTAACTAAAACACCGAAAAGAAAGCCCAAAAAAGTCAATTTATTCATCTTTTGACTATAAAACTACTTGACACCCGTACTACCAAAACCGCCTTCGCCCCTGGCAGTTTCAGACAAACTATCAACTGGGTTCCACTCCGCACGCTCATGTTTTGCAATAACTAATTGCGCTATACGTTCACCGTTTTCCACTATAAAATCTTCACTACCCAAGTTGATCAAAATTACACCCACTTCACCTCTATAATCAGCATCAACAGTACCGGGAGCATTAAGTACGGTTACTCCTTTTTTTGCGGCCAGACCGCTTCTTGGTCTTACTTGAGCTTCAACACCTACGGGTAATTCAATGAAAAGACCGGTTGGTATTATTGCTCTGCCCATAGGCTGAAGAACTATAGGTTCCGTAAGGTTTGCCCTCAAATCCATACCAGCAGATGCATTTGTTTCGTAATGCGGCAAATCATGGGCTGATTTATTAATAATTTTTATGTTCATCTGTTTACAAATAGTTTTTTAAGATTCTCAAACTCCAGTTTATAGACCAAGCCCAAGAACAAAATTAATAACGGTATACCAACAAATAGGTTTCTATCAAAAATGTAAAATGAAAGGATAGAAAACAAGATGGAAATTCCTAAATAAAAGATAATTTTTCTAAAGTTATATGGAATAGGATAATACATACGCCCGAAATAAAACGAAAGCAACATCATGGTTCCGTAAGCCATTAACGTAGCTACTGCCGATGCCATATACCCAAAATACGGAATGAAAATTAAATTGACAATGATGGTCAAAACGGCACCGATCATTGATATATAGGCTCCAAATTTGGTGCGATCCGTAACTTTATACCAAACGGATAGGTTATGGTAAATTCCTAAGAAGAAAGCGGCCAACAAAATTAACGGTACTACTGGCATGGCCTCCCAATAAGCTTCATCACGCACAAAGAGCACTTTTAAGACATCAGAAAAAACAATTACCGCTAGTAAAATAATACTCCCCAGTACCACAAAATAATTCGTTATTTGGGCATATGCCTTTTGAGGGTACTTGGTATCCGAGTGGCTAAAAAAGAAAGGTTCAATACCCATTCTAAACGCAGTAATAAACAATGTCATGAACACTGCCAACTTTACGCAAGCACCATATTTACCCACTTCTTCACTAGCTATTTCAACTGGTAAAATTTTCTCGAGCAAGATTTTATCCAATACTTCATTAACGGTAAATGCAATACCTGCCACCATTACCGGCATGGCGTATTTTAACATTCTTTTCCAAATATCCGTATCAAAAACATAAGGTCTTCTTAGATATACCCGTAACATTAGCATAAGAGTAACGGCACTTGATACAAGATTTGAAATTAGAATATACAAAATCTCATAATCCGGTTTATATATTGAAGCTAGAACACCATCACTGTCCATTGCCATTTTTGGCAGTAATAGTAAGAAAAAGGAGTTGAGCCCTAAGTTCAAAACTACATTGATCAATTTAATTATGGCAAAGCGCATAGGTCTTTCATTGGCCCTTAACCATGCAAAAGGTATGATGACCAAGGCATCTAAAGCTAAAATCCAAAAGACATAACCAATATATTCTATTGATATTTCCAGAAAATTTGATAGTGGAGACTTAAACAAAAATCCAACAATCATAAATATTAATGTAGAGCCTAAAATGGACAATAAAGAAGTGGAAACAACCCTTTTCTTATTTTCAGAATCCTTGTAAAATCTAAAAAAAGCAGTTTCCATACCATATGCCAAAAAAATATTGAATATGGCAAAATATGCATAAATCACCACCACCTGCCCATAAGAACTTGGCAACATAACACCCGTATAAATGGGCACTAGTATGACATTAAGCATCCTAGGCAAGACAGTTGCCAAGCCATAGATCGCAGTTTGTTTAAAAAGTTTTTTGAGTGGATTCAAGCACTATACATTCAAGTGATAAAAGTACCTATTAAAAGCCTAGTTACAAAGTTAGTTTTTTAGTGCTCCCTTATAAATTAATGGTTGCTTTTGTTTTATACCCTCTACCTTGGTATATTTTGTTTCACCATTTTCAAGATAACTAACAATTGCTTCATCGATTTTTAATGAAAAACTCTTTGTTTCTGACGATTCTGGACTATTATCAGGCATTCTAACAACAATCACCTTGTTATCTTCAATAGTATCCATAAGAGCTTTTACTTGTTTACCCCTAAAATAAACTTCACCTACCTTAATCTCAGAATTATCCATTAAGGATACGGGAATTCTTAATTCAATACCGGAACCACTTTCCTCTCTTCCACCAACATACTGTTGGCAAGTAGCTTTCCCTATTTCAAAAGGAATTTCTGTCTGTAAATTTTTCTGAGAAGTACAGCTCGTTAGACAAAGGCAAAAAAGTAAAAAACAACTATTTAAATATTTCATTGAAACCATATTATTCTTATAAAGATATGAAGTAATATGGGTATAATTGGTCATTTAACATTGCTATCATAAATAACCATTAATCCTGTATTTGTAATTGTTTCAATTTTCCAAGTTCGTTTTTAATTTGTTTATACATAAAAACACAAAAAATTATTAGTAACACAATTGCCGAGAACAATATATAAAGATAAAACCCATGAGATAACGTAGCTTTAAATTGCGGTAATAAAATTACAAATCCAATAACGTAGGTTACCAATGCTATAGGTGTAATTAAATAATGGGTATATTTTCTGAAACTATAATAGTTGGCTAAATCACTTTTAAAAGTACTGGAATCCTTACTAAAATTTATTCTACTCAATTTCTTTAAACTAAATAATTCAACAGCAATTCTTATTACTAAACTACCAATCATTAAGCCGATACCAAGCATGAATGTAGCGCTCTTATATCCTGATACGTATATTAAGTAAGAAACCAATATTATAATAGTAAGCGTTAAAACTATATTACCGGTTTTTTGCTTGTTCTCTATAGATTTTACATTTTTTAAAAGCGTTTGAAACCCATCTTCGGTTGCAGATACCTTTGTTTGGTTCTGCCATTTATTTTGCAATTCCTTAAAATTATCCATTGTTTACACATTTTGTAAGTTGTTGTTTTATTCTATGTACCCTAGTCCTGATAGCTTCATGCTTAATCCCGATTATTTCCGAAATTTCCAGTTGAGGCAATCCTTCCAGTTCCAATAAAATAATTGCCTTATTAGTACTATTCAAGCTATTGATACATGAATACAATTGCATTAACATCTCTTCTTTCTCAACAGAAATATCATCACTATTACTAACCTGAAGACTTTCAATTTGAAGCTCCCTGTCCTTTTTACGTTCCCGCTTTATTTCGGCTAAGCAAGTATTTACACAAATACGGTAAATCCAAGTACCTATTACGCTTTCATTTCTAAATTGGTCTAAATTTTGCCAAATTTTTATAAAAGTTTCCTGAACCAAATCTTTAGCTAGAGACTCGTTACCCCCAGTATACCCCATGCATAATCGCATTACTTTAGGGTAATTTTCATCATATATCTTCTGATATGTGTTTTCTTTGTTACCCATTAGTCGTTCAACGCAGTTTTAACATTCTCAATAAACCATTGTGGTTGGTCATACATGATAAAGTGAGATGCCCCATTAGCAAATTCAATGCTATATTCATTAAGCGCTTTATATTGTAGTTCATAAGTAGATTTGGCCATTTCTAAACCATAAGGTTCCGTAGCGGCAAGTATTGTAACCGGCGTATTAATCTCAGCCAAATCTTCTCTTAAATCTAACTTTAACAAATCTGTATAACCATAAACATAAGTTTCTCGGTCAGCTATTGTCATCCAATCTTTAATTTTTTCTTGATATACCTTTTCTTTGGTCATACCGTTAGCCATTTGAGTTGCCATAGCTTCAAAATCGTTTGCATTCATTGCCAGTACTTGTTTGTTATAAGGTGAATCATATACCATATAATCACTTTTAAAGTTAGGCATCATTAAAGCACCGGTGGACGGTAATGCATCTACAATAATCAACTTATTATAAAATTCACTTTCAGTAGCCATCCAAAGTGCTAATGCGCCACCTAGACTATGACCTATTAAAATAGCGTTCTCTAATTTATTTTCTGATATATATTTCACAACTCCTTTTTTTATTTTGGGAAGCCAAGGTTTTTCAATAGCAGGTACATCTCCAAAGCCGGCAAATGTAAATACATGACATTCGTAATCTTTTGCTAGCTCTGCAACTGTAGCGTCCCAAACATCACCTGTACATGCAAAGCCTGGAAATAAAAGTATCGGTTCGCCTTTACCAATTACTACAACTTTAAAAGGATAGTCTTGTGCAGTTGTTGAAAGAGAGGAAATAATAAATAATGAGTATACTAAAAGTTTAATTGTATTCATCGAAAGAGTTTTTTGTTTGTTCACCCTTTAGATTCAAATTTTAAAAAATG
>JAHDDL010000022.1:0-1715 GCA_020629415.1 Maribacter sp. | reverse complement strand
TTCATCGAAAGAGTTTTTTGTTTGTTCACCCTTTAGATTCAAATTTTAAAAAATGTTACCTTTTTATTTGAAAAAAATATTATTCCGGTTCAACATCCATCTTGTTTATAGCTGTAGATGCTAAAATAAAAGCCGCTAAAAGAAATAAAGCTGCCAAAGCATATGGTGCACCAGGAAAGTAAATGGACGCCTTTGGACGGATAAAATAATAAAAGACGGGTGCGAAGATAAACTGACCCAAAATTGCCGTTATACTCACCAAACCGGTTATGGATCCTTGCAATATTCCCTGTTCTTTTTCAGAAACTTGATTAGAAATAACACCTTGTACGGTTGGACCTGCAATTCCTCCCAATGCGTACGGGATCAAAAATGCATAAAGCATCCAGGGTTCTTTAGCAAATGAAAATAGAAACATACCCACTGTCCAAAGCAAAAACCCAAATGTAATTACTTTACGCTTTCCGAATTTCGTTACAATTTTCCCAACTAGATAGCCCTGTACAATAGCAACAAGTAGACCAACTACCATAAGAGATAATCCTATTTGTTTCGGATTCCAATCATAACGTTCAATGCCATAATACGACCATGTAGATGGCAAAGCTTGCCCTGCAAGGTTTGCCAAAAAGAATGCAGAAATCAGTAATAAGATACCCTTATAATTACGCAAAGCGAATAAAGAAACCCCAGGAATCATCTTTGAAAAGTGGATTTGCCTTCTATTCTCCGGAGTCAAAGATTCAGGCACAAAGAAATAACCAAAAAGGAAATTTGCAAATGTTAGGCCTGCAGCAATATAGAATGGAAGTCTAATATCTATCTCCCCAAAAAAACCACCAATACCAGGACCTATTATAAATCCTATTCCGAATGCGGCACCTATTAATCCGAAGTTCTTTGCCTTATTTTCTTTGGTACTTACATCAGCAATATATGCAGAAGCAACGGTAAAACTAGCTCCGGTTATCCCCGCTAAAAAACGACCTAGAAACAACCAGGTGATTGTGGGTGCCCAGGCATGAATTAAGTAATCTATACTTAAACCTAAAAGTGCCAAAAGTAATATGGGTCTTCTACCATATCTATCCGAAATTTCACCCAATACCGGTGAAAACAAAAATTGCATACCCGCAAAAGCGGTCGTTAGCCCCATACCGTAAATAATTGCCATGTGATTGCCCTCGCCTGTTAACTCCATAATCAAATCGGGAATTATCGGTAAGATGATACCTATACCTATAACATCCACTAAGATGGTAATGAAAATAAATAGTAACGCGGTTTTCTTAGATTTCATGGTCAAGACAAAAGTCGGGTAAAAAAAGGATAATAAAAGCAATAAAAACAAAAACCCCACTGGGGAGTGGGGTTTTTATATATAGTTAAAAGCGTATTAAGCTGAGACAACAAGAAGTCATCTATATATGAACATTTTTAATTGTTCAATGCCTCTGCACCACCAACAATCTCTAAAATTTCATTGGTAATAGCTGCTTGTCTTGCTTTGTTATATGTTAATTTCAATTGATCGCGCATTTCTGTTGCGTTATCAGTTGCTTTGTGCATTGCCGTCATACGTGCACCGTGTTCACTAGCAAAAGAATCTCTAATACCTTTGTACAATTGTGTCTTCAAGGACTTAGGAATCAATTGTTCAATGATTTCAACTTTTGATGGTTCAAAAGTATAATCGGCACTCGCAGTTTCTTCAA
>JAHDDL010000059.1:4636-16349 GCA_020629415.1 Maribacter sp. | reverse complement strand
AGAAATACCCTTCATTTGATACTGCAGCATCGCTAACTTCTATACTAGCGGTTTTGAACCAAACTTCTGCATAATTGCCATCGGCATATTGTTTTTGAATATCGCCACCATGGGTTTCTGCACCTGAGCACCAGTTCATGTTTTCATCTGGAGATTTTCCGTTGGTTTGATTATAAGCGCCCAATTTAAAAAAGCAGCCTTCACCAGCGTATGCTTCTTTTCGTTCTACACCATCTTGACCAATAGGGAAAAACAATTTCTTGGTTTGCTCAGGTATATCCGCCTGTGTTGGGTATTCCGATTCCAGTAAATTTTTGGTAAACGTTTTGGTTTCATGTCCGTCACTCATAAACTTTAAGCTCATGATTCCGTCTTTTACAACAACTTCATAGCTGAATTCTTCACCTAGCGCTATGCCATCTTCAGGTTCTGTAGGATAGGTGTCCGCAGTTTCACCAACTATGGAAAAATCATTGCCCCAAACAGCAGTAGAGTAGTCCCACCTCTTAGAATTATCATCGCCAGCGGTATTGATCTCATAATGCCAAAATACAGAGCCTTTGGTATGACCTGGGTATTTTTTGTAAAAGATTTTCAATGGCTCGTTTTCAAAGGCATCTGCGCTATGAATTTGACCCACAACTACCGCGTGGGTTGCTGCCACACGGGCATCTCCCGTAGATGACACGTTCATTACTTTAAGGGTTGCCGTTAGTTTGTCATTTGCCGTTTTTGGGTACCATTTTTTAATTTGCGCCAGTTCGGTCCTGGTATTATTGGAAGAACCATGGGTATTGCCACCATTGGGTGCTTTAAAAACTACCCAATCATCTTTGCCGTCATTGGCAACGTAAAAGAAATCTTTATTTTCAAAGTTATTGGCTACCCCCGCATTTGAACCATCGCCCAAAATTAATTTCCAATCATCAAAGAACGGAATTACCTCACTTGCGTAAACCGTTTCTTCTGGATCATTTTCGATAGGAGCATCATTCGTTTTTTTTGTTGCGTTTTTACAATTCGTAAAACAAATAATTGTTACTAAAGATGCTAGGGCAATTGTATATTTTTTCATTTTATTCCGATATAGGGCGATAAGATAGGAATAGTTTAAACAATTAATAAATTATAGGACATTTTCTATTGTGATATTGGAGAATAACCTTCTATTCAAGAATATCTTTCCAAACCATTACCACTTTACCTCGTGTACGCATTTTTTCAATATGTGCTATTGCCTCAGGTATCTGGGTATACGGATATGACTTTTCTATGTGGACCTTGATTTGTTCTTCTTTAATAAGAGAAGCCAAAACTTTTAAATCTTTAGAATTCGCTTCAGCCGTAAATTGGGTCAATGGGAACTTACTGAAAGCTTTTTTCAATAAAACGGCAGAAATATGTCCTATAGTAGTAAAACCGACCATAACACCTCTTTTGCCCATTCGTGTATAATCGGAATGCGTTAGGTTGCCATGTACATCAATGACTACATCATAATGTCCTTTATGCTGGTGAATATCTACCTTGTCATACGCAATGGTATTATCTGCACCAATTGATTTTACAAAGTCCGAATTTCTGGAAGAACATACAGCCGTTACATGTGCTCCGTATGCCTTGGCAATTTGTACCGCAAAATGACCCACACCACCAGATGCCCCATTAATCAATACAGATTCTCCATTTTTTATGTTACCATGCATAATTATTGCCTGATAAGCTGTTAGACCTGCAATGGGAACACCTGCCATGGTAGTGAATTTTGCATGCTCTGGCATTTTAGCACAAACATAGGCCGGAACACAAGCAAATTCTGCAAAAGCACCACCACCTAACATTTCACCAAATACATGGTCTCCAATTTTAAAATGCTGCACGCCAGAACCAATTTCTTTTACAATTCCTGCAAAATCAGCACCTAATATAGCATCCTTGGGTTTAAAAAGTCCGAACGAAAATCTAGCAAAAAAGGGCTTTCCCCGTAGAATATGCCAATCCGCCGGGTTAGCGGAATTTGCCATCACCTTCACTAAAATATGATTGTTTTTTACAACAGGGCTTTCAACTTCTTTCATTTGAAGAACCTCCGGACCGCCATATTTATATTTGGTAAATGCCTTCATGTCCACTGAAATTGAAATTAGTTACTTTACCTCATTCTCTAACTCGCTACCTGTCTCAAATGATTTAATATTGTTTAAGGTGATCGTAGTTATTTGATCCATTGCTTCTTTTGTAAAATATGCCTGATGCGATGTAATTAACACATTAGGGAAACTTAATAGTCTCAATATCATATCATCTTCAATGATATGTTCTGAAAGATCCTCAAAAAACAGATTTTCTTCCTGCTCATAAACATCGATTCCCAAATATCCTATTTTTCTATCTTTAAGTCCGGCAATGGCATCTTCCGTTTTTATCAGGGCACCTCTACTGGTGTTGACGATCATAACACCATCCTTCATTTTAGCAATAGATGCTTTATTGATGATATGCTTGGTATGTTTGTTTAAAGGACAGTGCAACGATATAATATCGGATTGTTGAAATACTTCTTCAAGCGGTAAAAATTCTACTCCTGCAGCTACCAATTCTTCATTTTCAGCAATGTCATATGCAATGAGCTTACTACCAAAACCTTTTAATAATTTACCGAATGTTGCTCCAATTTTTCCTGTTCCAATAATACCTATGGTTTTATTGCTCAGGTTGAAACCAATAAGGTTCTTTAATGAAAAGTTGCCTTCCCTGACCCGGTTGTAAGCTTTGTGTGTTTTACGGTTAAGGGTCAATATCAAAGCCAAGGCATGCTCTGCAACCGCTTCTGGTGAATAGGCAGGCACCCTTACTACTTTTATGCCTTCTCTGTCTGCAGCTTCTAAATCTACATTGTTGTAGCCAGCGCAGCGTAGTGCTATTAGTTCTATACCGTTGGCGGATAATATTTTAATAGTTTCTTCATTGACTACATCGTTTACAAAAACACATACCACATTGCATTCTGCCGAAAGTTTGGCAGTATCTGGATTTAAAGCGGTTTCATAAAATGAAAAATTATAGTCATAATCGGCATTATACTTTTCAAAATACTCTTGATCATAAGATTTGGTACTGAATACGGCGATGTTCATTAAGATAGTTTTGATGATGAATAGTATCTTAAAGTTAACTATACTAGTTTAGTATTCCTATCCCTTTTTTGTGAACTGGTAGAATTAAAAAAATGTATACATTTTTTTAATAGTTTATTAGGTTGCACTGTGCGTATGGCAAAATAGATTATTAGCCGTTACTGATCTTTCTTGAATTCTGTAATCATCTCAATAAGTGTTTTATGTTCTCTGCCTGCAGCCTTTTCATAATCTGATGGTACATCATTGGCACCGTTTTTAATACCTTCATAAATACCGGCAATAACAGTACCCATAAAGTCACCTAAAGCCGACTTTCTGTCTGCCTTGTATTTTTCAACAGGTACCGAATTGTAGATTAAATTAGTATCATACACCTTATTGATGTTTTCAGCCAATTCCTTTTGTGAAACAGGTTCACCTACAAGATTATAAACATTGCCATTATGTTTGTCTTCTACGAGTAATTTTGCATAGGCAAAACCTAGTTCTTCTCGGCTGGTATAGGTACATTTTCCTTGACCGGCACAGTTTTCTATTCTTCCTTCTTTTACATAGGTATCTATATATTCCAAATCTGGTTCTATGTAAATTCCGTTTCTTCCTATAACCCAGTTGAGTCCGGAATTCTGTACATCTTTTTCTGTTTGGCGGTTGCTTTGTACAATAGGGCTGAAGGCGTTATTATTTTCATCTCCAACAATACTGGTGTACACTATTTTTTGTACTCCATTTTGTTTGGCAGCTTCAATCACATTTCTGTGTTGCTGAATTCGTTTTTGAGGTTCATCCATGCCAGATACTAAAAGAACGGCATCTACACCTTGTAATGCTTCATTAAAATCCTCGCGGTTATTGTAGTCTCCCTTTCTGATTTCTACATTTAAATATGTAGCTTTTTCAGGTGTTCTGGCAATGCCGATCACATTTTCTTTACCTATTAAATTGATAAGATGCTTTACAATGGTTGCACCTAATTTTCCACTTGCCGATGTTACTGCTATTTTCATAGAATTAATATTTTGATTTATTTACAGCTTTACTTGTTTTGTTCTTAATGCGATTATTTTCTCTTTTATTACCGGTATTCTAATGAAAAAGCCAATACCAACAATTATGGCATAAACCATCCATGTTTTTTCTAAAATGGCTACGTGTAAAAGGCTAAGTATAATAGCCAAATATGCCAAACTTTGAAGCTTTTTCCATGTACGTTTTAATTTTTTCATCCACTTTCTGTTTGAAGTGAACAACAACGGAATCAATATTAAGACGGCTATGAATCCGGCTATATAATTGAATTGGGTAAAGGTTTCTGAAAAACCTTCTGCCCAAATAAATATGACAAAATGCAACAGACTCCATACAGCCGTAGCTATACCCATAGCTTGTCTTACAAATAGATTATGGATACCAAATAGGATAAAAAACGGAGTACAGGTCAACACGGCGGTCATCCATCTTATTGAAAATTCACCTGTGATATGATATAACATTTCTAAAGTTGACATGCTTTCTTTACCTCCATTTTCAACTAAAGTGAAAACAAATCCATTAGAAGTATCAATTTTAAACATGGCACTTAAAATGAACATTGGTATTATGGCAAGAATGGTTACTATGATCCAGCCATAATTCTTTTTTATAAATGGCATATTATAAAGAGGCTTTTAGTTGGTTCAATTCTTTTTCCAAAGCTTCTGCTTTGTCCTTAAACTTTTGCATTGCCTTTTTCATTTGACCAATTTTTTTAAATGCCTCATCATCTTGCACTGCGGTGTACGTGGTTACACCATCTTTTTCTTTGAATTTTGACTTACTGCCACATGTTGGGCAAATTTTTATATCACTCATGTTATTTAGAATTTATGATAACCACTTTACCGTCATGTTTTGGTGTTAAATGGTATTTGTTGGTTTGTTGTATTTCTTTTAAAAATCGTTTTGTATCGTGCATTTCTGCATTATCCACGTATACTATTGTTTTACTATGAAAATTGGGTTCTAGCATTAGAAAAAGGGATAGGTATAAATCTTTCCATCCATCAAGAAATAATAAATCTATAGGTTCCGCATATCCTTTAAGTGTTTCCATAGCATCGCCAATTCTCATTTCTATTAGGTGATCAACACCAGCATTTTTAAAATTCTCAATGGCTTTTTTTGCTTTAGAATCTATAAGTTCGGTTGTAACAATACTGCCATTTGTTTCTAGAATACCCTCGGCTAAATACAAAGTAGATATACCGAATGAAGAACCGAATTCAACCACATTTTTAATTCGATTTTCTTTAATAAGATGTACTATATCTTCTCCTTGTTTTTTTGAGATGGCCAGGTAGGTATCCTTAAAATGTATGGGTCGTATAGGTCCCAGAATACTTTTCGTCAAAGCCTTCATTATTCTTATATCATCGTATTTGGCATCTTCATACAAATTTGCCAATGTAGCTGCTATTTTTTGCTGTGCTGCAATTATCATATTTTGAACCTTTTAAAAGGAACAACCGTGTTAACGGCTATTCCTTTGCTAAGAATTTTATTGTCACCGCCAAAGGGTATAATACCCTGAGGCTTTCCTTTAATTTAGAAGTTTGTTTCTTTTGAATGCCTGATGGCTTGCCCTGAGGTGTTTTACTCTCTAGAGGGAATTAGAATTTTCCGTTCTCGTTTTTCCATTCAGATTTTGCAGGTATTGTAGCAATAACATCCCAGTGTTCTACAATTAAACCATTTTCCAATCTAAATAGATCATAATAAGCGGTATGGTCGCCTTTACCGAATTTACCTTCGCTAACGCTAAGCACATAGTTGCCCTGACCCAAAACGAAATGTAGTTTATCATACTGCATTACCAGACCGTTATCCGCAAAATATTTCATTGCTGCCCCAAAACCATCTAAACCATCTGCCACAGCGGGATTATGTTGAATGTAGGTTGCTGGGTTGATGTAGTTGGTCACCTTATCCATTTCATGATTTAAAAGCACATTTTCTATAAAACCTCTAACTACAGCTTTATTTGCTTCTGTCTTATCTAGATCGGTCAAAGTAGTGGCACCGTCAAATTGAGATCTTCCACTTGGGTTTGGCTTTTGAACAGGTAATAAGTTGTCCCAATGCTCAACGATCATTCCATCTTCAAATCGAAAAATATCAAATCCTGCTTTTGGTCCGAAGAAATCATATTCAGTATGCGTAAACACATAATCCCCATCTTGAAACGCACGTAGTACATTTGCTTTAAATCCGCCTTCCGCGGCATGTTGCATTACTTCACCAAAACCTTGTAAGCCATCTGCTACATCTAAATTGTGCTGAATGTACGTATTAGGATTAATGTAAGAAATAGGTGTTTGGTTACCTGTATTAAAGCTGTTCAATAATGCAACTACTTTGTCTTTATTAGATAATTTTACATTCTTTAAAGATGTTAGTGATTGAAATCTGATCATTTCTATGGTAGACTGATCCATCATCCCCATGAATTCTTTAGCAACCGCGGCATTCATAAAATCATTGATTACTGCATCTGAATGCGCTTTTGTATCCCAATACGCAATAGCAACTTGTTCTCCTTTTTTATTAAACCCAGTAATTCGTTGTAAAAATCCGGTTTGTTTTTCGCTGAATTCCGGTCCAACTCTGTCATTTACTGCATTAAAAGCTTCAACATTGGCACCTTCCTTTAATTTAAAGGTCATTACTTCTGTAAATGTGCTATTCGTAGCAGTAAATTCATCGGTTATTGTAAAACGGGACATTTTCATTGAAGAACCATCAATCATACCTGCATAACTGGCAACAGACTCATCTGACATAAATTTATTCATTGAAGCTTCTGCATCGGCAACTGATTTCCAATATACCAATACCACATATCTACCTTGTTCGTCAACACCGCTTTGACGTCTAATAAAACCAGGCTGCTTACTTGTAAAAGTTTTTTCTATTTCAGCATCAAGTTTATTAAATTCCAATTCACTTACGGTGGTCTTGATATTGAAACTGGTTACTTCTAAAACAGTCTCCACTTTTTTTTCTGGGCTGTTACAGCTGGCTATTGCCATCGTAAACAGACTAATTGCGAATAATTTTGATTTCATAATTTTCATTTTAGTTAATTTTAAGTGTAATTCTACACTGCAAAACTAAAATGGCAATAGTGGTATTCTGTTATCAATATGAAGCTAAGAATGGTAAATGTGAGTAATTATATTAGGCTGTTTCTGAATGTTTTAGGAGAAACACCAGTATTTTTTTTAAAGAATTTAGTAAAATTTGTTAGCTCATTAAAGCCAATTTCGTACGCTATTTCTTTAAAGCCATTATCTGTACTGACAATAGATCTTTTTGCTTCAAGAATTACGTAACCGTCAATAAAGGTTTTAGCCGTGTCCAAGGTAAACTCCTTAACTATTTCATTTAGGTGTTTGGTAGTAATGTTAAGCATTTCGGCATAGTCTTTCACATTTCTTGTAGTAGCATAATTTTGTTCTACTAAGTTTTTAAATGTGATGAAAATGGTGTAATTCTTTGCATTATTATGGGGCAATTGCTGATCAAATTCCCGTTCAAGTCTCAATAAATAAAGATTGATCAAAGAGGCTACTATATTATTTCTAGCATAATCATTTGAATTCCTAAGCTCTTCATTTAATTCCTGTAAAAAGGAATGGTTTAACTCTTCATTTTCTGAAATAGGGGATGTAACGTGGTAATTATAGAGATGTGAGATCATATTGATCGAGGATTTTGAGAAGTGGTTCATCACAAAATTTTCTGTAAACAATACCAAAAACCCTTTGTAAGTGGCATTCTTTTGAAAAGCATGAACTTGACCTTTTGCCAATTTCAGTACCGATCCTTTTTGTACGGTATAATCTTCTAAATCTACTTGATGTGTGCCATTGCCATCTGTAACGATCAATAACGCAAAAAAATGAATTCTGTGTGGTAGGGTTGTGGTCTGTTATTTCAGGGATTCTAGCAAAAAACTTGGTCAGATTTAAACACTCAAAACTGTGCTTATTATCGGCATCTTGAAATGATATATCCGGTATATTTTTCAAATTTGACTATACAGTTTTAATAACTTATTGGAATCTCTACCCTGTTCATATCCCAAGCAATATACATTACGGCAACACCTTGTTCAGAATCTTCAAATTGAATGGTAAATTCTTCTATTGGTCGATCGTTTTGTAAAACATGGGCTTCAACTCTTAGAACATCATTATTATCGTCATAGCTATAATGTCCCCATTGATCAATATCCGTATTGAATATTATGGTCCAAATCTCTTTAGTAGGTAAAGCGTACATGGTGTAGGTACCTTTCCTAAGTAATTTGCCATCTATTTTAACATCTTGGTATACTTTGATCTCCGTTGCCTCATTGGCTCCAAGTCGCCATATTTCATTGTATTTGACCATACCGTCAAAAACTGGGCGACCTTTTTTTTGAGGTCTGCTATAATCAATCCTTAAAATAGGGGAATCTGGTAGATTTCTTTCTGGAGCAAATTTTATGTCGTGAGCAAATTGGTCCGGTAAATACACCCTATCCAACGGACTTTTATCCAAGCCTCTGAAATTTTGGGCAAGTCCAACGGAAATAAATAAGTTAAAGCAAGCTATTAGTAGTATAGTTTTTTTCATAATAAATACATGAATAACAAAATTGATCAGGTTTTAAAATTAATGATAATTGAAATGAGAAGTTAACTATTCTTCAGCTATCTGCTTGTAAATCAATATTTTTATAACATTAACCCTCCTGTAGCTTCTATACGCTGCCCATTTATCCAAGCTGCATCTTCCGTACATAAAAAAGCTACAATACCGCCAATATCTTCTGGTTCACCAACGCGACCTAAAGCTGTATTACTGCTAATTTTTTCACGCCTATCTTCATTGTCCTTATTTGCACCACCACCAAAGTCCGTACCTACGGCACCGGGAGCCACTACATTTACTCTAATTTTTTTGTCGCTTAATTCCTTTGCCAGAAATCGTGTTAACACATCGATTCCACCTTTCATACTTGCGTAAGCTGAAGATCCTGGAATGGTTACACGCACCAAACCAGATGATATGTTTATGATTCCGCCACCATCATTCAATTGTTCCACAGCATGCTGAGTTAAAAAATAAACACCTTTTAAATGTATGTTCATCATGTCATCAAAATCAGTTTCTGTAGTTTCTAGAAATGGTTTGTAAATTCCTGTTCCGGCATTATTTACCAAATAGTCAAATTTAGCTGTGCGGTAATTTTCATTTAAATACATGGAAACCGTTTTAAAGAAACTAGAAAAATTTGAAGTGTCACTTGTATCTAATTGAAACGCGACTGCCTTTTGACCTATTTTTTCTATTTCTTTGACCACTTCTGCTGCAGCCTCTTTTTTTGAGTGATACGTTAATATTACATCCAATCCTTTTTCTGCGATTTTTAATGCTATATTTTTTCCTATTCCGCGGCTACCACCGGTTACCAATGCTATTTTTGTTCTAGACATAGTATTCTTTTCTCTAAAATTGGTATTAGTTCTTTTTTAATCTAAAATATTGAAATCTCTATTTTATACCTGTAAGGTCACGTTATATTTATATTAAAATTAATTCTCAGGTCTCTGGATCTCGTCTAAATAATTCGATTAAATCAAAAACCAGCACACAGAAAACTACCCAAATGAATCCGGCAATAAATCCGCCTGCGATATCCGAGGGAAAATGAACGCCTAAGTATATTCTACTGATACCTATGCTTAGAATTATTGTCATTAATACAATGACCAATGCATATTTCATCACCCTCTGAATTTTGAATTTAGTGACCAGAAAAATAAGAAATCCGTAGAATGCCATAGCACTCATTGCATGACCACTTGGATAACTAAGGGTTTCTACCGATACCAGATGTTCTATCCCCGGTCTGGCCCGATCAATAAACCGTTTTAGCATCATATTTGAAATGGTGGCCAAAGCCAGAATCAAAGTGGCCTGTACTACATATTTCCAACGTTTAAAGACTATAAGGGATACTAAAAGGAAAATAGTTAGTACGATCAAATACCCATAGGTGTCGCCAACATTGGTCATGAATTTAAAATAGGAGGTTAGTGTTGGCGTTCGGTAAGAAATCACGTAATCTGTAATAGAAGTATCATAGGCAGCCAGGGTTTCTGTTTTTAATGTATCCGTCAATTCAACGAAGAGGTTTATGCCACCTACAACCAAAATCAAAGCTATTAAAACTGTAATTACATAAGGCAATGTTGTATTATATTGGTTTAATTTATTCGCTAAAAATTCTCGCAGCGATTTTATAAACGTGAAAAGGGATTGTTTCATGAAACGATCTATTTGATTAGGCGTAAACTTAGCTGATATAGGTCAATTTCAGTGTTTCAAACAAATTGATAAATAACTCGTTTGAGTTAAACTACATTTTCAAAGCTTTATGAGGCTCTACAGATTTGGACGAGTATATCCCGAAACCTTATCTTTATACCATAATAGAATTATTAGAAATTATGAAATCACCCGATTGGAAAACCGCAATAGAATTTGATGATATTACCTATAAAAAATGTGACGGTGTAGCACGTATTGCTTTCAACAGGCCTAATGTGCGCAATGCCTTTAGACCACATACCACAAGTGAACTTATAAAAGCCTTTTATGATGCACAGGAAGATACTTCTATAGGAGTGGTTTTACTTTCTGCGGAAGGTCCTTCAACTAAAGACGGAATATGGTCTTTTTGTAGCGGTGGTGACCAAAAGGCTAGGGGAGAGAAAGGATATGTTGGACAAGATGGACAACACCGTTTGAACATTCTTGAAGTACAACGAATGATTCGTTTTATGCCCAAAGTAGTTATTTGCGTAGTCCCAGGTTGGGCCGTTGGAGGTGGTCATAGTCTTCACGTAGTGTGTGATATGACATTGGCCAGTAAAGAACATGCAATATTTAAACAAACGGATGCGGATGTAACCAGCTTTGATGGTGGATACGGTTCTGCATATTTGGCTAAAATGGTGGGACAGAAAAAAGCACGTGAAATTTTCTTTTTAGGAAGAAACTATTCTGCACAAGATGCATTTGATATGGGGATGGTCAACGCCGTAATACCACATGACGAGTTAGAAGACACCGCCTTTCAATGGGCACAAGAGGTATTGGAAAAATCTCCTACGTCTATTAAAATGCTAAAATTCTCCATGAACTTAACCGATGACGGAATGGTAGGTCAGCAAGTTTTTGCAGGTGAAGCAACTAGATTGGCTTATATGACAGAAGAAGCAAAAGAAGGTAGAAATGCATTTCTTGAAAAACGTAAGCCTAATTTTGGTAAGGATAATTGGCTGCCGTAAGTCCGTTGATGGTTGTCCTTTGATGGTTGTCCGTTGATGGTTGTCCGTTGATGGTTGTCCGTTGATGGTTGTCCGTTGATGGTGACCTTAAAAAAGTTCATTTTTTCTAAAGAAAAAAATGAACTTTTTTAGTTTTCGGAAACTGGAAACTGGAAACTGGAAACTGGAAACTGGAAACTGGAAACTGGAAAC
>JAHDDL010000059.1:0-4536 GCA_020629415.1 Maribacter sp. | reverse complement strand
GGAAACTGGAAACTGGAAACTGGAAACTGGAAACTGGAAACTGGAAACACCCTAAACTAAAAAGAGTCTGATCAGTGAAGATCAGACTCTTTTACGAGAACACTATATGAAAATGAAAAATTTTTATTTCGTTTTTAATAACACTGTAAATGTATATATCATTTAGGGTTCTCTGAAACTATTGTTGCCAGACAAGGGAATTCTGTTGTGAATGGACTATAAATTGTGGTATTGTATTGAAAAGGTTAAAATTTTGAACCTTTTATCGAATAGACGCTATAATTTCTTTCAACAGGGTGTTAAATTGTTCATCGGTCTGTTCTTTAAGACCGGTTCTTACTACAACCAAATCTTTTGATGGTATTATAAATATTCGTTGTCCCTGAAATCCGTTTACGGAATATAGGTCTGTGGGGATATCTGCATACTTTGCTTTCGCATTTAACCAAAAATGGGCGCCATAAGTACCATTGGAGTTGATGGTTGGCTTGGAAACGTAGTCTGACCATGACTCGGAAAAAATACGTTCACCGTTCCATTCACCTCTATTCAGGTATAATAATCCAAATTTGGCCCAGTCTCTTGTTGTTGCCCATCCATAAGAGGATAATATATAATTACCGTTTAGATCGGTCTCCAAAAGCATAGAGTTCATTCCAATTCTATCGATCAGTTCCTTATATGGAAAGTCAAGATATTCTTGATGTGTAGCGAACTGCTCTCTTAGAATTCCTGAAAGTAAGTTAGTGGTACCAGAAGAATAGTTCCAAATTTCTGTAGGTTGGGCAACTACTTTTTTATTTCGCTGTGCCAAGGTCATATCAGAATCTAGGAATAGCATGCGGGTAACATCGGATATTTTAAAATAGTTCTCGTCCCATTCTAAACCGCTTTGCATACGTAAGAGATGATCAAGCGTAATGTTTGTTTTCGGATTCTTCATGCGTATTTCATCTGAAAACGGTTTGTAATCTATATCAATTTTATCTTGATATTCTAAAATACCGTATAGCGTAGCCAAAATACTTTTGGTCATGGACCAGCCCAGAATTTTGGTGTCTTTCGTGAACCCATCAATGTACCGTTCCCCAATAATTTGGTTTTTATGTATTACTAAAAGAGATCTTGTTTTTTGTTCGGCATCTTTAAAAGCATTTTCAAAAGCAACTTCTAATTTATCGTAAGCTACATTGTCTAAAACAGTATCTATTACTCCGTTATTACCGTAGGGGAAAGGCAATGTGTCTTTTTTTGTAAACCTATTAGGTACAATATCAAAATTATGCTTAGAAAACTCTTTGTTGGTTAGCACTGCACCAAGTCCTTCTTTATAAACGGCCGTTCTTGGCATTAGTCCGTATACCGTAGCTGTAGCAGATTTGTTTTTATTGGACACTTTAGTATCTGCCAATTTTATTAATGGCATATTATTGTCATTTAAGGTAATACCGTCAATGTCTCTATCTGCTGTAAAAACACTTGAAGCCATGTTTTTAGAAGCATAGCCAGATATTAAATTTAATTTGGGATAGTTGAAATATGCTGCGGCAATTAGGCAAATTAAGGCGATACCAAAAATCCATTTAAGCTTTTTCATTTTCACTTTATTCTTTAAACTTTTTGTAAAAGTCACTATTGAACTATTGGTATATCTTTTTGGTCACTACATTTTTTCCCATGTCTTATCAGGTCCTAGTTTAAAACTTCCCAAATAATCAAAGTTGCATTCTTCTGGTAAAATCAGCGATAAGAATGTACTTTCATCTTTTGCCCTGTACAAATGGTATTCTTTGCCCACAATGGGTTCAAAACTAAACTTTGCACTATATACAAGGTTATTGTATTCAAAATTGTCCATCAGTTTTCTATATGACGCCTGTAGTGCCTCATATTCTGCCTTAAACTGGTTATTGGCGCTTACAATATGTGTGTTCTTCCAAGAAGTAATGTCCGGCGGCGTAATTTTAGGAGCGGATACACCCGTTGCAAAAGGTGATAATTTGCCGTGATATTCTTGAGTGTCCTCATTGAACACTACATTATCTGGTTTTTTTTCTTTTTTCATAGCCTTACAAATTTAAAGAAAAGCAAGCACTTATATCTTGCTAGATTATTTAAGTATAGGTATCTTCAATTATTCCAATTCTAGCTATATAAAACCATCAAATTTAAATGCATTTAAAATTTTTCATATATACTGTTTTACTATGTTCAGTTTTATCTTGCAATACTGAAAACCGTCCTAAAGAGGTGGTTCTTTATAAAACTTATTGTGCAAGCTGCCATTTAGCACCTAACATTAACGATTTACCTAAGCATATCTGGAAAGATAATGTACTGCCAGAAATGGGCGCGCGACTAGGAATCATTACTGCGGAACACCATCCATATTACCAACATTCCTTTGATGAACAGATTGCTATTATTAAAACAGGTATTTATCCTTCTAAACCAATTATAAAACAAGAAGATTGGAATTTATTGGTAGAGTACATAGTTAGTATGGCGCCGGATAGTGTTATAAATAATCCTGTTGCTATAGAAAATGCAACACTTTCTCAATTCATTGCAAAACCTGTTGCTTTGGATAGCGTAAAGGGTAATCTATATACTTTTTTAAAGATAGATACGCTGCACCATAAAATTTTGACAGGTAATAGGAGAGGAGCTTTATCCGCATACAACTTGGAAACAGAAAAGAATGAATTATTGGGCAACTTTAATTTAGCTATAACCGATGCGCGAATTAGTGGTGATAGTATTTTTGTAACCAATATGGGCGTAATGGATCCTAATGAGATACCAAGGGGAAAAACAGTAGTTAGAAGCGGTAGCGCTACCAAAGTATTACAAGATTCGCTGCACAGACCGGTACATACATTATATATTGATTTAAATGATAATGGCAACGAAGAAATAATTATTAGCGAATTTGGCAACCTAAAAGGCAAACTAACGCTGCTGGAAAAGGATACTTTTGGATTTTACAATAATAAAACGCTGCTGAATGTTCCAGGGTCTATACGTGTTATCGCCAAAGATATGGACCATGATGGAAAAAAAGACCTGGTAGTTATGGCCGCACAAGGTGATGAAGCAATATACATATTATATCAAAAGGAAAACTTGAACTTTGAAATGGACAAAGTGATTCGTTTTAACCCTGTTTATGGTTCTAGTTGGTTTGAACTGATAGATTACGATGGCGATGGCTTTGATGATATAATTACGGTTAATGGTGATAATGCCGATAAATCCATTATCCATAAGCCATACCATGGTTTGCGTATTCATTTAAACGATGGTCATAATAATTTTGAGGAAACCTTTTTTTATCCCCTTAATGGTGCAACGAGGGTTATTGCCAATGATTTTGATCAAGATGGAGATGTAGATTTTGTAGTATTGGCTACGTTCCCAGATTATGAAAAGCACCCGGATTATAACGTGGTATATTTAAAAAATGAGCAAAGCTCCCACTATATATTTTCTACAGAGCATTTTGCAAATACCAAACTGGGCAGATGGTTTTTAATGGATGCTGCAGATATTGATAATGATGGCGATGATGATTTGGTATTAAGTGCCTTAAATTATTCATTTACTCCCGTGCCGGCATATTTAAACGAAGCATGGAAGGAAAGTTATACAGACCTTTTAATTTTAGAAAATAAGCTACATTAGTAGGTATGGTACAAAAAACATCCATTTTATTAATCTTGATACTAGCTATTAGCTGTTCTGAGAAATCTATGGATGATAAATATAACTGGGTTGAGCTGGAAGTTACGGCGACTGCATATAATTCTTTACCATACCAAACATCTTATGAGCATCCTGCAATTACGGCATGGGGAGATTCTATAAAACCTGGTCAAAAATGGATTGCGGTATCTAGAGATTTGCTAAGAAAAGGCTTAAGCTATAATACTATGGTAAAGATAGATACCTTTGAGGGTATTTATTTGGTGAAAGATAAAATGCATTCTCGTTGGCGCAACCGTATTGATATTTATATGGGTGAAAATGTAACTAAGGCCAAAGAATGGGGGAGAAGAAAAATTAAGATATCCTATGCTGTTAAAAAAGACAGTATAGAAACGGTTGAATAATGAAACAACACATTTTATATCTCATATTAATAGGTACTCTAAGCGCTTGCTCTTCTAGCAAAATCATTATTGAGCACCCTATAACTTTTAACGAAGAGCGTAAATTGTTGACTTTGGCATATCTTCAAAACAGGTATGGTCTAGAACAGGATTCTCCTAAAATTATACCTAAGATGATTGTGCTGCATTGGACGGTCATACCAACGTTCAAAAAATCTTTTGAGGCTTTTGATCCCGCAACCTTACCTAATTGGAGGCCGGATATTAAAAATGTTAGTGGCCTAAACGTATCTTCCCATTTTATGGTAGATAGAGACGGTACTATATATCAATTATTACCGGAAACTACCATGGCACGCCATGTCATTGGTCTTAACCATTGTGCTATTGGTGTAGAGAATGTGGGCGGAACAGAAGAATTACC